>JAYOFL010000014.1:0-55398 GCA_038117205.1 Rhodospirillales bacterium | reverse complement strand
CGCCTTCCGCCGTCGAGCGGAACACGGTGGCGACGTCGTTGTGACCTTCGATGTCGGCCTTTTGAGCGAAATACAGATAACGGCGGTTGGCCTGCGATTCGCCGGCGAACGCGTCTTTCAGATTGTTTTCGGTCTTCGTGCCCTTCAAACCGGACATGTGATCCTCCTTGGGAGTTAATGACGAAATTCAACGAGTGTGCGGCGGCACAAAGTGCCGCCACCGCGCACGGTGAATATGGACACGGGGAGCGCCCGAGTCAACAGTTTAGAAAGGTTCTAAAGAGAATGAGTCGCGATTAGTCTTCGCGAACGCGGACCACAACGTCGACCCGCGCGATGCGGGCCTTTCCCGGCGGCTGCGGTAGCTGCGAGACGACGATGTCCTCGGCGGCGATGTCTTCCAGCCGGCCGTCGTTCTCGAAGTAGAAATGGTGATGATCGCCGACGTTGGTGTCGAAGTAGGACCGCCCGCCGTCGATGACGATTTCCCGCAGCAGCCCGGATTCCGTGAACTGGTGCAGCGTGTTGTAAACGGTCGCCAGCGACACCGGAATCTTCGCCGTCACGGCCTCGCCGTGCAGGATTTCCGCCGACACGTGCCGGTCCTCGCCGGTGAACATCAGCCCGGCCAGCGCGATGCGCTGACGCGTCGGGCGGAGCCCGGCGTGACGCAGCCGTTCGATGATGTCGGTGTAGGTCCGGTCGTTGCTCATGTTGGCTATGTAGGCAAACCCGTTCGAAAAGGCAACTATTTACGCAATCAGCCCTCGGCGCCCGGCTGCGGCACGCCGATCACGTTGTAGCCGCTGTCGACGTGGTGCACCTCGCCGGTGACGCTCTTCGACAGATCCGACAGCAGATACAGGCTGGCGCCGCCGATGTCCTCGAGCTGCACGTTGCGACGCATGGGCGCGTGTTTCTCGTTCCATTTCAGGATGTGGCGCGCGCCGCCGATGGCGCTGCCGGCGAGGGTGCGCATGGGACCGGCCGAGATGGCGTTGACGCGGATGCCCTGCGGGCCGAGGTCGGCGGCGAGATAGCGCACGCTGGCTTCCAGCGCCGCCTTGGCGACGCCCATGACGTTGTAGTTGGGTACGACGCGGGTGGCGCCGGAGAACGTCAACGCGATCATGGCGCCGCCGTTCGGCATGGCGGCGGCGGCCGACTTGGCGAGCGCCGTGAAGGAGTAGCAGGAGACGTCGAGGGTGCGGCGGAAGTTTTCCCGCGTGGTGTCGACGTAACGGCCCTTCAGCTCTTCCTTGTCGGAATAGGCGATGGCGTGCACGACGAAATCGAAATGCGTCCAGCGTTTGACGAGCGCGTCGACGACGCCTTCCATGGCGCCCTCGTCCTCGACGTCGCAGGGCAGCAGGAAGTCGGAGCCTGCGGCGGCGGCGAGCGGACCGACCCGCTTCTTGATGGCGTCGTTCTGATAGGTGAAGGCGAGCTCGGCGCCGTGCGCGCGCAGCGTGCGGGCGATGCCCCAGGCGATCGAATGGTCGTTGGCGACACCGAGAATCAGGCCGCGTTTGCCCGCCATCAACCGGCTTTCCATCTGGATTTCGTCCGCCGGCGCGCCCGGACTCTTCTGTTCGTTCACCGCTATCCCCAACTTACTTCAAGAAAATGGCCCGCCGGAAAGTCGGCGATCCGTCAGGCGTCTATTCAGGCGTCGGAACGGCGGAAAGCCAACGTGGCGTTCGTGCCGCCGAAGCCGAAGCTGTTTGACAAAACGCAGTTCAGTCCGGCGTTGTCGATGCGCTTGGTGACGATCTCGGCGTCGCCGACCTCGGGATCGAGATTTTCGACGTTGGCCGAGGCCGCGACGAAATCGTTGTGCAGCATGATCAGCGAGTAGATCGCCTCGTGCGCACCGGTCGCGCCCTGCGAGTGGCCCGTCAGCGATTTGGTCGAGGAAATCTTCGGCTTGTGCGCGCCGAACACTTCCTGGATCGACTTGATCTCGATCATGTCGCCGACCGGCGTCGAGGTGCCGTGCGCGTTGATGTAGTCGATGCGCGTGTTGCCGAGGCCCTGCGTCGCCAGTTCCATGCAGCGCCGTCCGCCTTCGCCGGAAGGCGCCACCATGTCGACACCGTCGGACGTCGCGCCGTAGCCGACCAGTTCGCCGTAGATGGTAGCGCCGCGCGCCTTGGCGCGCTCCAATTCCTCGAGCACGACGACACCGGCGCCGCCGGCGATGACGAAGCCGTCACGGTCGGCGTCGAAGGGGCGCGAGGCCCGCTCCGGCGTGTCGTTGTATTTCGACGACAAGGCGCCCATGGCGTCGAACAGAACGGTCAGCGTCCAATGCAGTTCCTCGCCGCCGCCGGCGAAGACGACGTCCTGCTTGCCCCACTGGATCAGTTCCGCGCCGTTGCCGATGCAGTGCGCGCTGGTGGCGCAGGCCGACGAGATGGAATAGCTGAGGCCGCGCATGTGGAACGCGGTCGAAATGTTCGCCGACACGGTCGAGCACATGGTCTTCGGCACCGCGTAGGGGCCGATGCGCTTGGCGCCCTTTTCCCGGGCGATGTCGGCGGCGGCGACCTGGGCCGACGTCGACGGACCGCCGGACCCCATGACGAGACCGGTCCGCTCGTGCGTCACGTCGGCTTCCGTCAGGCCGGCGCTCGCGATCGCTTCCTGCATGGCGACATAGGCGTAGGCCACGCCGTCGCCCATGAAGCGGCGCAGCTTGCGGTCGATCATGTCGTCCATGTCGATCTTCGGCGCGCCGTGCACATGGGACCGGAAGCCGCGCTCGGCGTATTCCGGACAGAACACGATGCCGGACCGGCCGGCGCGCAGGCTGTCCGTGACCTCGGCGACGTTGTTGCCGATGGGAGAAACGATGCCCATTCCCGTGACTACGACACGTCTCATGCGATCCTCGCTTCCGTCATGCCGCGCTGGTGAACAGCGTGACCCGCAGGTCCGACGCCTCGTAGGCCAGCTTGCCGTCGACCGTCATCCGGCCGTCGGCGATGCCGAGCGTGATCTGCCGGCTCATGACCCGCTTGATGTCGATATGATACGTCACTTTCTTGGCGACCGGCGTCACCTGGTCGGTGAACTTCACGTTACCGACGCCGAGCGCCCGGCCACGGCCCGGCGCGCCGGACCAGCCGAGAAAGAAGCCGACCAGCTGCCACAGCGCATCGAGGCCGAGACAGCCCGGCATCACCGGGTCGCCGACGAAGTGGCAGCCGAAGAACCAGAGGTCCGGCTTCACGTCCAATTCCGCCTCGATGACGCCCTTGCCGTAGGCCCCGCCCTGATCCGAGATGTTGACGATACGGTCGAACATCAGCATCGGCGGCATCGGCAACTGCGCGTTGCCCTCCCCGAACAGCACGCCCTTGGCGCAGTCGATGAGATCGTCGAATGAATAATTGTTTTTGCGCGACAAAGACTTCCGATCCTTCCCCCCACTGCACCGGGGCTTCCGGCCCAGGCCTCTTCGGAGCCGTCAATTCAGGCCCCCTGTTATAGCCCATCATTAAGGGAAATCCGAGGGTCGTGCACGAAAAAATCCCCGATTCCCGGCGGACGCGAAAAGGGGGCGCCGGACCAGCCGGCACCCCCTTCCGTTTCGCGTTTCCGGCCTATCAGGCGCGCTGCTTGCGCGGCGCCACCTTGTCGGAGATGTCCTCGCCGGTTTCCTGATCCACGACACGCATCGAGAGCTTCACCTTGCCCCGATCGTCGATGCCGATCAGCTTCGCCTTGACGATGTCGCCTTCCTTGACGACGTCGCTGACCTGGCCGACCCGGCCTTCCGCCAGTTCGGAGATGTGGACGAGGCCGTCGCGGTTGCCCATGAAGTTCACGAACGCGCCGAAATCGACGATCTTGACCACCTTGCCGGTGTAGATGACGCCCACTTCCGGCTCGGCGACGATGCCGCGGATCCAATCGGCGGCCTTGTCGGCGGCCGCCTGGTCGACGGCGGCGATACGCACGCTGCCGTCGTCCTCGACGTCGATCTTGGCGCCGGTGGTTTCGCAGATTTCACGGATGATCTTGCCGCCCGGGCCGATGATGTCGCGGATCTTCTCCGGATTGATCTGCAGCTGCGTGATGCGGGGCGCATTCTGGCTGACACCCTCGCGGGCCGCCGAAAGGGCCTTCGCCATTTCGTTCAGGATGTGAATGCGGCCGTCGCGCGCCTGGCCGAGGGCGATCTTCATGATCTCCTCGGTGATGGACGTGATCTTGATGTCCATCTGCAGGGACGTGACGCCCTTCTCGGTGCCGGCGACCTTGAAGTCCATGTCGCCCAGGTGATCCTCGTCGCCGAGGATGTCGGACAGCACGGCGTAACGGTCGCCTTCCTTGATCAGGCCCATGGCGATGCCCGCCACCGGACGGACCAGCGGCACGCCGGCGTCCATCATGGAGAGCGAGGAACCGCAGACGCTGGCCATCGAGGACGAACCGTTCGATTCCGTGATGTCGGAGACGACGCGGATGGTGTACGGGAACTCGTCCTTGGCCGGCATCAGCGGATGCACGGCGCGCCACGCCAGCTTGCCGTGGCCGATTTCGCGGCGGCCGGTGAAACCGACGCGGCCCGCTTCGCCGACCGAGTACGGCGGGAAGTTATAGTGCAGCATGAAGTGCTCACGGTAGTTTTCCGCCAGCCCGTCGATGATCTGCTCGTCCTGGCCGGTGCCCAGCGTCGTCGTGACGAGCGCCTGCGTCTCGCCACGGGTGAACAGCGCTGAGCCGTGCGCGCGCGGCAGGATGCCGACTTCCACCGCGATCGGACGGACCGTCTTGGTGTCGCGGCCGTCGATGCGGTTGCCGGTGTCGAGGATGTCGTTTCGGACGATGTCCTTCTCGAGATTCTTGAGAATCTCGCCGCCGGCCTTTTCGACCAGCGCGGCGTCGACGCTGGCGTCATCCACCAGCTTCGCGGCGACGGCCTTCTTGACCTCGGAGATCTTCGCCTGACGATCCGACTTCACGCGGATGCCGTAGGCGGCGCGGAGATCGGCGGCCGCCAGATCGGCGATCTTGGACGCCAGCGCGTCCTTGCCTTCCGGCGCGCCCGGCAGGTCGATCGGGTCCTTGGCGCAGGCTTCGGCCAGTTCGATGATCGCGTCGATCACCGGCTGGAAGCCGCGGTGGCCGAACATGACGGCGGCCAGCATGTCCTCTTCCGACAGTTCCTTGGCTTCCGATTCGACCATCAGCACGCCTTCGCGGGTGCCGGCGACGACCAGATCGAGGTCGCTTTCCGCCATCTGCGCGAGGGTCGGATTGAGGACGAATTCGCCGCCGATGCGGCCGACGCGCGCACCGCCGATCGGGCCAAGGAACGGCAGACCGGAGATGGTCAGCGCCGCCGAGGTGCCGACCATGGCGAGGATGTCGGTTTCGGTTTCGAGGTCGTGCGACACGACCGTGCAGATGACCTGCGTTTCGTGCTTGTAGCCGTCCACGAACAACGGCCGGATCGGCCGGTCGATGAGGCGCGACGTGAGGGTTTCACGCTCGCTCGGACGTCCTTCGCGCTTGAAGAAGCCGCCCGGAATCTTACCGGCGGCGAACGTCTTTTCCATGTAGTGGACGGAGAGCGGGAAGAAGTCGACGCCGGCCTTCGGCGTCTTTTCGCCGACCACCGTGCAGAGCACCTTGCTCTCGCCGTAGGTCGCCATCACGGCGCCGTCAGCCTGGCGCGCGATCTTACCCGTCTCGAGGACCAGCTTACGGCCGGCCCATTCGATTTCTTTCCTGAATTCCTTGAACATATTTTACCTATCCCTTCATGCGTACAGCGCGCACGGCCCAGGAAGGCCGGCACGCGCCACCGACCACCGTGGCCGGGGGCAAGGCGTCGAACCGTCGACAAGAATCCCGCATTCGGAACGCATGTAAGCGGCCGACGCCGGGAGCGCGCCTGGGCGCGCTCAGCCGCGTCAGCGGCGGAGACCCAGTCTCTTGACCAGATCTTCGTAGCGCTTTTCGTCGCGCTTCTTCACGTAGTCGAGCAACCGGCGACGTTGACCAACCATCATCAGGAGGCCGCGCCGGGAGTGGAAGTCCTTGCTGTGCGTCTTCAGGTGCTCGGTGAGATTGCTGATCCGTTCGGACAGGATCGCCACCTGCACTTCGGGCGAACCGGTGTCGCCTTCCTTCGTCGCATATTCCTTAATGAGCGCGTCCTTGCGCTCGGCTGTAATCGACATCGTGTACTCCTGTCTCTAGAGGTTCATGACACGGACGGGACGAATTTCGCCGCCCGCGATTTGCGCCAGGGCTATCAGCTTGCCGTCCGAAACCGCCTGGATGATGTCGCCCCGGGACAGTCCCTTGGCGATATCCGTGAGCGGTGAGCGGCTCGCTACCGGCAGAACGGGAACGCCCTGTCCGTTTTTCAGCCTTCGCGCTTCCTGCTCGGTCAAGGCCAATGCCGGGATGTCGGCCAGCACGGTCTCGATCGGAAGCAGGTAGTCCTGTAGCAGCGTCTCCGGTGCAAGCTCTTGTAAAACTTGCCAATTTACGGCTCTGTCCTCGCGGAAAGGGCCGACGGCGACGCGTCTGAGGCGGCTTATATGCCCAAGCGTTCCCAGTTGCAAGGCGATATCGCGGCCAAGCGCCCGGACGTAAGTGCCCTTACCGCAACGAACTTCGAAGCTGGCGTGGTCAGAATCGGGCCGATCCAGCAGCCGGATGTCGTGCACGACGACCCGCCGCGGTTCCAGAACCACCTCCTCGGAACGGCGCGCCAGTTTGTAGGCACGCTCACCGGCCACCTTGATCGCCGAGTACGCCGGCGGCACCTGGTCGATCTCGCCGATGAAGGCCGGCAGGACCGCCTCGATGTCGGCGGCGGACGGTCGGTGCGGGCTGGCGGCGATGGCCTCCCCCTCGGCGTCGTCGGTCGACGTCTGCTCGCCCCATTTGACGTCGAAGCGGTAGGTCTTTTCGCCGTCCATGGCCCACTGCACGGTCTTGGTCGCCTCGCCCAGCGCAATCGGCAGGAGGCCGCTGGCCAGCGGATCGAGGGTGCCGCCGTGGCCGACCTTGGCGGCGCCGGTCAGCCAGCGGACCTTGCCGACGACGTCATTGGAGGTGGGGCCGACCGGCTTGTCGACGACGAGCCAGCCGTGGATCGGCAGCCCCTTTCGCTTGCGGCCCAAGCGTCAGTCCTCGTCGTCGTCGTGTCTGAGATCGGCGACGACGCGCGGATCGCGGAGCGCCCGGTCGATGCGCGCCGCCTCGTCGAAGGATTGGTCGGCGAGAAAGCCGATCTTCGGCACGTGACGCAGCCGGACGCGCTTGGCGACCCAGCCGCGCAGGAACCCGGCACCGCGGTTGAGCGCGTCGACGACCTCGCTCGGATCGCCGCCGCCGAGCGGCACGACGAAGGCGGTGGCGTTCTTGAGATCGGGGCTGATGCGGACCTCGGTGACGGTGACGGTGCGCCCGGCGAGCGCGGGATCGCGCATCTCGCCGCGCTCCAGCGCATCGGCGAGCACGTGGCGAAGTTCCTCGCCGACACGAAGCTGCCGTTGCGAGGGCGCCTTGCCCTGCGATCTGTCGTGGGCCTTCTCGTGGCCTCGCGTCATCGTTGCGGCCTCCGCCGGCGGACGGTCCCGGACCGATTACAGGTCGCGGCGCGTTTCCTTGAGCTCGAAGCACTCGATGCGGTCGCCGACCTGCAGGTCATGATAGTTGGCGAACGCCATGCCGCACTCGTAGCCTTCCTTGACCTCGCGGACATCGTCCTTGAAGCGGCGAAGCTGACTGAGATCGCCCTCGTGGATGACCACGTCGTCGCGCAGCAGGCGCACCTTGGCGCCGCGCTTGACGGTGCCTTCCGTGACCATGCAGCCCGCGACCTTGCCGACCTTGGTGATGTTGAAGACCTCGCGGATTTCCGCGTAGCCGAGGAATTCCTCGGAGACGTCCGGCGACAGCATGCCGCTCAGCACCTTCTTCACGTCGTCGGTCAGGTCGTAGATGATCGAGTAGTAGCGGATGTCGATGCCGTCGCGCTTGGCGAGTTCGCGCGCCTGCGGGTTGGCGCGGACGTTGAAGCCGATGACGACCGCCTGCGAGGCGCGCGCCAGGGTCACGTCGGACTCGTTGATGCCGCCGACGCCGGAATGCAGCACCTGCACCTCGACCTCGTCGGTCGACAGCTTGGTCAGCGCGCCGATGATCGCCTCGACGGAACCGTGCACGTCGCCCTTGACGACGACCGGCAGCACCTTCGCCTCGCCGATCTTGATCTTCTCGAACATCTGCTCGAGCGTGCCGCGGCCGCTGGCGGCGGCCTGCGCGTCGCGGGCACGGCGGCGGCGGAACTCGCAGACCTCGCGGGCGCGGGTTTCGCTGTCGACGGCGATGACCTCGTCACCGGCCGCCGGCATGCCGTTGAGACCGAGCACCTCGGCCGGAACGGACGGACCGGCGCTGTCCATCTTGTTGCCGTTGGCGTCCATCAGGGCGCGGACACGGCCCCACTCGGCGCCGGCGACCAGGATGTCGCCGACCTTGAGGGTGCCGCGCTGCACCAGCACGGTGGCGACGGTTCCGCGGCCCTGTTCCATCTTCGCCTCGATGATCGCGCCTTCCGCCGGACGGTCCGGATTGGCGCGGAGATCGAGCAGTTCCGACTGCAGCTGGATCGCTTCCAGCAGCTTGTCGAGATTGGTGCGCTTCAGCGCCGACACCGGAATGCAGAGCACGTCGCCGCCCATGTCCTCGACCTGGATGTCGTGGCTGAGCAGTTCCGTCTTCACGCGGTCCGGCTTGGCGTCCGGCTTATCGATCTTGTTGACGGCGACGATGATCGGCACGCCGGCCGCCTTGGCATGGTGAATGGCCTCGACGGTCTGCGGCATGATGCCGTCGTCGGCGGCGACGGTCAGGATGACGATGTCCGTCACCTTGGCGCCGCGGGCGCGCATCTCGGTGAAGGCGGCGTGGCCCGGCGTGTCGATGAAGGTGATCTTCTCGCCCTGCGGCGTCGTCACCTGATAGGCGCCGATGTGCTGCGTGATGCCGCCGGCCTCGTGCTCGGCGACGTCGGTCGAACGCATGGCGTCGAGCAGCGAGGTCTTGCCGTGGTCGACGTGACCCATGACGGTGACGACCGGCGCGCGCGGCTCCAGGTGCTCGTCCCGGTCCTCGCCGCCGACGTTCAACGCGTCCTCGACGTCTGCCTCGCTGACGCGCTTCACTCGGTGGCCGAATTCGTTGACGACCAGTTCCGCCGTGTCGGCGTCGATGCTCTGCGTGATCGTCGCCATGACGCCGAGTTCCATCAGCTTCTTGACGACCTCTCCGCCGCGTTCCGCCATGCGGTTGGCGAGCTCCTGAACGGTGATCGCTTCCGGCACGACGACGTCGCGGATGACCTTGGCGCCGGTCGACAGCCGTTCGCGCTGGCGCTCGCGCTCGCGTTCGCGCTGGCGCTTCACGGACGCCAGGCTGCGGCGGTGCTCTTCCAGGACCTCGAAGGACTGCGCTTCGGCGATGGTCAGCTTGCCGGAACGGCGGCGGCCGGCGTCGCCGCGGCCCTTGCCGGGGCTCGGCCGCTTGACTTCGCTCTTGCCGGGCTTGGCGACCTTGCGCCGCGCCTTGTCTTCGTCCTCGTCCTCGTCTTCGGTGGCGGCGGCAGCGGGCTCGGGGGCCGGCGCGCCCGGTTCCTTGGCGCGAAGCTTGCGCTCTTCCTCGAGGCGCTTGGCTTCCTCTTCCTGCGCCTTGCGGACGGCCTTTTCCTCTTCCGTTTCCTCGGGCTCGGCGCGGGCCGCCTGGCGGCCGCGATCGGACACTTCCGGACGGCGGCGGCCGGCCGGCAGTTCCTCGCTCAGCGTCGGCGCCTGCTTGGCGATTTCGAGGGCGCGCAGACGCGCTTCGCGTTCTTCGTCGGTGAGGTTCGACGGCAGGGAAACCTCGGCCGGCGCCGGTGCTTCGACGGGCGTCGCCTCGACCGGCGGCGGTGCCTGCTCGGCGGCTTCCGGCGGCATCGTCGGCATGCCCTTCTTGATTTCCGCCAACTGGCCGCCGGCGTCGGCGAGATAGGTGCGCTTCTTCTTCTTCTCGACCGTGACCATCTTGGAGCGGCCGTGCGAGAAGTTCTGCTTCACCTGTCCGGTCTCGACCGTCTTGTTCAACTCGAGACGGCCGGGACGCAGGCCCAGCTTCTTGCCGTTTTCGGTCTCGTTCGCTTCGCTCATCGATTCACGTCCAATCTATCCTGTCGAAAGCCCGCGAGCCTCGACCCTTCCCTTGCGAGCGCACTCGCCAAACCACCGCGCGCGACGGCGAGGAAGGAAACCTTCCCCTTGCCGGCCGCCGTCGCCATTTCCGCCGCGTCGAGACAGTTCACGACCGGCAAACCCTGCGCCGCCCGCTCGACGCTCCAACGTTCACCGCCGGCGTCCGTCGCGATCCCGACCACGGCGGCACGCCCGCGCTCGATCTCCTCCAACACCCGGTCGTGCCCGACCGTCAACTGCCCGGACCGCCGCGCCAGACCGACCAGGTCCAGACAACGCTTGGCCAACAGGCCTTCCAGCATGTCGGCCAGACCTTCCGGCATCCGCACCAGCTTGCGCGCCGCCTTGGTGAACAGGCCCCGCTTCTCGGCCCGGTCGACCACGGCGCGCTCGGCGCTCAGCCAATAGCCCCGGCCCGGCAGCTTTTCCGCCAGATCCGGCGCGATCATGCCGTCCGGAGCGATCACGAAACGGATCAGCGAGGCCGCCGGCTCGGATTTCCCGGTGGCGATGCATCGCCGGACCGGTCCGTCCTCCGTCGCTTCGCTCGCTTCCGCGTTCATGCTCACCCCGCAACGGCTCCTCCTCAGGCCGGCGTCGCCCCATCGGCGGCCGGCGCGTCCGACGCCGCCGGCTGGGCCGCGTCGTCGTCGAACCAATGCGCGCGCGCCGCCATGATGATCTCGTTGGCGGCATCCAGCGTCATCGACTTGGCCGGCGCGATCTCCAAGAGCTCGTCGCCGGCGAGATCTCCGAGATCGTCGAGCGTCTTGATGCCCTTCTCGCCGAGCGCCACCATAAGCACCGCGCCCATCCCCGGGATGGCCGCGATTTCGTCGGAGACGCCGAGTTCGCGCCGCTTCTTGTTCATCTCCTCCTCGCGGGTGGCGAGGAAGTTGCGGGCGCGTTCCTGCAGTTCGGCGGCGACGTCCTCGTCGAAGCCTTCGATGTCGACCAGGTCGTCGAGCGGCACGTAGGCCACTTCCTCGACCGCCGTGAAGCCTTCGGTGACGAGCAGGTGCGCGATCACGTCATCGACGTCGAGGGCTTCCACGAACATCTTCGAGCGGTCCTGGAATTCCTTCTGGCGGCGCTCCGATTCCTCGGCCTCCGTGAGAATGTCGATATCCCAGCCGGACACCTGCGAGGCGAGGCGCACGTTCTGGCCACGCCGGCCGATGGCCAGCGACAGCTGCTCGTCCGGCACCACGACCTCGATCTTGTTGTTGTCTTCGTCGAGCACGACCTTGGCGACTTCGGCGGGCGCCAGCGCGTTGACGATGAACGACGCCGGATCGGGCGACCACTGGATGATGTCGATCTTCTCGCCCTGCAGCTCGCCGACGACGGCCTGCACGCGCGAGCCGCGCATGCCGATACACGGACCGACCGGGTCGATCGAGGAATCGTGCGACAGCACGGCGATCTTGGCGCGCGACCCCGGATCGCGGGCGACGGCCTTGATCTCGATTACGCCGTCGTAGATTTCCGGCACTTCCTGCTTGAACAGCGCGGCCATGAAGTTCGGGTGGCTGCGCGACAGGAAGATTTGCGGGCCGCGCGGTTCCTGGCGGACATCGACGATGTAGGCGCGGATGCGGTCGCCGTTGTTGAAGTGCTCGCGCGGGATCGATTCGTCGCGGCGCAGCACCGCTTCGGCGCGGCCGAGGTCGACGATGACGTTGTTGTATTCGATGCGTTTGACGAGACCGTTGACGATTTCGCCGATGCGGTCCTTGTACTCGGCGAACTGGCGCTCGCGCTCGGCCTCGCGGACCTTCTGCACGATGACCTGTTTCGCGGTCTGCGCGGCGATGCGGCCGAAGTCGATCGGCGGCAGCACGTCGACGATGAACTCGCCGATCTGGGCGTCCGCCTTCTTCTTCTGCGCCTGCGCCAGCGTCAGCTGCGTGACCTCGTTCTCGACGTTTTCCGGCGCCTCGACGACCTCGATGTAGCGCGCCAGCACGATCTCACCGGATTTGCGGTCGATGTGGGCGCGGATGTCGTGCTCGTGGCCGTACTTGGAGCGGCCGGCCTTTTGGATGGCCATCTCCATCGCTTCGAGAACTTCGTCGCGTTCGATGCCCTTGTCGCGGGCGACCGTGTCGGCGACTTGCAGCAGCTCCGGGCGGGCGCGAACGTCGCCGGCTTCCAAGAGGGTCTCGCTCATGATGCCTTCTCTTCCTCCAACCTGGCGATCATCTCGTCGGTGACGATCAGCTTCGCCTTCGCGACATCCGTAAAGGCGATGCGCGAACGCTCGCCGTCGATGTCGACCAAGATGTCCTTGCCGTCCACGCCGGCCAGCCGGCCGCGGATGCGGCGGCGGCCGTCGACGACGGCGTGTGTTTCGATCCGTGCCTCGAAGTCCCGGAACCGCTCGTAATCCGCGAGTCGGGTCAGGGGACGGTCGAGGCCGGGGGAACTGACCTCGAGCGTGTAGTTGCCCGCGATCGGTTCCTCGACGTCGAGGATCGCCGAGATGGCGCGGCTGATGTCCGCGCAATCGTCGACGGTCATGCCCCGGCGAACCGTCGGTTCGGCCATGACCTGCAAGGTCGGGCTGTTCCCGCCCGAAAGCATGACGCGCACGACCGTGAACCCCATCGCCTCGATCGTCGGCGCAATCAATGCTTCCACGCGGGCGGTGATGTCCATTGCCGTCACGGGCTCTCCCGATCGCCGTTAGGTTCGACCCGCCCATTAAAAAAGGCGGGCCGTTGGCCCACCCATCGATCCAATAGCCACTCGTAGGATCAACGAGCGCCCCGAAGGGCATGCGTCATATAAAGACAATGCCCCGCAAACGCAAGAACCATGTGCCGATAGGGCCCGTCACCGGCCGCGCGCGGCCCCATCGCGCACGCCCACTAATCTTCCTGGCGCTCGAACGACAGGTAGACGGGCAGGTCGCCCTTGCGGCGGGCTTTTTTTTCGTAACGGGTCGGCACCCAGTCGGCCGGCGGATCGCGCCAGTCGCCCGGCCGTTCCGCCGTCCAGCGCCAGGCCGGATGGCGGCGCACGTGTTCCAGCGCCCAGGCGGCGTAGCCCATGTGATCGGTCGCGAACAGCAATTGCCCGCCCGGCGGCACCAGGCGCGCCAACTGGCCGAGGGTTTCGGCGCCGACGATCCGGCGCCGGTGGTGGCGCGTCTTCGGCCAGGGGTCGGGGAACAGGACGTAGATACGCTCGAACGCGGCGGCCGGCAGCTTGTCGAGGATCAGCCGCACGTCGTCGTCGAAGACGCGGACGTTCGCCAAGGCGCGCTCGTCGATTTCCGCCAGCAGCGACGCGACGCCGTTGATGAAGGGTTCCGACCCGATGAAGCCGACGTCGGGATTGGCCGCCGCCTGGCCGGCCAGATGCTCGCCGCCGCCGAAGCCGATTTCCAGCCGATAGGCCGGCATCGACCGGCCGAACAGGGCGGCGAGGTCGATTGCCCCCTCCGATGGTCCTTCCGACGGCACGCGGATCGTCGGCAGCAGGTCGTCGACCAGCCGCTGCCGTCCCGGTCTGAGCTTGTGGCTGGCGCGACGGCCGTACCAGAGCGGCCGGCCGTCGGGTCGCCTTGGAACGGCGTCCGTCACGCCCCGCAGGCGGATTTCAGAGCGTCGACCAGATCGGTACGTTCCCAGGAGAAGCCGCCGTCGGCGTCCGGCGCGCGGCCGAAGTGGCCGTAGGCGCTGGTCCGCTGATAGACCGGCTTCCGCAACTGCAGGTGCTCGCGGATGCCGCGCGGGCTGAGGTTCACCAGATCCTGCAACGCCTTGGAAATCTTGTCCTCGGCGACGTTGCCGGTGTCCTGGGTGTCGACGTAGACCGACAGCGGCTTCGAGACGCCGATGGCGTAGGCCACCTGGATCACGCACTTGTCGGCGAGGCCGGCGGCGACCACGTTCTTCGCCAGATAGCGCGCGGCATAGGCGGCGGAACGGTCGACCTTGGACGGGTCCTTGCCGGAGAACGCGCCACCGCCGTGCGGCGCGGCGCCGCCGTAGGTGTCGACGATGATCTTGCGGCCGGTCAGACCGACGTCGCCGTCGGGACCGCCGATGACGAACTTTCCGGTCGGATTGACGTAGAAATCGGCTTCCGGGCACATCCAGCCTTCCGGCAGGACGCCGAGCACGAACGGGCGCACGATTTCGCGCACTTCCTCGGTAGAGAGATCGGCCGCGTGCTGCGTCGAGACGACCACGGAGGTGGCGCGCACCGGCTTGCCGTTTTCGTACTGCAGCGTCACCTGGCTCTTGGAATCGGGCAGCAGGCCTGGCGTCTGGCCGGCGTGGCGGGCGTCGGCCATGGCCTTCAGGATGCGGTGCGAGAATTGCAGCGGCGCCGGCATCAACTCCTCGGTCTCGTTGCAGGCGTAGCCGAACATGATGCCCTGGTCGCCGGCACCTTCGTCCTTGTTACCCGCCGCGTCGACGCCCTGGGCGATGTCGGCCGACTGGCCGTGCAGGTAGACCTGCACCGCCGACTTCTCCCAGTGGAAGCCTTCCTGTTCGTAGCCGATGTCCTTCACGCACTCGCGGGCGATCTTTTCGATCAGCTCCGGATCGGCATTGCCGTTCTTGTCGAAGATGGCGCCGGAACCGTACTTGCCCTTGCCCTCGGTGCCGCAGCGGCCCTCGCCGCCGACGATGATGCGGTTCGTGGTCACGAACGTCTCGCAGCCGAGACGGGAATTCAGCGGATCGCGGCGCAGGAATTCGTCGAGAACGGCGTCGGAAATGCGGTCCGCCACCTTGTCCGGATGGCCTTCGGAAACGGATTCGCTGGTGAAGAGATAATTCGAATGGCGCATGGGCTTCCCCCCCTCGGTTATCCAGTTGCGACGTTTGGACCGTGGGGCGGGGCGGTAGGCCGCCATCTCTGCCCACTTAGCTCGGCATTTTACGTGGCGGCAAGCGGTCCAAATCCAGCCACGGCGCGGTTTCCCGCGCGGCGGCGTTTGTGACAATTTACGGGGTCGGCGTCAAGGGATTCGGCGGCGCCCGGTGGGGCGGACCATTACGTGCCGGTCAATTTTCGTCCGGCAGGTTGGCCATGGAACGGAGAAGATCGTAGAGGCGTTTCCTGACCCGGGGGTCGTTGATCCGGTAATAGGCACGAACGAGTTCGAGGGTTTCGCACTTCGACATGGGGTCGTCGTCCATCGTCGCCTGCTGGGTGTCAGACAGACCCTTCACGGCGACACCCGGCGCCGACAGGGCGGCGGCCGGCATGTCCTCGAAAAAAAACGACACCGGCACGTCGAGAATGCGGCTGAACTGGCAGATGCGGCTGGAGCCGATACGGTTGGCGCCACGCTCGTATTTCTGGATCTGCTGGAAGGTCAGGCCCACCGCCTCACCGAGTTTTTCCTGGCTCATGCCGAGCATGGTGCGGCGGAGCCGGACGCGGGAGCCGACATGCACGTCGACCGGGTGCGGCACGCCCGGCGGCATGCGGTTCGGGTTGCCGCCGCGGCGGCCACCGGCGGGACTCATGACGATTTTCGGAGTGATTTCCATGGCTCGCGCCCTCCCGGCGTTTTTCCTTATTGGTGCGGTGTCACGCCGCTCAGAATGATACGAAGGTTAGCACATTTCCACGAATGGGGGAAAATATCGACACACGCGGAGATTGAAAACATAGTCCGTTAATCGGCAATTTTCCGCCGACGCACCAGGAAAACGAGTACGCCGAGAATCAGCAACGGTGCCAGCGCCGCCGGCGTCGCACCCATGACCGCGAACACCGTCGGCGGCAAGGCGACCGGCAACGGCGCGTCCAGCACGTCCTGTTCGCCGAGGCCGATCCGGCCCCTCACCCGTCCGTAGGCGTCGATGACGGCGCTGATGCCGGTGTTGGCGGCGCGGACCACGGGCAGCCCCTCCTCGACGGCGCGGAAACGCGCCTGCACGAGATGCTGATAGGGACCGGCGGAAATGCCGAACCAGCCGTCGTTGGTGAGATTCAGAAGCCATCCGGGCCGCGCCGCCGGATCGACGACCTGGCCGGGAAAGATGATCTCGTAGCAGATCAGCACGCCGAACGGCGGCAGGCCCGGCGCCTCGAGGGCGCGTAGACCCGGACCGGAAGAGAAATCGCCCCGGCCGGCGGTCAGTTTTTCGATCGGCAGGATGCCGCGTAGCGGTACGTATTCGCCGAACGGCACCAGATGGAATTTGTCGTAGGTCCCGTGCACACGGCCGTCGTCGTCGATGGCGAAGGCACTGTTGAAAAAGTTGCCGCCGGCGTCGCGGCGCGGCGCGCCGAAGATCAACGCACCGCCCTTTGGGACGGCGGCGGCCAGGTTCGCCGACACGTCGTTGCCGGCGGACACCACGAACGGCACCGCCGTCTCGGGCCAGATCACATGCGTCGGTGGCCCGGCCGGGCCCGGGCTGCGCCGGCTCATCGCCATTTGCCGCACGACGTGGCCGCGCCGGAGCTCCGGCACCCATTTCAGCTTCTGCTGCACGTTCGCCTGCACCACCCTGAGCATGATGCCGTCCCGGTCGGTCATGTCGGCGTCGGCGAGACGCCAAGCGCCGGCAAGCGCCAGGACCGGCAGGACGGCGGTGGCCGCCGCGAAAACGGCGAGCCCCTTCCGGCCGGACGGCGAGCGGTCCGGCCGCCAGCCGGCGCCGAGAAACGCGGCGGGGGCGGCGAAGGCGAGCGCCGTCAGGAAGCCGAGACCGGGCGAGCCGATCCAGGCGGCCGACTGCATCATCGCCGGCGAGAACGCCCAGACACTGGCGATCGGGTTCCAGGGAAAGCCCGTGAACAGCCAGCCGCGCAGCCATTCGGCGATCATCCAGACGCAGGCGAAGACCAGCGGCGCCGACATCCGGCCGATCCCGGCGAACCCGGCCACGGCGCGCATCAGGCCGGCGGCCAGCGCGATATAGAGCGCCATGCCCGCCGCCATGCCGGCGACGGCGAACGGCATCATCCAGGCGTAGCGGTCGCCGTCGACGAGAAAGGCGTATCCAATCCAATAGAGACCGACGGCGAAGAAGCCGACACCGAACGCCCAGCCGTCGAGGGCGGCATCGCGAACCCGGCGGGCGCCCTGGGCCGCCAGCGCCAGCACCGTGAACGCCGGCCACAACAGCGGCACGGCGTAAACAGGGGCGAAGGCGAGGCCGGCGCCGGCGCCGAGCGCCAGACAAAGTAGCCGGCGGCGCCAGCCCGGTTTCGGGAGAAGCGGCGACGGCGCGGGATCGGCGATCAAGCGTCCGTCGCCGGCGGCGCCGGTTCGCTCCGTTTTCGGACGCGCAGGCGATGGATGCGTCTGGGATCGGCGTCGAGGATTTCGAACTCGAGGCCGGACGGATGCGAGATGACCTCGCCCCGGATCGGCACGCGCCCGGCGATCGAGAACACCAGACCGCCCAGAGTGTCCAAATCCTCACGCTCTTCCTCGGTGACGAGCTTGCCGATCTTCTCCTCGAGAGTCTCGATCTCGACCCGGGCGTCGGCGATCAGCGAGCCGTCGCGGCGGCGCTCGATGCGCGGCTCGTCGGTGCGGTCGTATTCGTCCTCGATCTCGCCGACGATTTCCTCGACCAGGTCCTCGATGGTGACGAGGCCGTCGACGCCGCCGTACTCGTCGACGACCAGCGCCATGTGCGTGCGCGTGACGCGCATTTCCAGCAGCAGTTCCAGCACCTGCATCGACGGCGCCACGAACAGCACCTTGCGCTGCACGGCGTCGAGGCGGAACTCGTCGTCACGATTGCGCCACGCCAGCAGATCCTTGATGTGGACGGTGCCTTGCGCGTCGTCGAGAGTTTCCTTGTAGATCGGCAAGCGGGAGTGTCCGCCCTTGGTGGCGACGTCGATCACCTCTTGCAGGGTCGCCGACGCCGGCACGGCGACGATGTCAGCGCGCGGCACCATGACGTCGTATATGGTGAGGTCGCGAAGCTCGAGGATGTTGGCGACGAGAAGCCGCTCGTCCGGATCGAGGGGAACGTCCGATTCCTCGCGCTCCTCGATCAGTTCGTCCAGCGTGTCGCGTGGCGAGCCGTCCGGAATGCGCAGCCGCTTGAGGCCGCGCATCCACGAGCGCAGCAGGTCCGATATGCCGGCGTTCTTGTCGCCGTCGCCATCGCTGTCGCCGTTGCCGACCTCGACCGGTGCCGGCGCACCCGCCGACGGTGTTGCTTCGTTCATTCGTGGGCCCCTTGCCCGGTCCTCGGCCACGTCTCAGCCGCCATCGCGTTCGGCATACGGATCGTCGACGCCGAGCGAGGCGAGGATCGACGTTTCCAGGCCTTCCATCTCCCGCGCGTCGGCGTCGTTCTCGTGATCGTACCCCAAGAGGTGCAGCATACCATGAACGAGAAGATGGGAAAAATGATCGCCGACGGCAATCCCCTGGCTTTCCGCCTCGCCGACGACGGTCTCGTAGGCGAGAACCACGTCGCCCAGCATGACCGGCTCGCCCACAGGCGCCGCGTCTCCGTCGTGGCCGCCGAACGAGAGCACATTGGTCGGCTTGTCGATGCCCCGATAGTCGCGGTTGAGCCCCCGCACCTGGGCGTCGTCGGTGAGGAGCACCGACACCTCGGACGGCGGCTCGCCGGCGCCGAAAAGGGACCAGACGGCGTCGCAGGCCATCCTGACCGACGCCTCGACATCCGGAACGGCGGCCGCCCAGCGCGGATCGGCGACGGCCGCATCGATGTCGAGCGCGGCCACGGCCGGCCGGGTCCGTTCAGTCGTCTTCGGCGGCACGGTCATTCTCGTCCGATTCGTACTTGGCGCCGGTGCCACGCTTGTCTTCCAACCGCGAATAGGCGTTCACGATCTTGCCGACCAGCGGATGCCGCACGACGTCGCTTTCGTTGAAGTGGACGAACCGGATGCCGTTGACTTGACCGAGCGCCTCCATTGCGTCGCGGAGGCCCGAGCGGATGCCGCGCGGCAGGTCGACTTGGCTCAAATCACCGGTGATGACCATGCGCGAATTCTCGCCGAGGCGCGTCAGGAACATCTTCATCTGCACGGCCGTCGTGTTCTGCGCCTCGTCCAGGATGACGAAGGCGTTCGCCAAGGTGCGGCCGCGCATGAACGCCAGCGGCGCCACTTCGATCTCGCCCGATTCCAGCCGCTTCACCACCTGCGGCGCCGGCATCATGTCGTAGAGCGCGTCGTACAGCGGGCGAAGATACGGATCGACTTTTTCGCGCATGTCGCCGGGCAGGAAGCCCAACTGCTCGCCGGCCTCGACGGCCGGACGCGACAGGATGATGCGTTCGACGTCGCCGCGCACCAGACGTTCGACGGCCTTGGCGACGGCGAGATAGGTCTTGCCGGTGCCAGCCGGGCCCTGGCCGAACACCAGCTCGCATTCGTCGATGGCGCTCAGATAATCCTTCTGCGTCGGCGAGCGCGCCGTGACGACGCGGTTGCGGATGGCGACGCCGGCGTCCGCCTCGCGCCGGTCGCGTCCGGGCGCGGCGGAAAACCGCAGCATGGCGTCGACGTCGGCCTGATCCACGTCCTGACCCTTTTCCAGCCGCGCGTAGAGACCGTCCAGCACGTCGCCGGCGTTCTCCACCGCGTCGCCGTCGCCGGCGATGGTGACTTCGTTGCCGCGGGCGTGGATGACGACGTCGAGCGCGTTCTCGATCCGCGCCAGATGCGAGTGGTGCGATCCGAACAGCGCCAATGCGAGGCCGTTCTTGGGAAAGGATTTCTTCAAGGTGCGGCGGGGCGCCGGGCGGCGTCCGCCGGTGGAGCGCCTGGCCGGCGCGCTCAAGCGACGGCCTCCCGGCGCGGCGTTTTGGCCGGGCTGCCGGCGAGGCTGCCGGCGAGACTATTGGGCTTCGCGGTGTCGATGTTGAGACTCACGATCTCCCCCATCATGGTTTCGGGAACCTGGGCGTGCACGGCCTGCATGTAGGGACTGCGGCCGACGAGCTGGCCGGGGCGGCTGCCCGGCCTGTCGAACAGCACCGGCAGGACGCGGCCGATGCAGTCCTCGTTGAAGGCGAGCTGCTGCGTGTTCAGAAGCCCCTGCAACCGCTGCAACCGCTCGGATTTGACGGCGTCCGGCAGCTGCCCGTCCATGTCGGCGGCCGGCGTGCCGGGGCGCGGGCTGTACATGAAGGAATAGGCCTGGGCGAAACCGATGTCGGCGATCAGGCGCATCGTCGCCTCGAAATCGGCGTCGGTCTCGCCGGGAAAGCCGACGATGAAATCCGACGACAGCGCCAGATCGGCCCGCGCGCGGCGCAGCTTGTCGACCAGGCGGCGGAAATCGTCCGCCGTGTGGCGCCGGTTCATGGCCTTCAGGATACGGTCCGAGCCCGACTGCACCGGCAGATGCAGGAACGGCATCAGTTCCGGGACGTCGCGGTGCGCGGCGATCAGCTCGCCGTCGACCTCCGCCGGATAGGAGGTGGTGTAGCGGATGCGCTCCACGCCCTCGACGTCCGCGAGCTCGCGGATCAGCCGGCCGAGGCTCCATTCCCCACCCGCCGGCGCGACGCCGTGATAGGCGTTGACGTTCTGGCCGAGCAACGTGATCTCGCGCGCGCCCTTGGCGGCGAGCAGCCGGGCTTCGCGGAGCACCGCGTCGGCGGGGCGGGAGTATTCGGCGCCCCGCGTGTACGGCACGACGCAGAAGGTGCAGAACTTGTCGCAGCCCTCCTGCACGGTCAGGAAGGCGGACGCGCCCTCGACGCGGCCGGCCGGCGGCAGCGCGTCAAATTTGTCTTCCGGCGGAAATTCCGTGTCGATCACGGCGCGGCCGCGCTTCTCGAGCTCGGCCAGCATCAGCGGCAGCCGGTGATAGGTCTGCGGCCCGAACACCATGTCGACGAAATCGGCGCGGCTGAGAATCTGTTCGCCTTCCGCCTGGGCAACGCAGCCGCCGACGGCGATCCGCATCGGTTTGCCGAGCTCGGCGCGCTCCTTCTTGCGGACCCTGAGCCGGCCGAGCTCGGAATAGACCCTCTCGGCCGCCTTCTCGCGGATGTGGCAGGTATTGAGGATGACGAGATCGGCGTCGAGCGGATCGTCGGTGGCTTCGTAGCCGAGCGGCGCCAGCACGTCCGCCATGCGCTCGGCGTCGTACACGTTCATTTGGCAGCCGTAGGATTTTATGTGGACGGTTTTCCGCACGGCGCCCTTACGCCATCCCGGCGCGGAAACGAGCGGCGAGGGTCAAGCCCGGCACCCTCACTTGCCTTTGGGCTTGTCGGCGATCGGCGTGCCGTAAAGCTCCAGCCGATGTCCGACCAGCTTGAGACCGAGCTCGCGGGCGATCTTTTCCTGCAAACGCTCGATCTCTTCGTTGTGGAACTCGATCACCTCACCGGTCTTCATGTTGATCAGGTGATCGTGGTGTTCGTCCTGCGATTCCTCGTAGCGGGCGCGGCCGTCGCCGAAGTCGTGCCGGTCGACGATGCCCGCTTCCTCGAACAGGCGCATGGTCCGATAGACGGTGGCGATGGAAATCTTCGAATCGATGTCGGACGCGCGGCGGTAGACTTCCTCGACGTCCGGATGATCCTGAGCGGCCGACAACACGCGGGCGATGACCCGACGCTGTTCGGTCATCTTCATGCCCTTGTCGATGCAGAGCTTTTCGATACGCGTGTCGGGCATTTCGCTCCCTATGGCCATAGCCGGATGCTATCTGCTACGCGTCCGATTGGGAAGGGGAAGCTTGTTTCACTTGCCCCGGCGCTTGCCCGTTCCCGGCTTGCGGCCGAGACCGATTTTCTTGGCCAGCGAGCTCCGTTGCTTGGCGTAGTCCGGCGCCACCATCGGGTAGTCGGCGGCGAGGCCCCAGCGCGCCCGATACTGGTCCGGCGTCAAGTCGTAGGCCGTCTTCAGGTGGCGTTTCAGCATTTTCAGTTTCTTGCCGTCCTCGAGACAGACGATGTAATCGGGGAACACGGACTTCTTGACCGGCACGGCCGGCTTCGGCGCCTCGGCCATGGCCGTGTCGCCACCCAGCGTCGAGAGCGCCTGATAGACGTCGCGGATCATCGCCGTCAGGTCGGCGGGCGCGACGGTGTTGTTGCTGGCGTGCGCGGCGACGATCTCCGCGGTCAGCTCGAGCAGCTCGGTTTGTGTCTGTTGTTCGGCCATATCGACTACAGTCCTTGTATAGAATACTGAAAATGGAAAAACGCGATTGCAAATCATGCAAATCGGCTCATTTATAAAAAGTCAGTGAAAAGTGCGCAAGGCGAATGAAACGAGGCGAATAAATTATGACACCGGATGTCCGGAATTTAGACAAAAGCCGTAATCAAGACGGAACATTCTTCATTGATATAACGCCGCTGATTTGTCCGATGACTTTCGTGCGCACGAAATTGATGCTCGAAAAACTAGAAAATGGTCAAATATTACAGGTTCGGTTGAAGGGCCGCGAGCCGCTGGCCAATGTGCCCCGCTCCGTCACCGAGCATGGCCACGAGATCGTTTCGCTGGAAAAAGAATCCCCCGACGACGGCGACGACGGCGTGCACCTGCTGACGGTCCGAAAAACCGGCGCCTGATTTCCCTTTTCGTGCCTACCGGCCTTTCGGCGGCGTCACGTCGGGCGGCCGCAGATAGAGCGGCGTCGGCGGATGCGCCGCGGCCGACGCCGGCAACCCCGCCGCGATCAGATTCGACGCGATCAGGCCGACATCGCCGGCATCCGGAACATCGATGCCGGCGAGAACGTCCGCCGGCCGGCCGGACAGGGCCGCCAATGCCGTCTGGGCGGCCTCGGCCGCGTCGCCGGCGATAACCAGGGCGCCATCCGTCCCGGCGACGTATGCCGGCAGCTCGGCCGGCGGCAGCGCCCGGCCGTCCGCCAACGGGCGGCCGTCTGCGCCGAACGCCTGCACGTAGATGTCGTCGCGCTTGGTGTCGATGGCGATCAGTAGGGTCTTGCCCTGGGCCTCGGCGCGGCGGCGGGCGGCCAAGGCCAGCGCGTCGAAGGTGGTGACGCCGAGACACGGCACGCCGAGCGCCATGGCCAGACCCCGCGCTGCGGCGAGACCGATGCGGAGGCCCGTGAACGCCCCCGGTCCGCGGGTCGCGGCGATGGCCGAAATATCCGAACGGTCTTGCCCGGACGCGGCGATGACACGCTCGATCATCGGCGCCAGGACTTCCGACTGGCCGCGCGCCATCCGCGCCGTCTCCGACGCCATGACGCGGCCGTCGGCGACGGCGGCGACGGAACAGCCGTTGGTGGCGCAATCGAGGGCGAGAACGAGTGACATGTCGCCAACCTCCAACCCGCTTCCTAAAAGACCTGGCGGTGCAGCACCAGCACATAGACGGCGACGGCGACGGCCGACAACAACAGCAAGGGCAGGTTCCAGCGCCAGCCGAGGATGTGCGACGGCACGGCCAGCACGCGGGACATGAAGAGCGTCGTCGCCGAGAACGGCGAGCCCATGGTCGACAGGCCCCAGACGCCGAGCATGGCGAGCGCCATGGTCTGCGGCGCCAGGCCGACCGTGTCGGGCCGCACCACCTCGCCGACCATGAAGACGACGATCACCGGATGGAGGCCGGCGATGCCGAAGCCGATCATGGCGGCGATCAGGCCGAGGATCACCGCTTCCGGACCGAGGCCGGCGGCATCGAGCCAGGCGCCGATCCGTTCCGGCGGCACCACCTGCGCGACGCCGACGCCACAAAGGCTTGCCGCCACGAAGGCGACGGCTTCGTTTCGGAGTTGCGGCAGGGCGCGGAAGATGCGCCCGGCGAGGGCCTGAGCGCCGTCCCGGACCCGGCGGCCGGGCGCGGCCTGCACCGCCGCCCAGGCGAGCGCGAATGGCGGCGCGACGATGCCGAGCGAGATCGGGATGGAAAGACCCGCCGCCTCGTGCAGCAGCGCCACCAGCGAGATCAATTGCACAAGCAGCAGCGCCACCCGGCCGAGCACGGCGGCCCGCAGCGGATGCTCGGGCGGACCGACCCGTTTCGGCGTCGGCTCACGCAACACCAGCCGGTCGTAGCTCCAACCGACGGCGAGCAATCCCATCGACATCAGGATTCCCCAGGGCGCGATCTCGCTCCATTTCACGCCGGGGACAGCGGTCAGGATGACGGCGACGCTGACGTAGAACGGTCCCCATGCCGAAGCCACGGTGAAGCCGTGCATGAGGGCGATGGAAAGCCGGCGCCGCAATCTCGGCTCGCGCTGGTCGCTGGCCATGGAGACCAGGAGGCTCATGGCCGCGAGGTTGAGGACAGCGCCCAGAAAATGCGCGCTCAGCCACAGGATGGGATAGCGCCGGCCGGGCGGTTGGCGGACCACCGCGTCGCGCAGATCGCGGAGCGACGGACTGGTCACGGCGGGATCGCGCAGCCAGCTGACGGCGAAGAACATGACCAGGAAGATCTGCGAGCGGTAGAGGCAGTCGAACAGCGACGCCCAGAGATTGCCGCCAGCCCAGGCTGTGCCGACGCCGAGCGCTGCCAGCGCCAGGCCGACCCAGCGTTGCAGCGGCGGCGTGCGGTGGAATTCGAGGGCCAGGAACGCGACGGTCAGCGCGACGCCGATTTCCCGGCTGGCCGGAAACGGGATCAAACGGTCGGCGATGGCGACGCCGACGGTGGCGAGATAGATCGAACCGGAGAGGGTGTCGTATCGCATGCGCCGGCGGCCCCGGTTCCGGGGTCCTCAGACGACGCGGCAGGCATCGTCGAAGGCGAGCCTGGGGCCCCGCGGGTGCAAGCCTTCCGGCGTCCCGTAGCCGATATTGCAGAGGAAGTTCGATTTGACATCGCTGTCGGCGAAGAAGGTCCGGTCGATCTTGGCCGCGTCGAAACCGGACATGGGTCCGCAATCGAGACCCATCGCGCGCGCCGCCAGCATCAGATAGGCGCCTTGCAGGGTGCTGTTCCGGAACGCTGTCGCGGCGATCACATCGGGCTTGCCGGCGAACCAGCTGCGGGCATCCTCGTGCGGGAAAAGCTCGGGCAGGCGGTCGTAGAATTTCATGTCCTGGCCGATGATCGCCGTCACCGGCGCGGCCATGGTCTTGGCGAGGTTGCCGGGGCTCAGGCAGGGTTTCAGCATCTCTCGCCCGGTCGGCGTCGTCACGAACACGATGCGCGCCGGCGAGCAGTTGGCGCTGGTCGCCCCCATGCGGGCGACGTTCCAGACCTCTTCCAACAATTGACGCGACACAGCGCGGTCGGACCACGTGTTGTGGGTCCTGGCCTCCAGGAACAGGGTCGCAAGGGCGTCGTCGGAAAGGCGCGTCGGCATCGTCGGTTTTCCTGTCGGTCGGGTCGGGAATGGGGAGCCAAAGGCTCCGGGCCAGATTGATCGCTTAAGGACGGGGCGGCAAGATCGGTTGCCAAATTTTCGGCGTCGGATAAGGTCTCGGCATAAAAATAAACGTTTAGAGTGTGACAAGACGAGGCGAGACCAAATGCGACGGCTTATGAAATTCGCCGTCCGTGCCATGCTGGCGTTCTGTACCGCGATTTCCGTCGCGGCGCCGGGCGTGTGGCGGGGTGCGGTAGCGGCGGCTCCCGAGACCAAGGCGACGGTGATCATGTATCACCGATTCGGCGAGGGCGATTTTCCCACCACCAACGTGACGATGGAGCAATTCCGCGCGCATGTGCAGGAATTGAAGTCCGGCGGCTACACCGTACTGTCGCTGCCGAAGATCGTCGCCGCGCTCAGATCCGGCGAGGCGTTGCCGGACCGGACCGTGGGCCTGAGCGTCGACGACGCCTATACGTCGGTGATCGAGAAGGCGTGGCCGATCCTCAAGGAGGCGGGCTTTCCGCTCACGGTCTTCGTCGCCACTGACCCGATCGACCAGGGATTGCCGCGCTACATGAGCTGGGCGCAACTCCGCCAGCTCATCGCCGAGGGCGTCACCATCGGCAGCCAGACCGGCAGCCATCCGCACATGGCCGACATCGCGGCGGCGGAAAGCCTGGGCGAGCTCGAGGAATCGAACGCGCGCTTCGTCAAGGAGCTCGGCCGCGCCCCCGACCTCATTGCCTACCCCTACGGCGAGGCCAATCTCGGCGTGTTCGAGATTTCCAAGAAGGCCGGGTTCATCGCCGGCTTCGGCCAGCACTCGGGCGCCATCGGCGCCGGCGACAACATCTACTACCTGCCCCGCTTCGCCATGAACGAGGCGTTCGGCTCCGTCGACCGCTTCAAGCTGGCGGCGAACGCGCTGCCGATCACGGTCAAGGATTTCACGCCCGCCGATCCGGCGATCACCGGCGACAATCCGCCGGCCGTCGGTTTCACGGTGGAGTGGCCGACCAACGCGCTCGACCGGTTGAGCTGCTACACGTCGAACGTCGGCAAGGTGGCGCACGAACGCCTGGGGCCCAGGATCGAGATCCGCCTGCCCGACGCGCTGCCGAAGGGCCGCACCCGGCTCAACTGCACGCTGCCCGCCGGCGACGGCCGCTGGCACTGGTTCGGCCGGCAGTTCTACGTCGGCGGCTGAGGCCGTTCGGACCCGCTAGGTTACGTTCGGAAAGTCTCGGGACGGGCTCAGGCCGAGCCGTCGTCGCCGTGCGTGGTGAGACGGGCGTCGTCCAGCGGCGCCAGTTCGTTGGCGGAGATGATCGTCGTGATTGTCTCGACGTATTCGCCGCCCCGCTCGGAATACCGCGTCAATGTCCGCACCAGGTTCATGCCCGTCGGCGGCGTGCCGGCGCGGCGTCCCTGCGCGCGCATGTCACGAAGTTCCTTGTAGGCGTCGTGCGTGTTGAGGTTGCGCATGTAGGCGGCGACCGAATGGGCCAGCGTCTCGAACTTCTTCACCTTGTGCGTTTTGCCGTCCTCGCGGTCCTCGGGAATGAGGCCGTGCCCCTTGAAGGTCCACTGGCCGAAAAGCGCGTTGCCGTCCTGCGCGAAGCGCGACGTGCCCCAGCCGCTTTCCTCCGCGCCCTGCGCCAGGGCGAGGGACGGCGGCACGATGTCGACGCGCTTCAGGAGCTCGTCGAAATCGGTCTCCTCGGTCTCGTAACGCTCCGCCATGACTCTCAGCCAGAGACGGTCGACGGCGTCGATGGTCCGTCCCAGCCGCTGTTCCGTGCGGAGCTTATAGAGGCGGCGGCGGTCGGCGAGGATGCGTTCGTTCTCCATCAGCACCAGCGGCAGCATGGTCTTGAAGAAGACCGTCTTGCGCAGTTCGACCTGACGCACCGACGGCATGTCGTCCGGCAGCCGGGCCAGGAACACGCGCGGTACCGGCGCCATGCCGTCGCGGATGCTGTCGAGGTGATAGCCCATGCGCTCGAAGGTGTCGGCGAGCGACTTGGCACCGAACAGCGACGTCGGCTGCGCCGGGCGCACCGCCGAAACCTCGACCACGCCGTTCAGCGGCGGCAGGCCGTTGACGCGCACCGGCACGACGGCGGGTTCGGAATCGGTGATGGCGAAGATGACGCGCGGCACCTGGGCGCCGCGGACCGGCGGATGCATCGCCATCCACGCACCGGCGGCGATGACGGCGGAGCCGACGAACGTCAGAACCAATCGGTCGAAACTTCGAGTCGCCATGGCGTTTCCGGATCGCATGCCCGACGGCATGCCTTCCGCCCCCTAATTCGTTTCTCTCGCCCTGGGTGCCCGGCTCTTGTGCTTCCCATCGTCGGCGAAAACGCCATCCGATGAAGCTGGCCAGTTCAATGTGACGGCAACGCGTTTACCATAAATGGCCGCTCGCCGCTATCTCATTTATCGGAAATATTGTGCAGTGCACAAAAAGTCAAGCGCTGAGCTGATATCAATCGACAGCCCGTACCTCTTGTACCTCGGGAACATAATACCGCAACATGTTCTCAATTCCGTGCTTTAGGGTCGCGGTAGAACTTGGGCAGCCCGAGCAAGCGCCTTGCATGTGCAACAAGACGACGCCTTCCTCGAATCCCCGGAACACGATGTCGCCGCCGTCCTGCGCGACGGCCGGCCGGACGCGGGTGTCGATCAGTTCCCTGATCTGCCGGACGATGGCCGAATCCTCGGCGCCGCCGGCTTCCGAAACGTCAGCCGATTCGTCGATGACCGGCTTGCCGGACTGGTAGTGCTCCATGATCGCGCCCAGCACCTGCGGCTTCAGGAGATCCCATTCGCGGTCGTCGGCCTTCGTCACGGTGATGAAATCGGCGCCGAGGAACACGCCGTCGACGCCGTCGATGCCGAACAGCCGCGTCGCCATCGGCGACGGCGAGGCCGCGTCCGCGGCGGCGAAGTTGGCCGTGCCGGCGGTCATGACGGTGCGGCCCGGCAGAAACTTGAGGGTCGCCGGATTCGGCGTGCTTTCCGTCTGAATGAACATCTTCGGTCCTCCTGGCTGTGTCCCGCGTCGGGATCGCGCCGTTAGCTACCCCGGAACATGGGCCTCCCGGGCACGTCGATCAAGTGTCGCCTCAGCGGCCGGCCTTGGGCCGCAGGAATCCGACCACGTCCTGCACCTCGCGCAGCACCGGCTCGGCGAGCGCCCGGGCCCGCGTCGCGCCGTCCGCCAGCACCGCGTCCACAGCGCCCTTGTCAGCGAGCAGTCGGCGGTATTCGTCCTGGATCGGCGACAGTTCGGACAGGGCCACCTCGGCCAGTCGTTCCTTCAGGGCCGAGAACTGCTTGCCGGCGAATTCGCCGACGGCGGCCTTGAGATCCGTACCGGAAAGCGCCGCGTAGATGCCCAAGAGGTTCCGCGCTTCCGGCCGGCCGTCCAGGCCCTTCGGATCGTCCGGCAGATTGTCCGGATCGGTCTTGGCCTTCCTGATCTTGCGGACGATGGTGTCGGCGTCGTCGGTCATGTTGATGCGCGAGTTGTCGGACGGGTCCGACTTGCTCATCTTCGACGCGCCGTCCTTCAAAGACATGACCCGCGTCGCCTCGCCCAGGATCAGCGGCTCCGGCAGCGGGAACGTCTCGACACCGTAGTCGTTGTTGAACTTCTGCGCGATGTCGCGGGCCAGTTCCAGGTGCTGCTTCTGGTCCTCGCCGACCGGCACGTGTGTCCCCTTATATAGAAGGATGTCGGCGGCCATCAGATTCGGATAGGCGTAGAGTCCGACGGAGGCCCGTTCCTTGTCCTTGCCCGCCTTCTCCTTGAACTGGGTCATGCGGTCGAGCCAGCCGAGACGCGCCACGCAATTGAAGATCCACGCCAGCTCGGCGTGACCGGAGACCTGGCTCTGATTGAAGATGATGTGCTTGGATGCATCGATGCCTGACGCGATCATCGCCGCCGCCACCTCGCGGGTCGATTGGCGGAGCGCCTTCGGATCCTGCCAGACCGTGATGGCGTGCAGATCGACGACGCAGAACAGGCACTCGAAATCGTCCTGCAGGCGCACCCAGTTCCGGATCGCGCCGAGGTAATTCCCGAGGTGCAGGTTGCCGGTCGGCTGGACGCCGGAGAAGATGCGGTTCATGGGTCGCCGTCCTTATGGATTGGGGGCGGAAAAACGGCGGAACTTATCGCGCGGGGCTCCGGGACGGTCAAGAACCGTTCGGCGGCGGCTCCGACGGGCCCGGCGCGGCCTTCGCCGCCGGGGCGCGGCGGAAGGCGGCCTTGAGCTCGCTGAGCGTCACACCGCCGAAGAGACGCGCCCCCGCCCCGTAGACCAACGCGCCGCCGGCGACGAGGATGACGAGGGTGGCGATCCGGGTGATTTGTCCGTCGGACAGCATTCCCGCCAGCACCCGTTCGCCGCCCACCAACGCCGCGCCGAGCAGCGCACAGGCCGCGGCGATGCCGAGCCCGCGGCGGCGGAAACGGGCGTCCGTTTCGTAATGGCCACGTTTGGCCAGAAGGGCGATGAGGGCGAGAGCGTTCAGCCACGCCGACAAGGTCGCGGCGAGCGCGATGCCGACGTGGCCGAGCGGCCCCATCAGCGCGACGTTGAGAACGATGTTGGCGATCATGCCGACGGCGGCGATGCGCACCGGCGTCACCGTGTCCTCGCGGGCGAAGAAGCCGGGCGTGAAGACGCGGATGGCGACGTAGGCGGGAAGGCCCGCCGCATAGGCCATGAGTGCGACGGCCGTCGCTTGTGTCACGTGCGCATCGAAGGCGCCGCGCTGGAAGAGGACGGAGATGATCGGCTCGGCGATGGCGGCGAGAGCGACGGCGGCCGGCAGCGTCAGCAGGAGCGCGAATTCCGCGCCCCGGTTCTGCGCGTCGTGCGCCTCCGCGTCGCGGCCCGCTTCCAGGTGCCGGGAGATCATCGGCAACAGCGCCGTGCCGACGGCGATGCCGACGACGCCGAGCGGCAACTGCACGACGCGGTCGGCGTAATAGAGATAAGAGACCGCGCCGTCGCCGACCATGGTGGCGAGGATGGTGCCGATCAGCAGATTGATCTGATAGAGGCTGGCGCCGAAGACGACGGGCAGGATGCGCTTGCCGAGACGGCGCACCCGCTCGGTCAGCTTCGGGGCGCGGAAGCGGATCGGGAACCCGGCCTTCCGGCAATGGTGCACGAGCCAGAGGAACTGCGCGACGCCGGCGGCGAACACGCCCCAGCTCAACGCGCGGCCGGATTGCGGCTGGTCGCCGCCGAAGAGGAGCAGCGACGCGATCAGTACGATGTTGAGCAGCACCGGCGCGGCGGCGGCGGCGGCGAACCGGCCGAGCGCGTTGAGAACGCCCGATTGCAACGACACCAGCGAGATGAACAGCAGATACGGAAAGGCGATCCGCGTGTATTCGGTGGCGAGCTCCATCTTGCCCGGCACGCCCTCGAAGCCGGGCGCGAGATACGGCATCAGCCACGGCATGGCGATTTCGACGACGGCGACGAAAACGACGAGCACGAGGGCCAGCACGGTGAAGGCATGCTCGGCGAATTCCCGCGCCGCCGCGTCGCCGTCACCTTCGTGGGCGCGGGAGAACAGCGGCACGAAGGCGGCGCTGAACGCGCCCTCGGCGAACAGGCGGCGGAACAGGTTCGGGAAGCGGAAAGCGACGACGAAGCAGTCGGCCGCCCAGCCGGCGCCGAGATAGTTCGCGACCATCATGTCGCGGACGAAGCCGAACACGCGGCTCAACATGGTCATGCCGCCGATGGCGGAGACGGCGCGCATCAGGTTCATGGCAGCGACGTCCGATTAAATTGCGGCATGGTCAAGGCGGCGGCTGCGGGATTAGCGGTGTCGGTGGTCACTCGGCGGCGGCCGGCTTGGCGGGCTTGGCCGGCGGCGGCGCGTCCGCCTTCTGGATGGCGGCGAACAGCGCGGCGCGCACCGCGTCGACCTTGCTCTCTTGTTCCATCTTCAGGCCGAAGATGTCCTTCACATAGAAAACGTCGACGACCCGTTCGCCATAGGTCGAGATGTGGGCGCTGGAAATCTGCAGGCCGGCGCTCGTCAGCGCCTCGGTGACGTCGTGCAGCAGGCCGAGCCGGTCGCGGCCGTTCACCTCGATGACGGTGTGCGTGCGGCTCGCCTTGTTGTCGATCAGGACGCGCGGCGGCACGGTGAAGACGCTGGTGCGGCTCGGCATCGCCTCGGCGCGGGCCTTGCGGAGCTCGCGGGCCGGCGGCGCGATATCGGAAAGCGCCCGCTCGATCCGCTGGCGCAGCCGCTCCAACCGCTCGCCGCCGGTGACGGCTTCCGCCTGCTGGTCCTGCACCCAGAACGTATCGAGGGCCATGCCGTTCGCCAGCGTGACGATCTTGGCGTCGACGATGTTGACGTTGCCGAGCGACAGCGCGCCGGCGACTTTCGCGAACAGGCCCGGGTGGTCGACGGTGTAGAGCATGATCTCGGTGACGTCGTGTTTTTCGTCGGCGCTGGCCTCGATCAGCAGCTTGCTGTCGGCGGCCTCGGCGCGGCGGATCAATTCGGCGTGGCGCTTCAGCGTCGCCGTGTCGAAGGCGAGCCAGTAGTTGTCGCGGGCGAGGTCCATGTGGCTCTCGATGGCGTCTTCCGGCCAGCCGGCGAGGGCATCGCGGAGCGCGCTCTTCGCGTTCTCGATGCGGCGCGCCAGGCGGTCGGCCGGGATGTCGCCCGACATGCTTTCCAGCGCCCGCCAGTAGAGCTCCCGCAGGAGACCCGCCTTCCAGGCGTTCCAGACGTTCGGGCCGACGGCGCGGATGTCGGCGACGGTCAGCACCAGCAGCAGGCGCAGCCGCTCCGGCGACTGCACGATCTCGACGAAGTCGCTCACCGTCTTCGGGTCGTCGATGTCGCGCTTGAAGGCGGTGTTGCTCATCAACAGGTGATAGCGGACCAGCCAGGCGACGGTTTCGGTTTCCCAATCGGTGCAACCGAGGCGGGGGCAGAGCTTGTGCGCGACCTCGGCGCCGAGTTCCGAATGGTCGCCGCCCCGACCCTTGGCGATGTCGTGCAGCAGCACCGACAGATACAGCACGGCGCGGGACTGCACTTCGCCGATGACGGAGCACGCGACCGGGTGGTCGGCGACGAGACGCTTGGTTTCGATGCCGTACAGGATGCCGATGGCGCGGATGGTGTGCTCGTCGACGGTGTAGACGTGGTACATGTCGTACTGCATCTGCGCGACGACGCGGCCGAAGTCGGGAATGAAGCGGCCGAACACGCCGGCCTCGTTCATGCGCATCAGGGTCTTGTCCGGATCGGGTCCGGTCAGGATCTTCATGAAGACGTCGTTGGCCGCCGGGTCGTCGCGGAACCTGTTGCCGATACGGCGGAGATTCTTGGTGACGAGACGAAGCGCGCGCGGGTGAACGTCGAGATCGTGCGTCTGCGCTTCCAGGAACAGGCTCAACAGCTTCACCGGATCCTTCTCGAAGGCGTCGTCGCCCTCGACGGTGATGCGGTCGCCGTCGACGACGAAGCCCTCGATCTTCGGGCCGCCGCGGCCGAAGGACGGGAAACGGAAACGCTGCCGGCGCTTCTTGTGCTGTTCCTCGAGCGCGGCGCAGATGATGCGGGTCAGATCGCCGACGTCCTTGGCGATCAGGAAGTAGTGCTTCATGAAGCGTTCGACGCCGCGCGCGCCGGCATGGTCCCGGTAGCCCATGCGGGCGCCGATTTCCGTCTGCACGTTGAAGGTCAGGCGTTCTTCCGGCCGGTCGGCCAGATAGTGCAGATGGCAGCGCACCGTCCACAGGAAGTCGCGCGCCTTGTTGAAGCGCCTTGCGTCGTCCGCCGTCAGGACGCCGACCGGCAGCAGATCGTCGATGACGCGGACGCGGTAGAGATAGCGCGCGATCCACATCAACGTCTGCAGGTCGCGCAAGCCCCCCTTGCCGTCCTTGACGTTCGGCTCCAGCACGTAGCGGGTATCGCCCATGCGGGCGTGCCGGGCGTCGCGTTCGGCGAGCTTCGCTTCGACGTAGGCCGGTCCCGTGTCGGCGACCACGTCCGTCCAGAACCGCGCCATGAAGGCGTCGAACTGGGCCGCGTCGCCGGTGATGCAGCGGGCTTCGAGAAGACTGGTGCGGATGGTGATGTCCTCGCCGGCGAGCCGCACCGCCTCGTCGACGGAGCGGGTGGCGTGCCCGACCTTGAGACCGAGATCCCAGAGCGTGTAGAGGACGTATTCGACCACCTGCTCGGCGCGCGGCGTCAGCTTGTAGGGAAGCAGGAACATCAGGTCGATGTCGGAATAGGGTGCGAGCTCGCCCCGGCCGTAGCCGCCGGTGGCGACGACGCTCATCTTCTCACCGTCGGCGCGGGCGCCGAGCGGAAAGGCGTACTGGTCGGCGACCTGGAAGACGACCCGGATCAACTGATCCAGAAGATGCGCCCCGGCGGCGATGCTGTCGGGGCCGCTGGCCTCGCCGTCCTCGAAGCGGCGTCGGATTTCCGCCCGGCCCTTTTCGAGGGTATCGGCGTAGAGCGAGAAGACCTCGCGCTGCGTTTCCGGGTTGAAGCCGGACCAGCCGAGCAAATCGTCGAGCCGGCCGATCAGGGCGCGGCGGTCGATCAGGGCGCGTGGCTTGTCGATCTTCCCCATGGCGTTCAAGGCTACACCCTCCCGCCTATCTGTACGATATGGGAGGCGCAACGCGACCTTGAACCCGGCACGGCAACGAATTTTTCGAGGGTCAAGCGACCTTCTCGGTCATATTGTTTCATATATGAAATGAAATATGCCGATTTGGTCGGGATTTTTAAGATCATTCTTCTGATCGAGTGGCTGAAATTGTGCGGGAAGGTCCGACGCATCAAGCTTAATCCGATCATCGTACTGCAAAAACCCCTCGGATTTCCCCTAAAATCAGTCATCCAAGGACATCCCTTTAAGCTTATATAGCCATTCAAGGGCTTGGAGCGGGGTGAGGGCGTCTGGGTTGAGTGTTTTCACCGCATCGAGAACAGGGGACGGGACCGCCGGGGCCTGCCGGGCCGATTTCGGCGGCAGCGCGGCGAACAGCGGCAGATCGCCGGCCAGTTTCGCCGTCGAGCCCGATTCGGCGTTCTCCAATTCCTCCAAAATCTGTTCCGCTCTCGATACGACTTCCGCCGGGAGGCCGGCCAACCGGCCCACGTGCACGCCGTAGGAACGGTCGGCGACGCCCGCCGCCACCTCGTGCAGGAAGACGACGTCGCCCTGCCACTCCTTCACCCGCATGGTGTGGCAACGAAGCTCGTCGAGTCGCTCGGCCAGCACGGTCAGCTCGTGGTAGTGCGTCGCGAACAGGCCCCGGCAGCGGTTCCGTTCGTGCAGATGTTCGACCACCGCCCAGGCGATGGAGAGGCCGTCAAAGGTCGCCGTGCCGCGCCCGATCTCGTCCAGGATGACGAGCGCGCGCGGACCGGCCTGATTGAGGATTGCCGCCGTCTCGACCATTTCGACCATGAAGGTGGAACGGCCGCGGGCCAGATCGTCCGCCGCGCCGACGCGGGAAAACAGCCGGTCGACGACGCCGATTCGGGCCGACGACGCCGGCACGTAGAACCCGGCCTGCGCCATGACGGCGATCAGCGCGTTCTGGCGAAGGAACGTGCTCTTACCGGCCATGTTGGGACCGGTCAGCAGCCACAGCCGGCCGCCGTTCGCCCCGTCTTCACCGCCGCTTTCGTCCTCGGGCGCCTCCAGCCGGCAGTCGTTGGCGATGAAGGCGGCGCCACCCCGCCCCAAGGCCTGTTCGACGACCGGATGACGGCCCGCCTCGATCGCGAAGCCGAGGCCGTCGTCGACAATGGGCCGGCAATAGCGCCGCTCGACGGCGATCTCTGCCATCGCCGCGGCGAGGTCGATTTCCGCCAAGGCCCTGGCCGTGCCGTCCAGCGCGGACGCGCGCTCAAGCACGTCGGCCGAGAGTTCCTTGAAGAGTTCTTGCTCCAACGCCAGGGCCCGGTCGGCGGCGCGCGCGATCTCGGCTTCGAGATCGCCGAGCTCGACGGTCGAATAGCGAACGGCGTTCGCCATCGTCTGGCGGTGAATGAAGGGCGAGCCCTCGCCGGTCGGCATGCCGTCCGCCTGCTTCGCCGAGACCTCGATGAAGAAGCCGAGCACGTTGTTCTGACGCACCTTCAACTGCGCGATGCCGGTCATGTCGGCGTATTTCGTCTGCAACGCCGCGATTAGGCGGCGGCTTTCGTCGCGCATGGCGATCAACTCGTCGAGCCGGGCGTGATAGCCGCGCCGGATGAAGCCGCCGTCGGCGACGGCCGGCGGCGGTTCCGGCGACAGAGCGTCAGCGAGCTTTTCGATCAGCGCGTCCTCGGCGCCGAGCCGGCCGGCCAGGGCCGCGAGCGCGGAGGCGGGTGCGAGCTTCGCGTCACCCAGCAACAAGCCCTTGATGTCGCGGGCGGCGATCAGGCCGTCGCGGACGGCGGCGAGATCCCTCGGCCCACCGCGCCCGAGCGACAACCGCGTGACGGCGCGGGCGATGTCGGGCGCGTCCTTGAAGCGGTCGCGGACGGCGGCGCGGCGCGATCCTTCGTCGACGAAATCGCCGACGGCGTCGAGCCGCCGGTTGATTTCCTCTGGCTCGGTCAATGGCGCGGCCAGCCGGGCCGCCAGCAGGCGCGCGCCCGGCCCCGTGACGGTGGCGTCGATGGCGGAGAGCAGGCTGCCCTTACGCTCGCCGGACATGGTCTCGACCAGTTCCAGGTTGCGCCGGGTGGCGCCGTCGATTTCGAGCACGCTGCCAGGCAGCACGCGGGCCGGCGGTGCCAGGCGCGGCAGCTTGCCTTTCTGCGTCAATTCCACGTAATCGATCAGGCCGCCGGCGGCGGCGATTTCGGCACGCCCGAAGGCGCCGAAGGCGTCCAGCGTCGCGACGCCGCAGAGCGCGTGCAGCCGGCGCCGGCCGTTCTCGCTGTCGAAGCGGCTCTGCGGCAAAGGCGTCAGGCAATCGTCGAGATCGCGCCAGGCGGCCGAGAGCGCGTCGTCGGCCAGCAGCACGTCCGCCACCACGACCTCGCCCGGCTGCAGCCTGGCCAGCACGGCGGCCAAATCGCCCGCCGTCGTTTCCTGGGTGCGGAATTCGCCGGTCGACATGTCGAGCCAGGCGATACCGACGTCCCCCTGTGCGCGGGCGACGGCGGCCAGATAGTTGTGCCGCCGCGTTTCCAGGAGCGTGTCTTCGGTGATGGTGCCGGGCGTGACGACACGAACCACATCGCGGGCGACGACGGATTTGGCACCGCGCTTCTTGGCCTCCGCCGGGTCTTCCGTCTGCTCGCAGATGGCGACGCGGAAACCCTTGCGGATCAGGCGGTTGAGATAGGCCTCGTGACTGTGCACCGGAACGCCGCACATGGGGATGTCTTCGCCCAGGTACTTGCCGCGCTTGGTCAGTGCGATATCGAGGGCGGCGGCGGCGGCGGCCGCGTCGTCGAAGAACAACTCGTAGAAATCGCCCATGCGATAGAACAGGAGACTGTCCGGATGCGCCCGCTTGATGGCGAGATATTGCGCCATCATCGGCGTCAACTGGGCATCGGTCTCGGCGGTCTGGTCCGGCATTTCCGTCGTGGCGTCCCCTCGCGGCCGCTCCGGGGGCGGCCCGGGTCGGACCATAACACAGCTATTTCGGGGCCACACGCCCGCCGTTGCACTTTCCGCGCCGCATGCCAAAATACCCCCGCGCTCTGGGTGTCTTTGCAGACCGGCGCACGGAATCACGGGCCGGGACGCCGGCCCGAAGGAAAAAACGCCACTGGGAGGGCACCATGGACGAGCGGTCCAACGAACTCATGTACGCCGAGGCGCTCCGCATGCACGCGCGGGGCCGGCCGGGCAAGGTCGAAATCCACGCCACCAAGCCGCTGACGACGCAGCGCGATCTGACGCTGGCCTATTCGCCGGGCGTCGCCGCGCCGTGTCTGGAAATCCACCGCGACCCCAACACGGTCTACGATTACACCAACCGGGGCAACACGGTCGCCGTCATCTCGAACGGCACCGCCGTGCTCGGCCTCGGCAACATCGGGCCGCTCGCCGCCAAGCCGGTGATGGAAGGGAAGTCGGTGTTGTTCAAGCGGTTCGCCGACGTCGACGGCATCAACGTCGAAATCCATTCCGAGGACGTCGACGCCTTCGTCCAAAGCGCCAGCCTGTTCGCCAATTCATTCGGCGGCGTGAACCTGGAAGACATCAAGGCGCCCGAATGCTTCATGATCGAAGAGCGGCTCCGCGAGTTGCTCGACGTGCCGGTCTTTCACGACGACCAGCACGGCACCGCCATCATCACCGCCGCCGCGCTGATCAACGCGCTCGAGTTGACGGGCCGCAAGATGTCGGAGGCGAAGATCGTCATGAACGGCGCCGGTGCCGCGTCCGTCGCCTGCGCCGATCTCTTCAAGCAGATGGGCGTCAAGGCCGACAACGTCATCATGTGCGATTCCAAGGGCGTCATCTATCAGGGCCGCAAGGACGGCATGAACCAGTGGAAGTCGGCGCATGCCGCGAAGACGGACGCGCGCTCGCTCGCCGACGCGCTCAAGGGCGCCGACGTGTTCGTGGGTCTCTCCGTCAAAGGCGCGGTGACGCAGGACATGGTCAAGGCGATGGCCAAGAACCCGATCATCTTCGCCATGGCCAACCCGGATCCGGAAATCAATCCGGAGGATGTGAAGGCGGTGCGCGACGACGCCATCATCGCGACGGGCCGCTCCGACTATCCGAACCAGGTCAACAACGTGCTCGGCTTCCCCTACATCTTCCGGGGCGCCCTCGACGTCCGGGCCCGGCGCATCAACGAGGAGATGAAGATCGCCGCCGCCAACGCGCTGGCGCAGCTCGCCCGCGAAGACGTGCCGGACGAAGTGGACGCGGCCTATTCCGGCGTGCATCTGAAATACGGGCCCGAGTATCTGATTCCGACGCCGTTCGATCCGCGCCTGATCGTCGCCGTGCCGCAGGCGGTCGCCCGCGCGGCGATGGACAGTGGCGTCGCGCAGAAGCCGATCATCGACATGGAGGCCTACGCCGCCGAACTGTCGGCGCGCCTCAACCCGATCGCCGGCAACCTGCAGGGCATCCTCGATCAGGTGCGCCAGCATCCGCGCCGCGTCGTCTTCGCGGAAGGCGAGGAAGAAAAGAGCATCCGTGCCGCTGTCGCCTTCAAGAACGCCGGCTACGGCACGCCGATCCTGGTCGGCCGCGAGGAAAAAGTGCAGTCGACCATGGCGGCGCTCGGTCTCGCCGGCATCGAGGGGATCGAGGTGCACAACGCGCGCATCAGTTCCCGGAACGCCGATTACGCTGACTATCTCTATCGGCGGCTGCAACGGCGCGGCAAGCTGAAGCGCGACTGCCAGCGTCTGGTCAACCAAGACCGCAACGTCTTCGCGTCCTGCATGGTCGCGACAGGCGACGCCGACGCCATGGTGACGGGCCTGACCCGCAACTATCACGTCGCGTTGGAAGACATCACGGCGGCCATCGGCACGCAGGCGGGGGCGCGCGTGTTCGGGCTCTCGCTCGTTATCGACCGTGACCGGACGCTGTTCGTCGCCGACACGGCGGTGCACGAATCGCCGACCGCCGATCAGCTCGCCACCATCGCCATGCAGGCCGCCGCCGAGGTGCGCCGTTTCGGGCACGACCCGCGCGTCGCGCTGATATCGTTCGCCAACTTCGGCTATCCGGAACTGCCGCGCGCGGAAATCGTCCGCGAGGCGGTGCGCATCCTCGACGCCAAGGGTGCCGACTTCCAATACGACGGCGAGATGGCGGTCGACGTGGCGCTCAACAAGGAACTGCTGGCGCTCTATCCGTTCTGCCGCCTCAAGGACACGGCCAACGTGCTGATCATGCCGGGCCTGCATTCGTCGCAGATCTCGACCAAGCTGCTGGCGTCCGTCGGCGGCGCGACGGTGCTGGGGCCGCTGTTGAAGGGTCTCGCCAAGCCGGCGCAGATCATCCCGATGGGTGCGACCGTCAACGACATGGTGACGCTGGCCGCGCTCACGGCGCACGAATCGCAAAGCTGACGGCGCGGGCCGGCCGATGCCCCTGATCGACATCCGGCCGGCCAGCGAAGACGAGTTCCGGACCGCTATCGATTGGGCGGCGGCGGAGGGATGGAACCCGGGCCTCGACGATCTCGCGGCGTTTCATACCGCGGACCGGCAAGGCTTCCTGATGGGCTTCGAGGACGGCTCGCCCGTCTCCTCCATCTCCGTCGTCCGCTACGAGGGCGGTTTCGGTTTCCTCGGTTTCTACATCGTGCGCCCGGATCGGCGGGGCCTTGGCATCGGGCTTAGGACTTGGAACGCCGGCATGGCGTATCTGGAGGGATGCACCGTCGGCCTCGACGGCGTCGTCCAGCAGCAGGACAATTACCGCAAAAGCGGCTTCGTCCTCGCCGGACGCAACGTGCGCCATTCCGGCGTGCCAAAGCCGGTTTCTTCGGCCAGCAACGGCTACGAGGTCCGGCCCATAACGGCCAACGATATGATCGCCGTCGCCCCGCCAGACCGGGCCGACGGCGTGGATGACGTATCTCGCCTTCAACCGAAAGCCCGGCGTCATCTTGGCCCCACCGGTCTCGCACCCGCCGAGCGTTCGGCACGCCTCCAGCAGGTCCGGCCCGGCGGCGCGGTGAATGGCGCCGTCGACGCCGCCGCCACCCAGCAGCGACGCGTTGGCGGCGTTGACGATGGCGTCCGTGTCGAGCGTCGTGATATCGGCTTGGACGACGCTCAAACGGACGGCAGACACGGCCTCAGCCTTTTTCGGGGTAGTAGCGGCTCCGTTCCTCGGCCGCCTTCTTGGCCGCGTCCAGATCCTTCTTCTTGGCGCGGTCGATAGCCTGGCGCACCAGTTCGATGGCCTCTTCCGCCTCGCCCCAGCGCTGCACCTTCACCCACTTGTTTTTTTCCAGATCCTTGTAGTGCTCGAAGAAATGCTGGATCTGCTCGATCAGCACCGGCCGCACGTCGCGGTACGAACTGATATCGCCGTAGTAGGGATGCAGGTCGTCGACCGGCACGCACAGCAGCTTCTCGTCGATGCCGCTCTCGTCCTCCATGATCAGCACGCCGATCGGCCGGCTGCGGATGACACAGCCCGGCACCACCGGCATCTGGCCGAGCACGGCGGCGTCCGCCGGGTCGCCGTCTTCCGACAGCGTGTGCGGGATGAAGCCGTAGTTACACGGATAGTACATGGCCGTATGCAGGAAGCGGTCGACGAACATGGCGCCCGATTCCTTGTCCATCTCGTACTTCACCGGATTGCCGCCTAAGGGAATCTCGATGATGACGTTGATTTCGTAAGGGGGGTTCTTGCCGATCGGAATCTTGTCCAGGTTCATGGGCGGCCTCGCTTGCTGCTGGGTCTTCCGACAATATCCCCCGTGCCTTGGCGGCTCCACTTTTTTCGGGGAGAGTATGGGAACCATCACATCCACCGGCGGGACTTCATGAACCCGAGATTGCGACTGCTGCACGCGCTATCCGCGCGCCTGCCGTTCTATTACGGCTGGGTGATCCTGGCGGTGATCTGCGCGGCGTCGCTGTCGCGCCAGGGGCCGTCGGTGGCGACCCTTTCGATCTTCATCGAACCGATGACGTCGGAATTCGGCTGGTCCCGGACGGAGATATCGGGCGCGGTATCCTTGGGCGGCATCCTCGGCGCCGTCGCGGCGCCGCTGTTGGGACCGTTCCTGGACCGGAACGGTGCCCGCGTGGTGCTGGCCGTGGCGGTGCTGAGCACCGGCATCCCGCTTCTTTGTATCACCTGGGTGACGGCGCTGCCGATGTTCTATCTGCTCTACTGCGTGGCGCGGATGAACTTCGCCGGGCCCTACGACCTCGGCATCTACGGCACCATCGTCAACTGGTTCAAGGCCAGGCGCACGTTCGCGACGTCGGTGACGACGCTCGCCTTGATGGCGGGGTTGGTCGTCATGCCGCTCGTCGCGCACTTCGCCATGCAGCACGGCGGCTGGCGGAGCGCCTGGGTCGCCGTCGGCGTGACGGTGCTGGTGCTCGGCTTCCTGCCGGTGTGGCTGCTGCACGTTCGCCGGCCGGAGGATCTCGGCCTCGCCATCGACGGCAAGGCCGAGCCGCAATCCGCAAACGGCGAGACGGCGCCGGCCGTCGAAGAGGAGCCGGCCTTCACCCGCAAGGAAGCCATGCGCACGCCGGCGTTCTGGCTGCTTTCCGCCTTCAACCTGTTCGCCTGGCCGATCCAGGCGGGCATCAGCCTGCATCAGGCGCCGGCGCTGATCGACCGGGGCCTCGACCCGGCGGTGGCGGCAACGGCGGTCAGCACGTTCTCGCTGGTCTCGGCCGTCGTCGGCTTCAGTTACGGCTTCTGGCCGAAGCGCGTGCCGCTCCGTTTCTCGCTGGTGCTGATTGGCCTCTCGCTGGCGGTCGCGTCCTACATGATGACGCTGGCGACGACGGCGCCGATGGCGTACCTGTCGGCCGCCATTTTCGGGCTCGGTATCGGCGGATTGATCACCGTGCCGCCGATCGCCTGGGCGGATTATTTCGGCCGCAAGAGCTACGGCGCGATCCGCGGCGTCGCGCTGACGGTGCAGGTCGGCGCGCAGGCGGCGGGACCGCTGATTGCCGGCGCGCTTCGCGATACGACGGGAACCTACGACGCCTCGCAACTGACGCTCGGCGCCTTCGGCATCGCCGCCGCCCTCGCGGCATTGTTCGCAAAACCGCCCCGTCCGGTGTAGGAAGGGGCATGAGCGAAGCCGGTCTCCAAGTCGATAGCGTGCTCGTCCACGTCGGGCTGGACCGGCTCGGCGACGGGCTTCTCAAACTGCCGTTCGCGCGCGGACTGCGCGAGGCTTTTCCAGACGCCAAGCTCACCTGGTTCGCCGGCAAGGAGACGACCGTCTACGCCCGCAGCCTGAAACCGCTCGTCGACGGTGTTCTCGACGAGGTGATCGAGTACGGCGGCGTCGGCGCCAAACCCGCCGAGATGATCGGTCCGCGCCCGATGCAGGGCCGGTGCTTCGATCTCGTCATCGACACGCAGCGCATCTTCTGGACGGCGCTTTCCGCCATGCGCATCCGGCACCGGCGTTTCATTTCGCCGACGGCGCGGTTCCTCCTCTCCGACATAAAGCCGGCCAAGGGCTACCGGTTCCCGAAACCCATGCAGCGCCAGATGCTGGATCTGTTGCAGTTGGCGACGGGCCGCGAATTTCCGACGCCGGCCGGGCTCGATCTGCCTCTGCCCGATAGATACGTAGAGGCGGCGCGGGCGGCATTGCCGGACGGCCGGCGCCACGTCGCCTTCGCGCCCGGCTCGGGCGGCCGCCCCAAATGCTGGCCCCTGGACCGCTTCATCGAGGTGGCAAGGCGCGTCGCGGCAACCGGCGACGTGCCCGTGTTCCTGATCGGCCCACAGGAGCAAGAGTGGGCGGAGATCGTCCGCGCGCAATTGCCCGGCGCGCTGCTGCCGTTGCAGGACCCGAAGCTTACGGACGCCTTCGGCTTCGATCCGCTGCTCACCATCGCGCTGGCCGGACGGATGGCCGCCGCCGTTTCCAACGATTCCGGCGTCGCGCACATGCTGGCCGTCGGCGGCGCGCCGCTGGTGGCGCTCTACGGGCCGACGGTCTACGAGAAGTTTCCGCCCATGGCTGCGGCGATCGAGGTCGTGAAGGCGGAGAAATTCGGCGGCCGGGAAATGACGTTCATCCCGGTCGACGCCGTCATTTCGGCGTTGGCGTCGCTGCCGGCGAAGGCGGCGGGCCGACTCGGCGCATGAGCCAGATCAGCACGACCAAGCCGGGCACGGCGGCGAGGCTGGTCAGCAGGAAATAAGCGATCCAGTCGACCCGTTCCGCCAGCCAACCGCCGCCGGCCGCGAAGAACGTTCGCGCGAACGCCATCGCCGACGACAAGAGCGCGTACTGCGTCGCCGTATAGGCGACGTTGCAGAGTCCCGACAGGTACGAGACGAAGGCGATGGTTCCGATGCCGCCAGTGAAGTTCTCGACGCCGATGGTGACGAACAGCATGCCGAGCTCCGGGCCGACCGCCGCTTGCAGCGCGAACACGCCGTTCGACGCCGCCTGCAAGACGCCGCCGATCAGCAGAGCCCGGTAGGTGCCGAGCCTGGCCACCATGGCGCCACCGACGATGCCGCCCGCCAGCGTCATGGCGAGACCGAAGCCCTTGGTGACGAGGCCGATCTCGGTCTTGGAAAAGCCGATGTCGAGATAGAAGGGATTGGCCATGACGCCAAGCAGCGCGTCGCCGTATTTATAGAGCGCGGCGAACAACAGGATCGTGAGCCAGTAGGGCCGCTTGGCGAATTCGACGAACGGCATCACGACCGCATCCGTCAGCGTCTTGGCGACACCTTCGCCCGCCGGCGCGCGCGGCCGATCCGGTTCCGGCCCGAACAGCGTCGCGGCGATGCCGACGATCATCAGCGCCGCCATGGTCGCATAGGCGGCGAACCAGCCGATCTGATCGGCGATGATCAGCGCCCCGGCGCCGGACGCGAAGGTGGCGGCGCGGTAGCCGACCACGTAATTCGACGCGCCGGCGCCCATGCGGGACTCGTCCAGGATTTCGATGCGGTAGGCATCGACGACGATGTCCTGCGTCGCCGACGCGAAGGCGAGCAGGACGGCCATGCTGGCGGTGAACGCCAGATCGCGCGCCGGGTCGCTGCCGCCGAGCGCCAACGCGGCGGCGACGATCACCGCCTGCGACGCCAGCAGCCAGGACCGGCGCTGGCCGAAGAGCCGCGTCAGGATCGGGATCGGCAGCCGGTCGACGGCCGGCGCCCACAGGAACTTCATGGCGTAGGCGCCGCTCGCCAGGCTGAACCAGCCGATCATCTGCAGCGACACGCCGTCTTCGCGAAGCCACGCCGAAAGGGTGCCGAATACCAGCAGGAACGGCAGGCCGCAGGAGAAGCCGAGCAACAGGACGAGAAAAGCGCGGGGTTCCAGATAGACGGCGACGGCGGCGCGCCAGCCGGTTCCGGCGACGGTCATGCGCGGCTGCCGGCGGCGGTTCGCGCCTCGGCCGGCATCAATTCCTTGGCGGCGTCCCACACCTGCTCGATGTCGACGGCGCTGACGCAGGGGAACACCTCGGTCTTGCCGCGGCGCTTATGGCAACGCCAGAAGCAGTGGTAGCAATCCATCACGCGATAGACGAACCGCGCATTCGCCGGCATGGCGTCGGCGGGATAGGGAACGAAGCTGGTGAAGTGCCCGCCGCCGACGATGACGACGGTGGGCGCGCCGACGGCGATGGAAAGATGCGCCGGGCCGGTGTCGTTGCTGACCACGAGATCGGCGTGGCGCATCAGGTCCATGAGGTCGGGCAGCGACGTCCGCCCGGTCAAATTGACGACGCCGGGGTTGCCGGCGAAATTCCGCAACAGTCCGGCGTCCCAGCTTTCCGCCTGGGTGCCGACGAAGACGACCTTCCAGCCCTTCGCCAGCAGCCGTTCGGCGACGCGCATATAGTCCGAGAACGGCCAGCGCCGGCCGTGCTCGTTGCTGCCGGGATTCATCACGGCATAGCGGCCGGGGCCGACGACGTCGGGCCGGGGGCCTGGCCAATCGAAGGCGGGCGGCTCCGGCGGAATTAGCCGGCCGGCGATCTGCGAGACGAAGCGATAGTGGCGGTCGATTTCGTGCGTCGGGTACGGGCCGGTGTCGACGATGCGGCTGGCCTGGCTCAGATAGAAGGTGAACTCGGCCCGCGTCTGTTCGCTGACGTAGGGGAGCGACACCACGCTTTGGGGCGCGCCGGAAATCCAGACCAGGCTGTCCGCCATCATGGCGCGGCGGAAATAGGAATCGCAGACGGCGATCTCCGGCGCCAGACGCCGCACCATCAGCCCGACGCGCAGCCGATAGAGCGGCCGCCGCGCGAAGGCGTGCTCGTCGATGGCGATCACCCGGTAGCCGGCGAACACCGTGTCGGCGATGCGGCCCCAGCTTTCGCAGCCCAAGATAGTAATGTCCGATTTGTCGACGCCGAACGCGGCGGCGTAGTGATCGAGGGTGCGGCGGAACAGCACCATGTCGCCGATGCCGTCCATGCGGACCACCAGCATGCCCTTGCGCGGCCTAACCGTCGGGAAGTGCCGGGCGATCAGGTCGAGGGGCCGGAACAGCCACCAGCGCCGCCGCATGCCGGACGGCAACAGCCGCCAGAACGCCGGCACCTGCACGCTCGGCGGCGGCTCTTCCGAGAACGGGTCCTTCTGGGGCGCGGGCGCGTGTTCCGTCGTCATGCCGTCACGTTAGTGCATGTTCTCCGGCGATTGAACAACCGCGTTCGCGGTCGCCGCCGGCGATCAGGCGTTTTCCTTGCGGCGCTGCTCGCGCTTGCGCTCGTGCGGATCGAGCTGGCGCTTGCGGAGGCGGATGCTTTCCGGCGTCACCTCGACCAGTTCGTCGTCGTCGATGTAGGTGATCGCTTCTTCGAGCGACATGCGCTTCGGCGGCGTCAAACGGATGGCGTCGTCCTTGAGCACGCTGCGGACGTTGGTGAGCTGCTTCGCCTTCAGCGGATTGACCTCAAGGTCGGTGCCGCGGTTGTGCTCGCCGATCAGCATGCCGGCATAGACCTTCTCGCCGGGCCCGATGAACAGCGGCCCGCGCTCTTCCAGATTGGCGAGCGCGTAGCCGACGCTGGCGCCGTCGCCGTTCGAGATCAGTACGCCGAAACGCCGGCCGGCGATCGGTCCCCGGTAGGGACCGTAGGAATTGAACAGCCGGCTCATGACGCCGGTGCCGCGCGTCGTCGTCAGGAACGTGCCGAGATAGCCGATCAGGCCGCGCGACGGCACCAGGAAGACGAGCCGCGACTTGCCGCCGCCCGCCTGCTTCATTTCCAGGAGCTCGCCCTTCCGCTGCGACAACGCCTCGACGACGACGCCGGCATAGGCCTCGTCGACGTCGACGATGACGTCTTCCAGCGGTTCCAGCATCTGGCCGGTTTCCGGATCGGTGCGGTTGAGAACGCGCGGCCGGCCGATGCAGAGCTCGAAGCCCTCGCGGCGCATGGTCTCGATCAACACGCCCAACTGCAATTCGCCGCGCCCGGCCACCTCGAAGGTGTCCTTGTCGTCGGTCTCGGTGACGCGGATGGCGACGTTGCCTTCCGCTTCCGCCAGCAGGCGCGCGCGGATTTCTCGCGACGTCACCTTGGAGCCTTCGCGGCCGGCCAAGGGCGAATCGTTGATGGTGATGTTCATGGCCAGCGTCGGCGGGTCGACCGGCAGCGCGGCCAGCGGCTCCGTCACTTCCGGCACCGCCACCGTGTCGGCGACGCCCGCTTCCTGCAGGCCGGCGATGGCGACGATGTCGCCCGCTTCGGCGCGCTCGATCGGCACGCGGGTCAGGCCCCGAAAGGCGAGAATCTTCGAGATGCGGCCCAATTCCAACACCTCGCCGTCGCGCGACATGGCGCGGACGGTCATGTTCGGCTTGGCGACGCCGGAAAAGATGCGGCCCGTCAGGATGCGGCCGAGAAACGGGTCGGCTTCCTGGATGCTGACGAGCAGCCGGAACGGTCCCGTCGGATCGGCGGTCGGCGCCGGCACGTGCTTGACGATCGTCGCGAACAGATCGCCGAGATCGCCGTCCCGCTTGTTCGGGTCCAGGCTCGCCCAGCCGTTGCGCCCGGACGCGTAGAGGACCGGGAAGTCGAGCTGGTGCTCGTCGGCGCCGAGGCCGTCGAAGAGATCGAACACCTCCTCGTGCACTTCCTCGGCCCGGGCGTCGGCGCGGTCGATCTTGTTGATGACAACGATCGGACGCAGGCCGAGCGCCAGCGCCTTCCCGGTGACGAACTTGGTCTGCGGCATCGGGCCTTCGGCGGCGTCGACCAGCAGCACGACGCCGTCGACCATGCCGAGGATGCGCTCGACCTCGCCGCCGAAGTCGGCATGGCCGGGCGTGTCGACGATGTTGATGCGCGTGCCCTTCCATTCGACCGAGGTGCACTTGGCGAGGATGGTGATGCCGCGCTCGCGCTCTAGGTCGTTGCGGTCCATGGCGCGTTCGTCGACGCGCTGGTTGTCGCGGAAGGTGCCGCTCTGGCGGAACATGGTGTCGACGAGCGTGGTCTTGCCGTGGTCGACGTGCGCGATGATGGCGATGTTGCGGTAGTCCATGCGAGGGCTCTCACCCGAAAAAAATAATGATGCGTGATATGTGCGGTCGCCCGCGCCGGATCAAGCGGCGCCGGCGCGCCTTGCGATGTCGAGAATGCCGGAAGGCGGACGGGCGCCGATGCGTCCGATCACCTCGGCGGCGACGACGCCGCCCAGCCGCGCGCAATCGGCGAGCGGCCGGCCTTCGGTGTAGGCGCGGAGGAAACCCGCCGCGTAGGCGTCGCCGGCGCCGGTGGTGTCGACCACTTCGGCGACGGGCGTGGCGTCGACGTGAATGATCTCGTCCGGCGTGACGATGACGGAGCCCTTCTCGCTCCGGGTCAGCGCGGCGACCGCGACCTTGCCCTGGATGAACTTCACGGCGGCGTCGAAGCTTTCGGTTTCGTAGAGCGACAGGATTTCCGCCTCGTTGGCGAACAGCACGTCGATGTGGCCGTCCACGAAGGCGCGGAAGCCGTCGCGGTGGCGATCGACGCAGAACGGATCGGAGAGCGACAGCGACACCTGGCGGCCGGCGTCGTGCGCCGTCCGGGCGGCGGCCAGGAACGCCTCGCGGGCCGCCGGCGGATCCCAGAGATAGCCCTCGAGATAGGTGACGTGCGACGACGCGATGGCGTCGAGATCGAGATCGTCGGGACCGAGCTCGACGCAGGCGCCGAGCGCCGTCTGCATGGTGCGCTGGCCGTCCGGCGTGATCAGCACCAGGCAGGTCGCGGTCGGCGGGCCGTCCTCGGCCGCCCGCGTGCCGAAATCGACGCCGACGGCGCGGATGTCGTGCCCGAACACGTCGCCCAACTGGTCGTTCTTGACCTTGCCGACGAAAGCGGCGCGGCCGCCCAGCATGGCGACGCCGGCGAGCGTGTTGGCGGCGGACCCGCCGGAGCTTTCCTGCGCGGCGCCGACCATGTTGTAGAGCGTACGTTGATGCTCGGCGCTGACGAGGCTCATGGTGCCCTTGGTCGCGCCGACGGAATCCAGGAACGCATCGTCCGTGGTGACGAGGATGTCGACGATGGCGTTACCGATGCCGAGAACGTCGTAGGCCGTTTGGCGGGCCGAGTTGGGCATGACAGGGGCTCCTTGGGAAAGCGCGCGGAGTATAGCGTTGCCGGCGCTCGCGGCAAGGCCCAGGGTCGGCCGTTCGCCGGAAACCGGAAGATGCCGAGACGATGTCTCGGGTTATTGCCGCAATCGGCTGGAATCTCTCTCTTTTTCGACTATGTTTGTGAGGGCGGGGCGACGCTTCGGCCGCTTCCCGTTTCGATTTCATCCGAGAAAAGGTCGACGTTCCAAGATGATTCAGGCCTTCGTTAAGGGAATTGAACAGCTTTCCGACAGAAACACCCGGAAGTACGTGTGGCTGGCGATCCTGGCCGCGCTGGCGACGCTGGCGGTTCTGTGGATCGTCGTCGGCGAGTTGCTGACCAAGACCTCCATCACCGAGATGGGGTGGCTGGAGGCGGTGATCGACATCCTGGGCGGCGCCGCGACCCTGGTGCTGACCTGGTTCCTTTTTCCGGCGACGGTGAGCGCGGTCATCAGCTTCTTCCTGGAAGACATCGCCGGCGCCGTCGAGGCCCGGCACTACCCGGCGCTGCCGCCGGCGACCGGCCAGACGCTGGTCGAGGCGCTGGTGACGTCGGCGAAGTTCCTCGGCATCCTGGTCGTGCTCAACCTCCTGATGCTGCCGTTCCTGTTCCTCGGTCCGGTTTTCCCTTTTGTCTTCTACAGCGTGAACGGATATCTTCTCGGTCGCGAATATTTCGAGCTGGTCGCGTCCAGGCGCCTTGCCGGCGACGACGTGGTGCGAATGCGCAAGGCCCATCAGGGCGGGCTGCTCTTGGTCGGCGTCGTGATCGCCTTTTCGCTGACGATCCCGCTGGTCAACCTCTTGATGCCCGTCGTCGCCACGGCGGCGATGGTGCATCTGTTCGAGGGGTGGCGGACGCGGGACGGCGCGCTGGCGCGGGGATGAGTAAAATTCGGCGGCGGGACGAACCCGCCGCCCGGGCATGAGGGAACGATATGTTCGGACGCAAGAAGGACGACGAGAGCGGCGCGGAAAAGCCGATGGCGGGCGAAGGCGCCGCCGGCACCGATGATCCGGGCGCGGCGCCGCCGCTGAAGCCGTTTTCCCGCAAGGGTTCGCACGCGCCGGCCAAGCCGCCGGTGCCGGCCAGCCATCATCCGGAATTCAACCGCCGGCCGCCGGAGATTCCCGGCATGGCGACGCGCCGCATCGACCGGCCGCGCACCGGCGAGGTCGAGAGCCGCCGCCTGATCGTCGGCCGGGAAATCCGCCTCAACGGCGAAATCGCCGCCTGCGACAAGTTGGTCGTCGAGGGCCATGTCGAAGTGACGCTGCCCGGCGCCCGGGTCCTGGAAATCTCGCCGAGCGGTTTCTTCAAGGGCAAGGCCGAGGTCGACGAGGCCGACGTCAGCGGCCGTTTCGAGGGAGATCTGATCGCCCGCGAGCGGTTGGTCATCCGCTCCGGCGGGCGCGTGCACGGCTCGGTCCGCTACGGCCGCATCGTCATCGAATCGGGTGGCGAGATTTCCGGCGACATGCAGACGCTGCAGGACGGCGGCTCGGAAGGCGGCAGCGTCGGCTGACGCCTTGCCGCGGCTCTATTATTTCCGAAATCTCCCGCTGGGGGCGCTGGCGCTCCTGGCGCTCGCCGCCTGCTCGGCGGAGCCGTCGGGCTCGGCCGGCCCCGTGACGTCGACGCCGTCGGCCGCCTATGAGGGCGGCGGCACGCTACGGACGAACACGGAAACGGCAAGCCTCGGCGCCGCCCCGTCGCGCGCCCGGCCGGCGCCGCCCAAGGCCGCCGAGATCATCGGCTGGCAGGGCGACGATCTTCACCGCGTCTTCGGTCCGGCGGCCCTGATCCGCCGCGATCTCGGTGCCGAGGTGTGGCAGTACCAGGCCGGCGGCTGCGTGCTGTTCGCGTTCCTCTATCGGGACGGCGGCGTCGCCAAGGTCAAGCATCTGGAAGCGCGCGGCGGCGACGCGGCCGGCGATCCCGACCGCTGCATTCCGAACGTCGCGGTGAATTAGCCACAGAGGCACAGAGAAGAGAAGTAAGTATGTTGCGCCGCTTCGCGGCGCGAAGACTTTGGCCGGCGCAGCCGGCCAACCAATCCATTCTTTACGATCAGGGCGCTTTTTCGGGCGGAGAAGAATTTCTTCTCTGTGCCTCTGTGGCCCTAAACCGTCTTGCCCTTGAACTTGCAGAGGTCCCGCACCGGACAGACCGGACAGTCGGGCTTCCGCGCCTTGCAGACATAGCGGCCGAGCAGGATCAGCCAATGGTGCGCGTGGCGCATGAATTCCGCCGGCACCGCCTTCAGGAGTTTCTTCTCGACGGCGAGCGGCGTCTTGCCGGGGGCGAGGCCGGTGCGGTTGCCGACCCGGAAGATGTGCGTGTCGACGGCGATGGTCGGCGCGCCGAAGGCGATGTTGCGAACGACGTTCGCGGTCTTGCGGCCGACGCCGGGGAGTTCCTCCAGCGCCGCCTGATCGTCCGGGACCTGGCTTCCGTGTTTCTCGATCAGGATGTGCGAAAGGGCGATGACGTTCTTCGCCTTGTTGTTGAAGAGGCCGATGGTCTTGATATGGCCCTTGAGCCCGTCGAGGCCGAGGGCCACCATCTTTTCCGGCGTGTCGGCGATCTTGAACAGCGGTCCCGTCGCCCGGTTGACGCCGACGTCGGTCGCCTGCGCCGACAGGGTGACGGCGACCAGCAGCGTATAGGGATTGGTCCAGTCGAGCTCGCCCTTCGGCTCCGGATTGGCGGCGCGGAGGCGGCTGAAGAATTCGAAGACATCGGCCTTTTTCATACGACCTTTATCCCGCATATAATCGAACGTGAAAACGGCGACTTGAACCGGCCGGACCGAGGACGATGACCGACGATCCGTTTCCGAAGGGCGAAATCCGCTATTCGACCGTGTTGCGCCCGCACCGGAGCGCCAGCCGGCGCGCGCTCAAGATCCTGACCGTCGCCGTGCTCTGCGCCTCCGTGCCGACGGCGCTGATCTTCTCGCTCATCGGCGCCTGGCCGGTGTTCGGCTTCATGGGCCTGGAAGTGCTGGCGCTGCTGGTGGCGCTCCGCTTCAACCACAAGGCCGGCAACACCTTCGACGCCATCTCGATCACCGACAGCGAGTTCCGGCTGTCGCGCGTCGATCCGTGGGGCCGGCGCCGGCATTGGAGCTTTCAGGCGCAGTGGACGCAGGTGCGTCTCGAGGGTCCGACGCAACGCCTGCTCATCGGCTCGCACGGCAAGTCCATCACGGTCGGGACGTTCCTGACGCCGGAAGAGCGCGCGCGTCTCGCCGGCAATCTGAAATACGAAATCGCCCGCGTCGTCCGCCCGTGCATGCCGGCGGCGGTGTGCTGAGGGCGGATTGGCCACAGAGACACAGAGGCACAGAGAAGAAATCTTCTCCGCACCGAAATGCCTTCTGTTCGTGATGGATGAATTGGTTGGCCGGCTGCGCCGGCCGAAGTCTCCGCCCCGCGTAGCACACAAGCTCTAATCGGACCCGAAGTGCTTTTTACTTCCAGCCGGCGGAACGGTTGACCGGCCGTGCCGGCCCGAGTTTCCGCGCCGCGAAGCGGCGCAATATTTTCACTTCTCTTCTCTGCGCCTCTGTGCCTCTGTGGTTCCCTTCCCCCTCAGGAAAACCCGAGCACGTCGCGCATGTCGTACTTGCCGGCGGGCTTGCCCGCCGACCACAGCGCGGCGCGCACCGCGCCCATGGCGAAGCCGGAGCGGTCGGACGCCTTGTGCGACAGTTCCACCCGCTCGCCGTCGGCCTGGAAGATCACCGTGTGATCGCCCGGCACCATGCCGCCCCGGAGCGTCGCGAAGCCGATGTCGCCGACGCGCCTGGGCCCGGTGTGACCGTCGCGGACGCGCTGCGCCACGTCGTCTAAATTCACGTTCCGGCCCTTGGCCGCCGCCTTGCCGAGCGCCAGCGCCGTGCCGCTCGGCGCGTCGACCTTGTGGCGGTGATGCATCTCGACGATTTCGATGTCGTAGTCGGGGCCGAGCACGCTCGCCGCCTGCTCGGTGAGCCCGAGCAGCAGATTGACGCCGAGCGAGAAATTCGCCGCCTGCATGATGGCGGCTTTTGACGCCGCGTCGTCGACGGCCTTCTGCTGCTCCGCCGACAGACCCGTCGTGCCGATGACCAGCACCTTGCCGGTCTTGGCCGCCAAGGCGGCGTTCGCCACCGTGACGACGGGCGCCGTGAAGTCGATGACGGCGTCGGCGGCCTTGAACAAGGCTTCCGCGTCGGCGCCGATCTTGAGGCCGGACGCGTTGAGGCCGGCGAGCAACGCCGGGTCGGCGCCGAGCGCGGCGGAGCCGGGCGCTTCCGTGCCGCCCGCGAGCTCGGCGCCCTCAGTGTCGTGTACCGCCTTGACTAGCATCCGGCCCATGCGGCCGGCGCATCCGATGATGCCGATCTTCATGTCGTCCTCCGCGTCTTCGGTTCCGCGAGTTGATGTCGCGGACTATAGCCGCTCGGGCGCGGCTGTCACGTCCGGGGTCCATGTTCGAAAATCGCTTGGCCGTTTCGGATAATTCCAGGGTGCCCTGGAATTCGTCATCGCCCATCCGCGCCGTGCGGGCATGGGCCCCGGGACGAGCCCGGGGCGACGATGAGGAATTTATTCCCTGAGGTCCTCCCACAGCTCCTTGACCTTGTCGAGGAAGCCGTGGCTTTCCGGCGAGTGCTTGCGGGAATCCTTGCCCTCCGGATCGTCGAACTCCTTGAGGAGCTCCTTCTGCTTCTTGGTCAGGTTCACCGGCGTCTCGACGGCGACCTGCACGAACATGTCGCCGCGCGACGTCGAGCGCAGCACGCTCATGCCCTTGCCCTTGAGGCGGAGCTGGTGGCCGGTCGGCGTTCCTTCCGGAATGGTGAGCCGCGCCAGCTTGCCCTCGACCGTCGGCACCTCGATTTGGCCGCCAAGCGCCGCCGTCGTCATCGGGATCGGCACGCGGACATAGATGTCGGCGCCGTCGCGCTTGAAGAAGCGGTGCGGCTTGATGCCGAGGAAGATGTAGAGATCGCCGGCCGGCGCGCCGCGCAAGCCGGCCTCGCCCTCGCCGGCGAGCCGGATGCGGGTGCCGTCCTCGACGCCCGGCGGGATGGTGACGGCGAGGGTCTTTTCCTTGTGCGTGCGGCCGGCGCCGCTGCAGGTCTTGCACGGGTTCTTGATGGTCTGGCCGGTGCCCTGGCAGTTCGGGCACGTGCGCTCGACGGTGAAGAAGCCGGACTGCGAGCGCACCCGGCCGGCGCCGCCGCAGGTCGGGCACGAGACCGGCGCCGCCTTGCCTTCGCTGCCGGTACCGTCGCAGGCGTCGCAGGGCGCCGACGTCGGCACGCGGATGTCGGTCTTCATGCCCTTGAAGGCGTCCTCCAAGGAAATCTGCATGTTGTAGCGGAGATCCGATCCGCGCCCGGCGCCCGGCTGCGGGCCGCCGCGCCGTCCGCCCATGAAGTCGCCGAACATTTCCTCGAAGATGTCGGCGAAGCCGCCGCCCGCGAAGCCGCCACCGGCGCCCGGATGGCCGCCGGGTCCGCCGCCTTCGAACGCGGCATGACCGAAACGGTCGTAGGCGGCGCGCTTGTCGTCGTCCTTGAGGACCTCGTAGGCCTCGCTGACTTCCTTGAACTTCTTCTCGGCCTCGGCGTCATCCGGATTGCGGTCCGGATGGTACTGCATCGCCAGCTTGCGATACGCCTTCTTGATCTCGGCCGCGTCGGCCTTCTTGCCGACGCCGAGACACTCGTAATAATCCTGTTTCGCCATCGGCGGCCCCCCGCGTCAACCGGTCGGGCGGCGCCGGACCGTCATCGGAAACTCCGCGACGATCCGGCGGCCGGCCCTCTCATGCCGCCTCAGTCTTTCTTCTTGCCCTGGTCGGGATCGACTTCCTCGAAGTCCGCGTCCACGACCGTGGCGTCGTCGTCCTTGCCGGACGACGCGCCGGCGCCGGCGTCGCCGCCGGGGGCCTGCTCTTCCGCCTGCTGCGCCTTGTACATGGCTTCGCCGAGCTTCATCGAAGCCTGGGCCAGCGCTTCCGTCTTGGCGGTGATCGCCTCGACGTCGTCGCCGTCCATGACGCCCTTGAGATCGTCGATGGCGGCCTGGATCGCCGACTTCTCGGCGGCCGTCACCTTGTCGCCGAAGTCCTTGAGGCTCTTCTCGGCCGAGTGGACGAGCGAGTCGGCGTGGTTACGCGCGTCGACCAGCTCGCGCCGCTTCTTGTCCTCGTCGGCGTGCGCTTCCGCTTCCTGGACCATGCGGTCGATGTCGGCATCCGACAAGCCGCCCGACGCCTGGATGCGGATCTGCTGTTCCTTGCCGGTCGCCTTGTCCTTGGCCGAGACGTTGACGATGCCGTTGGCGTCGATGTCGAACGTGACCTCGATCTGCGGCATGCCGCGCGGGCTCGGCGGGATGCCGACCAGGTCGAACTGACCCAAGAGCTTGTTGTCCGCCGCCATTTCGCGTTCGCCCTGGAAGACGCGGATGGTGACGGCCGACTGGTTGTCCTCGGCGGTCGAGAACACCTGGCCCTTGCGGGTCGGGATCGTCGTGTTGCGGTCGATCAGGCGCGTGAACACGCCGCCCAGCGTCTCGATGCCGAGCG
>JAYOFL010000013.1:0-60532 GCA_038117205.1 Rhodospirillales bacterium | reverse complement strand
GATCGGCGAGGTCGCGGGCGAGGGCCGCGGTCAGCGCGTCGCCGTCGGCGACGATGCGGATGGCGCCGGCGTCGTCCAGGTCGGCGACGATCTTCTCGAAGTTCCAGGTATGCGGTCCGGTCAGGATGGCGGCGCCGAGCCGTGCCGGTTCGATCGGGTTCTGCCCGCCTTCCGGCACCAGGGACTTGCCCATGAAGACGACCGGCGCGGCGCGGAAGAAGAGGCCGAGCTCGCCCATGGTGTCGGCCAGATAGACGTCGGTGTCCGCCGCGATCGGCTCGCCGGCGGCGCGGCGTGCGACCTTGGCGCCGCCCTGGCGCAGCATCTCGGCGATGCCGGCGCCGCGGTCCGGATGGCGCGGCACGACGATGCTGAGAAGACCGGGAAAGCGCGGCCTCAAGGCCTCGTGCGAGCGCCAGGCGATCGCCTCCTCGCCCTCGTGCGTGCTGGCGGCGAGCCAGCGTGGCCGGTCGCCGATGACGGCGGTCAGATCCGCCAGCGCCGCCGCGTCGGCGGGCAGCGGCGGCACCGCGAACTTGAGGTTGCCGAGGGTCTCGGCCCGGCCGCCCAGCGCCAGATAGCGTTCGGTGTCGATGTCGCTCTGCGTCAGCACGGTCCGGAATGCGCCCAGGAGCGAACGCGCGAAGCCGGGAAACCACCGCCACTTATTGAACGACCGCGGCGACATGCGGGCGTTGGCGAGCAGCATCGGTACGCCGCGCTTGCTGGTTTCGAGAACCAGGTTCGGCCAAAGTTCCGATTCCCACCAGATGGCGAAGTCGGGCCGCCAATGATCGAGGAAAGCGGCGACGCAGCCCGGACGGTCGACCGGCGCGTACTGATGAATGACGCCTTCCGGCAAACGCTCCGCCATCAGCCGCGCCGAGGTCACGGTGCCGGTGGTCACCAATACGTTCGGCCGGCTCTCGTGGCGCATCAGGCGCTCGACCACAGGCAGCATGGAGAGCGCTTCTCCGACGCTGGCGCCGTGCATCCAGACGACGGTGCCGTCCGGGCGCGGTCTTCCCGCTTGCCCCAAACGTTCGGCGAAACGTTCCGCGTCTTCCTTGCCGCGGCGGCGGCGGCGCTCCAGGAAGCCGTCGATCAGCGGGCCGCCCAGCACCGACGTTGCGCGGTAGAGGCCGAACATCATGCCGCGCCCCTCCAGGATTCTCTCGCCGGCTCGACCGGTTCCCGCCCGGTCAGGCGGTCGGCCTCGGCGGTGATGCGGTTGAGCTCGGCCTCGATGCGGTCGCGCGCGGCCTCGACCGCGGCCTCGTCGGCGTCGCGTTCGACGCGGACCGGTTCGCCCCAGACGATGACGCCGCTCGAAAACGGCCACGCCACGAGGAAGCGGTCCCAGGAGCGGAGCACCTTGCCGCGCCTGGCGCCGAACGTCGCCGGCAGCACCGGCGCGCCGGACATGCGGGCGACGCTGACGACGCCGTCGGAGGCCCGCATGCGCGGCCCCCTGGGTCCGTCCGGCGTGATGCCGACGTATTCGCCGCCCTTCAGGGCCTTCAGCATGCCGCGCAGCGCCTGCGCGCCACCCTTCGACGACGAGCCGGCCATCCAGCGGATGCCGAAATGCCTGACCACGTTGGCGATGATCTGGCCGTCCCGGTGCTGGCTGATCAGCATGTGGATGGTCTTCGACCGGTCCCAGCAGTACGGCATCATCAGAAGCCGGCCGTGCCAGAAGGCGAGGACGAACGGCTCGCCCGCGTCCCAGAGCCGTCTGGCTTCGCCGCTTCCCTCCGTCCGCCAGCGCCCGGTCGCCCAGACGAAGCGGATGTACTGCGCGCCGATCCAACAGAGAATGTGCCGGACCGCGTCGCTTTTGAGGAGTTTCTTGAACGGGCGCAACGGCGGCTCATGCCTCGACGGCGCGGACGGCCGGCTGTTCCTCGGCGGCGAACTGCAGGGCGTAGAGCCGCTCGTAGGCGCCGCCCTTTTCCAGCAGATCGACGTGCCGTCCGCTTTCGACGACGCGGCCGTTCTGAATCACGTAGATCAGATCGGCGTGCACGATGGTGGAAAGCCGGTGCGCGATGACCAGCGTCGTGCGGTCCTTCATCAGATGATCGAGGGCCTTCTGTACCTGCCGCTCGGACTCCGTATCCAAGGACGACGTCGCCTCGTCGAGCAGCAGGATCGGCGCGTTCTTGAGGATGGCCCGCGCGATGGCGAGGCGCTGGCGCTGCCCGCCCGACAGCTTCACGCCGCGCTCGCCGACCATGGTGTCGTAGCCGTTCGGCAACTCGGCGATGAAGTCGTCGGCGGCGGCATGCCGGGCGGCGGCGACGATTTCCTCCTCGCTGGCGCCGACACGTCCGTAGCCGATGTTGGCGCGCACCGTGTCGTCGAAGAGCGTCACTTCCTGGCTGACGAGCGCGACGTTGGCGTAGATCGACGCCAGCGTGGCGTCGCGCACGTCGGTGCCGTCGATCAGGATGCGGCCGGCGCCGACGTCGTGGAAGCGGGGGATCAGGTTCATGATCGTCGACTTGCCGGCGCCGGACGGGCCGACCAGGGCGACCGTCTTGCCGGCCGGGATGTCGATGCTGACGCCGGTCAGCGCCGGCTGATCGTCGCCGTAGGCGAAGCCGACGTCCTCGAAGCGGATGGCGCCCGTCGTCGGCTGCGCCAGCGGCGTGGCGCCCGGTCGCTCACTGATGGCCGGCGCCCGGTCCAGCAAATCGAACAGGCGCTGCGCGCCGGCGAGGCCTTCCTGCAGGCTGGCGTTCAGGTTGGCGAGCCGCTTCATCGGCTCGTAGGCGAGCAGAAGTGCCGTGATGAACGAGAAGAAGGAGCCCGGGTCCAGGTTCTGATGAATGACCCGGTAGCCGCCGTAGACGATGACGACGGCCACCGCCGCGCCGCCGAGCGTCTCCATGATCGGGCTCGACAGCGCCCGGATGCGGGCCGCCTTGACGGTGAGCCGGAAGATGCGGTCGACGAGGCCGGACACCCGCTTCGCCTCGTAGTCTTCCATTCCATAGGCCTTGACGACGCGGATGCCCTCGAAGCTCTGGTCCAGGATGGCGGTGAAGAGGCCGGTCTCCTCCTGCGTGTTTGCCGTCACCTTGCGCATGCGCTTGCCGAGCCGGACGATCGGATAGACGGCGGCCGGAAAAACGAAGAAGGCGATGGCGGCCAGTTCCCAGTCCTGCACGAACATGACGGTGACGAGACCGATCAGCGACAACAGGTCCTTGCCGAAGCCGGTCAGCGCGTTCGAGACCGCGACCCGCATGTTGTTGATGTCGATCAGGAAGCGCGAGATCAGCCGGCCGGCCGGGATGGAATGGAAGAAGCCGAGGTCCATGCCGATCAGATGGCGATAGAGACGGGCCTGGTTGTCGGCGACGATGCGCAAGCCTACGTGCGCCATCAGCAACGACTGGCCGTAACTCGATATGCCTTTAAGGATGAACGTAACCATGACCGCCGCGGCGACGCCGATCAACAGGTTCTCGTTACGCGCGATGAAGACGTCGTTGACGACTGGTTCCATCAGCCACGCCGACAGGGCCGTGGTGCCGGAAACGACCGCCATGCAGAACAGCGCGGCGGCGAGATGCGGCCAATAGGGGCGCAGGTTCTCGCGCGCCAGCCGCCCGACCAGCACGGACGTCGGCAAATGCCCGCCGCTCTTCGCTTCGTCGTTGTTTTCCAAGGCGTTGCGACCGTTGTTGAAATCGCCGGATTACGGTCGGGACCATATCACGTGGAACCGGTCTGGCCAACGCCGGCGGGCGCCGCCGTCGCAGCCCCGGCGAGCGGCAATTCGACCCAGAATTCGCTGCCTTCGCCCTCGCGGCTTTCGCAGCCGATGCGCCCGCCCATCCGCTCGGCCAGGAGCTTGCAGACGGAAAGGCCGATCCCCGATCCCTCCCGGGCCAGGTCGGGATCGGCGCCGAGCCGGTGGAACATCTCGAACAATCTCGGGAAATCCCGCTCGGCGATGCCGATACCGGTATCGCGGACAGCGAGCCGGAAGACGCCGGGACCGCCCGCCGCGCCCGCCGCCGCGTCGGGAATGCCGCCCGTGACGACGACGGAGCCATCGGGCTTGTTGTACTTCACCGCGTTCGACAGCAGGTTAAGGAGAATCTGCTTCAGCCGCATGCGGTCCGCCCGGACCAGCGCCGGCGCCTCGCCCTTCAGGGCGTCGGTGATGTCGATGCCGCGCCCCTCGCCCAGCGGCGCCGTCAGCGAGACGCATTCGGCGACGACCTCGGCGACGTTGACATCCTCCATGTGAAAATCGATCCGGTTGGCTTCGATCCGGGAGAGATCGAGGATTTCGTTGATCAACGCCAGCAGGTGGTTGCCGCCGCTGAGAATGCTCTCGACGTGGTCGTCCTGCATGCCGGACAGGGGATGGCGCTTGTCGTAGCGCAGCAGTTGCGCGAAGCCGAGGATGGCGTTCAGCGGCGTGCGCAATTCGTGGCTCATGCTGGCCAGGAATTCCGACTTCGCCTTGTTGGCGAGCTCGGCGTCGTTGCGGGCGATCTCCCGTTCGGTTTCCGCCTGCTTCCGTTTGGTGATGTCGCGCCAGACGCAGAAAAGCGCCTCGCCGTCCTTATAGGGAATGCGGGTCAGGGATACGTCGACGGGGAAGACGTCGCCGTTCTTGCGCCGGTGATCCCACTCGAAACGGTGATAGCCGTTCCGGTAGGCGGTCTGCATCATGTCGTTCGCCTTGTCGAAGGAACGGCGTCCGTCCGGCTGCGTTTCCGGCGACAGCTTGGAGGGATGAATGTTGATGAGCTCGGAGACGGACCCGTAGCCGAGGGTCTTCGCCGCCGCCTCGTTGGCGATCATGAATACGTTTCCGACGATGACCCACATGGGGTCCTCGGATTTCTCGAACAGCAGCCGGTACTTTTCCTCGCTCTCCTTGAGGGCGGTCTCCGCTTCACGACGGCTTTCGATTTCCCGCGTCGTCTTTCCGTAGAAGAGGACGACGAGAACGCCGACCACCGCCAGGATCGCGATCAGCGGCCCCTCGGCCGGAAGGGCCGAGCCGTCGGTGACGGCGTGCCAGCCGATGTCGGCGATGGCGATCGCGATCAACGATAGGATGACGAGAATGGTCCGTGCGCTCATGGCCCCCGCATCGCGCGCCTGTTCGTATTCCCCGCCGCTCAGGGTAGTCCCGTTGACCGGCGGTAGGAATCCGAAATTTAAACCATCGCGGAGGGGGTTGATTTGCGCTGGATCATTTCGCCATCGCCGGATCGAGGGCGGCGGCGACACGGCCGAACGGTTCGAGATTGGCCAGGAACTGATCGCAGGAGCGGGACCAGGAGTATTCTTCCGCGTGCACCCGGCACCGCTGGGGTTCGAGGGTCAGGGCTTTGCGGACGGCGGCGCCCAGATCCTCGTCGAGGGCGCCGACCGGTTCGTCGCCGATCACGTCCAAGGGGCCCGGCACCGGATAGGCGGCGACCGGCAGGCCGGACGCCAGGGCTTCCAGAAGCACCAGGCCGAAGGTGTCGGTTCGGCTCGGGAACACGAACACATCGGCGGCGGCGAAGTGCCGCGCCAGATCCTCGCCCTTGCGCGCGCCGACGAACCTGGCGTCCGGGTGCCGGCGCTCCAGCTTGCTCCGCGCCGGACCGTCGCCGACGACCATCTTGGTGCCGGGAAGATCGAGGGCGAGGAAGGCCTCGATGTTCTTCTCGATGGCGATGCGGCCGACGAAGACGCTGATCGGCCGGGGAAAGTCGAGGAACGATTTGTCGCGGGGCTTGAAGAGGTCCGTGTCGACGCCCCTGGACCAGCGGCAGATGTTCTCGAAGCCGCGCGCGCGCAACTCCGCCTCGATGGACGGCGTCGCCACCATCACCCGCGCGCCGGCGCCGTGGAAGCGCCTGAGGAACGCGTACATCCACGAAACCGGCATGCGGCAACGCGCGTGCACGTATTCCGGAAAGCGGGTGTGGTAGGCGGTGGTGAAGGGATAGCCCTTGCGCAGGCAATGGCCGCGCGCCGCGATGCCGAGCGGTCCTTCCGTCGCGATGTGGATGGCGTCCGGTTCGAAGTCCTCGATCATGCGCGCCACCTTGCGGCCCGGCAGCACGGCCAGTCTGATTTCCGGGTAGGTCGGGCAGGGAATGGTGCGGAACCGGTCCGGCGTCACCATGCGGACAATGTGCCCGCGCCGTTCGATCAGGCCCCTTACAGTATCGAGCGAACGGACGACGCCATTAACCTGAGGAAACCAGGCGTCGCTGACGATGAGGATTCGCATGCGTCATTCTCCAGAAACGACAGGCCCCGGACCTCGGCCCAACGGATGATTTCCAGCCGGCCGTCCTCGTGCTCGACCAACGCCGAGCAGCTCTCGACCCAGTCGCCGTCGTTGCAATACGTGATGCCGCCGATGTCGCGGATCTCGGCGGTGTGAATGTGGCCGCAGACGACGCCGTCGGCGCCGCGCCGGCGCGCTTCCTCGACGACGGCGTCCTCGAACTTCGAGATGTACTCGACGGCGTTCTTGACCTTGTGCTTCAGATACGCGGACAGCGACCAGTACGGCAGGCCGAAACGGCGGCGGAACATGTTGAACCAGAGGTTCACCGCGATCGCCGCGTTGTAGGCATGGTCGCCCAGGAAGGCGAGCCACTTAGCGTACTTGATGACGCCGTCGAAGCGGTCGCCGTGCAGCACAAGGAATCGCCGGCCGTCCGCCATCACGTGCACGGTCTCTTCCAGCACGGCGACGCGGCCGAAGCGGTGGCGCGAGAAATCGCGGAAGTTTTCGTCGTGATTGCCTGGCACGTAGATGACGCGCGTGCCCTTGCGCGCCTTCCTGAGAATCTTCTGAATCACGTCGTTGTGCGATTGGCGCCAATACCAGGCGCGCTTCATGCGCCAGCCGTCGATGATGTCGCCGACGAGGTAGAGATATTTCGATTCGGTGTGACGGAGGAAATCGAGCAGCATGTCGGCCTCACATCCGCGCGTGCCGAGATGGATGTCGGATATCCAGATGCTGCGGTAGCGATTCTTGGTTTTCGCCAGTTCGTTCACTTGCCCAGCCGCCCTAACTGCCCAGGATCAGATCGTGTCGGGCCAAATGTTGCGTGCCGGGAGAATACCGGGACCATATTTTCGTTTTGTGACGTATCGAATTGTTCAAAAATCCTTCACATGACAGACACAAATTTTTGCCCGAGGTTACGCGTCCCGACCGGCGGCCCTTGCCCGCCGCGACACTTGCTGGTTCTCTTGCTGGTTTCCTCGTTGGTTCCCTGGACAGGATGGAGAGATACTTGAGCGGCGATTTCCCGTTACCCGTCCCATTGTCTCCCTCGGCGCGCAGGCGCGTCCTCGTCATTCACAATCCGACCGCCGGCTGGCGGCGGCGCCGCCGCTTCGAGCGGATCCTGGCTGCCCTGGTGCGCGAGGGGCTCGACGTGCGCGTCCGCCCGACGACGCGGCGCGGCGACGCGGAAGCCTTTGCCGGCGAGGCCAGCAGCAAGGAAATCGACGTCCTGGCGGTCGCCGGCGGCGACGGCACCGTCAACGAAGTGGCGAACGGGCTCAAGGATCCGAACCTGCCGCTCGCCGTCATTCCGCTCGGCACCGCCAACGTGCTGGCGCACGAGATCGGTCTCGGCGGCTCGCCGGCCGAGATCGCCAGGACCATCGCCGTCGGCGAGCCCAAGCCGATCGCGGTGGGCGTCGTCAACGGTCGGCGCTTCGTGATGATGGCCGGGTTCGGCTTCGACGCCTTCGTGGTCGCCAGCGTCAGGCCGCGCGTGAAGCGCTTCCTGGGCAAGGCCGCCTATGTGCTGGCGACGCTGGGTGCGCTGCTGACGTTCAAGTTTCCGCGCTATCGCGTCAGCGTCGACGGGCGCAACTATGATGTCGCGTCCGCCGTCATCGCCAACGGACATTTCTACGGCGGCACCTTCGTCTGCGCGCCGGACGCGCGGCTGGAAGACCCGTCGCTGCACGTCTGCCTGTTCCTAGGCGCCGGACCGTGGCGGACCATCCGCTACGCGGTCTGGCTGGCGCTCGGCCGGCTCAGCGAATTGGACGACGTCCTGATCGTGCCGGCGACCTCCATCGAGGTGGAGCCGGTCGACCATGGTCCGGTGCAGGGCGACGGCGACATCCTGGCGCACCTGCCGGCGAGCATTTCCTTGGAGACCGGTAAGCTGCGTCTGATGGTGCCGGCTTAATCGGCTTTATCCGTCACCCCGGGCTGGACCCGGGGTCCATGTTCGCACAGCGTTAGTGTGCTTCGTTGGATTCCAGAGCGCCCTGGAATCGCGTGCTCCGCCACATCGAGATAGAGCCCGCATGGGCCCCGGATCAAGTCCGGGGCGACGGTTGAGAATTTGAAATCTACCGCCCCGCCAGCGTCATGCCGTCGACGCGGATGGTCGGCGCGTTGGTGCCGTAGCGGAATTCCAGATCGTCCGCCGGCGTTATGTTCTTGAACATGTCCTTCAGGTTGCCGGCGATGGTCACTTCGTTGACCGGATAGGCGATCTCGCCGTTCTCGATCCAGAACCCGGTGGCGCCGCGGCTGTAGTCACCGGTGACGCCGTTGACGCCCATGCCGATCAACTCGGTGACGTAGAAGCCCTTGTCGATCGCCTTGATCATGGCGTCGCGGGTCGTCTTGCCCGGCGCCATGTAGAGGTTCGTCGTCGACGGCGACGGCGGGCCGCCGGTGCCGCGCGCCGCGTTGCCGGTGGTCTCGAGGCCGAGCTGGCGGGCGGTGGCGAGATCGAGCACCCAGGTCTGCAGCACCCCGTCGGCGACGATGTCGCGGGTCCGCGTCTGCACGCCTTCGCCGTCGAACGGCTTCGAGCGCAGCCCGCGCCGGCGCAACGGATCGTCGACGATGCGGATGCCGTCGGCGAAGATCTGCTTGCCCATGGCGTCCTTCAGGAACGTGGTGCCGCGCGTCACCGACTGACCGTTGACAGCGCCGCCCAGGTGCCCGACGAGCGAATTGGAAACGCGCGGATCGAAGACGATCGGCAGCGAGGCGCTCTCCGCCTTGCGCGGGTTCAGCCGCCGCACCGCCCGCGCGCCGGCATCCTGGCCGAGCTTCACGGCACCGGGCAGATCGGCGAGATGCACCGTCGAGACGTATTCGCCGTCCCTTTCCATGCCGGTGCCGGTGCCGGCGACGACGCTGACGGCGAAGCCGAACCGGGAATCCCGGCGCGTGCCGGAAAAGCCGTTCGTCGCGGCGAGATAGATGGTGCTCTTGCCGAAGCTCGTCTGCGCGCCCTCCGAATTGGTGACGCCGTCGACGGCGCGGGCCGCGTCCTCGGCGGCGAGGGCCTGCTCGATCATCCATTCGGCGGTCGGCTCGGCGGGATCGAACTCGTCGAGGTCGGGGATATCGGTGGCGAGCTGGTCCGGATCGGCGAGGCCGGCATATTTGTCCTCCGGCACGACGCGGGCCATGGCGACGGCGCGTTCGACCATTTCCGCGAGTGCCGCCGGCGCCGGGTCGGACGACGACACACAGGCCTGGCGCCGCCCGATCAGCACACGGAGGCCGATGTCGCAGCCCTCCGAGCGCTCCAGGTCTTCCGTCTCGCCCAGCCGGCACGACACGCTCGACGACGTCCCCTCGACGAGCAGTATGTCGGCGGCGTCGGCGCCGGCTTTCTTGGCGTCGGCGAGGAGGCCGGACAGCAGTTCGAGCGGGGCGGCGGGCAACGGCATGAAGTCTCTCCGCAATGCACAATAAATTGACCACGGGCAATATCGGTCGCCGGGTCCGGGAACACCAGCATATATGGCGGTTCGGCTTGCCCCTGTCAGGCCCCAAACCTATATTTCCAGTCCATATTCGCCCTTTGCGGGCAAGGCGCCGGCGCCTACCTCCGGCGAGACGGCTTGATTGTCGACGGATTTCCCCCATGACGAAACTCGACAAGGCGATCCACACCCCCGCACCGCAATCCGCGCGCGAGGAGTTGGAATCGGCGGTGGTCCGCTTCGCGGGCGATTCCGGCGACGGCATGCAGCTGACCGGCGGCCAGTTCACGCAGGCCACGGCGCTCGCCGGCAACGACCTGGCGACGTTCCCGGATTTCCCGGCGGAGATCAGGGCGCCCGCCGGCACGACGTTCGGCGTGTCGTCGTTCCAGATCAATTTCGGCGCGCGCCGCATCATGACGTCGGGCGACAGCTTCGACACCCTGGTCGCCATGAACCCGGCGGCGTTAAAGGTGGAATCGCCGAACCTGAAGCCGGGCGGGCTGCTGATCGTCGATACCGGCAGTTTCGGCGAGCGCGATCTCCGCAAGGCCGGCTACGACGCCAACCCGCTGGAAGACGGCTCTCTCGAGAAGTTCCGCGTCATCGCCCTCGACATCTCGGCGATGACCCTGGAAGCGGTGAAGCCGTTCGGCCTGTCACAGAAGGACGCGCTTCGCTGCAAGAACCTCTGGACGCTGGGCTTCGTCTATTGGCTGTACGGCCGCTCGCGTCAGGCGACGCAGGACTGGCTGCAGGGCAAGTTCGCCAAGCGCCAGGATCTGGCCGACGCCAACATCGCGGCGCTGAACGCCGGGCACGCCATGGCGGAAACCGCCGAGCTCCCCGACGGCGTGCACGGCTTCCACATCGCGCCGGCGCCGATCGCGGCCGGCACGTACCGCACCGTCACCGGAACGCAGGCCCTGGCGTGGGGTCTGTTGAAGGGGCTCGAACTCGCCGGCATCGAAGGGCTGTTCGCGTCCTACCCGATCACGCCGGCCTCTCCGGTCCTGCACGTGCTCGCCGCCAATCAGCACCTGGGCGTCACGACCTTCCAGGCGGAAGACGAGATCGCGGCGGTCTGCGCCGCCATCGGCGCGTCCTACGCGGGGTCGCTCGGCATCACGTCGAGCTCCGGTCCCGGCATCGCGCTCAAGACCGAGGCCATCGGCTTGGCGCTCTCCGCCGAGCTGCCGCTGGTGATCGTCAATTCGCAGCGCGGCGGGCCGTCGACGGGCCTGCCGACGAAGACGGAGCAGTCGGACCTCTATCAGGCGGTCTTCGGGCGCAACGCCGACGCGCCGCTGGTGGTGCTTTCGACCCGCTCGGCGTCGGACTGTTTCGACGTCGCCATCGAATCCGTCCGCCTCGCCGTCAAGTACATGACGCCGGTGATGCTGCTGACGGACGGCTACATCGCCAACGCCGCCGAGCCGTGGAAGATTCCCGATCTCGACGGCTACGCGCCGTTCCCGGTCTCCTTCCATACCGAGAAGGAAGGCTTCCAGCCGTTCCTCAGGGACGAGAAGACTCTTGCCCGTGTCTGGGCCAAGCCCGGCACGCCGGGTCTCGAGCACCGCATCGGCGGCATCGAGCGCGGCTACGACACCGGACACATTTCCTATGACCCGGACAACCACCACAAGATGACCAAGGTGCGCGCCGCCAAGATCGACGGCATCGCCGACGACATTCCGGAACAGACCGTCGAGCTCGGCAACACGCCCGGCCGCCTCGCCGTCGTCGGCTGGGGCTCGACCTACGGGCCCATCGACCGGGCCGTCGACAATCTCCGCAGCCAGGGACACGACGTGGCGCACATCCACGTCCGGCACATCTGGCCGTTGCCGAAGAACCTGGGCGCGCTCCTCAAGGGCTACGACAAGGTCCTGGTGCCGGAAATGAACAACGGGCAACTGGTGACGCTGATCCGCGCCCAGTACCTGATCGACGCGAAGGGCTTCAACAAGGTTTCCGGCCAGCCGTTCAAGATCGCCGAGATCGAGAACGCTATCCTCGCCGAGCTGGAGGGCTGAACATGAACGAAGCGGCACCCATCGCCAAGCGCACCGCCAAGGACTACGCCACCGATCAGGAAGTCCGCTGGTGTCCCGGCTGCGGCGATTACGCGATCCTGCGCGCCGTCCTCAAGACGCTCGCCGACATCGAGGCCGATCCGGCCGAGACGGTGTTCGTGTCGGGCATCGGCTGCGCCGCGCGCTTCCCCTATTACGTCGAGACCTACGGCTTCCACACCATCCACGGCCGGGCGCCGGCGTTCGCTACCGGCATCAAGCTCGCCAACCCCAAGCTCGACGTCTGGGTGGTCGGCGGCGACGGCGACATGCTGTCCATCGGCGGCAACCATCTGATGCACGTGCTTCGGCGGAACGTCGACGTGCAGGTGCTGCTCTTCAACAACGAAATCTACGGCCTCACCAAGGGCCAGTACTCGCCGACGTCGCGCGTCGGCACGCGCTCGCCGTCGACGCCGTTGGGATCGGTCGACGCGCCCGTATCGGCGTGCCTCTACGCGCTCGGCGCAGGGGCCCGCTTCGTCGCGCGCGGCATCGACAGCCAGCAGAAGCTGTTGCCGGAAACCCTCAAGCGGGCGCACGCGCACAAGGGTGCGAGCTTCGTCGAGATCTTCCAGAACTGCATCGTCTACAACGACGGCGTGTTCGATGCCTTCACCGCCAAGTCGGTCGCCGCCGCCATGCAGATCAATTGCGAGCACGGTAAGCCTTTGCTGTTCGCCGACGGCACCAAGGGGCTGCGCCTCAAGCCCGACACGCTCGCCCTCGAAGTGGTCGAGGTCGGCGCCGACGGCGCGGAAGCGGCCGGCGTGCTGGTGCACGACGAAACCAATCTGGCGTTGGCGCAGCTGCTCTGCGCCATGGAGCCGCCGACGATGCCGACCGCCGTCGGCGTCATCTACTGCAATCCGGCGCGTTCCTACGACGAGGGCGTTCACGCCATCAAGGAAGACGCCAAGAAGCGCGCCCGCGGCGATCTCAAGGCCGTGTTGCAGGGCGGGCATACCTGGACCGTCGAGCCGTGAGCGCGGCTGACATCTTGCGCCCGGTCACGGGGTAAGGGCATGAGCGTCAAGGCGGCGATCATCGGTTCCGGCCCGGCCGGGTTCTACGCCGCCGAAGCCCTGCTTGGTTCCGGCCTCGACGTCGACGTCGACATCATCGAGCGCCTGCCGACGCCGTTCGGCCTGATCCGGGGCGGCGTCGCGCCGGATCACCAGACGACCAAGAAGGTGGCGAAGAAGTTCGAGCGGACGCTGACCACCGATCGGGTGCAGTTTTTCGGCAACGTCGAAATGGGCCGTGACGTCACCATCGAGGAGCTCCGCGACATCTACGACGCGGTGATCCTCGCCGTCGGCGCGCCGGGCGACCGCCGCCTCACCATTCCCGGCGCCGACAAGGCCGGCGTGCACGGCTCCGCGCAGTTCGTCGGCTGGTACAACGGCCATCCGGACTTCAAGGAGCTGGAGCCGAACCTGGACGTCGGCGGCGCCGTCGTCATCGGCAACGGCAACGTCGCGCTCGACGTGGCGCGCATCCTGACGCGCTCCGACGCCGGACGGGCGCGGACGGATTTGCCCGATTACGCGCTCGCCGCCATGAACGCGTCGCCGATCAAGTCGGTGACGCTTCTCGGCCGGCGCGGTCCGTGCGACGCCAAGTTCACCAACGTCGAGCTTCGCGAGATGGCGGACCTGACGGAATGTATGCCGATGGTGAAGCCGGAGCAGCTCGTCGCCGACATGGAACCCGGCATCGATAACCGGGACCGGCGGCTCCGCGAGAAGAACCTCGCGACGCTGAAATCCTTTCTCGATCTCGATCCCGCCGGGAAGCCGAAGCACGTGCATTTCGAATTCTTCGCGCAGCCGGTCGAGGTGCTGGGCGGCACGCGGGTCGAGGGGCTACGCTGCGAGCGGACCCGCGTCGTGGCGGGGCGCGCCGAAGGCACGGGGGAGACGTTCGACATTCCCTGCGGTCTCGTCGTCGCCGCCATCGGCTACCGGGCCGATCCGATTCCGGGCGTTCCCTACGACGAACGGCTGGGGATCGTGCCGAACGACCGGGGCCGGATCGAGAAGGGGCTCTACGCCGTTGGCTGGATCAAGCGCGGGCCGAGCGGCGTCATCTCGTCGAGCCGGCCGGACGGCGTCGAGGTGTCGGAGCATATCCGCGCCGACTTCCCGGCGTCGACCGACAAGCCGGGGCGTGCCAGACTCAAGGAACTGGTCACGGGCCGCGGTGCGCGCGTCGTCACCTTCGCCGACTGGAAGCGGATCGAGGCGGCGGAGGAAAAGGCTGCGGCGCATCCGTCGCCGAGGCGGAAATTCACGGAAATCGACAAGATGCTCGAGCATCTGGACGGGGACGGCATATGAGCGACAAGGACTACGCCGGCGACGTTTCGCCGACCGAGGCTTGGAAAATCCTGCACGAGGAGCCGGCGGCGGAGTTGATCGACGTCCGCACCGACGCCGAGTTCTCGTTCGTCGGCGTGCCCGATCTTTCGAAGATGGGAAAGAAGCTGCACCGGATCAGCTGGAAGGTTTTTCCGAGCATGGCGGCGAACCCGCATTTCGCCGACGCGGTCAGGGAGGCGGTGCCGGATACGTCGGCGCCCTTGTTGTTCCTCTGCCGCTCCGGGCAGCGTTCGCAATCGGCCGCCATCGCCATGACGGCGCTCGGCTACGGCCGCTGCTACAACATCTCGGAAGGATTCGAGGGCGACAAGGACGGCGCCGGGCATCGCGGCACCGTCGGCGGCTGGAAGGTGCATGGCCTTCCCTGGTCGCAGGGGTGAGGTTTTTTCCCGTCATTCCGGGCGCGTAGCGCTTGTCCAGGACTTGTTCCGGGATGCCGGAATCCACTGCCGGAAGAGTGGACCCCGGGACTAGCCCGGGGTGACGGATGGGGAAACTTCACCGTCTATTCGAACTCAATCGTCACCCCGGATTTATTCCGGGGTCCACTGTTGAAAAAGATACTGTTGTGGATGAGTGGACCCCGAGACTAGCCCGGGGTGACGGATGGGGAAGCTTCACCGTCTATTCGAACTCAATCGTCACCCCGGATTTATTCCGGGGTCCACTGTTGAAAAAGATACTGTTGTCGATGAGTGGACCCCGGGACGAGCCCGGGGTGACGATTGGTGGTCATCCTGCGAGACGTCTCGCAGGGTGATTTGGTTTCAGACGAATACGATCCGCCCGTCCGCGCCGGCGTCGCCGTAGAGCGCGACGATGCCGGTCCGCTCGATGCCGAGATCGTCCCGGAGCGGCGCGTCGGCCAACGCCTCCGCCACCAATCCCGTCTCGCAGACCATGAAGCGGACCTTGAGGTCACGGCAGGCCTCGAACAGTTCGCCGATGGTGGCGACGCCCTTCTCGGCGAAGTCCTCGTCCCGGTGCTGGGCGCTCATGCCGTGCACTTCCGATTCCAGTTCATGCCAGCCGAAGCCGGCCTGGAGCGCGCGGCAGGCGCCCATGGTGAAGAACAGGGTGACGGGCAGTCCCACCGCCGCCGCGCCCGCCGCCATGACGAGGGCATAGTGCACCTTCTCGTAGGTGCCGCTCGCCACCACGAAGCAGGTCCGGGCGGCGGCCTCAGCCATTGACGGCGCACCCCGGGGCCGGCGCCCCGTCGTGGATGGAGAGATCGCGAATGGTCGGGGTCTCGCCGCAAAGCGGGCAGCCCGGATCGGCCTTCACGGCGATTTTGCGGAATTCCATCGCCAGTCCGTCGATCACCATCAGGTGGCCGGACAGACTGTCGCCGATGCCGAGGATTTCCTTCAACACCTCGCTCGCCTGCATGGAGCCCATCAGGCCGCAGAGCGCGCCCAACACGCCGGCCTCGGCGCAACTGGGAATCTGGCCCGGCGGCGGCGGTTCGCGGAAGATGCAGCGGTAGCAAGGGCCGTGCGATCCGTCCTCGCCATGCACGTGCGCCTTGTAGGTGCCGATCTGTCCGTCGAAGCGGAGGATCGCCGCCGACACCAGCGGCTTCTTGGCGAGGTAACAGGCGTCGTTGATCAGGAAGCGGGTCTCGAAGTTGTCGGAGCCGTCGGCGACGACGTCGTAGCCGGCGATCAGGTCGAGGGCGTTCGCAGCGTCGATGCGGGTGCGGTGCGGCACGATCCGCACGTCGGGATTGAGGGCGGCGGCGGTCATCGCCGCGCTCTCCACCTTGGCCACGCCGACGCGGTCCGTCGTGTGCGCGATCTGACGCTGCAGGTTCGAGAGATCGACGGTGTCGTCGTCGACGACGCCGATGGTGCCGACGCCGGCGGCGGCGAGATACATCAGGACCGGCGAGCCGAGCCCACCGGCGCCGATCACCAGGACCTTGGCGTTCAGCAGTTTCTGCTGACCGACGCCGCCGACCTCGCGCAGCAGGATGTGCCGCGCGTATCGTTCGACCTGGGCGTCCGAAAGATCGTCCATTGGGCGGCCGTCAGCCTTCCAGGCCCTCGAACAGCGCCGTCGACAGATAGCGCTCGGCGAACGACGGCAGGATGGCGACGATGGTCTTGCCGGCCATCTCCGGCCGCTCCGCCACCTCGACCGCGGCGGCCAGCGCCGCGCCCGACGAGATGCCGACGGCGATGCCTTCGAGCCGCGCCAGCTTGCGGGCCATCGAGAACGCGCTTTCGTTGCCGATCTGCAGAACCTCGTCGATCAGCCCGGTGTTCAGGATCGCCGGCACGAAGCCGGCGCCGATGCCTTGGATCTTGTGCGGTCCCGGTGCGCCGCCCGACAGTACAGGGCTGTCCTCGGGCTCGACGGCGACCACGCGCAGCTTCGGGTTCCGGGCCTTCAACACCTCGGCGCAGCCGGTGATGGTGCCACCGGTGCCGACGCCGGAAATGAACACGTCGATCTTGCCGCCGGTGTCGGCCCAGATTTCCTCCGCCGTCGTCGCCCGGTGGATCGCCGGATTGGCCGGGTTCTCGAACTGCTGCAGCATCATGGCGCCGGGCGTTTCGGCGACCAGTTGCTCCGCCCGCTCGATGGCGCCCCGCATGCCCTGCGGCGCCGGCGTCAGCACCAGCTCGGCACCGAACAGCAAAAGCATCTTGCGCCGCTCGATCGACATGCTCTCCGGCATGGTCAGGATCAGGCGGTAGCCCTTGGCGGCGCAGACGAACGCCAGCGCGATGCCAGTGTTGCCCGACGTCGGCTCGACCAGCGTCGCGCCCGGCTTGATGCGGCCGTCCTTCTCGGCGGCCTCGATCATGGCGAGGCCGATGCGGTCCTTGACCGACGAGACCGGGTTGAAGAACTCGCACTTGCCGAGGATCGACGCCGTGACGCCGGCGTCCGTCGCCAGCCGCGAGAGCTTCACCAGCGGCGTCGCGCCAATGGTCTCGGTGATGCTGTCGTATACGCGGCCTCGGAACTCGCCTTTCTGATCCGTCATCGTCCTCTTCCTCCCGGGTCTTTCGCTTGTTGCGTCTTTGTTTATGTCGTCATTCAGATGGTGAAATCCAAGTTCTCGCGACCTTCGCTGAAGATGCCGGCGGCATTGGCGTCGTTGCAGAGATCGTCGACGGTCATCTGGTCGAGCTGCGCCATGGCCTGTTCCTGAATGCGCCCCCACAGCGGACGAACGACCTTCTCCGCCAGTTCCGAGCCGCCGTCGGATTCCATGGGATCTTCCGCCGTTTCCATCTTACGGACCGAACGGACGATGTCACTGACCCTGATGCGGCGGCGCTCCCGGGCGAGACGATAACCGCCCTTCGGGCCGCGCACGCCGACCAGGATGTCGTCGCGCACCAGGTGCTGCAGCGCCTGCTCCAGATAGCGTTGCGGGATGCCTTGCCGGCGCGTGATCTCGCGGCTCTGCACCGGCGCCGCGCCGGCGTGATAGGCAATGTCGATCACCGCCTCTATGGCGAACAGCATCTTCTTGGAAATTCTAAGCATCCGTCGTTCCCCCTCGAAGTCCGGTCGAGCCGAAGCCGCCGGCGCCGCGTCCGCTTTCCGGCAATGCCGCCGTGTCGCGCCAGCGTCCGCGCGTCACCGGCGCCAGCACCATCTGCGCGATGCGGTCGCCACGGCCGACGGTGAACGCCGTCTGGCCGAGATTGATCAGAATGACTTTAACCTCGCCCCGGTAATCGGCGTCGATGGTGCCGGGGCTGTTGAGAATGGTGACGCCGTGCTTGGCGGCGAGGCCGGAGCGCGGCCGCACCTGCGCCTCGTAGCCGTCCGGCAGGGCGATGGCGAGGCCGGTCGGGATCATGGCGCGCTGGCCGGGCTCGATGATGACCGGCGCGTCGCAGGCTGCCAGCAGATCCATGCCGGCGCTTCCCAAGGTCGCGTATTCCGGCAGGGCGAGACCCGCCGCGTGCGCCAGGCGTTGCACGTCGACCGAAATTTCCGTCATTCGGCGGCCTCGAACACGGCGGCGATGCGTTCCGCGAGCCGGCGCGCCACGTCGGCTTTCGACATGCGCGGCCAGTCCTCGGCGCCCTCCGCCGTGATCAGATGCACGGTGTTGGAATCGCCCGAGAAGGTGCCGGTTTCCGGCGACACGTCGTTGGCGACGATCCAGTCGCAGCCCTTGCGTTTGCGCTTGGCGACGGCGTTGCCGACGACGTCGGAGGTCTCGGCGGCGAAACCGACGACCAGTGCCGGGCGCTTGTTGCCGGCGGCCGCGAGCGCCGCCAGGATGTCCGGGTTCTCGACCATCTTGAGGGCCGGCGGCTCGGCGTCCGCTTCCTTCTTGATCTTGCCGGCGGCGGCATCGGCGACGCGCCAGTCGGCGACGGCGGCGGCGCAGACGGCGATGTCGGCGGGCAGCGCCTTCTCGCAGGCGGCCAGCATGTCGCGCGCGCTCTCGATGTGGACGACCTTGCAGCCGGCCGGGTCGGGTTGCGTCGTCGGCCCGGTGACGAGCGTCGTCTCGCAGCCGAGCGCACGCAGCGCGGCGGCAATGGCGTGTCCCTGCTTGCCGGAAGAGCGGTTGGCGATGTAGCGGACCGGGTCGATGGCCTCGTGCGTCGGGCCGCTGGTGACGATGGCGCGCTTGCCGGCGAGCGGACCATGGTCTCCCGTGGGTTTCGCGGCGAAGAACGCATCCAACCGCTCGACGATCTCGGCCGGCTCGACCATGCGGCCCATGCCGTGCTCGCCGCACGCCATGTCGCCCGTGACCGGACCGATGAAGCCGACGCCGCGTGCCTTCAGCGTCGCCACGTTGGCCTGCGTCGCCGGATGTTCCCACATGCGGACGTTCATGGCCGGCGCCACCAGCACCGGCTTGTCGGTGGCGAGGAGCGCCGTCGTCGCCAGATCGCTCGCCAGTCCGGCCGCCATCTTTGCCAGCATGTCGGCGCTGGCCGGCGCGACCAGCACCACGTCGGCCTGACGCGACAGGTTGATGTGGCCCATCTCCTGCTCGTCGGTGAGCGAGAACAGATCGTCGTAGACCCGGTCCTCGCTCAGCGCCGCCAATGACAGCGGCGTCACGAACTGGGCCCCCGCCTTGGTCAGGATGCAGCGCACGGCGCCGCCCCGCTCGCGGACGCGGCGGATGACTTCCAGCACCTTATAGGCGGCGATGCCGCCGGTGACGATCAGGAGGACACGCTTGCCCTGCATAAAGACCACACTGTATTTGCGGATAAAACCACTAAAGCGGATTGTAATATACCATGAATCCGAGGGCGGCAACCAAGGTATTTACGAGATCATCTGGTGAAAATTTCGGAACTGGCCGCTTGAAACGTAAAAAGGCGCCGCCGGCCAGCCGGCGACGCCTTTCAGGAACCGTTCGTTCGAATCAGGAGCCGAACTTGTACTTCACCGAGCAGCCGTAGGGCCGCGTCACCGGTTCGGCGATCTGGCGGCTGGCGCTCAGATCGTCGAGGGCGGCGCGGACGTAATTCTTCGCGCCCTTCACGGTCTCCCAGTTGCTGGACGGCTTGTCGTCGATGCCGCCCATGAAGCGCAGCGTGCCGTTCGGGTCGATGATGTACATGTGCGGCGTCGTCTGCGCGGCGTAGGCGCGGCCGATGTCGCCGTTCGGATCGAGGATGAAGTGATCCGGGTGCGCCTTCGTCTCCTTGACGTTGGCGATGGCTTCGGCGGGCTCCAGATAGCCCTGCGTGCCCGGCGCCGACGAGATCACGGAAATCCAAGTCACGCCATGCTTCGACTTGGCGTCGGATTGCAGCGCCTGCATGTTGTCGGTGCCGTAGTGCTTGCGAACGTAGGGGCAGTCCTTGTTGGTCCATTCCAGCACCACGGTCTTGCCCTTGAACTGGGCGAGATCGAGGGTCTTGCCGTCCGCGGTCTTGCCGGAGAACACCGGCGCCGGTTTGTCTACTTCCGGCTTGGCGGCGGCATCGGTCAACGGCAGCGCCACCAGCGCCGCCGTCATCGCCAGTTTCGTCATCGTCTTCAACATCGCGTCACCTTTCCTGTCGTTTGTCGGTTGATCGAATTCATGTCGCCGGCATCACGCCGCGTCGGCGAGGGCTTGGCGCACGGTGCCGGGGTCGAGCAGCTGCGGCAGCACCCTGGGCTCGCCGCCGCCGGCCGGGTAGAGGGCGTAGAGCGGTACGCCGGCGCGGCCGTATCGTTCCAGATAGCGCGTGATCTCGGTATCGCGGCTGGTCCAGTCGCCCTGCAGATAGGCGACGCCGTGCTTCTTCAGCGCGCCGGCGAAACCGTCGCCGCTCAGCGCCACGCGCTCGTTGACCTTGCAGGTGATGCACCATGCCGCCGTCATGTTGACGAGCACGGGCCGGCCCTCGGCGCGAAGTTGCGCCAGGCGGGCCGCCGTGAACCGTTCCGCCAGATCGTTCTTGGCCTCGGCGCGCGCGTCGGGGGCCTTGGCCGACGCGCCGGCGGCGAGCAGCCCGGCCGCGCCTATCAGTGCCAGCGCGGCGACGGCGCCCCGGACCCACGCACCCTTGCCGCCGACGGACGCCACGGGCCAGACCCAGAGCGCGAAGGCCAGCAGGACCAAGCCCAGCATCGCCGCGAAGGCGGCATCCGGCCCCGCCTGCTGCATCAGCACCCAGACCAGCCAGGCGGCGGTGGCGTACATGGGGAAGGCCAGGAACTGCTTGAAGCGGACCATCCAGGGGCCGGGCTTCGGCAGCGCGCGGGCGAGCGCCGGCGTCACCGAGAGCAGGAGGTAGGGAAGGGCGAGGCCGAAGCCCATGGCGGCGAAGACGGCGAGCGCGGCGGGGGCCGGCAGCAACAGCGCGCCCCCGGCGGCGGCGGCCATGAAGGGCGCTGTGCAGGGCGCGGCGACGACGGTGGCCAGCACGCCCGTGAAGAACGATCCGGCGACGCCGCCCCGCGCCGCGAGGGTGCCGCCGATGCCGGCGAGGCGGCCGCCGAATTCGAAGACGCCGGAAAGATTGAGACCGATCGCCGTCACCACGTAGGCGAGGGCGCCGACGACCAGCGGGTTCTGCAACTGATAGCCCCAGCCGACCGCCGCGCCGCCGGCCCTGGCGGCGAGCAGAGCGCCGGCCAGCGCGGCGAAGCTGATCACGACGCCGGCCGTGTAGGCGACGCCGGAGCCGAGCCGCTCAGCCGCCGGCGCGTCGGCGTGTCTCGTCAGCGCCAGCGCCTTCATGGCCAAGACCGGAAACACGCACGGCATGAGGTTGAGCAAAAGGCCGCCCGCCAGCGCGAACAGAATCAAAAGAAGGGCGCCGGTCTCCGCCTGTGGGGCGGCTGCTTGTGCCGCCGGCACCGGGCCGGCGACGAAGGGCGCGCCGTCGATGCGATAGGCGCCATTCGTCCCGTCGCCGAAGCGGACCGACAGAATGCCGGACAGTTTTTCCCCGGCGGCGATCTGGCCGCGCGGCATGACGACGGTGACGCCGTCCGCCGTGGCGACGAGGCTCTGCTTGCCGGCGTGCTCGACGAGGCCCCAGGTATCGACGAAGAAGTAGGCGTCGATGACGCCCTTCGCCGCGACGTCCGCGGCATTGAGCATCAGCGCCAGACGCTTGTCGTCCTTCCGCGCCTCGGCCGTGCCGGGGGCCTTCGCCGGCACCTTGGCCCGGGTCTCGGCGAACAGCGCCTTCAGGGCGTCGTCCGTGACGCTCGCCGGGCCGGTCGGCACGTCGAGGGCGAGCTTGGCGTCGATGGGAATGCAGATTTCGTTGCAGACCAGAAGCTCGGCGTCGGCTCGGACCGGGAACGGCGTTCCGACCGGCCAGTCGGCGGGAACGCGGATGTCGGTCAGCAGGACGGAGCGGTCGGAATAGCCGTAGTTGAGAAGCGGGCCGAGCGGCACCCGGTCCGGCGCCGGCCACTGGATCGGGCCGGCTTCCGCGCCCGCCGGCAGTTTCCAGTCGAGTTTCGGCGCCTGCCCGGAATCGCCCGGATTGAGCCAGTAGGTATGCCAATGCGGCTGAATTTTCTGATCGAGCGCGATGCCCAGCACGTCGCCCGGCCGCACGGCCGATTGCTCGGCGACGAGCTTGGCCGACAGGTGCGGCGTCGTGACGCTATAGGACGCGGCCGCATCGTTGGCGGCGACGGCGACCAGCGCCGCCATGGCGAAGGACGTCAAAGACGATCGTGCGAAGCCCAGCATCCTGTCATGCCCCTGCCGGATGTCCCGCGCCGATGCCCGCGGCGCGCTCCGTCATCGATGAAGTGGGAACGGACACAGTCTAGAACAAGACCCGCATGGGTCGCGTAAAATTTTCGTGAGACCCGTTTTGAGGCAGGTCATGGTCCGGTGGCGAAATGGACGGTAAAGTCGCGCCATGAAGCTGATCGCCTATCCGATGACGAAACCGGTGCCGGACCTTCGCCCGGCGCCGAGCGGCCGGGCGTGGATGGACGGCCTGCCGGAGGCCTATGCCTACCGGTGCCTGCCGCTCACCATCGCCAACGCGCACGGCTGGGAAATCTGCTGCACCGACACGATCCAGGCGACGTGGAACGGCGGTCCGTCGAAGAACAACATAGAAGTCGTCGCCGACGCCGGCGCAGAGATTTTACCGATGACGCATTTCGGCTCCGGCATCCTGACCTTCCACGCCGGCTATCTGTTCCGCACCGACCCCGGGGTGAGCATCATGGTGCAGGGGCCGATCAACCGGCCGAAGGACGGCATCCAGGCGCTTGCCGGCGTCGTCGAGACCGATTGGGCGCCCTACACCTTCACCATGAACTGGCTGTTCACGCGCCCCGGCCACACGATCACCTTCGAGAAGGGCGAGCCCTTCTGCCATTTCTTTCCGGTGGGGCGGATCGGCCTCGAAGCCGTCGATCCGGAAATCCGCGACCTCGCCGAGGAACCGGACACGCTGGCGCAGCACAAGGCGTGGTCGGAAAGCCGGCGCACCTTCAACGCCGAACTGCTGAAACCGGCGTCGGCGGCCAGGGATCAGAAGTGGCAGAAGGATTATTACAGGGGGTTCTATCCGAACGGCAGCGAGGGACCGGCGGATCACCGCACAAAGCTTCGCCTGAAACCGTTCCGCGACGGCGCTTCGTCAGCGAAAGACGGCGGCGACGTAAACGACGAATAGGGCGAAGACGATCAGCCACAGCATCTGCGCGCGCCTGGGTCCCTCGCCGTTGTTGCCGCGCCGGAGCGCGTTCACCGTTTCCGGGTGCAGCTTGACCCGGCCTTCCGACAACAGCCGGGCGCTCTCCTCGATGCCGCTCAAGACACCCGGCAGCCGGTCGACGGCATGGCGGAGCGTATCGACCGCGTCCCGGAACTTTCCCTCGGGGCCGAGGTTCTCCATCACCCATCCCTCGATCAGTGGCCGGATCAGCAACCACATGTTCGCTTCCGGGCACAGCTTCCTGGCCGTGCCTTCCGCCACCAGCATGGTCTTCTGCAACAACAGAAGCTGCGGCTGCGTCTCCATGCGGAAGGTCTCGGTGATCTGGAACAACTGCGCCAGCAGCCGGGCGATGGAAATCTCGTTCTGCGGTTTGTCCAGGATCGGCTCGGCGATGGAGCGGCAGGCCTGCGTGAAGCTGTCGACGGAGCGGTCGCGCGGCACCCAGCCGGCCTCGAAATGCACCTCGGCGGCACGCCGGTAGTTGCGGCTTAGGAACGCCACCAGCATTTCCGCCAGCGTGCGCCGAGTCTTGAGATCGAGCCGGCCCATGATGCCGAAATCGACGACGCCGATGGCGCCCGACGGCAGGACGAACATGTTGCCCGGGTGCGTGTCGGCGTGGAAAAAGCCGTCCCGGAACACCTGGCGGAACGACGCGGCGGCGGCCTTGGTGAGTACCGTCTCCGGATCGTGACCAGCGGCGACGATGGCGTCGCGGTCGTCGAGCGGAATGACGCCGACGAGCCGCTCCGTCGTCAGCACGCGCTTGGCGGTGCGGCTCCAGTCCACTTCCGGCACCACGAAATCGGGATCGCCGGCGAAATTCTCGGCCAGCTCGGCGGCGGCGGCGGCCTCGAAGCGGAGGTCCATCTCGAGTTCCACCGTCTCGGCGATGGTCTCGACCGACGCCACCGGCTTCAAGCGCCGCAATTCCGGCTTGGCCCGCTCGGCGACTTCCGCCAGCCACAGCAGCAGATCGAGATCGCGCTGGAACGCCGCTTCGACGCCGGGGCGGAGGATCTTCACCGCCACCTCGCGGCCGTCCTCCGTCACCGCGAAGTGCACCTGCGCGATGGAGGCGGCGGCGACCGGAACCTCGTCGAAGTGGGCGAACAGCGTTTCCGGATCGGCGTCGAAGGCCTCGTGCAGGGCGGCGCGGGCTTCGGCAATCGAGAACGGCGGCAAACTGTCCTGCAATTCGGAAAGATCGCCGGCCAGTTCCTCGCCCAGAAGATCGGAGCGGGTCGAGAGCGCCTGGCCGAGCTTGATGAAACTGGGGCCGGCTTCGTTCAACGCCCGGGCGAGCCGCTGCCCCGGCCGGCCGCTGGTATCACCCTTGCCGGCGCCGATCCGTGCCAGCGCCAGCAGGACCGGCGATACGCCCAGCATCTCCAGCGAGAACAGCGCGTCGTGACGGGCGAGGATACGGGCGAGGCCGATCAGGCGGCCGATGTTGCGGAACGAGCGGAACATGGTGGGGACTTCAGATGCGCCAGGCGGAATGCATGGCGGCGATGCCGCCCGAAAGATTGCGGACCTGCACCCGGTCCAGCCCGGCGTCGCGGATCATGCCGGCGAACGTCTGCTGGTCGGGGAAGCGGCGGATGCTTTCGGCGAGATATACATATGACTCGCGGTCGCCGGCGAAGCGCGCGCCCAGCTCGGGCAACACCTTGAAGGACCAGGCGTCGTAGACGCCGTCCAGCGCCGGCACGGCGAGGCGGCTGAATTCCAGACACATGAACCGGCCGCTCGGCTTCAGGACGCGCCGGGCCTCGGCGAGCGCCTGCCTGAGGCGGCCGACGTTCCGGAGGCAAAACGCGCTGGCGTAGACGTCCATGGAGGAATCCGGCAGCGGCAGGTCGGCGGCGTCGCCGACCACCCATTCGACGCCGTCCAAAATACCCCGGTCGATGGCGCGGTCGCGGCCGACGGCGAGCATCTCCGGGCTGGCGTCGACGACGGTGACGGGGCCGCCGCCGCGCTTCATGAAACGGAACGCGATGTCGCCGGTGCCGCCGCCGACGTCAACCATGCGCTGACCGGCGCGGGGCGCCAGCCAGTCCATCATGGCGTCCTTCCAGAGCCGATGGATGCCGAGGCTCATCAGGTCGTTCATCAGGTCGTACTTGCCGGCGACGGACGCGAACACCTCGCCGACGAGGGTCTTCTTCTCGTCCGGGGAAACGTCGCGAAAGCCGAACGGGACCGTATCGTCCTGTTCCGGCGTCGCCGATCTAGAGGCGTTTTCGTTGTTCATGGCGGGACCATAGCCCATGCGCTCCGGACACGCTACTTTCACCGTCGACACTTTGACGAGGATCAAGCGAATGCCCGAATTGCCCGAAGTCGAGACGGTTCGGCGCGGCCTTGCGCCGGTGCTGGAGGGGCATCGGATCGAGCGCGCGAGATTATTTCGGCTCGATCTCCGATTTCCGATCCCGAAGGGTTTCGCCAAGCGCCTGACCGGCCGGCGCGTGATCGGCGTCGAGCGGCGGGCGAAATACCTGCTGATCCGACTGGAGGGCGCCGAGGTGGTGATCTCGCATCTCGGCATGTCGGGGCGCTACCGCATATATAAGAATGCCGTCGACGCGCCGCCGCTGGAGCCGCACGACCATCTGGAGATCGTCACCGACGCCGGCGCCGTCGTCCGCTACAACGATCCGAGAAGGTTCGGCATTCTTGATCTCTGCCGGGCCGACGCGTTGTCCGAGCAGAAGTTCCTCAAGGACATCGGGCCGGAACCGCTCGGCAACGCCTTCGACGGCGCCGTGCTCGCGGCGGGTCTGGCCGGTCGCAAGACGCCGATCAAGGTGGCACTCCTCGATCAGCACGTGGTCGCCGGTGTCGGCAACATCTATGCGTCCGAGGCGCTCTACCGCGCCGGCATCTCGCCCCGGCGGTCGGCGGCGACGGTGAAGGGCGAGCGGGCGGCGAGGCTCGCCAACGCGATCCGCGCCGTGCTCGCGGAAGCCATCGAGGCCGGTGGCTCGACGCTCCGCGATCACCGCCAGACGTCGGGCGAGCTCGGCTACTTCCAGCACCGCTTCGCGGTCTACGACCGCGAGGGCGAACCGTGCCCCGGGTGCGACTGCAAGACGGGTATCCGGGCGCTCCGTCAGGGCGGCCGGTCGACATTTTATTGTGCCAAGCGCCAGCGGTAGTGTTAGAACGCCGCCATGGCCCGCCTCGCCGCCCTCCTGCTCATCGCGGTTCTCGCCACCGCCGCACCGCCGCCGCTGGCGGCGGCCGATGCGTTCCTGAGCGTCATCGAGGACCTGCCCCTGATGCCGGGATTGGTTGAGGACGCGGACGGTGCCGTCAATTTCGAAACCGCCGGCGGGCGCATCGTCGAGGTCCGCGCGTCGGGCGCCGTCAAGGCGGGCGACGTCCGGTCGTTCTACGCCGGGGTGCTGCCGCAGGTGGGCTGGCAGCCGGCCGGCAAGGCGGGCGAGTACCGCCGCGACAGCGAAAGATTGGCCCTCAAGGTCGAGGCCGGCCCGTCCGGCGCCGTAGTTACGTTCTCCATCCACCCGCTCGGGCGCTGATTTTTTCCGCCGCCGCCGGCTTGACGGGCCGCACCGGCCCCTATATAAGGCCGCGTTCTCGACCCCCGGTGGTCAACGAATTGAGAGGTCTATCGACATGGCGAACCACGCGTCTGCCAAGAAACGGATCCGCCAGACGGCGCGGCGCACGGACGTCAACCGCGCGCGCGTCAGCGCCATGCGCACTTCGGTGCGTAAGGTCGAAGAGGCGATCGACAGCGGCGACAAGGCCGCCGCCGAAGCTGCGATGAAGTCGGCCGAGCCGTTGCTCGCCCGCGGTGCGCAGAACGGCGTCGCGCATGCCAACATGGTCGCGCGCAAGGTCTCGCGCCTTTCCAAGCGCATCAAGGGCATGGCGAAGTAAGCCGTCCGTCCGTTCAAAAAAAATGCGAAGGCCGCGTCCTCCGGGATGCGGCTTTTTTGCTGCCCGATGACGTCGTCGGCGCGTTCGGTCGATGTGTCGGCGACGCCCGAAAATTCAGCATTCCGACCGGGCTTTTGTAAAAGGCCCGGCCTTTCAAAACGGTACCAGGAGTCAAGAATTTTATTTCGATTTTTTTGTGGCGCGACGGCACGATCATGTTGTCAGGCGCGGCAGACCTCCTTAGTATTCCGAGCGTCCCAAGTACGGGAAATTCAACGGCAACAGCGGGAGAAAACAACGGCGCGCATTCTCAAAAACGGATGTGGGTCGCGACTCCGTCGTCGTCGCAATCGCGGTGAAGCGGACGAGTAAAGATGCAAAAAATAACAAAGAAAAATATTGACGAAACCTTGACGAAGTAATTTAACGCCGACAGATTTTCTTAGTTAGATAAGTAACGGAAAAAGCCGAAAGAATATCCAAGGGGGGTTTTTGGTAATGGGTGGCAAGACGAAATAGCGGCAACATGAACAGGGCTTCGCGCCCGTCGCCGTTTACGGCGATGGGTGGGGCTCGGCATCGTGCCACGCGAATTTCCGCCGTGCTCGTCTCCCATTCTCCACGTGCCGTCGTTCCGACGGCGCTCTCTTGGTTTCGGTTCTGGCCGTTGGCGGGCGTCATGCCCGCCCAGGGTGGCTTGCCCGTATGGGGAAACGGTTGAGGCCGGGAGGAATTTACGCCGATGAACGACGCCAGGCAGCGCAACGGACAAGCTCCGGCCGTGGACGAGACGATCCAGGCGCAGTGGGCGACCGTCAGCAGCCAGTTGCGTGGCGATATCGGCGAAGCGGCCTACCAGAGCTGGATCAAGCCGATGGCGATCCGCGGCGTCGAGGACAGCGTCGTGCTGGCGACGGTGCCGACGCGCTTCATGCGGGACTGGGTCGTCGCGCACTATGCCGAGCGCATCGCGACGCTCTGGCAGCGCGAAGCCCCCGAGGTCCGCTCCGTCGAGGTGTCCGTCCGCAGTGAACTGCCGCAGGCGGCGCAGAAGACGACCATGAAGCGCCAGACGAACGGCGCCGGCGAGGCGGCCAGACCCTGCGCCGCCGAGCGGGAAGGGCTCAGTGCGCCGCTCGATTCACGCTACACCTTCGAGAGTTTCGTCGTCGGCAAGCCGAACGAGTTCGCCTATGCCGCGTCCCGCCGCGTCGCCGAAGCCGAACGGGTGCCGTTCAATCCGCTGTTCCTGTACGGCGGCGTCGGTCTCGGCAAGACGCACCTGATGCATGCCATCGCCTGGCACATCCGCCAGACGACGCCCGAGCGCACGGTCATCTATCTGTCGGCGGAAAAGTTTATGCACCGGTTCGTGCAGGCGATCCGCGAAAGCACGACCATGGACTTCAAGAACCAGTTCCGCTCGGTCGACGTGCTGATGATCGACGACGTGCAGTTCATCGCCGGCAAGGAATCCACCCAGGAGGAATTCTTCCATACCTTCAACGCGCTGGTCGACCAGGGGCGGCAGATCGTCATCTCCGCCGACAAGTCGCCGTCCGATCTCGAAGGCATGGAAGAGCGCCTGATCTCGCGCCTCAATTGCGGCCTCGTCGCCGACATCCACGCCACCACCTACGAATTGCGTCTCGGCATCCTGCAGTCGAAGGCGGCGCAGTTGCAGGCGGAGGTGCCGTCCAAGGTGATGGAGTTCCTGGCGCACAAGATCACGTCGAACGTCCGCGAGCTTGAAGGCAGCCTCAACCGCGTCGTCGCGCACGCGCAGCTGATCGGCCGCGACATCTCGCTGGAGGCCACGCAGGACGTGCTGCACGACCTGCTCCGCGCCAACGACCGGCGCGTCACCATCGAGGAAATCCAGAAGCAGGTGGCGCAGCACTTCAACATCCGCATTTCCGACATGCATTCGGCCCGGCGCGCCCGTTCGGTGGCCCGGCCGCGTCAGGTCGCCATGTATCTCGCCAAGCAGTTGACCTCGCGCTCACTGCCGGAGATCGGCCGCAAGTTCGGTGGCCGCGACCACACGACCGTCATGCACGCGGTCCGCAAGGTCGAGGAATTGCGCGAGCAGGACCCCGGATTCGCCGAAGACGTGGATTTGCTCCGCCGCATGCTCGAAGGCTGAGCCGGCGCCCGTTCGGGGGCGTCCGCAACCCACTGAAAAACAATGCCGTTTCGGGGCGCTTCCGGCGCCGCTTCCGGCCTTGAAAAGGCTTGGGTCGGCGGGGCCATTTGCTATAATTCCAAACGCCTTGCCGCCGGGCCGTTCGGCCCGGTTTTTCTGGCCTGGCGGGCCGCCTTTCCGGCCCGCCTGACGACCGATTTCCAGAGGCGTTTCGAGACTTGAGGCATGGCCCGGGCTGCGGGCCGGACAGGTGACGGATACACGGATAGCAAGATGAAACTGACGATCGAACGCGCCGACCTTCTCCGCTCGCTGGGGCATGTGCAAAGCGTCGTCGAACGGCGCAACACCATCCCGATCCTGTCGAACGTCAAGATCGACGCCGGCGACGGCTCGGTCGCGCTGAACGCCACCGACATGGACCTCGACATCATCGAGACGGTAAACGCCTCCGTGGCGACGCCGGGCGCGACAACGGTGCACGCGCTGACCCTTTACGAGATCGTCCGCAAGCTGCCGGACGGCGCCGAGATCGAGCTGGAAGCGCCGGGCGACAACCGGCTGTTCCTGCGCTCCGGCCGCGCCCGCATCGAGTTCCCGTGCCTGCCGACCGAGGACTTCCCGGTGCTTTCCAGCGGCAGCTACGCGCACACCTTCAAGATCGCCGCCGCCGATCTGCGCGGCATGATCGACCGCACCCGGTTCGCCATCTCGACCGAGGAAACGCGCTATTACCTGAACGGCATCTACCTGCACGTCGCTGAAACGTCCGGCACCAAGGTGCTGCGCGCGGTGGCGACGGACGGCCACCGTCTCGCCAGCGTCGAGGTGCCGCTGCCGGATGGCGCCGCCGGCATGCCCGGCGTCATCGTGCCCCGGAAAACCGTGCAGGAAGTGCGCAAGCTGATCGACGAGACCGGCGACGATATCGAGATTTCGCTCTCGGAAACCAAGATCCGCATCGCCTTCGACGACGCCGTGCTGACGTCGAAGCTGATCGACGGCACCTTCCCCGACTACCAGCGGGTCATTCCGGCCGGCAACGACAAGACCATGAAGGTCGACTGCAAGGCGTTCGCCGACAAGGTCGATCTGGTGTCGGCCATCTCGACGGAGAAATCCCGCGCCGTGAAGCTGCGGCTCACCAAGGGCACGCTGACGCTCTCAGCCTCCAACACGGAAAGCGGCGCCGCCGAGGAAGAGCTCGACGTCGATTACGACAGCGGCGACATCGAGATCGGCTTCAACTCGTCTTACCTGCTCGATATCGCGCGCCAGATCGACGGCGGCACCGCCGTCTTCTCCATGGCCGACGCCGCGTCGCCGACCATCGTGCGTGACGACGAGGACGACAACGCGCTCTACGTCCTCATGCCGATGCGGGTCTGACGGTGGCGATGGGTCATTGCCCTTGAGCGGACTTGCCGCCATCGACATGGTGCCGGGCGGGGCACCGTCGGGCGCCCGGGTCGGCGTCGCCAACCTGATCCTGACCGACTTCCGCAGTTACGCCTCGGCGCGGATCGCGCCCGGCCTCGACAACGTCGTGCTGACGGGCGCCAACGGCGCCGGCAAGACCAACATGCTGGAAGCGGTGTCGTTCCTGGCACCGGGCCGGGGCCTCCGCGGCGCCCGGCTGTCGGAAGTGGCGCGCCGCGACATCGACGCTGCCGCCGACGCGCCGTCCCGCCAGTGGGCCGTCGCCGGGCGCCTCGAATGCGCCGGCGAGATCGCCGACGTCGGCACCGGCCTTGATCCCGACGCGCTTCGCGACGGACGCGAGCGGCGCATCGTCCGCGTCGACGGCGAAACGCAGAAATCGCAGGCGAGCCTGGCCGAGCATCTGGCGGTGGTCTGGCTGACGCCGCAGATGGACGGGCTCTTCATCGAAGGGCCGGGCGGCCGCCGCCGCTTCCTCGACCGCCTCGTCTACGCCGCCGATCCGGCGCACGCCGGGCGCGTCAGCGCCTACGAGCAGGCCATGCGCGAGCGCGCGCGCCTGTTGCAGGAACAGGGCGCCGGCGCCGACGCGAAGTGGCTTTCGGCGCTGGAAGCGACCATGGCGGAAAAGGGCATCGCCGTCGCCGCCGCAAGGCGGGAAATGCTGGGCCGGCTGGCCGGCTTCCTGGACGGCGATCAGGGTCCGTTTCCGTCGGCGGAAGTGACGCTCGCCGGCGGACCGGAAGGCTGGCTCGACGAGGGGCCGGCGCTCGCCGCAGAGGACAGGTTCCGCCAGCATCTGGCGGCCGGGCGCATGGGCGACGCGGCGGACGGGCGCACCAATGTCGGGCCGCACCGGACCGACATGCGTGTGCGGCACGCCGAGAAGCGCCGCGAGGCCGAGTTCTGCTCGACCGGCGAGCAGAAGGCGCTGCTGATCGCGCTGGTGCTGGCGCATGCCCGCATGCAGGCGGCGGAAGCGTCCCGGCGGCCGGTGCTGTTGCTGGACGAACTGGCGGCGCACCTGGACGCGGAGCGCCGCCGGCACCTGTTCGATATTCTGTGCGGGCTCGATACGCAGGTCTGGATGACCGGCACCGACGCCCAATTGTTCGACGGCATGCGCGGCCGCGCCCGGTTCTTCCGGGTCGCCGACGCGCACGTCGCCGAGGACCGATAAGAGAAGGCGACCGAGACATGAGCGACGAAACACCCGATAACGCCCAAGGAAACGCCCCTAGGCACGCCCCCGGCGACGTTCCCGGCATGGACGGCGTTCCGGCCTATGGCGCCGACCAGATCAAGGTGTTGCGCGGCCTCGACGCGGTGCGCAAGCGCCCCGGCATGTACATCGGCGACACCGACGACGGCTCCGGCCTGCATCACATGGTCTACGAGGTGGTCGACAACGCCATCGACGAGGCGCTCGCCGGCTACTGCGACATCGTCAAGGTGACGTTGAACGGCGACGGCTCGGTCAGCGTCTCCGACAACGGCCGGGGCATTCCGGTCGACATTCACGCCGAGGAAGGCGTGTCGGCGGCCGAGGTCATCATGACGCAGCTGCACGCTGGTGGTAAGTTCGACCAGAATTCCTACAAGGTGTCGGGCGGTCTGCACGGCGTCGGCGTTTCCGTCGTCAACGCGCTCTCCGACTGGCTCGATCTGCGCATCTGGCGGAACGGCAAGGAACACTACGTCCGCTTCGAGAAGGGCGAGACCGTGAAGCCGCTGGAAATCGTCGGCGACGCGCCGCTGACGGAAAAGGGCAAGCCCCTTACCGGCACCGAGGTCACGTTCCAGGTGTCGAAGGACATCTTCACGATGACCGACTACGCCTTCTCGACGCTGGAACACCGTCTGCGCGAACTGGCGTTCCTGAATTCCGGCGTGGCGCTCCGCCTCACCGACGAGCGGAGCCCGGAAGCGGTCAGCGTCGATCTGCATTACGAGGGCGGGCTGCTCGCCTTCGTCAACTACATCGACCGTTCCAAGTCGTCGCTGATCACGGAGCCAATTTCCGTCTCCGGCGAAAAGGACGGCATCACCGTCGAGCTCGCCATGCAGTGGAACGACAGCTATCACGAGACGACGCTCTGCTTCACCAACAACATCCCGCAGCGCGACGGCGGCACGCATCTGGCCGGTTTCCGGGGCGCGCTGACCAGGACCATCAACAACTACATGTCGTCGGGCCTGGTGTCGAAGAAGGAGAAGGTCTCCGTCACCGGCGACGACGCGCGTGAAGGCCTGACCTGTATCGTCTCGGTCAAGGTACCGGACCCCAAGTTCTCGTCGCAGACCAAGGACAAACTGGTGTCCTCGGAAGTGCGCCCGGTGGTGGAAAATCTGTTGGGCGAGGGACTCGACCGCTGGTTCGAGGAACACCCGGCCGAGGCCAAGAAGGTTTTGGGCAAGATCATCGACGCCGCGACGGCGCGCGAGGCCGCCCGCAAGGCGCGCGAGCTGACGCGGCGCAAGGGTGCGCTCGACATTTCGTCGCTGCCCGGCAAGCTCGCCGACTGTCAGGAACGCGATCCGCAAAAGAGCGAGCTTTTCATCGTCGAGGGCGACAGCGCCGGCGGGTCCGCCAAGCAGGGCCGCGACCGCTCCAATCAGGCGATCCTGCCGCTCCGCGGCAAGATTCTGAACGTCGAGCGGGCGCGCTTCGACAAGATGCTGAGCTCCAGCGAAATCGGCACCCTCATCGCCGCGCTCGGCACCGGTATCGGGCGCGAGGACTTCGACGTCGACAAGTGCCGCTACCACAAGATCGTCATCATGACGGACGCCGACGTCGATGGCAGCCACATCCGCACGTTGCTCCTCACCTTCTTCTTCCGGCAGATGCCGGAGCTGATCGAGCGGGGCTATCTCTACATCGCGCAGCCGCCGCTCTATCGCGCCAAGCGCGGCAACTCGCAGGTCTATCTCAAGGACGACCGGGCGATGGAGGATCACCTGTTCTCGACGGCCATCGACGAGGGCACCGTGTTCGTCAACTACGAGGGCCATCAGATGGCCGGCGCCGACTTGCGCGCCGTCGCCGACGAGGCGCGTCAGGTGAAGATGCTGCTCGACCGGCTGGCCACGCACGTGCCGACGCCGATCCTCGAGCAGGCGGCGATCCTGGGCGCGCTCAATCCGCAGATATTGGCCGAGCCGGAAACCGCCGGCGGCGCCGCCGACTACATCGCCAAACGCCTCGACGCCCTGGCACCGGAGCACGAGCGTGGCTGGGTCGGTCGGGCGCTCGCCGACGGCGGGCTGGAATTCAAGCGGACGCTTAGGGGCGTCGACGAGACGCACGCCATCGACGGCGCCATCATCCGTTCCAAGGACGCCAGGCAATTGGACGAAATGGCCGGCAGGCTGCAGAAGAACTACGGCCGGCACGGCACGCTGGAAGCCAAGGACAAGAGCATGCCCGTCACCGGCCCGGTGTCGCTGGTGGAGCGCATCGTCGAGCTGGGCCGCAAGGGCATCTCGATCCAGCGCTATAAGGGCCTGGGCGAGATGAACCCGGATCAGCTCTGGGAGACGACCCTGGACCCGGAGGCGCGGACGCTCCTGCAGGTGCGCATCACGCACGTCGACGACGCGGAGGAGGTGTTCTCGACGCTGATGGGCGACGTGGTGGAGCCGCGCCGCGATTTCATCCAGGACAACGCCCTCAAGGTCGCCAATCTCGACGTCTAAGCCGTTCGTTTTCTATCGCAAGGCGGTGCGTTGCCGATCCCTCGTTGCGCCCGGTACGTCCGCGTGGCATGACCGGTACATGAGAGGGGTGCTCACATCGGTCAACTAAAACTTTTATGCAACGCCTACTTGTTATCGAAGATTCGAGCTTCTTCCAGAACCTAATCGTCAACGGCTTTCGGCAGGCCGGTGACGCCGAAGTCGTGACCGCGACCTCGTTGCGCGACGCCAGCGCTATTCTGGAAAAGGAGGCCGACACTTTTGCGCTGGCGCTCGTCGATCTGTACTTGCCCGACGCACATGATGGCGAGGCCGTCGACGTCGCGCTCGCACATGGCGTTCCGGTCGTCGTCTTCACGTCGAATTTCGACGCGCAGGTGCGGCAGCGGTATCTCGAAAAAGGCATACTCGACTTTGTCCTCAAGGATAACCCGTCAAGCTTCGATTATCTCCTCAACTTCTCTCGGCGCATCTTCAAAAACCGCCAGACGACAGTCCTTGTCGTCGACGACTCCAATGTCGCCCTGCTCAGATGTGAGGATTTGCTGACGCGTTTCAGATTAAAGGTCCTGAAGGCGCGGTCCGGCCAGGAGGCGCTCGAGATCTTGAGCGACTGTCCGGAAATCCGCCTCATCATCACCCATCATGAAATGCCGGGCATCAGCGGATTCGAGCTGGTGACGGCGATCCGCCGCATGCATCGACGGGACAAACTAGCCATCATCGGTGTCTCAGGTTCGGGCGGCGCGCCGCTCTCGGTCAAGTTCCTGAAACACGGGGCTAACGATTTCATCACCAAGCCATACCTGCCGGAAGAGCTTTACACCCGGGTATGGTTGAACTTGGACACCATCGACCATATCGAAAGCATCACCTACGCCGCGACGCGGGATTTCCTGACAGGATTATTGAACCGGAGGTCCTTTTTCGAATTGGCGATGGGTTTCGCCGACGATTCCGAGAAATCGTCCATATCAGTGGCGGCGGTGGTCATGGACATCGACTTCTTCAAACGAATCAATGACACGCATGGACACGACGGCGGAGATGTCGTTCTAAAGCAGATTGCCGTGGCGGTTGCCGAGTGCGCCAAGGACGTCGGAGGTTTGGCGGCTCGATTCGGCGGCGAGGAGTTCGTAATTCTATTTAGAGCGGCGCAAATGGACGAGGCAACCGCGTTTCTCGAACATGTCCGCGCCAAGATCGAAACCCTAACCATACCTTTCAAGGATACCGTCATTCATGCGACCGCCAGTTTCGGCGCGGTCGTCGGCCACATCGCCGACATCGACGTCGCCTTGGCGGCCGCGGACCAAAATCTTTACGAGGCAAAGGCGACCGGGCGGAATCGGGCGGTTACAACCCGTTTGGCATGAGGCGTCGGCTGCGGATGGTTGACGGCAGTCAAATTTGATGCGTTTTATTAAGTATGTGTCGACTTCTAACCGCTCTGCTGATCGTCTGCTTCGTCGCCCTGCCGATGGCGATGACGTTGGCCATGCCGGCTGCCCAGCCTCAGGGGCAGGCGTCGATGGCGGCGGACCACCACGATATGGCCCCGGCAGGCAATGTCACCGGTAATGCCACCGGCCATGCCGGGCATTGCGACGAGAATTCCTCGTCCGACGTCGACATGAGCATGTGCTGCCACATGTCGGCGGCGCATTGCGGCGGCGTGTTCCAGACCGCCGACGCGTGGCGCGGCGCGTCGCCGACGGATGGTGACCTGCATGCCGCACCCGCCCCGACGGGCTTTCAACTCGGCCACATCATCACTGCCGATCCTCCACCGCCCCGCGGCTGACCGACGGACCTAACAGGCCCGCGTTTTCGCGCGGCCGACCGCTTCACGTCGGACCCAGGAGGAGTCAAGAATGTCCAAGACCGTCCGCGGCGCCCTCGCCGCCGCCCTATGCGTTTTCGCCGTCCAGCCGTCGCTTGCCGCCGGCAAGCACGGCCATGGCCATGGCCATGCTGCCGACATCGGCAAGCCGGGAAAGGCGAGCGCCGCCACCCGCACCGTCGAGGTCGTGATGCACGACAACTATTTCGAACCGGAAAAGATCGAGTTGAAGGAAGGAGAAACCGTCCGCTTCCTGATCCGCAACGCCGGGCAACTGGTGCACGAGTTCAACATTGCCACCGCTGCCATGCACGCGGCGCACGGACCGGAAATGATGATGATGGTCCAGCACGGCGTTCTATTGTCCGACCGCGTCGACTGGGCCGCCGCCAAGAAGATGCAGGAGAGCATGGGCCACGGCATGCATGACGAGCCGAACAGCGCGCTGATCGAGCCCGGCAAGTCGGCGGAAATCGTCTGGACCTTCCCCAAGCACGCCGAACTTGAATTCGCCTGCAATGTGCCCGGTCATTACGATGCCGGCATGGCCGGCAAGTTCGAGCTCAAGCATTGAGGGCGCGGCCATGACGAATGCATCCCGAAATCTTCGCCGAAGCGTCCTTGCGGCCGCGGCGATAGCCCTTCTGCCGATATCTGTCGATGCCGGCGAATACCGGCTAAACGTCGACCGCGTCACTGTGGACGCCGGCGGCTTCAAGCGCACCGGCATCGGCTACAACGGTGCGTCGCCGGGGCCGGTGCTCCGTTTCAAGGAAGGCGAGGACGTGACGATTCACGTCACCAACAACCTTTCGGAGCCGACGTCGGTGCACTGGCACGGCCTGATCCTGCCGTTCGAACAGGACGGCGTGCCGGGCGTCAGCTTCCCGGGCATCGCGCCCGGCGAGACCTTCACGTATCGCTTCCCGATCGTGCAGGCCGGCACCTACTGGTATCACAGCCACTCCATGTTTCAGGAACCGGACGGGGCCTACGGTGCCATCGTCATCGAGCCGAAGGGCCGCGAGCCGTACCGTTACGACCGTGACTACGTGGTGCAGTTGACGGACGCGCATCCGCACGCCGGACACCGCATCATGCGGAACCTCAAGCTGATGCCGGATTACTACAACCGCCAGCAGCGGACGGTGTTCGACTTCTTCAAGGATAGCGACAAGATGGGGACGGACGCCGCCGTCGCCGACCGCCTCGCCTGGGGCGAGATGCGGATGACGCCGACCGATATCGAGGATCTGCAGGGCTTCACGCCGCTCATCAACGGCAAGGGGCCGGACGCCAACTGGACAGGCCTCTTCAAGCCGGGCGAGCGGGTGCGGCTCCGCTTCATCAACTCGTCCGCCATGAGCTATTTCGACATCCGTATTCCCGGCCTGAAAATGACGGTGGTGCAGGCGGACGGCAACGACGTGCAGCCGGTCAGCGTCGACGAATTCCGCATCGCCGTCGCCGAGACCTACGACGTCATCGTCCGGCCGACCGACGACAAGGCCTACACGATCTTCGCGGAATCGCTCGGCCGCACCGCCTTCGGACGTGCCACGCTGGCCCCGAAGGAAGGCATGACCGCGGACGTCCCGGCCATGCGCGAGCCGCCGCTCCTCACCATGGCCGACATGGGAATGGCGCACGGTGAGCATGCCGGCATGGACCACGGCGCGCCGACACAGGGGCAAGCGCCTTCGCACACCATGCCGGACGGCACCGTCATGCAGGGGGCTTCGCACGCCGGTATGGACCACAGCGCGCATGGCGCGCCGGCCAAGCCGTCCACGCACACCATGCCGGACGGCACCGTCATGCAGGGGGCTTCGCACGCCGGTATGGACCACAGCGCGCATGGCGCGCCGGCCAAGCCGTCCACGCACACCATGCCGGGCGGCACCGTCATGCAAGGGACCTCACACGCGGGTATGGATCATAGCGGGCACGGCGCCGCGCCGGCGGGCGATCCGTTCTACGCGGCGGGCAGCGGCCTCACGCCGAAGGCAGCGAACGGCGGTAAGTTCCTGTCCTACGCCGACTTGAAGGCGCAGAAGCCGCTCTACGAGGACCGGGACGCGACGCGGGAAATCGAGTTGCGCCTGACCGGCAACATGGAGCGCTACATCTGGTCCATCAACGGCATCAAGCATGCCGACGCCGAGCCGATCCGCCTCGTCTACGGCGAACGGGTGCGCTTCAAGTTCATCAACGAGACCATGATGACGCATCCCATGCACCTGCACGGCATGTGGTTGATCTTGGATACCGGCAGCGGCAAGTGGGATCCGGTGAAGCACGTGATCAGCGTCGCGCCCGGCACCACCGTCTACATGGAGACCGAAGTGGACGCGCCCGGCAAGTGGGTCTTCCACTGCCACCTCGCCTATCACATGGATGCCGGCATGTTCCGCAACGTGATCGTCGAGGGCGGGCCGGCGAAGAAGGCCGCCGACCTCGGCGTTCCGGCGCAGGAGACGGTGCGATGATCGGCCGCATCCTGAAAGTCGCCGCCGTGGCAACGGCGGCTATTGCCGCCGCGCCGGCGACTGCGGAGCCGTTGATCTGGGGCATCGACGTCGAGCAACTGGAATACCGGGCGCGCGACGGCAACGACGTGTTCGCGTGGGAGGCCAAGGCGCTCGTCGGCACGGACGAGCTCAAGTTCGTGCTTCGGAGCGAGGCCGAGCGCGAAATCGCCGACAGCGCCTTCGAGAAGCTGGAGACGCAGGCCCGCCTGCAGGTGCCGATTTCGACCTTCTTCGATGCCGTCGCCGGCGTGCGGGTCGATACGCCGGACGGACCGGACCGGGTCTTCGGTGTCGTCGGCGTGCACGGCCTGGCGCCACAGTGGTTCGAGGTCGACGCCGACCTCTTCGTCTCCGACCGGCCGATCTTCCGGTTGGAAGCGGAGTACGAGGCGCTGCTGACGAACCGGCTGATCCTGACGCCGAGCCTGGAGTTCGACCTGCCGTTACGGGAAGACCGGCCGGCCGACCGGGGCGCCTTCGGTCCGAAGGTGGAGGTGGGCGCGCGCCTCAGTTACGACCTAGTGGACCGCTCGATCGCGCCCTACGTGGGCGTCCACTACGAGCGGACCTTCGGGGAAAGCGCCGACATCCTGCGCGAGGAAGGAAAGTCGCGGCACGCGGTGTTCGCGGTCGCCGGCGTGCGCCTGATGTTCTGACCGTTCAGCCGATCTCGGGCGAGAGATTGAACATCTGCGCCGGCCAGGGCGCCGGCTCCGCCGCCGGCAGCCCTGGCTGCGACGGCGCGCTGGCGGCCATGGCTTCGGCCGTCTCGTCCGGCGACATCTCCAGCAACGGCTCCAGGTCGTTCCGCATCCACCAGTACCAGAAGCCCTGGCTCCGCATCCACTTTTCCAGGCGTGTCAGGTCCGACCATTCGCGCGGCAGGCCGCGCGCGCTGTAGACCCGCGCCACCTGCCCGTCGATGTAGACCAGAACGCCCCACGCGTAGGGATGCTTCTCCTGATCGCCGAAGCCGCCACCGGCGTGCTGGCGATAGACGCGGTAGACGACGGCGTACTCGCCCAACCGCCCAGCGCCCCGCAGAAAAGGGAGATCCGCCTGCGTGGTGGTCATCGTCACGCCGAGAGCAACATCTTGATTCATATTGTTGACTGCCGTGTGCACATTGCCGTATATCTTTGACCATGATGTACATCTTGCTACAAAATGTCCATCGTTTTTTACGGGCCGCCGTCCCGGCCCCCGCGGGCGCCCCCCTTCCTTCGCCCGCCGCCCCGCAATGAGGAGCACCATCATGACAACGAACGCTGACCTGAATGCCCGCCGTTTGGCCGCGACGCCGCGCGGCGTCGCCACCGCCACGACGATCTTCGCCGACCGGGCGGAGAACGCCGAGCTGTGGGACGTCGAAGGCCGTCGCTACGTCGATTTCGCCGGCGGCATCGCCGTCCTCAATACCGGCCATCGCCATCCGGGTGTCGTCGCCGCCGTCGAGGCGCAGTTGGCCCGCTTCACCCACACCGCCTATCAGGTCGTCCCCTATGAGCCCTACGTCGAACTGGCGGAGCGGCTCAACAAGCTGGCGCCGGGTGCCACGCCGAAGAAGACGCTGTTCGTGACCACCGGCGCGGAAGCGGTCGAGAACGCCATCAAGATCGCCCGCGCCACGGCGACGGTGGAACGGGAACGCTTCCTGCTGCAGCGCCTGACGCTGCACAACGAGCCGGTCGACCGGTTCATCGGCGCCTTCCAGAAGCCGCCGCTCTATTCGACCGCCTACGACCGCGGTTTCGGCACCCTCTACACCGCGGTCTACTGGCCGAACCGGGACCTGATGGAATTCCGCTGGCCCGGCGAGACCTGGTGCCATGCGCCCTCCGCCCTCAACGAGGGCGTGCGGCAGATCCGCTATCCGTTGGGCGGTCCCTATCTGGTGACGTAACAGTTGGCGCGCCGTCGCGATTGACGGCGGGGCGGACCGGTCGGATCATCCCGGAAGATTTTCAAGGAACCGCCATCATGCTGCTTCGCGACGCGAGGACGGAAGACCTGCCCGGCATCCTCGCCATCTACAATCAGGTGATCGAGACCTCGACCGCCATCTACAACGACGATCCGGTCCCCCTCGACGACCGGGGCCGCTGGCTGGCGGCGCGGCGCCAGCAAGGGTTTCCGGTCATCGTCGCCATGAACGGCGACGCCGTCGCCGGTTTCGCCAGCTTCGGCGAGTGGCGCGGCGCCTGGCCCGGCTACCGGCACACCGTCGAGCACAGCGTCCACGTCGCGGACGGCGTGCGCGGCCAGGGCGTCGGCCGGCTGCTGATGGAGGCGCTGTTCCCGCGCGCCCGCGAGATGGGAAAGCACGTCATGATCGGCGGCATCGACGCCGACAACGAGGCCTCGATCCGCTTTCACGAGCGGCTCGGCTTCGATCGGGTCGCGCACTTCCATCAGGTCGGCCGCAAGTTCGGCCGCTGGCTCGATCTCGTCTTCATGCAGAAACTGATGGATGACGCCAAGGCGCCGCCCGCCTAGGCGCGCGCCTGCAAATCCTCGAACGACACGATCTCGCCGGCGACGGCGCTCGCCGCGACCGTGGCGGGGCTCGCCAGCCAGACCTTGCCGGGGCCGGAGCGGCCCGGGAAATTCCGGTTGATGGCGCTGATCGTCACCTGATCGACCGAGGTCGACATGCCCGGGCCGCATCCCGCGCAGGCGCCGCAGGCCGGCTGCATGATGATGGCGCCGACCTTTTCGAACGCTTCCATGTAACCGCGATCCCGGCAGTAGTCGCGGACGGCCGTGGTGCCGAATTGCAAATAGAACCTGACGTGCGGCGGAATTCTCAATCCCTTCGCCGCCGCCCAGCCGAGCACCGCATGATAGGCGTCGAAATCGGCCCGCTTGCCGGCCGTGCAGGACCCGGCGTAGGCGAGATCGACCGCCACCCGAACGCCCAGCGCGGCGAGCGGCACGCCGTTGCCGGGATCGCCGGGCCGGGCCAGCATGGGCGCGAGCGCCGAACAGTCGATCTCGATAACGTCGACGTAGCGCGCGCCGGGATCGCTCCGCATCCAGGACTCGATCTCGACGTCGACGCCGCGCCGCTCTTTCAAGAATCGCCGCGTCTCCGCGTCCGGTTCGACGATGCCGGTGAGGCCGCCCATCTCGGCGGTCATGTTGGTGAGCGTCGCCCGCTCGTCGATGGAAAGGCCGGCGATGGCCGGACCGGCGAATTCGAAGACGCGGCCGATGCCGCCGCCGGACCGGACGCGCGGATCGGCCAGCAGATGCAAAACCACGTCCTTCGCCATGACGCCGGGCGCGAGCGCGCCTTTCAATTCGATGCGGAGCGTCTCCGGCACCGTCAGGCGCGCGAGACCGGAAACCAGGGCATTTGACATGTCGGTGCTGCCGATCCCATAGGCGAGACAGCCGAGCGCGCCGACATGCGGCGTATGCGAATCGGTGCCGACGATCAGTTGGCCGGGAAGCGCATGCATCTCCGCCATCACGGCGTGCGAGATGCCCTCCGAGCCTTCCTCGCCCTCCAGATATCCGTAATCGTGGATGCCGTAGGCGCGGACGAATTCCCGGTGCCCGTCCGACATGCGTTTGATGCCGGCCATCCGGTCGCCGTTCGCGTGAACCTCCGGACGGTGCGCATAGGAATAGTGGTCCTCGAAGGAAACGATGCTGGTGACTTCGAACAGCGTCAGCGGCCTGCCGAAGGTCTCGTGCAGCATGTAGCCGCACATGGCGGTGTAGATGTCGTGGAAATACCGCCAGTCGGGGCGGACGAAGATGCCGGTGCCGGGCGCCGGCAGGGCCGGTTCACCGCCCGCCATGCGCCGCGCGATAATCTTCTCGGCGAGCGTCATCGGCCGCGCCGGCGGCGCGGCGGGAGCGGTGGCCTCCAGGGTCAACGTCTTGCCGTAGGCGAGCAGGCCGCCGGCCCGCAGGATATCGGCGGCGAGTTCGTCGCGGCCCCGCACCAGTTCCTCGACGTCGATGGCCTCACCGGCGCGGATGCGTTCGATCAGACTGAAATCGGTCGACGTGAACAGGCCCAGGTTGTCCGCGTTCTGGCGATACAGCCGCTCGAAGCTTTCGGCGACGATCAGCTTGATCCCGGCCCGCCGTTCGGCGAGCGGGCTGTGCTCGCGCGACGATCCCTTGCCGTAGCGCTTGCCGCCGACGATGACGGCGAAACCGCCGTCGCGGACGGCGCCCGGGCCGATGGGGCGCTGCCCCGCCGTCTCGAAACCGACATGCGCGTAACGGCCGATCTCGTCGTCGTAATGCACGAGGGTCGGGATCGGCGTGATCTCGTCGGTCGAGATGTCGTCGCGAAGCGGCGCCGCCTCGGCCGCCGACAATTCTTCGCCGGCCAACTGCCGCGCGATCTTCGTGGGATCGTCGGAAAGAAAAAGGACCCGGCCCGGGAACGATAGGCTCGACATCCGACGATATTCGCGATTTATCCGGCACTTGTCGATGCAGGTTCCCCGTGGTCTTTTCCCGTCCATTAACCCGTTCCTAACCGCCGCCGTCCGATAAGCGTCCATGGCTCGAAAGTCCAAGAAGAAGGCCGCCAGCGCCGGCAGGACCGGCTGGCTCGGCACGCTCGGCAAATGGCTCGGCACCCTCGTCGTCTGGGGGCTGATCGGCGGCCTGTTCGTCGCCGGCTGGTTCTATGCCGATCTGCCGGACGTCGAGGGCTCGCTGGCGCCGTCGCGCCGCCCGACCATCTGGATACTCGACGCCAAGGGCGGCGAACTTGCCGCCGTCGGCGATCTCTACGGCATTCCGATCAAGCTCTCCGACATTCCGCCGGCGCTGCCGCAGGCGGTGCTGGCGACCGAGGACCGGCGCTTCTACGACCACTTCGGCGTCGATCTGATCGGCCTCGCGCGCGCCATGTTCGCGAACCTGCGGGCCGGGCGCATCGTGCAGGGCGGCTCCACCATCACGCAGCAGGTGGCGAAGAACCTGTTCCTCAGTCCAGAACGCACCTACAAGCGGAAGATCCAGGAAGTGATGCTGGCGCTCTGGCTGGAGCGGCGGTTCTCCAAGGATCAGATTCTCGAACTCTATCTGAACCGGGTCTATCTCGGCGCCGGCACCTACGGCGTCGACGCGGCGGCCCGGAAATACTTCGACCGGCCGGCGAGCGAGCTGACGGTCTGGCAGTCCGCCATGGTCGCCGGGCTCCTGAAGGCGCCCAGCCGCTACAACCCGCATGCCGACGGGGACCGCGCCGAAGGCCGCACCCGACAGGTGCTCGCCAACATGGTGGCGGCGGGCTACCTGACGGAGAAGGAGGCCGAAACAGCCCGCACCGCCAAGAGCCGTGGCCGCACGTCGAGGCCGGGCCGCAACGCGCCCTATTTCGTCGACTGGGTTCTCGATCAAGTGCGCGACTACGTCGGCGGCCGCGACAGCGACCTGATCGTCAAAACGACGCTGGCGCCCGCCGTGCAGTCCGCCGCCGAACGGGGCCTCGCGCAGGCCCTGGCGGCGTCCGGCGACAAGCGCGAGGTCGACGAGGGCGCCGTCATCGTCATGACGCCCACCGGCGCCGTCCGCGCCATGGTCGGCGGCCGCGATTACGCGTCCAGCCAGTATAACCGCGCCACCCTCGCCAAGCGCCAGCCGGGCTCCGCCTTCAAGCCGGTGGTGTACCTCGCCGGCCTCGCCGCCGGCATCAAGCCCGCCGACGTCATCGAAGACGCGCCGGTAAAGATCGGCGACTGGCAGCCGCGCAACTTCGACAACAAGTACCGGGGCCCCGTCACCGTCACCGAGGCGCTCAACAAGTCCATCAACACGGTCGCCGTCCGCGTCGCGCTGAAGGCCGGGCTCGACCGAGTCGCGGAAACCGCGCGCCGGCTCGGTCTCGATCCGGGGGACAAGCCGGACGCGTCGATCGCCCTCGGCACACAGGAAACGACGCTGATCGACCTCACCGCCGCCTACGCCGCCTTCGCCAACGGCGGCATGGGCGTGCTGCCTTACGGCATCGAGGAAATCAGGGACCCGGCCGGCAATCTGCTGTACGATCGCAAGGGGTCCGGCCCCGGCCGCGCCGTCGATCCGCGCTACGTCGGTTCCATGAACAGGATGCTCGAAGGTGTCATCGAGGACGGCACCGGGAGCGGCGCCGACATCGGCCGCCCCGCCGCCGGCAAGACCGGCACCAGCCAGAACTACCGCGACGCGCTGTTCGTCGGCTACACCGCCGACTACGTGGCAGGCGTCTGGTTCGGTAACGACGACGGCAGCCCGATGAAATCCGTCACCGGCGGCAGTCTGCCGGCACGGCTGTGGCGGGACGTCATGACGGCGGCGCACAAGGGCCTGCCGTCCAGGCCGCTGGCGGCGCCGAAGGACGACCGGGGCTTCATCGAGAAACTGTTCTCGGCCGTCGACGACGTGAAGGCGCGGGCGAAGGAAGCGGTGTCGCCACCGGTGTTCCAGCAGCCGGATCGCAACTGATTTTCTAGGAACCCATCCGCTTGATGGTGGCGGTGGTCGAGTGGCCGGGCTCCAGCTTGGCGAGCTTCACCTCGCCACCCCAGCCCTGCACAAGCTCGGCGCCGACCACGTTCTCGATGGTGTAGTCCGCGCCCTTCACCAGGACGTCCGGGCGCAACCGCCCGATCAGTTCGAGCGGCGTGTCCTCGCTGAAGATCACCACCATGTCGACGGTCGCCAACGATGCCAGCACGGTCGCCCGGGCCGCCTCGTTCTGTACCGGGCGCTCGGCGCCCTTGAGGCGCTTCACGGATTGATCGGAATTGAGCCCGACGATCAGCCGGTCGCAGGCGGCGCGCGATTGCCGCAGCAGCGACACATGGCCCGGATGCAGCAGATCGAAACAGCCGTTGGTGAACCCGACGCGGCAGCCTTGGCGGCGCCAGCGCTCGATGCGGTCGGCCGCTTCCTCGACGGTGCGGACCTTCGCTTCCGCGTCCGAGATGTCTTGGTGATGCAACGCCGCCACCACTTCCGACGTGTAGGCGACGGCGGTGCCGACCTTGCCGACGACGATGCCGGCGGCGACGTTGGCGAGCGCGGCGGTGGCGGCAAGGGTGGCGCCACCGGCGACGGCGGCGGCGACGCAGGCGACGACCGTGTCGCCGGCACCGGAAACGTCGAACACCTCGCGCGCTTCGGCGGCGAGATGCAGCGGCTTGCCGTCCTTGGCGACGAGGGTCATGCCGTCGGCGCTCCGCGTCACCAGGACGGCGCCGAAGCCGTGCGCGTCGATGAGTCCCATCGCGGCATTGGTGATGGCGTCGTCGGTGCGGGCCGAGGTCTTGGCGGCGAGTTCCAGTTCCTTGCGGTTCGGCGTGATCAGGTCGGCGCCGCGATAGGGACCGAAGTCGTCGCCCTTGGGATCGACGATCACCGGTTTGCCGGCGGCCCGTGCCTTCGCGATCAGGATGCCGGCGCGCCCCTCGCCGAGGACGCCCTTGGCGTAATCGGAAAGAACCACCGCGTCGCACTCGGCGAGCGCCGTTTCAGCGGCGGCGATGACGGCGTTCCCGGTTTCCGGCGCCAGTGTCGTCGGCGCTTCCCAATCGGCCCGCATCATCTGCTGGTTGCCGGCGACGTAGCGCACCTTGATCGAGGTCGGCCGATCCTTGTCCTCGATCAGGCGGGCGTCGATGCCGTCGCCGAGCGCGGTCTTGAGTTCCCGCCCCGCCGCATCGTCGCCGATGACGGCGATGAAGACCGCCTTGGCGCCGAGGGCTTCCAGATTGCGCACGACGTTGCCGGCGCCGCCCGGCATGGCCGTCTCGCGGCCGACGCGGAGGATCGGGATCGGCGCTTCCGGGGAAATCCGCTCCACCTCGCCGCTGACGAAGCGGTCCAGCATGGCGTCGCCGATCACCAACACCCTGGCGCCGGCCAGGCTTTCGGCGACGGAGACGAGGGACGAGCGGTCCGTCATACCAGCCCCAGTTCCAGTTCTAAGGCGCCGCAGAGCATCTGCCCGAGCGTGATGTGCATTTCCTGGATTCGCGCCGTCGTCTCGCTGGGTACGATCAGGAACGGATCGGCGATGCCGACCATCTTGCCGCCTGCACGGCCGCCGAACGCCGCCGGTACGATACCCATTTCCGTCGCCGCCTTCAGCGCCCGGATCACGTTCTCGCTGTTGCCGGACGTCGAAATGCCGATGGCGACGTCGCCCGGCTTGCCGAGCGCGCGAATCTGACGGGCGAAGATTTCCTCGAAGCCGAGATCGTTGCCGCCGGCGGTCAGCGCCGACGTATCGGTGGTGAGCGCGATGGCGGCGATGGGCGCGCGGTCCTTCTTGTAGCGGATGGTCAGTTCCGTCGCCAGGTGCTGGCAGTCGGCGGCGCTGCCGCCGTTGCCGAAGAAGAAGATCTTGCCGCCGGCGCGGACGGATTTCACGCACGCGGCGAGCAGGCGCTGGAACGGCTCGCGGCAGGCGTCCCGCGTCCTGGCTGCCACGTCCGCGTGTTCGTCGAATTCACTGCCGTAAAATGCCGTCACGTCCATTGTCGCCGCCTTACATGTCGATCCGTTCGCCGCTGGCCAGGCTTTGCGTGACCGCGATGGTCGCCGCCGAGGTCTCGATCAGCTCCGCCTCGTCGATGGGGGCGGGGCCGCCCGAAAGCACGGCGGCGACGAAGGCGTCGATGCCGGCCTTGTGGCCCTTGTCCTGGGTCTGCGTCTTGGTTTCGGTCTTGCCGCCGGCGACCAGCGTCAGCGTTCGGAAGTCGTCGAGCACGGCGGCACGGCCGCCGGCGAAGGCCTCGATCCGTTCCTTCGGAAATCCGGCGTCGCCGCGCGACGTATAGACGATGCTGGCGAGGGAGCCGTCCTGGAAGCCGATCTGTACCGCCACGTCGTCGCCGTTGCTGTCCGGGCCGGTGGCCGCGTCGGCCATCACGTGACGGATCGACGCGCCGACGATGTGCCGCGCCAGATCGACGAAGTGGCAGACTTCGCCGAGGATTCGTCCGCCGCCCTCGTCGGCGGATTGCGTCCAGTGCGTGCTGTCGATGGCGCCGGCGTTGACGCGGATCGTCACCATCTTCGGCCGGGCGTCGCCCAGATGCGCCTTGAGCGCCTTTACCTGCGGTGCGAAGCGGCGGTTGAAGCCGATCAGGAAGATGGCGTCCGAGCCGTTCCGGGCCTCGATCACGTCGTTAAGCTGCTCGAGGTCGAGCGCCAGCGGCTTTTCGACGAAGACGTTCTTGCCGGCGCGGAGCGCGGCGGCGGTCAGCCCCGCGTGGCTGTCGTGCCGCGTCGCGACCAGGACGGCGTTGATTTCCGGATCGCCGAGCACCGCGTCCTCGTCGCTGGCGGCGATCTCGAAGCCGAAGGATTGCGCGCCGTGATCGGCGTTGGCGCCCCGCTGCGTCGCGATGGTGCGGAGCCGGACGCCGTCCTGTCCCTTGAGTGCGGGCAGCAGCACGGCGCGGGCGAAGTTGCCGGCACCGATGGCGCCGATGACGCAGCCACCGCTGCCGGCGCCGCCCTTCGTCCGAAAGGCGCGGATCGGCGCCGCTTCCGCCGCGTCGGCGCCGTAGGTCAGCACCACGCCCAGATGCGGTTCCGAGCCGCCGGTCACGAGTTCATAGGCCTTCTCGGCGTCGGTCAGCGGAAAGCGGTGCGTGGTGAGCGCCGCCACGTCCAGCCGCTGCGGCCGGCCCGGCGACATCAGCCGCAGCGTCTCGGCCAGGTTCTCCGTCTCCGTCCAGCGCACCCAGCCGGCCGGATACTTGACGCCGCGCCCTTCGTAATCCGGGTCGTAGCGGCCCGGACCGTAGGAGCGCGACACGATCAGGTTCAGTTCCTTCTGCATGAAGGTCTGGTACGGGAACGTCGTGCCGGTGAGCCCGACCATGACGATGCGCGCCCGGTCCCGCGCCACGTCGGCGGCGAGCGTGAAAGGCGCGCTGGAATCGGTGGCGGCGGCGATCAGCACCGCGTCGGCGCCGAGCCCGCCGTTGAGGGCGGCGATCCGCGCCGGTGCGTCGGCATCGTCGGGCGCGACGGCGATCTCAGCGCCCTGGCCGAGGGCGAGGTCGCGGCGCGATTGAGACGGGTCGATGGCGACGACGCGCGCTCCCTGCAAGGTGAGGAACCGGGCCGCCAACTGTCCGACCAGACCGCAGCCGATGACGGCGACCACATCGCCGAGTCCGGCCTGGGCGTTCCGGGCGGCGTGCATGGCGATGGCGCCGAGCGTGCCGTAACAGGCGTCCTCGTCGGCGACGCCGTCCGGGATCGGCGCCGCGAGGTTTTCCGGTACCGCGTTCAACTCGGCGTGGTTAGCGATGCCGGCGCCGGCGATGGCGACCCTGTCGCCGACGCGGAAGCGTCCTTCGAGACCGCGCCCGACCGCGACGACTTCGCCGGCGGCGGAATAACCGAGCGGCAACGGTTCGTCGAGCCGGGCCATGACGGTCTTGAAGGTCTGCGCCAGGCCTTCGCGCTTCGCCTTCTCGATTACCTTCTTGACGAGATCGGGCCGGGACTGTGCCTTGCCGACCAGGCTCTTGCGGGCGAAATCGACGACCATCCGCTCGGTCCCGGCGGAAATCAGCGACGCGCGGGTGCGCACCAGCAGATGTCCGGCCCGCACCTTCGGCGCCGGAACGTCCTTGAGCGCGAGTTTCCCCGTGCGGCGGGACTGGATGACCTGCTTCATGCCGCCTATTTGCCTGTTTTTTCAGCGGATTGCAAAGAAAGAGCAGGCCCGGGCCGGCGCCCGGCCTCGCTTCAGAGAATGCCCTTGAAGTAGGCGATGGTGCGTTCCAGCCCGTCCTTGAGCGGGATGGTGGGCGCCCAGCCGAGTTTTTCCTTGGCCAGCGAGATGTCCGGGCAGCGCTGCATGGGATCGTCGGCCGGCAGCGGCTTGAGCACGATCTCCGACTTCGAGCCGGTCATCCTGATCACGGTCTCCGCCAATTCGCGGATGGTGAATTCGCCCGGATTGCCGAGATTGATCGGTCCCGTCACGTCGTCCGGGGCGTCCATCAGGCGCATCAGGGCGTCCACCAGATCGTCGACGTAACAGAACGACCGCGTCTGCATGCCGTCGCCGTAGAGCGTCACCGGCTCGCCGCTCAGCGCCTGGACGATGAAGTTCGACACGACCCGGCCATCGTTCGGGTGCATGCGCGGTCCGTAGGTGTTGAAGATGCGGCCGACGCGGATGTTGAGGGCGTGCTGGCGATAGTAGTCGAAGAAGAGCGTCTCGGCGCAGCGCTTGCCTTCGTCGTAGCAGGCGCGCGGCCCGATCGGATTGACGCTGCCGCGATAGTCTTCCTTCTGCGGATGCACTTCCGGATCGCCGTAAACCTCGCTCGTCGACGCCTGGAGAATTTTCGCGTGGGTACGCTTGGCGAGCCCGAGCAGGTTGATGGCGCCGTGCACGCTGGTCTTGGTGGTCTGCACCGGATCGTACTGGTAGTGCACCGGCGAGGCCGGGCAGGCGAGGTTGTAGATTTCGTCGACCTCGACGTAGAGCGGGAAGGTCACGTCGTGGCGCATCAGCTCGAAATTGTGCGCGTCCAGCAGGTGCGCGACGTTCGACTTGCTGCCGGTGAAGAAATTGTCGACGCAGATCACGTCGTCGCCCCTGGCGACCAGGCGCTCGCACAGGTGCGAGCCGATGAATCCGGCCCCGCCGGTCACGAGAACTTTATTTGCCAGCAATGATTTAGCGCCCATTTTTCGGTCAAACCTCCAAGGTTGCTGGACCGTAACACCGAGGCCGTCGGGGGAAAAGGCGGATTTGCCGTCAGGTCGAGAGGAAGCGCGCCCGCCCGTTTTCCAGCACCGCCGCCGTCAGGCGGTTGGTGGCCCAGGCGCCGGTGTCGCAGTTGATGCGGTTGCGCCGGATCTCCGGCGCGGCAACCGGCGTGTGTCCGTGCACGACGACGGCACCGTGGTCCCGCTCCGAGGACAGAAACTTGTGGCGGACCCACATCAGGTCGATATCCGATTGCATGCCGAGGGAGCGTTCCGGATCGATGCCGGCGTGCGCGAAGAAGGCGCCGCCGATCCGGTGCGACGTCGGCAGCGCGTCCAGGAATTCAAGGTGTGCCGGCGGCAGCGCCGCGGTCAGCGCCGGGCCGACAGCGTCGAGATCGTCGCGCAGCGCCCAGGCATTCAGACCATAGCTGTCCAGCGTCGAGGCGCCGCCGTTCATCAGCCAGTTGACGGGGCTTTTCCGGCCGTGCGCGACGTCGAGCAGGAAATCCTCGTGGTTGCCCTTGAGGCAGATTGTCTCGACGCCGGCGGGCCTGCCGGAAATCAGGCTCTCGACGACCTCGGCCGACTGCGGCCCCCGGTCGACGTAGTCGCCGAGAAACACAACCACGTGCCGTTCGGCGCCGCTCGCCGCCATGTCGGCGGAAATCAACCGGTCCATGCGGCAGAGAAGATCGAGCCGTCCATGCACGTCGCCGACGGCGTAAACCCTGACGCCGGGCGGCATTTCGAGCGTCGGAAAGCTGCCGGCCCCGTTCGGTAACTCCTGGAACGCTCTCATTGCCTCTGTCACAATGCGAACGGCGGGCGCGGAAAAGGGAGTGCGCTTAACGGTTTGGTAAAGCCAACGCCCTTACAGGATAACATATGGCGGAGCCCTACGATATTTCCACGACACAGGAATCTGTGCTCCTGGAAAAACTGAGCCGGATCGAGAATTCTCCGGCCGGGTATTTTTCCGTGCACATGCACCTGTCGAAGCTGCGCGCGTCCAACAAGCAGGCGCATTTCATGAATATCGCGGCCCGCGGCTTCGACAACCTGGTCAACAACGCCGACGCGGTCCTCTACTCCATGATGAACCACGATCTGGTGCTGCTCTGCCATGACGTGATGGTCGACGACATCGACCCCTACATCAGCAAGGTGCGCTCGCTGTTCAGCGAAGACCCGCTGACCGCCGGCGGCGACGAATTCGAAGACGCGCTGTGCACCTGGTACGATCTTTCCAATTCCGAGGACTTCGCGGCATTCCTGTCGGCGGCGACGGAATTGTCGGTGCAGGCGCAAATCGCCCTCGACGAACTGCGCCGGGACCGCAAGGACGACGAGAGCGCACCCAAGGGCGACCCGCTGACGGCCGCCAACCTCGCCGTCATCAACCAGAAGCTCCAAGTCACGCGCATCGCCGATCTGATCAAGCAGCAGACGTGCATCCGCATCAAGCCGGGTTCGGCCGGCGAGGTCGTCTTCCGCGAACACTACGTCGCGGTCTCGGAATTGAAGGAGAGGATCGCCACCGAGGTCGATCTGTTCTCCAGCGTCTGGCTGTTCCAGTTCCTGACCGAAACCCTCGACAAGCGCATCCTGGCGGTCATGGGCCGGCGCAGCTTCGACGACCTGCCGGAGCCGATCAGCATCAACCTGAACGTCGGCACGGTTCTGTCGCGCGATTTCGCGCAGTTCAACCGGGCCGTCGGCGACTTCGCCGACAAGGTCGTGATCGAAATGCAGATCATCGACATCTTCGCCGACATGAGCACGTTCGGCTATGCCCGCGACATGCTTCAGGAACGCGGCTACCGGACCGTCGCCGACGGCATCAATCCGCTGTCGCTGCAGTTTTTCGAGCCGTCGCTGCTGCGCACCGATTATCTCAAGATCGCTTGGGGCAAGGAGTTTGAATCCGACGAGGAAGACGGCCGCCTCAAGAACTTCAAGGAGACGGTGAAGAACGCAGGCGCCGACAGCATCATCCTGTCCCGGGTCGATTCGGAAAAGGCCGTGAAGTGGGGCCTGTCGCTCGGCATCAACCGCTTCCAGGGCTATTTCATCGACAAGCTGGTGCAGGCCATGTCGCGCGGCAAGGTCAAGCCGAAGGCGCGCCCGGTGAAGAAGACGGGCTGAGGCGGGCGGATGGCGACACAACCGGAAAAACTGCCGCCGCAGGAAAAGCTCCTCGTCGACTACGTGCATCGACTGGAGAGCCACCGCCAGGGCCGGCATCTCGTGCATATCCACCTGTCGCAACTCCGCCCGTTCAATCGGCGCGAGCAGCACATCCGCATGGCCTCGGCCGGCTTCGAGCCGATCATCAAGGCAATGACGGGGCAGGTGTTCCTGCTCAAGAATTCGGACCTCTTCATCGTCTTCAAGTCGGCGGCCCGCGCACAGGTCGAGACCGTCGTTCAGAAGGTCCGCTTCATGTTCAGCGACGATCCGCTGGTCGAGGAAGACGGCAAGAACGGCAAGGTGTTCGCGTCCTGGTACGACGCCGAAACGCAGTACGAGGAAATCCTGGCGCTGGTGAACGGTCTCGCCGACGCCGAGGAAAAACGCGTGATGGAAGTCCGCAACCGCATGGACGCGCGCCAGCGGCTGAAGGAAAAGCAGAAGAAGGGCGAGCCGCTCAATCCCGCCGTGCTGGCCAGCGTCGAGGAGGCGTTGTCGCGCGCCGATCTGTCGAACCTGGTCCGGCGCCAGTTCATCTGCCGCGTCGACACCAAGATGGTGCCGGAGCAGTTGTTCAGCGAGCTCTACATCTCGATCCAGGATCTCCGTGAAACCGTGCTGCCGGGCGTCAATCTGGTGTCCAACCGCTGGCTGTTCCAGCACTTCACCGAGACGCTGGACCGGCGCGTCTTGTCGATGCTGATGAAGACCGATGCGGTCTCGATCTCCGGCGACATCAGCTTCAACGTCAACGTGAAGACGCTGCTCTCGAACCAGTTTCAGGTCTTCGACGACAACCTGACGGCGGCCAGGCGCGGCGCCATGGTGATCGAGTTGCAGAAGGAAGACATCTTCTCCGATCTCAACGCCTATCTGTTCGCCCGCGAATTCGTGCAGACCAAGGGCTACCGGGTCTGTCTCGACGGCCTGACGACGGAGACGCTCGCCATCATCGACAGGAAGCGGCTCGGCACCGATATGGCGAAGCTGGTCTGGCACCCGAGCCTCGTCGACGGCGGCGACGAGGTGCAGTCGTACCTCAAGGGTCTCCTGGACCGGGACGGTCCGGACCGCTGGATTCTCTGCCGTTGCGACAGCCGGGAAGCCATCGACTTCGGCCGTACCGTCGGCTTCGAGCGGTTCCAGGGCCGCTTCGTCGAGAACCTGATCGCCGAGGACGGGCGCCGCCGCGAACTGCTGAAACTGAAGCGCCGGATCGAACGGTCCTCCGAGCCGCAGTTCGACGAAGAAGAATGAGCGCCGGTCCCGCCGCGGCGGTCGCCGTCGACAATCTCCGAAAATCCTTCGGCGCGGTCCACGCCGTCGACGGCATCACCTTCGAGCTCGCCGCCGGCTCCGTGCTCGGCCTGCTCGGCGGCAATGGCGCGGGCAAGACCACGACCATCGCCATGCTGCTCGGCCTGTTGCTGCCCGACGCCGGCGCGATCCGCATCCTCGGCCGCGACATGCTGAAGCATCGCCAGGAACTCCTGGCGGAAATGAATTTCTCGTCGCCCTACGTGGATCTGCCGAAGCGGCTCACAGTCAGGGAAAATCTCATGGTGTACGGCCGGCTCTACGGCCTCATCGAAGTGCGCGGGCGGATCGCCGAATTGGCGGACGAACTCGACCTCGGATCCTTCATCGACAGGGCGACCGGCAGCCTATCGTCGGGCCAGGCGACGCGGGTGTCGCTGGCCAAGTCGCTGCTCAACGATCCGAAGCTGCTTCTTCTCGACGAGCCGACGGCGTCATTGGACCCCGACACCGGCGACTGGGTGCGGGGTTATCTGGAATCCTGGCGGCGGCGCACCGGCGCCACCGTCATCCTGGCGTCGCACAACATGGCCGAGGTCGAGCGCCTCTGCGACCGCGTGTTGATGATGCGCCGCGGCCGGATCGTCGACGACGGCGCGCCGGCGGACCTGATCGCCCGGCATGGCCGGCGCAATCTCGAGGAGGTGTTCCTCGTCATCGCCCGCGCCGAGACCGACGGCGCCGCGGCATGAGCGCCGCCGCCACGGTCCGGCCGGTCGGCGGATTTTCCTGGCGCCGCATCGGCGCCATGGTGCTCCGGCATGTCTACGTGCTCCGGCGGTCCTGGCCGCGCATTCTCGAGATCGCCTACTGGCCGACGATGCAGCTCTTCCTCTGGGGCTTCATCACCAACTTCTTCGTGCAGCATTCGAGCTGGGTAGCGTCGGCGGCGGGCGTGCTGATCAGCGCCGTCTTGCTGTGGGACGTGCTGTTCCGCTCGAACCTCGGCGTCACCCTGCCGTTCGTCGAGGAGATGTGGGCCAGGAACCTGGCGTCGCTGTTCGTGTCGCCGCTGCGGCCTTCGGAACTGGTGGTTTCGCTCTACGTCATGAGCCTGATAAGGACCACCATCTCGGTGGCGCCGGCGGCGCTGCTGGCGCTGCCGCTCTATGGCGTCTGGGTGTTCGAACTGGGACCGCCGCTGATCGCCTTCTACGCCAATCTATTGGTCATGGGATGGGCCATCGGGCTCGCCGTCGCCGCCATGGTGCTCCGCTTCGGTCTGGCGGCGGAAAGCCTCTGCTGGCTCGGCGTCTTCATGATGGCGCCGGTCAGTTGCGTCTATTATCCGGTGGCGACGCTGCCGGGCTGGCTGCAGGTCGTCGCCAAGTCGCTGCCGGCGGCGCATGTCTTCGAGGGCATGCGCGGCGTCCTGTTCGACGGACGGTTCCGCTGGGATCTGTTCTGGAACGCGACCCTTCTCAACGTCCTGTACCTGACCCTGTCGGGCGCGCTGTTCCTGTGGATGGTCGGCGTCGCCCGCCGCAAGGGCCTGTTCCTGCAACAGGGCGAATGATCAGTCGTGGTCGCTGACGCCGGCATCGGCGAACGTCGCCATGCCGGTGTGGCAGGCGAGCGCGCTCCGGACCAGATTGATCGCCAGCGCCGCGCCCGAGGCCTCGCCCAAGCGCATGCCGAGATCGAGCAGCGGCGTCTTGCCGATGGCCGCCAGCAGCTTGCGGTGTCCGGGTTCGGCCGACACGTGCGCCGAGAGCGCGTGATCGAGGGCGCCGGGCTTGGCCCGTTCCAGCGCCGCCGCCGCCGCCGTTGCCACGTAGCCGTCGAGCAGGACCGGCACGCGCCCGAGTCGCGCCGCCAGAACGGCGCCGGCCATGGCGGCAAGTTCGCGCCCGCCGAGCCGGCGCAACAGATGAATGGGGTCGCGCTCTTCCTTGTGGCGATCGACGGCCAGCCCGACGACCTCGCGCTTCAAGGACAGTCCGGCGCCATCGACGCCGGTGCCGCGCCCGACCCAGTCGCCGGCGTCGCCGCCGAACAGTCCCGCCGCCAAAGCCGCCGCCACGGTCGTGTTGGCGATGCCCATCTCGCCGACCGCCAGCAGGTCCGTGTCCTTGCCGAGCGCCCGGAAACCGGCGTTGAAGGCCGCAACGAAATCGGCCTCGTCCATGGCCGGCCCGGCGGCGATGTCGCCGGTCGGGCGGTCGAGGTCGAGGGCGACGATCTCGAAGGAGGCGCCGGCCGCCTTGGCGAGCTGGTTCACCGCCGCGCCGCCGGTCTGGAAGTTGGCGACCATCTGCGCCGTCACCGCCGCCGGATAGGCGGAGACGCCCCGCGCCGCCACGCCGTGATTGCCGGCGAACACGACGACGCGCGGTTTGTCGAGCCGGGGCGGTGCCTTGTCCTGCCACGCCGCCAGCCAGGCGGTGATGTCCTCCAGCCGGCCGAGCGCGCCCGGCGGCTTGGTCAGTGTTCCCTCGCGGTCCCGCGCCGCCCGCTCGGCGGCTTCGGCCGGGCCGGGCATGATCCCGAGCAAGGCATGGATGTCGGCGACGGAGCCGGGGGCGGTGATGTTCATGTGTCGGTTCCGGTCAGCGGAGTTTCGGCGGCGTGCCGAAGTATTCGTAATGCGGATTGGATATCTGCTCGTAATTAACCGCCGAGAGAATGTGCCCGACGCGGTCGCCGCCGTCCGACAGCGGCAGCCGAACGGATTGGAACACGGCATGCCGTCCGCTCGCCGTCGTCACCGGCGTGTCGCACAGCACCGGCACCTTGCCCTTGCAGATGCTGCTGTATTCACGGCGGTTCGCCTCGCGCATGTAGGCGCCCGGAATTTGCGACAATCGTTTGCGCGTCATTTCCATGCCGATCAGGTTGGCCCGTTCCGTTCCCCAGAAGCGGTAGAAGAAATCCGGCGGATCGTCCTCGACGTCAACCAATACCGTCCAGGGCAGGAGACGCGAATCGAGCCGCATCAATTCGAACTTCGGCCAAGCCGGAGCCCAATCGTCGCCCCGCGTTTCGAGCCAATAGCGCCAAAGCGCCGCAAACGGCTGCGGCACCGCCGAATCGGCTGACAGGACCATCGTGATGGTATCGGACATCCGGGTTCCATCTCTGCGCTCGACGCGGCGCACCCCTGACCGCCGATCAACCCATGAAATATATACGTTCGAGACCGTGTCGACCAAGTAGAACCCTGCCGCCGCCGTTTACGGCTAAATCCATGACAGGCCGCCGCGATCGCGCTAGGAAGTCGCCATGACGCCGCCGCCACGAGCATTCCAGGAATTCCTGACCGCCCTCGTCTTCCTGACGCGGTTTCCCGCCGGCGGCCGTCTGGGCGGCGGCCATGGCCAGAGCCAGGGCCAGGGCATGCCGGCCTTGTCGGAGGCCTGCTGGGCGTTCGCGCCGGTGGGCCTGCTCGTGGGCGGCGTGGCCGGACTGGCGCTCTGGCTGGCGGCGGCGGCCGATCTGCATCCGCTCGCCTGCGCCTTGGCGGCCATCGCCGCGCAGGTGTTGGTCACGGGGGCGCTGCACGAGGATGGCCTGGCCGACGTCACGGACGGGTTCGGCGCCGGGCGGGACCGGGCGAGGACGCTGGAAATCATGCGCGATCCGCGCGTCGGCAGCTTCGGCGTGCTGGCCCTGGTCTTCTCCGTCGGTCTCCGCGCCGCGTTGCTGGCCGGGGTCCCCGGCCCCGGCTGGGCGTGCGCGACCCTCGTCGCGGCGGGCGCGTTCTCGCGCGCGGCGATGCCCGTGCTCATGTACGTCCTGCCGGCGGCCCGTGCGGACGGCTTGGCGAAGGGCGCCGGCCGTCCGAGCGCAGGAACGGTCGAACTTGGGCTGGCCATCGGCGTTCTCGCGCTCTATGTCCTTCTGCCGGCGTTGGCGGCGACGCTCGGCATCGTTTTCGCGGCCTTGGCCGTCGCTTGGCTCGCCTGGCGGGCCGACCGGCGGCTCGGCGGCCAGACCGGCGACGTGCTCGGCGCGGCGCAGCAACTCGCCGAGATCGCGGTCCTGATGGCCGCCGCCGGCTGGATCGAGGGGAGCCTATGAGCGACGGAACGACAAGGTGGTGGCTGGTGCGGCACGCGCCGGTGGTGGGGGTCGAAGGCAAAATCTACGGCGCCGACGACGTCGAGTGCGATACGTCCGACGCGGTCTCCTTCCAGGCGCTGGCCAAGCGCCTGCCGGGCGACGCCGTTTGGCTGACCAGCCACCTGAGCCGGGCCAAGCTGACCGCCGAGGCGATCCGCGCCGCCGGCCTCGATTATCCGGCACCGGAGGTGATCGAGGACTTGGGCGAGCAGAGCTTCGGTCATTGGCAGGGCCGCACCTGGGACGAGATGCGGTCCGTCGATCCCGCCGTCTACGACACCTTCTGGCAGGACCCGGTGCGCGGCCGTCCGCCGGGCGGCGAAAGCTTCGCCGACCAGATCGCCCGCGTCGGCCGCGTCATCGACGACTATACCGACCGTCACGCCGGGCGCGACATCGTCGCCGTCTCGCACGGCGGCACCGTCCGCGCCGCCCTGTCGCACGCGCTCGGGCTCACGCCGGAAGCCGGCATGGCGATCACCGTGCACACGCTCTCGGTGAGCCGCATCGACCACATCCCGGGCGGGCTGTTGCGCGGCAAGGGCAACGCCTGGCGGGTCGTGCACGTCAACCGGCCGGCGCGCGAGGATCATTGATGACGGGTCTGCCGAAATCGACGCTGGTTCTGGGCGGTGCGCGCTCCGGCAAGAGCCGCTACGCCGAAGGCCTGATCGAAGCGGCGGGCTGCGGCGTCTATCTGGCGACGGCGCAGACCCTCGACGACGAAATGCGCGCCCGTGTCGCCGAACATCGCTCCCGCCGCGGCGGCGCCTGGGAAACGCTGGAAGAGCCGCTCGATCTCGCCGGCGCGCTGGCGAAAGCCGGCAGGAAGCCGGTGCTGGTCGATTGCCTGACGCTTTGGTTGACGAACCTGATGCTGGCGGATCGCGACCTGGCGGCGGCGGTGTCCGGGCTGGTCGACGTGCTGCCGTCGCTTGACGGACCGGTGGTTTTCGTTTCCAACGAGGTCGGTCTCGGCATCGTGCCCGACAACGCCATGGCGCGCGCCTTCCGCGACGCCGCCGGCGTCATGCACCAGCGCCTGGCCGCCGCCAGCGAGCGGGTGGTGTTCGTCACCGCCGGCTTACCGATGATCTTAAAGGACGCGACATGAAGATACCCGCTACCGTCATCACCGGTTTTCTCGGCGCCGGAAAGACGACCCTGATCCGCCATATCATGAGCAATGCCGGTGGCCGCCGCATCGCGCTCATCATCAACGAGTTCGGCGATCTCGGCGTCGACCGCGAGGTCGTCACCGGTTGCGGCATCGAAGGCTGCGACGATGCCGACGTGGTGGAACTCGCCAACGGCTGCATCTGCTGCACCGTCGCCGACGATTTCCTGCCGACCATGGAAAAGCTGCTGGCCGGCGGCCGCGCGCCCGATCACATCGTCATCGAGACGTCAGGCCTGGCGCTGCCGAAGCCGCTGGTGAAGGCCTTCAACTGGCCGGAGATACGCTCCCGCGTCACGGTGGACGGCGTCATCGCCGTCGTCGACGCGCCGGCGGTGGCCGCCGGCCGCTTTGCCGACGACCCGGACCGCGTGCAGGAAATGCGCGAAAGCGACGAGGCCCTCGACCATCACTCGCCCTTGGAAGAGGTGTTCGAGGATCAACTGCTGTGCGCCGATCTCGTCCTGATGAACAAGGCCGATCTGCTCGACGACGGCACGCGGCGAACCGCCGGCGACATCGTGCGGCGCGAGGTGCGGCCCGGCGTCAAGATCGTCGAAACGGTCGGGGGCGCCATCGACCTATCCGTGTTGCTCGCCATGAACGCCGCCGCCGAGGACGACCTGGCGGCGCGTCCGTCGCACCATGACGCGGACGACGATCACGATCACGACGATTTCGAGAGCTTCGTCGTCAGCCTCGGCGACGTCGCCGATCCGGAGGCGCTGGAAGGCCGCATCGCCGACGCGACGCTGGCGCACGACATCCTGCGTGTGAAGGGTTTCGTGCACGTGCCGGGCAAGCCCATGCGGCACGTGGTGCAGGCGGTCGGCCCGCGCATCCAACGCTATTTCGACCGGCCGTGGCGGGACGGCGAAGCCAGACGGAGCGAACTGGTGGTGATCGGCGAGACCGGTCTGGACCGCGACGCCATCCGCCGTCTGCTGATCGGCTGACGGGGGCCCCCCTCACCTAACCTCTCCCCCTTGAAGGGGGAGAGGAAAAGACAAGGGCGCTTCCATCATCACCTCTCCCCCCCCCCCCCCCGGGGGGGGGGGGGCGGGGGGGGGGGGCCGCGGGGGGGGGGCGGGGGGGGGCGGGGGGGGCGCGCGCGCGCGCGCCCACCCCCGCCCCCCGCCCCCCCCCCCCCCCCG
>JAYOFL010000012.1:0-64606 GCA_038117205.1 Rhodospirillales bacterium | reverse complement strand
GGCCTCGACCCGCGCCCGCCCCCCGGCGACGTCGCCGTCGGCGGCCGCAAGGTATGGAACGTCGGCTGGAATCGTCGCCATGGCGGTCTTGAAAAGATGCGGCAGGCTCATGTTCGATGCGTGGAAATCCGCCGCCGGCGGCGGGGAGCCGATGTCGGCGCAGGTGACGCCGAGCGCGTTTTTGAACAACCGGTGCAACGGTTTCTCGCCGAGAAATATGACCTCGGCCCCCATCCGGTGCAGCAGCGGCAGATAGCGGGCGTACAGGATGGCGTCGCCGAAACCCTGTTCGTTCCAGATCAGCAGTCGCTTGCCGGCGAGCGGCTCGTCTTTCCAGGCCGGCATGGGGAGCCGGCGGGCGAGCGGGTGCCAATCCGGATTGCGCCAGCGGTCCTCGTAAGCAGCGAACCCTTCATCCCGGGGTCCGAGGTGGATCAGCCGGCTTGCCCGCTTGTGGCGCGCCTCCAGAGCGGCCACCAGGATATCGGCGGCGCGCGCCGCCCAATCGAGGGCCGCTTCGCTGTCGCCGCCGGCGGCCAGGTATCCGGCCATGTTGAGGACGTAGGTGGCGTTGCCGGGATCGAGGGCAAGGGCCTTCTCCAGGGCCGCCTTGGCTTCCGGCATGCGGCAAAGCCGTTGCAGGGCGTTGCCGAGGTTGGTGTGCGCGTCGGCGAACCCGGGGGCGGCGGCGATGGCTTGGCGATAGGCCTTCAACGCGCCGGCGACGTCGCCGGCAGCGTAGCGGGCGACGCCCAGGTTGTTGAGAACTTCCGGCGAGACCGGCATGAATTCGGCGGCCCGCGTCAATGCCTCGACGGCGTCGGCCTTTCGTCCGGCGTCGGCGAGCAGATTGCCGAGGTTGAACCAGGCCATGCCGTTTCCGGGCGCCAGCGCGAGGGCGCGGCGGTAACTCGTCTCCGCGCCCTTGCCGTCACCGGATGCCCTGAGCGCGGCGCCGAGGTTCAGGTGAAGTTCCGGCACGTCCGGATGCATCCGGATGACGTCCCGGAAGGCCGCCGCCGCGTCGCCGAACCGGCCGGCGGCGAAATGCGCCGCCGCTTCGTGCAGGCGCCGTTCCGGGTCAGCCGTTCCGGGCGCCATGGCAGTGCTTGTACTTCCGGCCCGACCCGCACGGGCAATCGGCATTCCGGGAAGGCTCCATCGGTTTCGGCAGTTTGCTGCCGGGTGGCGGACGCAATGTCGCCAGGGGCGGCGGCGGCGCGGGCGCCGCGCCCGCGAACATGCGCATCGCTTCTTCTTCCATCAGACGAAGGCCGGCGATTATCCGCTCGACGGCGATCCGTCCGAGGTCGTCGGCCCGGGCTGGGTCGGTGACGCGGGCTAGGGACCGCTCCATGAACAGGATCATGGCGAAGAGCGTGCCACGGAAGAGCGTGTTGACCGTGTAGCCGAGTCCCTTCTTCTGCGGCACGGTCAGGCCGGACTTCGGTTGGAACAGCTGCATCAGCCGCAACTGATAGGTCTTGTCGGCGAAAGACCGGATGGCCGTAAATTCGTCGGCGACGACCTGAGCGTAGCGCCGGATGGTCTCGGCGAACTCCGCGCCCACCCATTGAAATTGCTGATCCTTGCCGGAAAATCCCGGGAAGGCGGCAAGCAGGTTGGAGACCTCGGCCCGGCGGGCCGCGTCGGCGACGGCCGGCAGTTCAATTTCACCGCTCCGCAACGCCGGGATACCGGCGATGGCGGCTCCGTCGGAGCAATTGCGGATGGTGGCGCTCCGGCCGAGGAGCTTGGCGGCCTCGGCGAGGTTGTTTCGCGACGATAGCAGACCGGTTTCCGTCCAGCAGGTGCCGTCGAAATTCGCCTCTACCGGAATGTCGTATGACGCTACCCGGTATTTCGCCCCCTCGGGGGAATTCTGGAACGCATCGCCGGAATGGTGCGCGCCGGCCCGCACGCTGCCGCAATCCAGGCCGAACAAGTATATTTCCCGGAAGCCGGTCTCGAGGGCGAAGCTGAGTCCGGCGTTTCCGACCGTCGGATCCGGAAGCAGCAACGTCGTCTCGATGGACGGCGCGAAAAGCGGGTAGCTGGCGAGGGCATAGCGGAAGAAATAGACGACCTCGCGGAAGGCCGGCAGGGCGTCCGGATCGACCGTGCTCGACGCCACCAGGACCACGTCGGTGAGGTCGAACTCCTTCGCCGCCTGCACGACCAGCGGCGATACCGCGATGTTTTCTGTCTCGATCTGGAAGTCCGGGACGATGCCGCGCTTGAGGAGCGGCCGAAGCGCCGATCCGCAGGAAACGACGATAGCGCGGTCGCGGTTGGCGGCGATGACGTCGAGATCTTGATCGAGGGACGGACCGCTGCCGACGATGAAAGCCGGCATCGAGCGATCGGCCTTGAGGGTCCGGTGATAGATGCGGGCCTGACCCTGGGACAGGTTCCGGTAGGTGTTCCAGACCATCAGGGACTCGTCGTAGAAATAACCGAGCGCCGAATAGGCGTAGCCGATCTCGCCGCTCAGCCGCTCGATCACGGCGTGTGCGAGCTCCGTATGGCCGAACGTCACGCAGGTCATGCCATCGACCGTCACGGGATTGATCGAGCGGACGGTTCGCCAGATGCCGGCCGAGATGTCGGCGGCGTGTTCCAGGAAGATGAACTCCACCTCGCCGCCGCGATCGTGCACCGAAATGAAAATCTCGCGCCAGTCAACGTGATCCAGCGACCAGCGGAGCGCCTCGATGTCGGGTTCCAGGATCAACAGGCACAGGCAGCGGGTCCGCGCGATCTCGGCGGCGATGTGGGCGTGATCGCGAATGCCGATCAGCAGCAGAAAATAGGCGTCGTCCCGGATCGGCCAATCGGACGTGGCGATGCCGGCGTCGCGCGCCCGCCCGAGTACGCCGGACAGGAAATCGAAGGTGTAGCGGTCCATCTTGTCGGCGGCCGGGGCGCCGACCGTGAATCGCACGCGCGTGATCCGCTCCGCGAAATCGGGTTGCTTCGGCGTGTCTTCGCCGCAGAAATCCCCGTCACCGAACCGGGCATGGATGTCCGGTGCGTATTCCTTGAATAGCGCCAGGTTGCGTTCTCGAAGGGTCGGGACGTCGGTTGTCATGCGGGACCCTTGCCGGCGAATCGTCGGTCCATCATAGAACCTCGCGCGGCGCTGCCAACCGGCGCCTGCCGCGAGGGGTATCCGAAAATGGGACGGCCCCGGTGTCGGATTTTTTATCCGGCACCGGGGCCTTGGGTTGGGACGGTGGGTTGTAGAACTTTATTCCCTTCAGTCCCGGGAATTACCTAGGGCTGGGCTTACCGCTTGATGCGGACCAGCTCTTCGAGCATTTCGTCGGCCGTCGAGATGATTCGTGTCGCCGCCGAGAAGGCGCGCTGCACGACGATCATCTTGGTGAACTCCTTACCGATGTCGACCGTGGACGATTCCAGCGAGGCCTGGACGACCTGGCCGGCGACGCCGTTGTCGGCTTCGCGGAGCGTGTTGTCGCCCGACGCCTGGGTCTGGTTCCAGACGTTACCGGTGCGCGCCGACAGGCCGTTGACGTTGACGAAGGTCGCGATCGGCAGTTTGAAGATCGGCCTGGTTTCGCCGTTGTCGAACAGCGCCGTCATCAAGCCCTTGGCGTCGACGGTGACGCCGGCGAGGGTGCCGAACTGCGAACCGTCCTGGGTGATGAAGCCCGGCGTGAACTCGGCGCCGAACTGGGTGAAGCCGTTGGCTTCGTTGACGCGGCCGAAGTCGAGCGTGACGCGTGGGCTGTTGGACGCATCGTCATCCATGTTGGCCGAGCCGTTGGCGAAGCCGAGGATTTCCAGTTCGGCGACGCCGAAGCCGGATGGCAGACCGTCGGAGTTGAAGCTGACCGCCTGCGTCTTGTCGATGGTGAATGCGGTGCCGGCGGTATAGGTGGCGGAGCCGTCGGGCTCCGTCGGCGTGGCGGTCCAGCCGGTGTTAAAGTTGATCGTGAACGACCCCTTCGAGAGCGTGTCGACCACCAGGGTGTTCGCGGTCGTGAGCGGTGTCGCCTCCGCGGTAGAGTTAACGTGCCGGATACGGACCGAAGGGGCGCCGGAGGCGAAGTTGGCGTCGTTCGTCTCGATCGCTGACTCGAGGTTGGTCAGGAAGGTGTCGAGATCGGCCGCCGAGAGCGCCGCCGCCGCGCTGGTGGCGATGGTGGGCACGGTGACGGCGATGTTGCCGACCGTGCCGACCGCGCCGCCGGTCGAAATGATCTCGTAGGTGATGCCGTTCATCGTCATCGTATTGCCGATGGTGAACGTTTGTGCCGTCGAGAACGTGAACTGGTGCGAGTCGCGGTACGCCGTCGAGGTTTCGGATACCGTGAACGACGTTTCCTGCGTCGTCGCGCGGGCGCCGGCGGATGTCAGCAGACCGGCCGGGTCGACCTGGAAGGACCCGGTGCTGTCGCCGGTGAAGTAGACGGTCGTGGACGAGCCCGGCGAAACCCGGATGCGGTTGTTGGTAAAGCTGCCATGGTTGGCGAAGTTGCTGTCGGCTTCCTTGACCTTGGCGACGAAAGCCGAGACGAACTGCGCCACGGTGGTCGATGTCGAGACGTCGATCTGCTTGATGGTTGCCGTGTCGGCCGCGCCGCCCACCGTGTCGAACTGGTATGTAACGGCGCTGATAGTGCCGTTGGTGCTGTTGAGCGCGGTGAGGATCACGGTCGAGTCGTTCGCCGGCAGGCCGGTGAACTGGAGCTGGCCGCGGCTTTCGTAGATGTTGGCCCCGGCGGTGTCACCATAGAGGTTGATCACGTTGACGCCGGACGGCGGCGTCATTTCCAGATTCCACTGGTTGTCGCGGTTGCCCTTGGTGTAGAGGAAGCTCGTCGTGTTGGCGTTGCCCAGCGTGTCGAAGAACTGCACGTCGGTCTTGTGCGTCGTGCCCTGGCTGTCGGTGGACGGCAGGTTGGTGCCGATGGCGATGGTCGAGGTCGCCGTCGCCGTGCCGCCGACGCGGTTCAGGTTCACGGTCGCCAGGAAGTCGGTCGAAATGACGTTCTGGTTCGGGATCGACAGCGACGTGTTGTTCGGCACCACGTTGCCGGACGCGTCGGTCGGCCAGCCCTGCAGATAGAAGCCGGACGTGTTGCGCAGGAAGCCTTCGTTGTCCTGGAAGAACGACCCGGCGCGGGTGAACAGGAACTCGTTGGACAGCGTCGGCCGGTTGGCCTCGTTGACGACGAAGAAGCCGTTCCCGGAGATCGCCAGGTCCGTCTGCGAGGTCGAGGACTGCAACAGGCCCTGCACGCCGGTGTCCTGGCGCGGCCTGGACTGCACGCCGCCTGCCGAGAAGAACGTGGTCGACGTCTGCACCGTGACCAGGGTCTGGAAGTCGACCTGGACCCCCTTGTAGCCGATGGTGTTGACGTTGGTGATGTTGTCCGAGATGGCGCCCATGGCGCTCGACTGAGCGGTCAGGCCCGAAACGCCGGACGTAAGTGCACCGAACAAAGTCATCTGCGTTCTCCTTCGTGGGCCGGGCGTTCGCCGCCGGCCGTGCTAGTCAGTTGCCTTCGACTATTTTCAATTCGCGCTGGCGGTCTTCGGGGGTTCCTTGACCGTCAGCACCTGGGTTTGCGGGACCTCGATATCGTCGCCGAGGAACATCGACGTGACGCCGTTCTCGGAGCCGACGCCGGTGACGCGGCCGAATACCGTCTGCGTGATCTTGAGCAGCTCGTTCTGCTTATCGAGGCCGGTGACAAGAACCGTGTAGGGGCCGTCCGCCACCTGCTGACCCGAGGAATTGCGGCCGTCCCATTCGAAGGTGTGCTGGCCCTGGTCGAGGTTGGCGTCGTCCTGGAAGACGGTGAGACCGTTGGCGTCGCGGATGATGATATCCGCCGACTTGGCATCGAACGGCATGGTGTAGGTGAACTTCGCGGTGCCGTTCTCCAGCGGGAAGGTCTGGCCGTCGACCTCGACCACCTTGTCGATGAAGTTGACCATCGACGACACCTGGTTGGTGGTCTGGATGTTGACCAACTGTTCGAGCTGGGCGTTCTGATAGATCGCCTGTTCGACGCCGGCGAACTGCACGAGCTGAGCGGTGAACTCGTTGGTGTCCAGCGGGTCCAGCGGATCCTGGTTCTTCAACTGCGTGACGAGCAGGTTGAGAAACCGGTTCAGGTCGTCCTCGAGCTGAGCCGCGTTGTCGGCGGACTTCGAGCCTTCCGTGTAGTTCGTATTCGATACGCCGCCGAGGATCATTGCCTGTCGCTCCCGTTATGCGTTCCGGCTTACGCGCGGACGTCCAACTTGCCGTTGTGGTAGATGCCGCTTTCCCAGGCCGCCAGGACGCCGTCGCCGACAGCCTGCTCTTCGGCTTCGGCCTCGGCCTGCTCGGCGGCGGACGTGTTACGGCCACCTTCGTCGCCGGCCGTCTGACCCTGGTCGCCGCGCAGGTTGAACTGCATGTCGCCGACGTCGGTCTTGAGCCCGGCGTCCGCCAGGGCGCGCTGCAATTCGCTGGCGTCGCGCTTCAGAAGATCGAGCGTTTCCTGCTTGTCGGCGGTGACGACGGCGCTGACGCGGCCGTCATGGCTGAGCTCCATCTTGACGTCGACGCGGCCCAGGTCTTCCGGCTTCAACTGGATCGAGATGCGATCGTTGCCGGCCTGCAGGGCCTTGGTGATCTTGACGGAAATCTGGTCGACGACCGGCTGGCCGAGCATCTGCGAGCGCGGCGCCTGCTGCGCGTGCGTCTGGGCGGCCTCCTTGGTCTGCTGCGACTGTTGCGTCTGCTGCGTGCCGGCCTGCGTGCTCTGGGTGTTGCTCGTACCCTCGCCGCCGCCCGCATGCTGCGTCGCGCCGCCGGTTGCCTGGGTCGCCGTGCTCATGGCGCCGCGGGCGTCGCCGGCGCCGTTCGCCGCCTGGACCTGCTGCACGTTCGCCGCCTGCTGCTGCTGGCCGGCATTGGCCGCCTGCTGCGTCTGCTGGGCCTGAGCGACCGCCGCCGCGGCGTTCGGGTTGGCCTGATGCTGCGTGCCGGACTGCGCCTGCTGGCCGGTTTGCGAATTGCCGCTGCCGTCCGCCGTCAGGACGGAGGTGTTGGCGATGCTCTGCGTCGGCTTCGACGTCAGTTGGGACTGCTCGTTGTTGACCGTCACGTTGACGTTGGCCTTGTTGCCCTCGCCGATGGCGCGGGAAAGCTGTTGCGCCTGGTCGCGGATGGCGGAATCGCGCGCCGGATCGGCGGCCTGCGCCGCCTGCTGCGCCTGGGCGTTCTGCTGGGCGGCCGGATTGCGGTTCTGCGACGCGTGCTGGCCGTTGGCTTCCGGCGCGTGCGCGGCCTTCTTGCCGGTGGCGGCCTGCGCCACTTCGGCGACTTCCGGACCGATCTTCTGCGCGCCGGCCTCGTCCGTCGCGGCACCGGCGTTGGCGCTGGTCGCGTGCTCGGAAACGATGGCGCCGACCGCGCCGGCGGCATAGGCGGAGACCGCGTGCTGCTGCGCCGCGTGCTGGTCGCCCTGGCTGGCCGAACCGTTGTTGGCCTCGTTGCCGGCCTGCTGCGTCTGGGCGCCGTCGTCAGCCTTCGCCTCGTTGCCGGCGTTGCCCTGGGTATCGTCGGTCGCCTGCTTGCCGGCGCCGTCGTCGGAGCGGTTGTCGGTGGCTTCGGCGTGCCGGTCCGTCTGATGGCCGTCGTCGCCGGTGTTCTGGCCGGCGGCGTCGACGCCGTCGCGCGCTGAAGCGTCGGCGCCGTCGGTACGGGCGGCGACGTCGTTCCGGTCGACGGCTGAAACCTTGGTGCGCTCGTCGCCGCGATCGCCGCGGCCGTCACGGGAATCCTTGCGGTCGCTCACCGGGCGGTCCCTGTCCGCGCCGGCGTCGCGGCGGTCGTAGCCGGCGCTTTCGCGCCTGGCCGCGTTGGACAGGTGGGATCCCTGGTCGACGGCGCTGAAACCATGCTCGATGCGCGCGCCGACGCGCTGCAGAAGTTCCTCGAAGGAAATCGCGAAGCCGCCGAGATTGGCGGACGACTTACCGCCCTGCTGGATGCCGGCCGGCTGGCGGCCGTTTCCGTAAATCTTCTGTTCGATGGCAAGTTGGTCCATGTTTCTAGCCTCGCGTTGCGAATTCGCCGTGCCGGTATCCAGCAAAGCGCGGGCCAGAATGGCGGCGTGCCATCAACCTATTGATTTATATGGATTAATGATTCGGAGAGGCGTCTCGGCGGGGCGTTTTTTGGGCGCCGGCGGCAGTTTTTTCCTAGCGGAGGGGTAGATTCAGCCGGTCCGGCCGGAAGATTCCTCCGGCCACCCGCCCAGAAGCGCCACGGCGCCGGCGACGGCGCCCGACCAATCGCCGGGCGCCGGCTGCCGGACGATGCGGAGGCTCGGATACCAGGGGCTGTCGGCGCGGCCGAGCAGCCAACGCCAATCGCCGGCGGTCGGCAGCATCAGGATGCCGGGACGGCCGAGCGCGCCGGCCAGATGAATTTGCGCCGTGTCGATGCCGACGACCCCGTCGAGGACGGTGATCGCCGCCGCCGTTTCCGTCCAGTCGGCGAGGTGGGGGGCGAGGTCGGTGACGCCGGGCGGCAGGGGTTCGGACGGCGCCCGGTCCTTCTGCAGGCTGAAGCAACGGATGCCGGCATGAGTGAAGAGCGACCGGAGGGCCGAGGACGGACAGGTCCGGCCCGGCTTTCCGCGGATGTCGGGGCTGCCGCGCCAGAAAACGCCGATGGCCGGGCCGGGGCCGGCGCCGACGATGTCGCGCCAGGCGGCGATTTTTGCCGGATCGGCACGGATGTAAGGCACGTTCGCCGGTACGGTTTCCAAGGTTGTCCCGAAAAGGTGCGGCAGATCGAGGAGGCCGACCTGAAAATCCATCGGCGGCAACCGTTCGCCGGCCACGGCGGCGCGGCCCACACCGTCGGCGGCCCGGGCGATGTCCTGCTGCGCCGGCGTGCAGAGGGCCACGACCTCGGCGCCGGCGGCCGCCAGCAGCTTGGCGTAGCGAATGAACTGGAAGGTGTCGCCGAAACCCTGTTCCAGCCGAACCACGATCCGTTTGCCGGAGAGCGGCTCGCCCCGCCAGATCGGCGGCGTGGCACCCAGGCTGCCGAACCCCGGAATGCGCCAACGCCAGGCGTATTCCGCCCAGCCGTCCCGGAAATTGCAGATCATCAAGTTGGCGAAGGCCCGCTGCACGTGCGCCTCGGCGAATTCCGGCTGGATCGCGAGTGCGGCATCGTAGGCGGTAATGGCTTCCGCCGGCCGGTTGAGATCGCGGAGCGCATTGCCGAGGTTGTAATAGGTCCCGGGCGACGGGCCGGCCAATTCGATGGAGCGCCGGAACGTCTCGACGGCGTCCTCGGTGCGGCCCATTCCCTCCAGCGCCGCACCGAGCTCGTTGCCGCCTTCGACGGCGCGGGGCCTCATCTCTACGTAGCGGCGGAGGAACGGCTCGGCCTCGGCGTAGCGGCGCATGCGGCGGAGCAGGGCGCCCAGTGAAAACAGGATGCTGTGATCGTCCGGCCATTCCGCGTGCAGGACGCGGAAGTGCGGTTCGGCGGCCGCGTGCTGGCCCAACTGCAACAGGAGGATCGCCAGATTCTGGCGGTACTTCGGGTTCGGGTTGATGGCGACGGCGCGCTGCAATGGCTGGATCGCGCCGGCGGTGTCGCCGTTCTGCGCCCGGAGCCCCCCTTGCAGGTTCAGGATGCCGGCGTCATCCGGATGCGTCTTCACGAGTTCGTCGACGATGGCGAGCGCCTGTCCGGGCTGGCCGGTCTGCTGCAGGCGGATGGCCTCGCCGATCCTGGCGGCGACGTCGTCAGACATTTCCGAAGCGGGCCGCGTGCACGATGTCGACCGGCGACCCGTCGAGCAGGTAATGCGCCTTGCGCACGCCGTCCTCGACCATGCGGCTCTTCGCCATGAGGCGGCGCATGGCGGCGTTGGGCGCCAGGCATCCGGCGGAGACCTTGCGCATGCCGCCGGCGCCGAGCAGCCAATCGACGGCGGCGCACCAGGCTTCGCCGCCAAGGCCGGTGCCCCAGGCGGACCTGTCGCCGATCAGGATGGCGAGGTCGGCGAGCGTGTTTCGTGGGTCGATGTCGGCGTGCATGTTGCCGATGTGCCGGCCGTCCCTGGTTTCGATCGCCCAGAGCATGTGCGGCGTGCCGGCGAAGCCGCCGACGAAGGCGCGGCAGCTTTCCAGGCTGTGTGTGCGGTGGCGCTGTTCGGAATAGCGCACGACGTCGGGATCGCCGAGCCAGCCGACATAGGTCTCCGTCAGGTGCCGCTCGGGGTCGAACGGCACGAGGCGGAGCCGTGTCATCTCGATGGTCGGGGGCGTCGCCATGCCGTCAGTTCTCCGCCGGTTCCGTGCCCGCCGCGATGGCGGCGAGCGCCGCCGCCATGCGGCCGGCCGCACCGGAGGGTAGCACGCTGGCCGCGTCGTCGGCGACGAAAGCGTTGGGATGGGCGAGCGCTTCCGCCATCGCCGAGCGCAGGTCATCCCGCGTCGACACGTGCCGCACCAGGCCGAGCGGGATGGCGGCGAGCCAATCGGCTTCGGCTTGCCGAGGCGTGACGGCGAGCGTCGGGCGCTCCATCACGGCGGCTTCCATAAGCAGGATCGACGTCATGCCGACGACGAGATCGGCGCCGTGGACCGCCGCCGCCGGATCGCCGCCCCGCTGTACGAGGTCGACCTCGGCGGCATAGGTGGTGAAATCCGCCGGATCGTTTTTCGGATGCAGGCGCAGCACCACGTAGGGACGGGCGCTGCCGGTCGGCAGGGCGTCCAGGACTTCTTCCAGGCAGATGTCGGTGCGCATGTCGCTGCCGCCGCGCCCCGCGAGCGTGTAGCCGGGGCCGCGCCGGAAGGCTTGCGGATCGAGACCGTCGGAAAGTTCCGCCAGGAACAGCAGCACGGGACGCGCGCCGGCGCCCGGATAGAGGCGCGCGTGAACGGCGCCCGGCGGCTCGGCGGCAAGCTCGACGGCGCGGGCGCGGATCCGGTCCACGTGCGGGTGGCCGGTGCGGCGGATCCGGGCCGGATCGAAGCCGAGTTCCGAAAAAACGCCGCCGGTCAGGGCTTCCGGCACCAGGAGCCAATCCGGCTGATGTGCGAACGGCGCCGCGCCGCGACCCTTGAAGCGCCGCTCGGCGTTGCTGGGGCCATCGACGAAGCCGACGGCCGGAATGCCGCGCGTCCGCGCGTCGTCGATGAGCGCGAGGCCGAGGCTATCCGGATTTTCCGACGTGCCGACGAGAACGGCGTCGGGCTTCAGCCGGTCGAGCAGTTCGGCCGCCGACCCAATGGCCGGTTCTAGCGTCACGCCGAGGTCGGCGGCGTAGGCGATGGCATGGCCGGCGCCAGTGAGCGCGCACGGAATACCGAGAAGGCCGCTGGCGTCGGCGAGGCCGACGATCCCGTTGACGGCGCCCGGGTCCTCGACGAAGACCAGCACGCCCGGCATCAGAGCTCGATCCGTCGACCGCCCTCGTCGGCGGATTTGAGGACGGTGGCGACGATGCGGTCGGTGCGGAGCGCGTTGGCGCCGTCGCTCCAGAGCGTCGCGCCGCCTTGGATGGCGTCGGCGAGGTTTTCGTAGAGCGCCAGCAAGGACTCGCCGACCCGGCACGGCAGTTCGGTCGGCTTGTCGGTGTCGATCTCGAAGGCGTCCGTGAGCCCCCGGTTCAACGCAACCGGATAGGTGCGGACGGCGAGGCTTTCCTGCTGGAACGCGACGCGCCCCATGCTGCCCCAGACGTCGAGCGCCACTTCCCGGTACCTGCGGAAATCGAGGGGCTGCATGGCGGCGGCGAAGCCGCCCCGGAAGCCGAGCGCGAACGGCACGTGCCGGTCGCCCGCGATCGGCGCGCCGGGGCAGTCCACCGCCGGTGCCATGGCCTGCACGGAGACGGGCTCGCCCAACAGGTATCGCGCCGCGTCGATCAGATGGCTGCCGTTGTTGGCGAGGCCGTTGCCGTAGAGGCCGAAGACGGCCTGCGGTTCGCCGACGGTCTCGACGAGGCCGCCCGCCGCCATCTCCCGGTGCGTCGGATCGCCGCGCCGCCAGAAGTGCACCTGCAGGGGGATGCGGCGCTCGGCGGCGAGCGCCACCAGCTTTTCGCCGTCAGCACCATGCAGCGGCTTTTCCGCCATGACGCCCTTCACGTTCGGAAAGGCGGCAAGCGCCTCGGTACGCGCGCCGGGCGGCGCCGCCAGAACCAGCACGTTCGGATCGAAAGCCTTCGCGGCGGCGGCGACGTCGGCGACGGCCGGCACGCGCCAATCCCTTTCGGCGGCGGCGCGCGCGTCCGCGTTCGGATCGACGACGCCGATCAGCTCGAACTCGGGGCGGTCTCGAAGAGCTTGGGCGTGCGTCGCGCACGGAAACCATTTCGTCATCAGCGGGTCGTCGGCGAAGCCGCGCGCCACGCCGCCGAAGCCGACGATCACGGTCTTCAGGGGCGCGCTCATGCCGCCGCCTCCAGGGCCGCCGCGTCATGCAGGGCGCGAAGGCCGGGATCAGCGTCGAGCGCCGAAAGAATTTCCGTCAGCCCGAAATCGGCGCCGTGTTCCGGCGTCAGGCGTGTCGCCAGTGCGTCCAGGAAATCCCGGTCGCTCGGCCGGTCGAGAAGCAACCGCACCTCGGGCCGGCGCCAGCCGTCCGGCGCCATCAGGTCGGCGACGGTGTAACGCGCCTCGCGGTAGAACGGCACGGAGACGTGTTCGCGGACGTAAGGGTCAAGGTTCGCCGCCTCGATCTCTTCCAGATCGGCGCGGCGGAAGATCTCCACGTCCTGGCCTTGCGGATAGCTGGGCGTGCGGGCCGTCGTCACGAAATCGACGCCGCCTTTTTCGAACGCCTGAATCCCGGCGTCGACGACGGCCGGGTCGAGATATGGCGTGTCGCCGCAAATCTCCACCACCACGTCGGCGTTCATGGCCCGCTGCGCGCCGGTGACGCGGGCGAGTACGTCGTTCTCGCTGCCCCGGTAGCAACTGACGCCGTTATCGACGCACCATTGCGAAATCTTGTCGTCGGCCGTCTCGATGGAGGTGGCGACGACGATGCCGTGCAGCTTCTTCGCCAGTCGCAGCCGGTCCACAAGGTGGCCAAGCGCCGGCTTGCCGCCGAGCGTCCCCAGCACCTTGCCCGGCAAACGGGACGATCCCATGCGGGCCTCGATGCTGGCGACGAAGCGGGTCACTGCGCTGCCTTGCCGGCGATGGCGTTCAACTGACCGCGCCCGGCGTGTACCTTGCGGACGGCGGCGACCAGCCGTTCCAGCAGATCGTCGTCGACGGCGTAGGCGCAGGGTTCGAACAGCATGGCTTCCTCGGCGTGCAACCGCTCCGTCACCGGGCAGAGGCCGTCCTGGTAGGTGCGATCCGTCAGGGTGAACGGCCAGCCGTCGCGGCCGATGGCCTTGCGTTCACGGAACACCGGCAGTCGGTAGAGCGGCGCCACGTAGCCCGGGAAGATCGGGAATCCCTCGGCGGTCAGCGCCTTGGCGAACAGTTCCCGGCTGACGCCGACGGCCGCCGCGTCATAGCGGACGACCCATTGGTAATAGTTGTGCCGGCAGCCTTCGCGGACCTTCGGGACGATCCAGCCGTCCAGGTCCTTGGTCCCTTCGGTCAACGCCTCGGCGATGCGTTCGCGCTTTTCGACGTGCCTGTCGACGTCGGACAACTGTACCAGACCGACGGCCGCCGCCATCTCGGAAAGCCGCAGGTTGAAGCCGACCATATTGGTGAGATCGCCGTCCGGCAGCATGCTCGTCACGTTCTCGCCGTGGTTCCGCACCAACTGCATGCGCGCCGCCAGCGTGTCGTCGGCGGTAACGCAGATGCCGCCTTCGCCGGTATGGATGTGCTTGTGATAGTTGAGGCTGAAGACGCCGATGTGGCCGATCGTGCCGGTCGCCCTGCCGTGCTCGCTGGCGATGGGGGCCTGGGCGTTGTCCTCGATCAGGTAGATGCCGTGCTTGTCGCAGAGCGCGCGCAGTTCGGCGAGCGGCGCCGGATGGCCGAACAGGTTGACGGCGACGACGGCCCGCGTTTTCGCGGTGATCAGCGACGCGACCGACTTGGGGTCGATGCAGAAGGTGTCCTCGTCGATGTCGGCGAACACCGGAATGCCGCCATAGGTGAGCGCCGTGATGACCGTCGCAGACATGGTCCAGGGCGGGCAGATCACCTCGTCGCCGGGGGAGATCCCCACGGCGGCGGCGGCGCAACTGAGACCGGAGGTCGCTGAATTGACGCTGACGGCGTGTTTGACGCCGTAGCGCGTCTTCCAGGCGTCCTCGAAGGCGCGCACCTTCGGTCCGCCCAGAAATTCCGGCCCCGGGCTGCCGTAGAAGCCGGAGAGGCAGCCGGACCGGATCACCTCGATCACCGCGGCCTCTTCCTTTTCGCCGACGGAGCGATACGGCGCGAGCTCGCCCTCGATGACCGGTTTGCCGCCGAGCAGGGCCAGTTGTTCGCTCATCAGGATACCTTTCGTTCGACCGGGCGCATGTGCCGCCATTGCCGCGCCAGGTCCAGGACGTGCTTCAGCGCATAATCGGCGCCGTCTTCGGCGAGGCGCCGCGCCAGCCAGTGCGCCTGCACCAGGTCGTCGATGGTGTCGACGGTCAGCGGCGTCGCCCAGTGATCGTCGATGCCGGACTCGATGTTGACGATGCGGTATTCGCTGGCGTGGCCGTAGATGTAGGTCGTGACGTGCTCGCGGTCGTGCGGCGACGTGGCGGCGGTGCCGGTCCGCTCCATGGCGTCGCGGGACAACACCTCGAAGCTCATGCCGGGTGGGAACGTGCGCGGCAGCAGGTTGCACGTCACGTCCGGCGTTTCCGCCTTGTGTCGCCGGATGAAGCTATCGATCAGCGCTGGGTCCAGGAACGGACTGTCGCCGCAGATGCGCACCATGGCGTCGAGGTCGTTCGCCCGCATGCAATCGACGGCGCGGCCCAGCACATCGTGCGCGCTGCCCCGGAATAGGGCGACGCCGGTCTCGGCGGCGAAGTCGGCGATACCGTCGTCGGTCGGCCGATCCGACGTGGCGACGATCAACGTGTCGGCCTCCTTGGCGGCCCGGCAACGGTCGATGACGTGGCCGAGCAGCGGCCGGCCGTTGACGGGACGGAGCGCCTTTCCTGGCAGGCGCCTGGAATCGAGGCGGGAGAAAATGACAACGGCGGTCTTCAAGCGGCACCTCCGGCGGCGCGTTTGCCGCGAGCCGCGTCGAACACCCGGTGGAACGTGATCTCGCGCTTCACCGGCTTGAAGCCGGCGGCCTCGTACATGCGCACCGAAACCGTGTTGTCGGCCTGCGTGCCGACCCGCAGCATCGGCACGCGCCCGGCGTAGTGGGCGAGGGAGGCCTCGACCAGCTTGCCGCCGAGGCCCTTGCCTTGCTGGCCCGGCGCGACGGCGATCAGGTCGATGACGGCGAAGCCGTCGCCCCTCAGGCAGGCGTTGAAGCCGGTGATCTTGCCGCCGTCCTTGGAGACGAAGGTTGCGTCGGCGCGGCCGCCGACGTCGTTCATGACCCAGGCGCGGCGCACCGTGTCGGCGACGGCGTCGGGGACGTCCGGGTCGCGGTGCAACCGGTCCATGTGGAAGGCGGCGTGCGCCACGTCGGCGCAGGCTTCGCCGTCGGCGGGCGCCGCGACGTTGATGCCGGCGGGCATTTCCATCGTCGTGTCCGCGAGCGGGCATTCGAGGATCAGCAATGTTTCGATGGCGCGGAAGCCGCCAGCGGTGAGCGCGTCGGCCTTGGCGCGGTCGCTCTCGGGGACGCGGGTCATGGCGAGCCAGCAACCGGCCGCCGCCAGATCGCGGACAATGCCGGCGACGGCGGCCGCGTCGGCGAGGGCGGGCGCATCGGGCAGCCGGAAGACGCCGACGCCGAGGAGATCGCTCTCGAAGTCGAGCCGCCGAAAGGTTGCCGTGCCGTTGCCCATCGCCATGCGCGGTTCACTTGCCCTTATAGAAATTCTGCGTTTCCTGGTCCCAACGCTCGAAGAACGCGGCGACCGCCTGCCAATCGTCCTTCTGCCATGGGATCGGCCGCTTTGCCGTCTTCCGCCCGACGACGACCAGATAGTCGCTGTCGATGAAGCGGTTGACGTTCGTCACCTCGAAGCCGGCGCCGGCATAGAGGCCGCCCAACGTGTTGGCCGTGAAATGGAACGGGTGCACGTCGGAATTGGCGCCGAGATAATACTGCATCGGCTTCTTGAACGGGACCAGAATGCGGCTGCCGGTGGCGACGGCGACATGCCCGCCGTCCGGCAGCAGATCGGCGGCGGCCTTGAGAACGCCCAAGGCGCTCTGGCAGTTCTCCAGCGTCCAGATGATAGTGGCGACGTCGAAGGTGCGGCCGGGCTTACTGGCCGCGTAGTCCTCCATGGTGCCGAGGAAGTTCTCGATGCCGGCGTCGGTCATCATGCGGCAGTTGTCGGCGGAGGGTTCGATGCCGAAACCTTCCGCGCCGTAATCGGGGCCGCGCAGCATTTCCAGGAACGTGCCTTCGCCGGCGCCGATGTCGCAGACGGTCTTGCCCTTCAGCTTCACCGCCTCGTCGATGAAGGCGGCGGCGAAGGTCTGCCGCGCCATGACGGCGGGCATCTTGGCGGTGTAGGTCTTTTCGCTGAGCCGCACGTTCTGATCGGCGCGGTACAGTTCCTCCGCCCAGACCTTCTGCAATTCCTCGGGCGTGCGGCGGCGCGCCACCTGCACGAAGCCGCAGCTCTTGCAGGCGTGCAGGTCCCATTCGCCGGTGTAGCGCCTGAGATGCTCCATGGCGTGCAGATCGGGAGAGCCGCAGAGGTCGCAATCGTACATCTTCATGGTCGCGGTCCTTCCTTACGCCGGGGGATGGCGGAGACGCCACTCGTTGCCGGTTCGCTCCCAGATTTCCGGGTCGCGGTGCTTGTCGACGATGTCGGCGAACGTCGCCCCGTCGAGGCCGAGATAGTCGAGATGTTCGTCGTGATAGGTCTTTGGAAACTCGTGGTCGTACTTGCGGACCAGGTCAAATCCCTCGGCGCGGGTCATCTGGCCGTTCTGGATCAGCCGGCAGGCGTCGCGCACGCAGCGGCCGAAGCCGAACTTGATGAACTGCATGTAGTAATAGAGGTTGTCGATCTTGTCGTCCAAGCTGTCGAAGTCGGTGAACGTGCCGTCGGTGCGGCCGTTCTCGGCGGTTTGGAAGTTGATCTTGTCCTTGATGAAGTTCCAGTTGTCGAACATCGACCAGCGGAAGAAATACCCGAAATAGAGCGCCTTCACGCCGACCTCGTCGACTTGGCCGAGATCGGGATAGGTGTAGGGCGCGAGCTCGTGTTCCTCGATCTCGTCGTCCATCCAGTTCATCGGATCGTCGCCGATCTGGTGTTCCAGGACTTCCGCGAAGTCGCGCATCTTCATGTGGTCTTCGGAAAGCACCTTGCCGCCGTACTCGCTCTCGCCGTGTTCGGCGTAGAAGATCAGCGGAATGCGGTAGTTGACGGCGGCCTGCACCGGCACGGCGTTGACGCCGGCGTTCCAGTGGATCTTCGGATCGCCGCGCTCGATGAAGAAACGCTTGGCGAGGCGGCGCGAGACCTTCTGGTTGGCGCGGATCATCAGATGGTCGTAGCCGAGCTTGATCATCTCCTCGCGGTTATGCACGGCGATGTCGTTCGGCATCAGCGGCGAGAAGGTGACGAGCAGCGGATTGAGCCCGAATTCGAACTTGAGCCGCCACGCGATGGCGGACGAATCCTTGCCGCCCGACCACGGCACGATGCAGTCGTAGGGCCCTTCGCGGTTCCGGTGCGCCTCGACCAACTCCAGGAATTCCTTCCGCCTGGCGTCCCAATCGATGGACTTCTTCCGCTTCGCCGTATGGCAGGCGTTGCAGACGCCGTTCTCGTCGAAGACGATGCGGGGCCGCGTGTCCGGCATCAGGCAGGTCTTGCAGTATCGAACCATGTGTCCCCGTCAATTGGGTCCGGCCTAGGCGCGGACCTCGATCCCCTTGCCGGCCAGATACTTCTTGGCGCTGGCGATGCTGGTTTCCGTGAAGTGATAGATGTTCTGCGTGCAGGCGGCGGAAACGCCGGCGTCCTTGAAGGCGTCGGCCATGTGCTTCCAGTTGCCGGCGCCGCCGAGCGTCAGGACCGGCACGCCGACGGCGTCGACGACGCGCTTGGTGAGCTCCAGGTCGTAACCCTGCAAGGCGCCGTCCCGCTCGATCGATGTGATCATGATTTCGCCGGCGCCGAGTTTCTCGGCTTCCCGCGCCCAATCCGCCGGGTCCTTGCCGGCCGGCCTGGCGCCGAACGCGCCCATCACCTCGTAGCCGGTATCCGTCTTGCGGGCGTCGATGGAGAGCACGACGCACTGCGCGCCGTAGGCTTCCGCGATCTCGGTGATCAGTTCAGGCCGCTCCAAGGCGCCGGTGTTGACGACGACCTTGTCGCCGCCGGCCGCCATGTAACGCTGGACGTCGTCGAGGCTGCGGATGCCGCCGCCGACGGAAATCGGTACGAAGCACTCGGCGGCGAAGGTCGCGACGACGTTCAGGAATTTTTCCCGGTCGGCGTTCTCGCGCGTCACGTCGAGGATGACGATCTCGTCGATGGACCAGGCGTCGACGAAGTTGATGGTGTAGCGGTAATCCGGGCGGAACAGCTTGGTGCGGAACAGCGTTCCGTCGTTCAGCGTGAGCACCGTGACGACGCGTTTGCGGAGCATCAGGCGCGCTCCAGGAAATTCTTGAGGACGGCGAGGCCGTGCCGCTGGCTTTTTTCCGGGTGGAACTGCGTGCCGAAAACGTTGCCGCGCTGCACGGCGGCGACGATCGGCCCGCCGTAATCGCAGGTGCCGACGATCTCGTTGTCGTTGGCGACCAGATGATAGCTGTGCACGTAGTAGAAAAGGGCGTCCGCCGGCACGCCGTCGAAGAGAATGCAGTCGCGCCGCGCCGTGAAATCGTTCCAGCCGACGTGCGGCACGCGAAGGCCCTTCTCGCCGGGCTGGATGCGCTGGACGCGGCCGGGAATCCAGCCCAGGCCACGGTGCCGGCCGAACTCCTCGCTTTCCTCGGCGATCAATTGGAAGCCGAGGCAGATGCCGAGCACCGGTTTTCCCTGCTTCATGACCATGTCCGCCAGCGGCTCGATCAGGCCGCGCGTTGTCAGGTTTCGCATGCCGTCGCCGAAGGCGCCGACGCCCGGCAGGATCAGCTTGTCGGCGGCCGCGAGCCGCGCCGGATCGGCGGAAATCTCCACCGGATAGCCGAGTTTCCGGACGGCGCCGGCGACGGAGCGGAGGTTGCCGAGCCCGTAATCGATGATGCCGATCATCGAACGAGGCTCCTTGTCAGTTCTGCGCGAGACGGTGCTTGGTCCGCTCCCACTGGTCGACGTACCACTCGCAATACCGCTTGTAGCCGATCTCGATCGGCCATTGCGGTTCGAAGTTCAGCACGTCGCGGGCGCGTTCGACGGAGAGCGTGCCGCGGATCGGCTTGATCTCGTCGCGCGGCCGTTCCTCGAGGATGGCGTTCGGCACCACGCCCTTCAGCACGTCGGCGAGTTCCTTGATGGTGCGCGCGTTGCCGAAGGTGATGTTGAAGGTATTGGTGCTGCCGCGGCCCTCGAAGCCGGCCATGGAGCGGATGATGCCGTCGATCAGGTCGTCGATGTAGGTGAAGTCGAGGCGCCCGTCGCCGCCGCCTTCGAGCAGCAATGGTTTGCCGAGCAGGGCGTTCTCGACGAATTTCTGGCTGACGCGACCCGAAATGCAGCGTTCGCCGTAGAGCGCCGACGGCCGGATGATGGTGACGCCGAGGCCGTACTGGTCGGAATAGGTGCGGACCAGCCGCTCGCCCATGAACTTGGCGTTGGCGTAGATGCCGTAGGGACGGGGACGCACCGACTCGTCGACGGTCGGCGTTTCGAAGTCGCCGTAGACCGTGCTGGAGCTCATGAACACCAGTTGCTGTACGTTCTGGGCATAGAGCCGGCAGTATTCGAGCACGTTTCTGAGCGTGATCAGTTGCAGATCGAAGCAGTGGCCGGGCACCTTGCGGGCCTCGACGGCGCTCGAAATCGCCGACAGGTGCACGATCTTCGTCGGTTGGAACGGCACCAGCGAGTCGAGCACGTCGAGCATGGAGCGTGCGTCGGCGCTTTTCATCTTCACGCCGGCTTCGCGCATCAGATCGAAGCGCTGCACCAGGAAGCTATGATTGAGTTCGCGCCGGAAGGGGTCGATCGCCGGGTCGCTGACGTTGGCGATCATGTTGTTCTGCATCAGGTTGTCGACCACCAGCACGTCGGCGCCGTACTGGCGGAGCCCGATGGCGAGGTTGTGGCCGATGAATCCGGCGCCGCCGATCAGCGCGATTTTCTCGCCAGCCAACCGGGCACGCATTGTCTGCGCGTTCAATGTCGTCGTCATGACGTCTCCTCGTTCTGAGCCCGGTACCGTCGCTTCTGGACGGCATACGCCCGCCAGCCTATCCGGCGGGCGCTACCGGTCTACTATAGACCGATACCGCACGGACCTTAAGAGCCCGTTAACCCTAGACTATCCAGCACTTCGCGGAAGGCCGCTGTGATTTGCGTCATATGGCCGGTATCGAGATGCGGGCCGACCGGCAACGCGATCCCGTTGTCGCTGATGGCCAGCGTGTTCGGGTAGAGCGCCGGGTCGTAGCCATAGGTGTTGCGGTAGTGCGTCAGGCGCGGCACCGGATGCGGATAATAGACGCTGGTGCCGACCCCCATTTCGGTCAGCGCGATCAGGATGTCGTCGCGCCTGGCCGCCAGCGGTCCCTGCAGGATCGCCACCAGACAATAGTGCGTGTTGGTCATGCGCGGGTCCGGATCGTCGATCACGCGGACGTTCGGGATTTCCTCCATCCCGGCCTTGAGGGCGGCGAAATTCTCCGCCCGGAGGCGCAGGATTTCCGGAATCTTCTTGATCTGGGTGCGGCCCAGCGCCGCCTGCATTTCGCTCATCCGGTAGTTCATGCCGAGGCCGGTGACGTCGTAGATGCCCGGCACCTTCCGCTCCTGGTGCGTGCGGTCGACGTTAAAGGCGCGGAAGCGGCCGATCCGCTCTACCGTTTCCTTGTCCCTGGAAACGATCATGCCGCCCTCGCCGGTCGTGATGTGCTTCACCGGATAGAACGAGTAGGTGCCGACATGGCCGAACAGGCCGACGTGCTTGCCTTCGAAGCGCGACCCGATGGCGATGGCGCAGTCCTCGACCACCGGCAGCCCCTTCTTGTCGGCGAGCGCCATGATCGCCGCCATGTCGCAGGGAATGCCGATGTAATGCACGATGCCGATGGCCTTGGTGCGGGGCGTGATGGCCGCCGCGATCGCTTCCGCGGTCACGTTGCCGGTCTCGGCCCGGCAATCGACGAAGACCGGCGTCGCGCCGGTCAGCGCCACGCCGTGCACGGTGGCGACGTGCGTCATTGCCGTCACGATCACTTCGTCACCGGGGCCGACGCCGAGGTCGATATAGGCGAGATGCAATGAGGCCATGCAGGACGACGTGCTGACGGCGTGCCCGCCGCCCATCATCTGCTCCCACTCGGTCTCGAAGGCCTTGCCCTCCGGACCGTGCGTCAGGATGTGGCCCTGCAGCACCCGCATGACGGCCGCGCGGTCCTCGTCCTCGATCCACGGGCGTCCGAACGGGATGTCGTATTTGTTTTTCGTCAGCTCATTCATGATTCGTACTCGATCTTCTGTTCGGTGCCTGTGTCGTGGGCGCGGTCGGAGGCGGCGACGGCGCTGATCAGGTCGAATTCACGCGCCGCCGCCGGCCCGGCGTCAAGGCCCTGGCGGATGGCGGCGACGAATTCCGGGATCAGCGCCCCCTTGCCGTCGGGGAGCGTCTTCAGGGAAAGCGGCTCGGCCCGGCCGTCTTCGGCCGAATTCCGGTGCAGGCGCGGCCCCTGATCGTCGTAGATGAACGTCTGTTTGGTGCCGAACACGCGCAGCACGTGATGATGCCGGTGCACGCATCCGAAGTTGGCGGTGATTCGCCCGATCAGGCCGGACGGGAAGCGGTAGGTGGCCGCCATGAAGTCGTCGTAGCGGAAGGACGTGCCCTCGGTGGCGATGCGGTTGCCGACGGTGGCGACGCTCGCCGGCCGTTCGCCGGCCAACGTCAGCAACAGGTCGATCAGATGCACGCCGCCGCCTTCCATGACGGAATAGGCGCCGACGTCCTTCCGCCAGCCCTCGGTGATCTTGGAAAGCCGGCCATACAGGTAGTCGCCGTCGATGGCGTAGACGCGGCCGAATTCACCGTCGGCGATGGCTTTGCCGAGCCAGCGATAGACCTCGGCGGCACGCAGCACCAGGTTCGACATCAGGTGCGGCCGGCCTGCCTTTTCCCAGGCGGCGCGGACGTGCGCCAGTTCGTCCGCCGTCCGGCAGAGCGGCTTTTCCACGAACACGTGCTTGCCGGCCTCGAAGCAGGCGAGCACTTCCTCGTAGTGCAGATCGTCGTAGCTGGCGATGGAAACGATATCGACGTCCGGATCGGCGAGCGCCGCCGAAATGTCGGGGGCGATCTCACCGGCGCCGACACGGCCCCGGACATCGGCGGCCTTTGCCGCGTCCCGGTCGATCAGCCAGCGGACCTCGCTCTCGGCGAGGGCGCGAAAAGCATGGGCGTGCTGTTCGCCGACCCCCAGTCCGATCACGGCGACGCCGAGTTTCTTGCTCATGCCGTGCGTTCCAATCCGAACACCGCGGGGTCCGCCGCCGCCAGGGCTTCAACGGCGTCGACCCCGAAGCAGGGATCGGCAGGATAGAGCCGGGCGAACACGCTGGCCAGTTTGTCGCGGTCGGCGGGCGTATCCAACATCAGATCGATGCGGCTCTCGGGGCCGGGCCGGGCGACCTCGGCCACGCGGAAACGTTCCGGAAACCGCAGCAGATAGGGCTGCAGGTCCTGGCGTTCCTCGAACGTCTTGGCCTCGCCGTCGACGGTGCGCAGCAGGTCCGTGTCGAAGGACTGGCACTCGTTGCCGAGCGGCCAGCCGCTCGACATGTCGACGCGCGCCCAGGCCGATTCGCTCTCGGCGTGCTCGGCGAGCAGCCGTCCGACCACGAGCGGGTCGATCATCGGACTGTCGCCGAAGATGCGGACGACCCGTTCCGCGCCTGCTTCCTCGCCGGCGTTCAGCATGCGCTTCAGGATGTCGTCGGTCGGCCCGCGGCTGAGGAGGAGGTCCGTAAGGCCCCGGACGTGCTCGACCAGCGGCGCCTGCTCGTCGCCTTCGGGCACTGACACGGCGATGCGATTGACGCCCGGCGCGCGGCGGAGCCGCAGCACCAGATGTTCGATCACGCTCAATCCCTCGAACCGCAGCAGCATCTTTCCCGGCAGCCGCGTCGACGTGTGGCGGGCCTGGATGACGGCGACGGCGCTCATGCGCCGCCCCGGTAATGGGCGGCCGCCGCCGGATATCGGGCGAGGTATGTCTTCGCCAGGATTTCGTTGCTGCCGGCGAAGCGCGTCAGGAAGGCGGCGCGTCCGGCGTCGTCGAACAGTTCGTGCGGCTCGTCCGGACGCTTCGGAATGTGGCCTTCGAACCAGGCGGCCAGGTTGTTGGCCTCGACCGGCGTCAGGATCTGGTTGGCGTGACGCATCAGGGGGCGCACGCGGGGCGACAGGCTCGGGTTGATGACCGGCAGATTGTCGAAGCGGATCTTCTGTTCGACGCCAATGGCGCGCAGCATGGCTTCGACGAAATCGTCGACACCGCCGCTGGCGGCGATCTTCTTCTCGAACGGGATCACCGTCACGGCGTCGGCGCCGAAGGCGTCGGCATAGGTGTCGAGGATCGCCGTCCAATCGAAGTTGTCGGCCGGCAGGGCGGCGACGAAATCCGGAAAATCCCTAGTCTCGCCACGCTTCAGAAGTTGGTTGTAGAGGGATTCGACGAAGCTGTCCTGACGCCTGAGCACGCAGACGATGCGTACCCGGAACCCGTCGCAAAGTGTGCGGATGGCGCGAATGGAATTGCCGACGGTGTTGCCGGCGCCGTCCGCGTGCTCGGCGCCGAAGATGTTTTCCTGGGTGACGAAGAAATTCCCCTCCGGACGGGAGAGGAGCGGCACCATCAGGCGTTCTCGCAAGTCACGCCAGACCGCCTCGTCGTATTCCCAGACCGGCGTCACGTCGTTGAGCGCGAGGTAAATCCCCGGGTCGTAGTGCAGGCCGAAATGGCCGAAGACCTGATGCATCGCCGGTTCGTTGAAGAGGGCCTGGATCAGCGTCGAGCCGCAGCGGCCGCTGCCGACATGAAAGTGGATGGTCTTCTCGCTCATCCGGTGTTTCCGCCCGCCAGGTCATTGGGCCGCCGCCGGGCAGCGACCGCTTCTTGTATAGTCGCTTGCGCCTTGGCCGCAAAGCGCGCCGCACCGCTCATGCCGCGCCTTGCTGGTCCAGGAAGGTCTTGGCGGCGACGAAGCTGAACAGGAATTTCGAAAAGCTGTTCGACGTCAGATCGCCGTTCAGGAAGCCCTCCACGGCGTCGCGCCGGAAGATGTCGAAGATCGGCCCGTCCGCCAGCAGCCGGTCCCGCGTCGCCGGGTCGTTCCGGTCGATGACGGAGAGGATCGAGGCGTTGAAGCCGCGCTTCCTTTTGTCGAGCCGCACGGTGTCGGGAACGATGCCGTCGCCGGCGTCGCGGAGCAGCTTCTTCGCATAGCCGTCGCCGATCAGGTGCCGGGACGGCACGGTCAGCAGGAAATCCACGAGGTCGGTGTCGAGGAACGGTGAGCGGTTCTCGACCGAATAGCGCATGGAGTTGCGGTCGTCGTCGTGCAGGATGATCGGCACCGCCTCGTAGAGGAGCTCGTTCAGCATCCGGTTCCGCAACAGCTCGGGGGCCAGCGCCGCTTCCTCCCAGGGTTCCGTGAACGGCGCCGTCAGGAAGCTTGAGAACAGCTCGCTGTCGAGCAGGATGTGGTCGCGGGCGTCCGGCGTCCGGACGAACCGCATCGGGTCTTGGAGCATCGGATTGTTGACGAAGCGGCCCGGTCCCGCCCGCCAGTCGGCGACGAGGCCCGCGAACGTGGCGTCGTCCACGTCGGCCCGCCGGCCGGCCAGCCACATCGGATAGTGATCGTAGTAACCGGTGAAGATTTCGTCGGCCGCGGTCCCCGAGATCGACACCTTGTAACCGGCATCGGCGATGGCTTCCGACAGGAAGGAATGCATGTAGTAGCTGATCGTGATCACCGGCGCGTCGTGATAGCGGGTGAGATCGTCGAGGCGCTCGAAGAAGCCTTCCGTCGACGTGCGCACCACGTGATGATCGCAGCCGAGCGCCGCCACCATGTCGGCGATATTGGCGCTTTCATCGTAGCGTTCGTCGTCGTCGACGACGGAAAAGCAGTGGATGTGCCGGCCGAGCCGCTTGGCGGCGATGGCCGCCAGCGTCGACGAATCGACACCGCCCGACAGGCAGAACGCCAGCGGCACGTCGGCCCGCATGCGGAGATCGACGGCCGTCATCAGCCGGTCGCGGACGCCGGCGAGGGCGTCGTCGTAGGACATGTCGCGGGGCTGGAAAAGGGGCCGCCAGAAGGTCGTTCGTGTCGGATCGCCGACGGCCGGAATGACGGTGAGGGTTGCGGCGGGGTGCTCCTCGATTTCCAGGAACCAGCCGCGCGGCCTTTTCAGGAGGGGTTTGTAGCCCTGCGCCAGATAGCGGCGAATCTGTTCACCGTCGACCTTGGGCCAGCGGCCGGCGAGGGCGGCGAGGGTCTTCACCTCGGAGGCGAAATAGAACGTATCCCCCAGTTGCCAAGTGTAGAGCGGCTTCTCGCCGAAGCGGTCGCGCGACAGCCAGACCTCGCCGGATTTCGGATCGACGACGGCGAAGGCCCACATGCCTTCCAGCTTCTTGAGTCCTTCCGCGCCCCACTCGGAGAGGGCGGCGAGCAGCACTTCCGTGTCTGACTTGGTTCGGAACGTACGGCCGAGGGCCGCCAGTTCCGCCCGTACTTCCAGGTAATTGTAGATTTCGCCGTTGTAGGTCAGGACCCGGCCATCCCGTTCGAACGGCTGGTTGGCCGCGGCGTCCAGGTCGATGATCGAGAGCCGGGTGTGCAGCAGCGTGACGTGCCGGCCGCCGATCTCGCCACGCCATTCGCCATGCGCGTCCGGGCCGCGCCGCGCCATGGTCGCGAGCGCGTCCCGCAGCCGGTCCGGGGCGAGGGGGGCGGGGCCGATGGCGCCGGCGATGCCGCACATGACGGTTCCTTTCCGTTCGTCGGTGCCATGACAATTTCACGGTGTTTCGCCCCGGGCAAGCCGCCGGGTCCGGTCACGGGGGCTGGCCACGGGGGCTGGCCACGGGGGCTGGCCACGGGGGCTGGCCACGGGGGCTGGTCCGTGCCGCCACCCCTTCGTATGATCGACGCAATGACCGGCGCCGCGTCCGGCGGAGGAGACATGCCGACACCCGAACTGCGTTTCGCGCTCCAGCACGGCATAGACTTGGAGTTGAACGGCTCGTTCATCGAGGCGGAGACGATCTATCGCCAGGTCGCCGGCTTCAAGAAGGCATTCCCGGACGCCGCCTACGTGTACGGCTGCCATCAACTGTTGATGGGGAATTACGAGAAGGCCTGGCCGCTCTTTCAATACAGGCTCAAGACGGATTTTTATCAGCGTAAGGGCACCATGAAGCTGCCGGCGCCGTTTTGGGACGGGACGCCGATTCCGGACGAAACGCTGCTGGTGCACGTCGACCAGGGGCTCGGTGACGCGGTGCTCTGCGCCCGCTTCCTGCCCTGGGCGGCGGACCGTGTCGGCAAGCTGATCTTCGTCAGTCACGCCGGGTTCGCGGAATTCTTCTCGGGCGTCGATCCGAGAATAGAGATCATCCAGATGGGCGACGAGGTGCCGCTCTTCCACCGCCACGTCGATCTGTTCAGCCTGCCGGCGTATTTCGGCGCCGACGAGGAGAACATGCCGTTGCCGCCCTATCTCGCGCCGTCGCCGGACGACGCGGCGGTTTGGCGCCGGCGGCTTGCCGGCGACCGGCCCAAGGTCGGGCTTTCCTGGCGCGGCAACGCGCAAAACCCGCGCGGCAAGGAGAAATCCCTCGAGTTCGAGGAAATGCTGCCGATTCTCGAAGTGCCCGAAATCGATTTCTACGGTTTACAGACGGACATGACGGACGCCGAGCGGGCGCTCTTGCCGGGCCATGTCTCCTTCACGGATCTCGGGCCGGAAATCGCCGCGCCGGCCGCCTTCGAGGCGCGGCGGTCTTTCTGTGACACGGCGGCGGCCATTGCCGGGCTCGATCTCGTCATCGGCATCGACTCGGCGGTCGCGCACCTGACGGCGGCGATGGGCCGGCCGCTTTGGATCGTGCTGTACCGCTATCCGGACTGGCGCTGGATGACGCTGGTCGACCAGGAAACCGACGTTTTCAGGACCTCGCCTTGGTATCCGGAGCCGAAACGGTTCCGGCAGCGGGAGCGTTGGAATTGGACGGACGTCGTCGCCGATTTGCGTGCCGCGTTGGCTGAGGCTTCGAACCGAGGATAAGGCGGGGCTCCGCTCGATCTCAGCAACTGAGCCCGAATCGATTGCGGCCGGCGCGGCGCTTGGTGCATTCATTCACCGGGCATGGCGGTAGGCTTAGGAGAGCATCGCTTCCAGGATATTGCTCTCTCCCTCCTGATTGCGGGCCTGCACGGACATGCGTCCGCCGCGGTCTCGGAGATGCTCGGGAATCCGTATGGCGGCGTGCCGGCGAATTGAACTGCAGCCGAGCGGAATCTCTGCAAACGAGACGTCGTCAAGGCTGACGGACAGGGTGCTCGACAGACCCATCGCATTGGCGCGGACGAGCCAGTGCGTCCCTTTGTCATCGATGGGAGAGAGGCTTTTGAGAAGCGGTTTCCTGTCGCTGGGCGCGTCATGCTCACACACCTCGCCGGCGACCGTTCCCAACGAATCCCGATAGACGAGGCGGTAACGCATCGTCGACCCCGAAGGTATGGCATCGACATCGGCGGACAAGGTGACGGGCTCCTGGGCCACGATGGCGGGCGTGAACGTGCCGAACGCCTCGACGCCGAGGAGGCCAGCGGACGCGCCGACGTGACCGGAATCGAGCGTGACTTCCAAATGCGTCGGCCAAGCCGGCGCGTTCATTTCCACCGATGTGCGTTCTGGGGCGTTGGCGGAAGGGTTGGGCATATTGAGACGATGCTCTTCAATAACCGCGCCCTCGCGGAGAAGGCGAACGATGGCGGTTCTCGTTGGCGCCACGGGATGCTGCGCGAGGACGACGGTCTGTGGCTGGGCGCCGTCGGGGAGGCGCCACAAGAACGTGGGAGCCCCCTTCGCCAAATTGCCCTGCCAGCCGTCGTTAATATTGCGATACTTGCCGTTCACAAGCCGTCGCGCGGCCGCCAGGTCGTCGCCGGGGGCTGCAACAAGTTCCGCGCCATAGCCGTCGCGGATTATCGACCGGTCGCGATAGATGATCCGGCCGCCCTGTAATTCTAGGGTGCCTTTCGCGATTTTCGTTTCGTCGGTAAACGCCTCGGTCATGGTGATCGCGCAATTATGGGTCTCGACCAAGTCGCTAACCGGTAGGTACGTATAGCGAGAGCTGTCGTCCTGTTCATTCGGGTTGTTGGCGGCAAAGGTCCAGTTCTCCGGATTCTCGTCGATATCGAATTCGATATCCCGCAATTTTCCGTCTGGAAATTCGGCGGGCAGTTGGGGCTGCCCGGTCATCATCCATTGGCTGGCGCGTCCTTCCGGATCGCCGACGAGATAGGAATTCAAGCCGACGACATAGACGCCGCCGGAACCTTCCATGCCGCTGTGGCGAACACGGAACGATATCTTTCCGCCGCGCAGATCGATCGCCGGCCCTGGCACATCGGGACGATTACCCTCGTCCGGCTGCACGGCGCTCGGACGCCAACCGTAGAGAAGAGTGACCTGGCCGATGCCGTCCAGATGATTTCGGTCGATGCCGAACGGCCATTCCGATTCGATCGCACTCGGGGACGCTTTGAAGCGATGAGCGGCCCCATAGACGAGCCAATTTCCAACCGAAGCCACGGCATTTTCCCAGATTTCGGCAAAAAGCCCGGGTGGCACGGGTTTCCAAGGCGTTGCCATGTCGAGGTTCGTTTCAGAGAAGCCGAACTCGAACCGGTATTCCCCGCCGACGCGGGCATTCCCCAGTTCTCCGACAAGGGTCGCGCCGTCAGTTCCGATTTCTTGCGCCGATCCCGTGCTAACTTGCGGAGAACCTTGCGGCGAACCGAATTCGGGCTGAATGGCCGGAAATTCGATGGCGCTTGCCGCCGCGACCTCAGCCGCCGCGGCCGTGGCGACCGCGTTCGGGATATCCTGCTTCATCGCCGCTTGGAAAAAGACCGGCTGGATCCGCTGGCCGTACATTTCCGCCAGGAGCTCGCGGACGCGGTCGGGATTGCCGAGGTATTTGAAGGCGTAAGCGAGAAAATTGTAGGGAAAGGCGTCGTTTGGAAAGCGGCGCAGGCAATCCGTCGCGATGCGGACTCCGCGCGCGTAGCGATTGCCCTGGATGTAGAATTGAAGCGCGAAACAGTAGATTTCACGATCTCCGGGCCTGTTCGATAGAACCCGGCCAATGATTTGATCCACCAAATCGCTTCGGCCCGATGCCTCGACCAATTCGAGCATCTCCGTTCCGTTCAGGCGGTGGTTGCTTGATATCCGTTCGAAAGCGGCGACGAAGTCCGCATTGGTGCCGCGCGACTGTAATATTGAATTCAGTGCATTGATGAGATCGTCAACCGGCGACGCACCGTTCATTTCATAAACTCAAGCTCTTTCCGCTGGCCGGTACACGGATATACGGTGCATGACGCCCGAATAACGCATGGTCCCGCAATGAAGAATGCGAATACCTACTCTTTTGCCACCTCTTTGACGCGATCGTGAAGGGTTTCGAGAAGGTCGCGCTCGTGCCGGATCAGCTTATGTGCCGCCTTCAATCCTTTGTATATGCGCCCCTCGCTGATTCCCTTGCGAACTTCGTCCGCGATGTCGGTCGCGCTCGGGCAGGCGGCGACGTATTCGGCGAGAAATTGTTCGAAAATGCGCAGGTACTCGTCCTTTTTGTCAGGAAACATGTACGCACATTGTAAAGAAAAATAGACACGCGACGCCGGCGTCTTGGTATCTGCGACGGACAGAATTTCCTTTTCGCGAAGGATCGCCGAGTCATTGTGCACGAGAATTTTGGCGTTCGGGCCGATGTTCTCCAGGACGGCGCCGTTGATCACCATCTTGTCGCCGGCTTTGAAATCGAGTTTTAGGGGCACTTTATTTCCTCGGTGCGATGCGCCGACGGGCGACGGCCAAAGTAAAAAATCCAAGTTTAATTAATCTCGGACCGTACTCCTCGCAACCCATGGCGGTCAACTTGGCGGGGCAACCGCTTGACCAGGGAAAAAACTGAACGGATACTTTGGCACCGGCCGGATTGGGACGGTTCAGGAGGAGACTAAAGAAATGAGCGGTTCCGAAATCGACGCAATTTCCACCGTCGCGGAGGAACAGGCGTTCCAGTTGTCGCAGGCCGCCATTCGCATCGACCAGGCTCGGATGTGGAAGGATAACGAGCCCGGTGTGCTGACGGACGCTCTTAATCAAAATCTTGAGGTTTGGGTGGCGCTTCGAACCATCGTCATGCGCGCCGATTGCACCTTGCCGCAGGAGGTTAAGAACAATCTGACCAAACTCAGCCAATTCGTCGCCGACAAGACCATGCGGGAAGGGGAATTGCCCGATACCACCCTCGACGCGTTCATTAATATCAATTTGCAGATTTCCGAGGGTCTTTTGGAGGGCGCGAATGCGACCCGAATTTAGGATCACCCTGGGTTTCGATTGTTTTTGTCCAGCTTTCGTAAGGTTTCTCGATCGCCAGATAAATTCTGCTGGTTGACATTGCTGGCATTAACCGTTAACAACGGGCTATGGCGAGAAAGCCGGGAACGGAAGAATTCTGTTCGTGGCGTGCCTGTGGGGCAGGAAACCCCGCGACAAGTACTCTAGAAAGGAGCATTAAGTCATGACTGACGTTTCTCTTTCTGCTGCCGTACGCAGCAGCCTTCTCTCCCTCCAGAACACCACCGACCTCATCGATCGTACCCAGAACCGCCTGTCGACGGGTTTGAAGGTCGCTTCGGCCGTCGACGATCCGGTCTCGTTCTTCCAGGCCAAGTCGCTGAACGACCGCGCCTCCGACTTCACGGAGAAGAAGGACACCATCGACCAGAGCGTCAGCTCCGTGTCGGCGGCCCTCGAAGCCATCGAGAGCATCGAAAACATCGTCCGCCAGCTCAAGGGTGTTGCGAACTCCCTGAAGTCGGCGACCGGCACGCAGTTTACGGACCTCATCACGCAGTATCAGCAGCTGCGCACGCAGGTTGGTCTGCTCGCCGACGACGCCACCTACCAGGGCATCAACCTCGTCAACAACACGACGGAAACCCTGCAGGTTTCGTTCTCGGACAAGACCGGCAGCTTGCTCACCATTAACGCCGTCAACGTCCGCGCGAGCGGCCTCGGCCTCGACGAAGTGACGCAGGCCGGTGCAAACTCGTCGGTCAACTACACGGCCGGCGGCGCGGGCGTCGTCCTGACGGCGGGCGAGTTGCTCACCGTGACCTACCAGGGTTCGGCGCAGACGCTGGCCTCCAACAGCACCTTCGTGTTCACCTACGGTACGGTTTCCGTCTCCGTCCAGGGCCACACCGGTGCGACCTCGCTGAAGATTTCGGCCGGCGACGTCATCACCCTCACGGTCGCCTCGACTGCGGACTCGAACGGTACCGGCGCCGCGGGCTTGAGCACCAGCCTTTACGCCGTCGTCGCCCAGGCCGGTCTGTTGACCGGTGCGGGTTCCGCCGCGTTCGGCACGGGTGTCAGCATCGCCGCCGAAACGACCAACTACGTGCTCCAAGGCAACTCGACGCAGGTCACTGCCATTATCACGGAACTCGACAGCGCGCTGACGTCGCTCCGCGCGAATGCGTCGACGCTGGGTGGTAACGTGGCGCTGCTGCAGACCCGCCTCGACTTCACCGAGCAGTACGTGAACGCCCTTGAAGCCGGTGCCGCCAAGCTGACGCTTGCCGACATCAACGAAGAAGGCGCGAACCTGCTGGCGTTGCAGACCCGTCAGCAGTTGGGTATCTCGGCCTTGGCCTTCGCCGGTCAGGCCGAACAGGGTATCCTGTCGCTCTTCCGGTAATCGGTATAAGCCGCGTCCGGTTCGCCGGGCGCGGTCTCCGGATCACAGCCCGCCGTCTCGTAGAGACGGCGGGTTTCGTTTTGGGGAAACGTTATCGGCCGCGACGGAGGCGGAGAAGATCGGCCAGGACCGTATCGATGACGCTGGGCCAGTCGCCGGCCGTCCGCTGCCGGTAGAGCCGCATCGAGTCGTACCAGGGCGTGTCCGTGCCGTCGCCCCACCATCGCCAATCGGCGACGGCGGGAAGCAGCATCCAGCAGGGCGCGCCGATGGCGCCCGCGAGATGCGCGACGGAGGTGTCGACCGATATCACCAGATCCAACCCCGCAATCAGGTCGGCCGTCGCCATGTAGTCGGCGAGCGGCGGCTCCGGAACGGTAAACCGTCCCGCCGCCGTTTCCTCGTCCGCCGCCGACGCGCCGTCAACCACTTGCAGGGAAACAAACGTAATGCCGGGCGCCGCGAACAGCCGCCTGAAGACGTCGAACGGAACGGATCGGGCTTGGTCGAGTTGATGGTTGGGATTGCCGGCCCAGACGACACCGACGCGAAAGGCCCCGCCGGTCCGGCGGGGAGCGGCGGGCGTGATGTAAGGCGCGCCGTCGATGTCGTCCCGATCCGTAAGTCCCAGTAGCAATGGTACGCTCATCAGCGGGGCATGGGCGTCGATGCCGGCGGGCGTCTGGCCGAACGGCGCGGCGTCGGCGACGCCGGCGGCCTGGGACGCCAGACCGACCAGCCCGGGATGCGTCAGCGCGACGACCTCGGCGCCGGCGTCCTCTAGTGCCCGGGCGTAGCGCAGGAACTGTATGGCGTCGCCGTGTCCCTGCTCGGCGTAGATGAGTAACCGCTTGCCGGCGACGGGTTCGCCGCGCCATGGCACGGCGTCGCCGGGCTCGAAGCGGATCGGCATGATCTTCCGGCGCCATTCCGTTTCCCGCCAGCCGGCCTCGAGATCACCGGTCGAAAGCAACGCCTGGCCGAGGTTCAGGTGTGCCAGGATATTGTCGGGTTGCAGGGCCACGGCGTGGCGGAGGGTCTTGACCGCGCCCGTGAAATCGCCGCTCCGCAATTGCGCCAGCCCCAGGTTGATCCGGGCGTCGGGAAAGTCCGGAGCGACCTCGGCGGCGCGGCGGAAATACGCCGTGGCCTGGGCGAAATCGTGCCCTCGGAAGGCGATGTTGCCGAGGTTGTAGTGCGCGCGCCGGTGCGTCGGCGCCAGGGCCGCGACACGTTTGTAGAAGCCTTCCGCCAGCGATAAATCGCCTTCGGCGGCATGCGCGACGGCGAGGTTAAAAAGGGCGTCGGCGTGCGTCGGATCGAGCGACGCCGCCGTCCGCCAAGCCTCCATCGCCGAGGCGGCGTCACCGGCGGCCCGATGTGCATTGCCGAGGGCGAAGTGGACGTCCGCCCGCTCCGGCAACAGCTTCGCCGCTTCCGTTTGGAACAGGACGGCTTCCGTCGACAGGCCCAGCTTTTCGCAGGCGATGCCGAGCAGATGCAGGGCTTCCGGGTCTCCCGTCTCGTCGGCGGCGCGGCGGCACGGTTCCATGGCGTCCCGCCAGCGCCCCGCCGACATCAGCCGTCTCGCTTCGGATAGGTCGTTCGTCATCGGCCGGTCATCCCGGTTGCCGAGCCGGAGGCGCGATCAGTCCCAGGGGTCGATCGCGATGCCGGCGTCGGACTTCTTGGTCAGCTCGCCCAGCTTCTCGATGGCGATGCCCTCCATCTTATCGAGAATCTTCAGCATTTCCTCATGTGCGACGCGGTGGATGTCGGCTCGCCGTTCGTCGTCGTCGCATCGGGAATCATAGAACTCGAACGCCATCAAAATCTGCCAGATCGTACCGCGGACGAGAACAGCCATCGCTTTGGCCAGCCGCCCGTAGGGTTGCGTCAGGAGATGATTGATCCGCATCAGATAGCCTTTTTCCTCGAACGTGTCGTAATCGCCGAGGATACCGCGGACGTCGTTGAGGTACGCCTCCCACGACGAGATGAAATCCTCGTCGCGCCAAGCGATGTTGAACATCTCTTGCGTATAAACGGGAAACGCCTCGAGTACCTTGGCGACTGCCTTGTCTTTGGCGTCGCCGATGTCGGGCAACTTCAGGAGCTTTGACGGCTGCGGTAGGGTTCCGTCGATATAGGCGCCGTCTGAACAATTGAAATACGTCCGGCCCTTGTTGTGGCGGGTGAACAGGATCTTCAACATGTCGATGGTCCAGTACATGTCGGTGCTGGTGTAGGCCGTTCCGCCGAAATTGCCCGGCACCGGATCCGTATAGGGCGCCGGCATGCGGAACTTACCCGCCTCGAGCAGCTTGTCGTGCTCTTCCGTGTACTGGTAGCCGTGCTTTGAGTGATGCAGGGCGCGGTTCTTCGTCCCCATGTCGGTGCCGAACAGGTAAATCTTGCGGAATCCGACTTCCTGCGCGAACGAGGCGCCGGCGTTGACGACAGTCGGGCTCGGGAAACGGAGGCAGCGGCGCTCCGTCTCGCAGAAGATCGGGAATGGGCTCAGCGAGGCGCGGAAGTAATACTGAACGTTCTTAAAGAAGGGAATGATCGTCTGGTCGACGGTCGACGCCGTCACCAGATTGACGCTGGAAAGATCGCAGTACTTGGCGACCTGCGAGATGATCGGCTCGACGTTGATGTTCTCGATTTCCACATGGAAGTCGGGAACGATGCCGTTGACGGTCAGCACCCTGAGCGCGGAGCCGCAGGTGATGTAGACGGCCTTGTCGCGGTTGGCGCGCAGGAACTCGATGTCCTTGTCGATCGACGGGCCGCTACCGATGACGAACACGGGGACGTCGATCCGGGCGTCGTCGTTCGGCCGCAGATAGACCTTGGTCTCGCCGCCGTAGAGATTGGCGTGCGCGTTCCGGATCATGATGGTCTCGTCGTAGAAGAAGCCGAGGCCGGACAGGAAGATGTCCTTGTCGTCGTGCAGAATCTGTCGGATGCGCTGAAAGACCGGATGATTGTAGTGCATGAATTGGATGGTGCCGTCGACGGAGCACGGATTGGTCGTGCGTAGCCAGATGCGGATATCCAGGCTCATCTTTTCCGGCTGATCGGAAATCGAGAAGGCGATGTTGCCGCCCTTCGCCTCGACCCGGTCGAATGCCTCGGCCCAGTCGAAGATCTCCAGGGTGTGATAGAGAAACTCCGGGTTGGGATCGACGAGCATGATGCAGGTCGGATTGGTGGCCTCGAACAGGTCGTCGAAATGCGGCATCAGGCCGATGCCGTAAACGACGAGGAAGAACGTCCGGCCCGCGACGGGGCGACGCTGGTAGGTGACGCCGACGTCGTCCTGGCTGCGTTTCAGAAAATTGAACAGGAACTCGCCGGCATAGGCGTCTACCGTCGTGGAATCCGGCGGCGAGATGATGTAGCGCATCGGTTCCGTCCGCACGGCCTCGATTTGATCCGCGACGAAGTCCTTCGGGTCGCCGTCGTAGAACCGTTGTCCGGCGAATTCCGTGTCCCATCCGCCGTCCGGAAGCTCGACCAGCCGGGACTGCGGCGTGTAGGTGGCGAGAGTTTGCGCCAACGACGGATGGCGGGACTCGAACGCCCGCATATTCTTCTTTTTCAGTTCGGCGCGATCATTCATTTCGTCTTCTCCGAGAGGGATCGGTCGACCTTCGGCATGGTGCCATATGTCCGTCGGTTCGTCATGGATTCCGGGGGCTAGGCCTTGGGACGGCGGTCGAGCGGCTTGCCGACGAAGCCCTTGCGCAACAGGCGGTACTGCGACTCGTCGACGTCCGGTGCCTTGTTCTGCGTGACACGGAATTGGCAGTCCCCGTCGACGGGTAGGCGGGCCTTCTCGACGCCCGGCGCGCCGCAATACCGATCCGTCGTGTCGAGCAGGGTCCAGACGCCGTCGGGCTCTTGGCGCCAGATGCGGGGATCGCGGAAGCGGTCGATGCAGAGGTCGAATTCGATTTCCAGCATCTTGATCCATTCGAGGAAGCGCGCCTTGTCCGCCGGCGCCACGTCCCGGAACTTCGCGGCGTGCGCCGCGGCGTCCTCGCGCGTCAGGCGCTTCAGGCGAACTTCGCGCACGGCGTGGTCGAGCGCCTTGCCGTAGCCCCACTTGCGGAACTTGATCCAGTCGTGCAGCGAGGCGTAGTGCTGGCAGTCGACGTCGTTGTAGGTGTCGAACGTGCGCGGCAACTCGGCCGTTTCGTATCCGTAGAGATCGAGCATCCGCTCGTGCTGCGCCTTGCTGTCCCAGCGGATGTAGTTGTTGAGGTAGATGCCGCGCACGCCGACGCGGGCGAGCTCACGGTCATGCGGATAGCGGAAGGGCGCCAATTCCTGCGCCGTCAGGCGTTCGATGCCGCCGATCAGATCTTCCGGCGCGAGGCCCATGAGGTCGTGCTCCAGCCGGTACTTCCGGGTCATCTCGACCTCGTCGAGATGCGAGAACATACCGACCTGATCCAACCCCTGATGCGCGCCCCAGACGATCAGCGGCACCTTGAGGCGAACGGCGGTCTGGACCGGAAACACGCTCTGTCCGGCAAGGACGTGCCAGTGGATCGAGCCGGCCCGGCGGATGGTCTCGCGGGTGATGGCCTGCACGGTCTTCGGCTTGACGACCATCTGCAGGAAATCGCAATCGAGGTGCGTGCGCAGATAGGCGAGATTGCGGATGCCGCGGTCGGTGTTCCAATGCCGGTTGTAGGAGACGAGCAGGGGATTCATGCCGAACTCCTTCTTCACCGTATGCACGATGAAGTAAGAATCGCGGGCGCCGCTGACCGGGATGATGCAGTCGTAGCTGTTGCCGCTTTCCGAACGATAGGCGTCGAAGATGCGCCGGAGCCGCTCCCGCCGCTCGGTCCAGTCGAGGCGGTCCTTCTCCTCGTGCACGCGGCAGCCGGAGCACACACCCTCCTTGTCGAAGGCGATGCCGAGCGGATGGTTCGCCGGATAGCCGCAGCGGACGCAATACTTCATGCGGCCTCCGGATCGGCGATGTAGTAGCCGGCGTCGTATTTGCTCAGATACTTGGCGGCCAGGTTCTCATTCGAGGTCCGGTAATACGCCAACAGCTCCTTTCGTTTTTCGTCGCCGATTAGGGAGTAGCGTTCGTCCGGCCGCTTGTTGATGTTCTCGACGAACCAGTTCGCCAGGCCGTGCGCTTCCTTCGCCGAGAGATGCATGTTGGCCACGCGCTGCACTTCCATTGTGCGCGGCGCCAGGCTGGCGTTGATGACCCGCATCTCCTCGCCGAAGCTGACCGGCACGGGAATGCCGATGGCGGAGAAGAAGGCGCTGACGAAACTCGTGAACTTGGCGGTCTTCACGACCGGCTTCTCGAACGGGATGACGGTTACGTTGTCGGCGCCGAAGTGGTTGGCGTAGGTGTCGACGACCGTATCCCACTTCAGATTATCGAGCGGGAACTCGTCGAGATACTGCTCGAAGGGCCGCGTCTCTCCGGTCTTAAGTAATTGATTATAAAGGCTTTCTATAAAGGTGTCCTGCCGGCGCAGCACGATGACGATGCGCACCAGGCAGGTCTCCGTCAGGTACGAGACGAGCTTGCAGGCCTCCTCGCAGGTGTTGACGCTGCCCGGCTCATGATTGACGCCGAAGAAATTCTCCTGCGTTGCGATCAGGTGCCTGTAGGGTTCGGTCCGGAACGGCAGGAAGTGCTGGTGACGGAACTCGCGCCATTCCGCTTCGACGAATTTCTGCATGCCGTGATAGGTCAGCGGACCCGAATTGATGTAGATCGCCAGATCGGACTTGTAGCCGAAGGTCTTCAGCATCTCGTGCACGGCCGGCAGGTTCAGGATCACCTGCAGCAGCGTCGAGCCGCATCGCCCGCTGCCGACATGGAAATGCACGGTCTTGGTCTCGGCCATCAGATGATTTCCTCGGGAACGTACTCGAATATCTGGTCGAGCAGCAGGGCGTCCGGCTTCTTGGCGAGCCGGCCATCGGCCGGCGCCGTCGTTGCGTCGGCGTAGTTGGGAATGGCGTCGACGCGGGCGTCGATGCCTTGCGTCAGCAGCATCGACTTGGCGACGGCGACGCTGTGTTCGGTGAAATGCAAGAAGTTGGCGGCGGCCGCGGCCGCGACGGCGTCGATGGATAACACCTGCGCGATGTGTTCCCACCGGCCGGCGCCGCCGGCGACGATGACCGGCACGGTGACCGCGTCGGCGACCTGATGCGCGAGGATGAGGTCGTAACCCGTCTTGGCCCCGTCGCGGTGGACCGCGGTCAGCAGAATCTCGCCGGCGCCGGCGCGGACGGCGGCCTGCGCATGCACGGCGGGCGACAACTCGTGGCGCGTCGTGCCGTTGTCGCCGTAGACACGGTACGTCGCCGGGCCGATCGGCCGGGCGTCGACGGAAACCATGATGCATTGCTGGCCGAAATGGTGCGCCACTTCGGTGATCAGCTCCGGCGTGGTCAGGGCGGCGGAATTCATGCACACCTTGTCGGCGCCGGCGGCGAGCAGGCGGCGCACGTCGGCGACGGTGCGGATGCCGCCGCCCGCCGTAACCGGGACGAAACAATTCCTGGAAACGCGGTTGACGAGGCCGGCGTCGACGACGCGGCCTTCCCGGCTGGCGTCGATGTCGATGACGACGATCTCGTCGATGCCCCAGTCGTCCAGGTGCCGGGCGGCGATTTCCGGCCGGCCGACCGGCAGGAACCGCTCGAAGCCGATGCTTTGCACGACCCAGTCGTCCTTGATGATGAGGTTCGCGACGACCCGCTTATGCGGCATGACTGGAGCCTCCCTCGGCGTAGGTGAGGAAGTTGCGGATCATCTTGAGGCCATTGCGCTGGCTTTTTTCGGGATGGAACTGGGTCGCGAAAATGTTCCGGAAGCGGACGGCGGCGACCAGTTGCGTGCCGTGCTGGGCGCGGGCGACGACGAGGGGGGCGGCGCATTCGAGATGGAACGAGTGGTCGAAATAGAAGCTCGAGCCGCTCTCGATGCGGTGGAACATGCCGTGGTCAGTCGTTTCCACCGGCGACCAGCCGACGTGCGGTACGCGGAAATGTTCGTCCTCGGGAATTTCCCGGACGTGGCCGCGGATCCACGCCAGGCCGCGGGTGGCGCCGAACTCGGCTGAGTCCTCGGCGATCAGCTGCATGCCGAGGCAGATGCCCAGGAACAGCTTGCCGCGCTCAATGACGAACTCGGTCAACGCCTCGTCGAGCCCCGCCGAGCGCAGGTTTTCCATGGCCTGACGGAAGGCGCCGACGCCGGGGAGAACGATGGCGTCCGCCTTGGCCAGCACGGCCGGGTCGCCGGTGATTTCCGGCACATAACCGAAATAGCGGATGGCGCTGGCAACGGACCCCGTGTTGCCCATGCCGTAATCGACGATGCCGATCCGGAGCGGAAGGGGTTCGCGCATGGAGGCGGGGGGCATGGCGGGCTAGCTCATCGGCACGCGGAGTTTCCAGGTATCGCCGTCCCGTTCCCACACATCGGGATTGCGGGCGCCTTCGGCCTTTTCCCAGAACTCCGCCGCAGTGATGCCGAGGTAGTCGCAAAAGGTGTCGATGTAGCGTTGCGCGCAGTTGCCGTCCAGCCGTTCGGCCAGCGCCACCGCCTCTTCGCGGGTCATGTATCCCTCGCGGATGAAGCCGCTCAACTGCTCGGCTGCCCGGCCGAAGCCGAACTTCAGCCGCTTCAGCATCTGGTTGACGATGACCCAGTCGTCGTCGAGGGCGTCGAAGTGCGTGACCTGACCGGTGTCCTCGAAGGGTGCGTGACGGGGCTCGAGCCCCCACGACAGGGCCATGTGCCCGTTCACCATGTCGTTGAAGTCGGAGATGTAGTACCCGAGATAGATCATCCTGAGTCCGGCCCGCTTGATGTCGTCGTCGGACGGGTAGCGGTGCCAGTACATGTCCTTCGGCCGGAACTCCTCGTCGAGATAGGGCGACAGATCGCCGCCCTTCATGGTGTTGTTGTACTTGAGTTGGTTGGCATTGCCGTCGAGCGAGCCGCCGGCGCTGCCCCAGGACAGGGCCGGGTTCTCGCCGTAGATCATCAACGGAATGTTGTAACTGATGGCGATCTTCGGCGCCGTCGCGTAGAGCGCCAGTTCCGTCGGCTTGCACCAATTGGTGTACTTCATAAAGCCGATCCGCATCAGCCGCCGCCAGGTTTCCGGGGCCGGGCTGACGACGATGGCGTCGAAGCCGAGATTAATGAGATTGGCGAGGTTGTGTGCGCCGCGCTCGGTGATCTGTTCCGGCGGATAGGAGCACGACACGAGCAGCGGCGTCAGGCCGAGTACGTCCCGGGCATACATGGCCTGGCGGTGGCTGTCCTTGCCGCCGCTGACCGGGATCATGCAGTCGTAGCCGGAAACCTCGACCTCGGGGCGGGACTTCGCCCAGGCGACGATCTGGTGCAGTTCCCGCTGCCGGGCCGCCCAGTCGATTTCATGCTCGCGTTCCTTGTTCCGGCACGGGTAGCAGATGCCGTCCTCGTCGAACAGGCAGTCGGGCCGGGTGTCGGGTTCCAGGCAGCGCTTGCACCAGCGCATGCGGGGGCGTTGCGTCATGCGTTGTCCTCCCCCTAAGGCGCCGGCGCCGGCGGGCCGGCCAGGGCTGGTCACCGGGGCGTCACTTCGCGACGGGGGAATATCTCGCAAATCCGTCTCCTTGCCCGGAAATCCAGGGCGCGGGCCATTTTTTCACCGCCCCGCGGCGCTGTCCAGGCGCGCCGGGGGGGGGATCGCCGTCACAGCGATTCGACCAATTCTGCCATAAAGTGGTTAGCGGAAGGTTAGCCCAGTGACACTGTCCGGGATTGCCGGAATGTACCGGTTATGTTAACGTTCTAGTGGGTAGAACGCCCGCTTTGGAGAACAAGAAATGGCTGAGTTGCCGAATATCGGCGCCGTTCTGGCAAGCGTGAGCCAAAGTGCTCAGCGGCCGTCCTTCGAGTTCGCCTTCAATCAAATGCAGAACACGGTCATCCGTCGTCTCAACGACGACATCGAGCGTGTTTCCGAAGCCGGCGCCGTCGACCGGCACCGCGTCACCGAACTGCGCCGCAAGGGCACGCAGTTGGTCGAGCAGCTGCCGCTGATCCAGGAATACCGCAACGGCAACCTCATCAATTTCGGCCAGCTCGAAGCGTTGCTGCAAGAGGTCGAGACGGCGGTGTCTGCCCTTGGCGCTGACAACAACGTCGACGCTGCTGAAGTTGATGCATTCAACACCGCCCGTGACGCCGTGGCGGAACGTATCAACCGCATCTACATCTTTGCGCACCCGGACGTCACCGACGGAAAAGTCATTCAACGGCTGAAGGACCGGCTCGACGAGGTGCGTAACCTAACCGCCGTTGAAGGCACGCTCAACGGCGACAACTCGGCTCTTCAGGAAACGCTCTCCAGTCTCGCCAACGACGTTACCGTCGCGGCGACGGTGACGCAGGGGACGGTCGCGACGGCACTCGATTTTGAACAGAACATTCAGACCAAGCTCGCCGGCATCGAATCCAAGGTCACGGAACTGACGACCCTCGATTTCGCCCGCAAGGAAAACGAGATCGAGCAGTTGCGCGAAAAGTCGTCGGTGCTGCTGAAGGCGATCTCGCTCAGCTTCGAGAGCAACACACAATTCGCTCAAAACGTGACGGATCGCCTCAAGCCGTCCGTTCCGGACCCCGGCTCGGTCCTCAATCTCTTCATCTGATCGTCGGAATAGCGGCGGGACGGCGCGTCAGTCGGATACGCCGGACATCGCCTTTTCGATGCCAACCGCGAAGGCCGCGGAAAACGCCTTGGCGTCAAACAGCTTGGACGTCTGAACCTTGTCGCGCAGCCCACTGCGGACGGCCGCGAGCGTGTTGGCATCCTTGACCAGCGATTGCGCGATGGCGACGAAGCCGTCCTTGTCGGCGGCGATCCAATCCCCGCAGCCGGCATTGTCGAGCAGGCTGGCGCCCATGACGCCGGCGCGGCGCGGCCCCTTCAACGTGACGACCGGGACACCCATCCAGAGCGATTCCGCCGTTTCGTGTATCCCATTGACCGGCGAGGCGTCGAGGTAGACGTCGATGCCCTGATAATACGTCGGGTCGCGGCGGCTATCGTATCGGGACTCGTGGAACGACAAGCGTCCGCCGAGACCGGCGGCGTCGAACTTCGCGAAGATCGAGTCGCGGGCGATCTGCGTCAGGTTGGCGACGTTGCCGAGAATCAGGCGCGAACCGGGGGTCGCTTCCAGGACCGCCGACCACAACGCCACACAAGCGTCGCCGAGATATGCCGGGTCGGCGATGCCGCCGAAGCTGGGGCCGTTACCTTGGGCCAGCGGCGGCTCGCCGGGATCCGGCATGAGGTCGAAGGGCACATAGGCGAGGAGGCCGTTCGTCAGGAGAACGATTCGCTGCCCCTCGGCGAGGCACTTTCGGTCGGCCTCGACCGTTGCCGCGTCGGAGAACACGACATCGATGCCGGGTTGGCCGATGCCGGCCGGCGGCGACAACCAGCCGACCTGGACCGGCGCCGCGTGCAGGGCGGTCAGCAGCGGCCGCGCATTTTCCGTGTAGCCGCAGGAATCGACGAGCACGTCGACCTGGTCGCCGCCCATGATGATCGACATTATGTCGTCGGAAATGTCGAACACGCGCCGGCATGATTCTCCCAGAACCTTGAGGTGTGCGTTGGTCCCGTCCTCGAGGATCGATTGCTGATACAGGCGAAACTGCAGGCGGTTGCGGTCGTGGTGGCGGAGAAGTGGCTCGAGCAGGCGAGCCGGCTCCCCTTCGCAGAGGGCGTTCGATACGAGCGCGACGGTGACGCGGTCACCCGGATGGCGCGGCGACGGCGTGCCGTCGTCATCGTCCTGGCTGAGCGCGTCCGCCGATTCCTCGCGCGCCAAGCGGGCGCATTCGGCGATCTTGGCGTCCAGTTCGGCGCGATAGGCGTCGCCGTCTGGCCCGTCGTCGTGAAAATCCGCAGCGAACCGGGCGCGCGTGGCGACCCAAAGCTCCTCCGGCGCAAGTTCGAGTGCTACCGCAAACGCCGCTCGGGATTCCTGGAAGGCGCCCATATGAAGCAACGCTTCACCGAGCGCGATTCGGTGCTCGGCGGTGTCCGGCGCCAAATGAATCGCGGCGTTCAGCGCGTCGCGCGCTTTTTCGAAATCGCCCGTATGCAGGCAGGCGCGGCCGAGCAGGTCATAGCAAAGCGCATGCTCTCGGTTGATCCGCAGTTCCTTCTCGCACTCGGAAATGACGCTCTGCCAGCGGTGCCGGTTGTAGTCGACGAGAGCGTCGACATAGTGACGCGATGGCTTCGCCTGAGACAGCGCAACAAAATAGTTGGAAAGGTCCATCGGCAGCAGCGGCTGAATGTCCGGGTGCGGCTCCAGGACTGTGGCCAGCTTGGCGAAATAGAGACCGTCGTGCAGCTTGCCGCTGCGGGAGTAGATGACCGCCAGGGCATCAGCGTACTCACGGCACTGCGAGTCGATCTCGTGCGCCTGGTTGAGCCACTGAATGGCGCGGCCGCTGTCGTTCATGCGCCACGCGGCGAGGCCGAGCAGATAATAGACCTCGGCCTGCGTCGGGTGGTCGCGCAGCAGGGACTCGATGTCCAGGACACGCGCTTCCACCTCGCCCATCATCATCCCGATCAGGATGTCGCGGACGCGGTCGAGGTATTCTTCGCGCTGCGATTGGTCGAGTTCCCTTGCCATGCGTTGATTTTCGCTACGAAACCGGGTCAGTCAACAAGGGAAGGGTGGCAGGCAAATAACGGCATGCCTTGACAACGGTCAAACCTTGGCATCGATACGCTGATGCGGTTCCCCCGGCGTCGGCTTTTCCAGAGTCCGCTGCGACTCCTTCGCCGCGGCCTTGGCGGCATCCTCCGGCATCTGCATCAGCCCGGTCGCGATGTTGCGGTTTATGTCGATCAGGACGCTCAGCTTTTCCGCGGTCGGATCGAGGAGGGCGCCCACGGTGTGCTTGTCGATGAAATTACAGAGGGTGAGCATGTTGACCTGCAAGTCCGGCGGCAGGTCGGGCCGGGTCTGCGTCAATTCGGCCTGGATGATGGTCCACAGACGCCAGTTTAGCCGCAACGCATCTTTCCGTTTCTTGCGGGTTTCGAAATCGTCGTCCGCACCGTGTAAAATGGCGGTCGCCAAGCGCTTCGCAGTTTCGATCATCGCCCACGCTTCTGTCTGGGCAGGATTTCCACCCTCCGGAATGCGCTCATACTTGCTGACTTGATCTTTGTAAGAAGTCATCGAATGTCCGTCCATGGCTGTGACGCTTTCGGAATGTTAGCACGAATACGGGGCGAAAACAGGCATAAAGGCACCGTATCCTCCATGGTGAAAAATGCCGAAACTCTCACGATTACAAGAAGTTGGACAGGCTAAGCTGACGAATCCTCGAGAACGCCTGATAGGACGCCTCGAGAGCCCGTGACTGGTCGAGCAATCTGGTCACGGACGCCAACTGATCGGTGTTTTCGACGTTAGACACCGCCTTCTCGAGATAGCCGATGAAGGTTTTATGCAGTGCCGTCTGCGTGTTTATCGACGATTCGTGGAAACCGACGGTCTGTTGTAGGGCTTCCAGGCTACCGATTTGCTCAGTCCCAAAAGGCGGTGTGCCGCTGATCGTGTCCTCGATCGAGGCTTCCAGCAGGTATTTCGCCTGGCCGATCCGCTCGTAATGCTGATCGAGACCGCCTTCCGATCCGTAATCGCCCTGCATGATGATCTTGAGGGCCCGGATCGCCTTTTCGAAGGCGGGATGGATTGCCGTGATGTTGGCTTCGAAGTCGTGATCGTCGTCGGTCCGGTGCGTCAGTGACAACTCGTCGCCGTCGTAATAGGGCGTTGCGGCGATGGTACCGGCCGCGGCGAAAGACCGGATGCGGGCGCCGTCTAAATCCGTATGATCGACGACGCCGCCGGTTACGGTGATGGTCGAGGTGGTGTTGTCGATCGCCGAGACCGTGAATGTCGTGTCGTTGGCCGTGCCGGTGCCCGAGACGGTGAACGTCATGCCGACGGCCAAGTTGCCGACGATGCCGCCGTTGATGACGCCGCCGGCTGAATCCCGAATTTGAATGGTATTCGACGCCGCGGTGAACAGCATTTGCGTTCCGGCGTTGTATTTGAAGCTGTTGGTGCCGGTGGCCGTCGCGCCGTTGCTATCGGTTTCCAGCGCTACTGTCTCGTTCACTGTGATGGTCGAGCCGTCGGACGAAATGGCGTTGATGGTGTAGGTCGCGTTGTTCGAGCCGGTGCCGGCGAAAGTCACCGTATCGCCGGCCGACAGGTTCTTGAAGGCGTTCGGCACCGCGCCGCCGCCGCCGAACTGCTGGATCGCGATCGTGTCGTCGTTGGAGCCGGCGTTCGGCGTGAAGACGACCTGCGATCCGCTGTGATAGTCGAAGAACGTGTTGCCGGCGTTGAAGCCTTCGTTCGTCAGCTTGGTGTCCTTGATGACGATGTTGGTGCCGTCGTTGGTATCGACGGTGTAATCGCCGTCGTTGCTGGTACTGCCGGCGATGGTGAATTTCCAGCCTGCGGGAATGGCGGAAAAGGCGTTGGTTGTCGATGCCGTGATGGTGTCTGTCGAGCGGGTGAACTGCAGGTTCCCGAAATCGACGCCGGTTTTTGTGATGGTATTATTGAAATCGTTCGGGTCGCGGAAGGTGATGGTGCCGATGCTACCGGGCCCTTCGTCGGTCAGCATCTTCGTCTTGATGCGGATGGTCCGGCCGCTGTCTGTGACGTTTTCGACGGTATAGGTCCCGTTGTTGGAGCCGCTGTTGGTGACGGTGATCGTCGAGCCGGCCTGGACATTGGAGAACATCGCCGACGTCGCCGTGATGGAGCTGTTGCCCCCGTTCGTTGTGACGCCGTCGTAATCCTGGCGGAAAATGAGAAAGTTGCTGGCGTCGATGAACTGGCGGTTCTTGTTGTTCTTGTCCTCGCTGAAGGAGAACCGCTCCAGACTGGACGACCGCGTCGTTGCCACGGCGTTGACCGCGCCGTCGAAGGTCGACTGGAAGGAACTCAAGGTCGAGAGCTGGAAGTCTACCGGCTCGGTGTTGAGGCGACCGCCGGCAAACAGATAGCGGCCATCGACGTCTGTATTGAGCAGATCTTCCAGCGACTTCATCGCCTGATAGGCGGCGGTCTGCACGTACTCGACCCGCTTCTCGTCCTTGGTGGCGCCGGATTCGTAGGTCGACAGATCCTTCTTGAAGTTGTTGATCGTCTTGCGGAGACCTTCGAGCACCTCGGAGGTGATGTTGAGGCGGACTTCCTGCTGTGAATTGTTGCTTATGTAACGCTGCAACTGTGTGCGCGTGTTTTCGATGTTGACCAAGCGCTGCGACTCAAGCGAGATGCCCTTGTAGTCCTGCGATCGTTTCTGCGTACTGACCTGCGTCTGCAGGTCGAATACGTCGAGCTGCGTGCGCAGCATCTGATTGATGAGCGTCGTATTGGCCGAGAAACTGGAAATCCGCGACATTTTCCAAAACCCCGATTAGACAGCGCGTTCGAGCGCGTCGAACATCTGCTGAATGGTCGATATGAGGCGCGCTGACGCCGCAAAGGCCTGCTCGAAGACTATCAGGTTGGATAGCTCCTCGTCGAGGTTCACGCCGCGCTCGCCTTCGAACTTGCGTTCCAGGCTCTCGGTGAGCGTCCGTTGCGCGTTGAGATTTTCCTTGTTCTGCGCGGCTTGCGTCGCGTTGGTCGACAGGATGGCCGACGCGCGCTCGGTGAAGCTGATAGTGACGATCGGCAATCCGCCGGCTGTCTTGAAGGAGGTGGTGCCGGTCATCGCCTGCGCCCACTGCTCTACGATGGTCTCGTCGCCGATGCTCATGAAGTATTCGCCGGCGACGCCGAGCGATGAGTCCCATTGCGGGGCACCGGTGGTGACCTTGGCCGGCGTCAGCAGGATGTCTTCGCGCACCGAAAGGGTCGACGCGACCCGAACGTCGGCGATATCGATGCCGGCGTTGGTCAGGAACGTGTTGCCTGCCGCCTGCGTGACCTGCATCGATGAGCCGCTATTGTGCGACAAGCGAAGCCGTTGTCCGGAACCGTCCGGCACCACCGACGCGGTGATCTTGGCGCTGAGCGTACCGTCGTTCGCAATCTGCGTGACGATGCTGCTGAGGGTGGAGCCGGCGGCCACGTTGAGCGTGCCGATCACGCCGTTGCCGTCGCTGAAGGTCAACGTCGCCGCGGTCGCCGTGTAGCTGCTCGCCAGCACGTCGGATTCCCAGATGTTTTCTGCCAGATTATCGACATAGAAATCGTTCAGGCCGAAGAAATTCGAGAAGCCTCTAACCGTCTGGTCGATGGTGCCGTCGGCATCGGAATCGAACGCAATTTCCGCATCAGACTGGGTTGCGCCTTTGGTGGACGTGGTCTGATCGCGGAACGCAAGCTTCACAGAGGTCGTATTGAGGGCGATCGCCATCTTTCCGGACGCCACCGAGACCGTCGCCGAGGATGCGCCGTTGCCGCGCAGCCAGCTTTGCAGCGTCGAGGCCACGTCGTCGATGTTCCAGTCGTTGCCGGAACCTCGTGACGAGAAACCATTGCCAGTCATAATGGTGTTGAGCGTCGTCTCGGCGCTTTGATTGCCGTCGTTATCGAAGAGGACGATCGCGACGTCGTCCGACGAGTTCGTGGGATCGAGCTTAATCCGTTGCGTCGTCGGTGCGATGAAAGCGCGGGTGCCGTTGTACTCGTCGGCGCCGGGGAAGGCGACGCCGCGGTTGTGCACCTGATTGATGACGTCGCGGAGTGTCGCCGCCATGTCGTCCAGTTGCGATTGCAGGTTCGGCAGGATGCTGTCGCGCATGCCGATCAGTCCGGCGAGCTGTCCGTCCCGGATTTCGCTGGTGGCGTCGTTGGCTTCGACGGATGAACTGCCGATGAAGAAGCCAGAGAAGTCGCCCTCGGCGTGCGTCGTCGTCGGTGTAACGGCAGCTGCAGCGGTATGCGAGATCGTCGGCGGCTCCGTATCGACGAGTGTCCGTCCGCCGGAGGTGAACACGACCACGTCGCCGTCGGATCGCTCGAAGTAGCGGATGTCGACGAGCTCGGCGAGCCGAGTCAGCTTTAGGTCTCGCTGATCCTTGAAGTCGGACGTTTCGAGGCCGACGGAGGTGCTGGCGATGATGTCGTCGTTCAGCTTGTCGACCTCCTGAACGAGCCTGTTCATCTCGGTCGCAACCTCGGTCATCCGCTGGTCAACCTGCAGGCGCAGTTCCTGGATGATCCGCGTCATGTCCTGAAGCTTGATAGCGGCGTCCTGGGCGCGGCGAACCACTTCGGTCTGTTCGAGAGACTTGCTGGGCGCCACGACCAGCGATTCCACCGCTTCGCCGATATCCTCGAGGATATGACTGAGCGACGTATTCGCCTCGGGCGTGCCGAAGAGATCCTGTAGGCGGTCCCAATAGGGGGCCTGGGTATCGATCTCGTTCATCTTCGATAGTTCGATGCGGGTGCTCTTCAAGAGGCCTTGGTCGACCCGCCGTATAATCTCGGAAATCTTGACGCCGACGCCGGCGCCCGTGATGGCGTTGTTCTCGAACGCCAGGATCTTTCGGGAATAGCCTTCCGTGTTGACGTTCGAGATGTTGCGCGACGTGATATCGAGCGCCTGCTGGTTCACCAGGAGGCCGCTTTGCGCGGTGCGGAGGGCGAGGGTCAGGGTACCCATATCGGTTCGCCTTTCTTGGCGGTTTCAGTGCGGTTCGGTCTAGAGCGTCTCGTTCAGCGACAGCGACATGTTGCCGCCGGCGGGTGCCGCCTCGGCCTTCCGTCCGCGCGCCGAATAGGTGCCGGCAGTGGGCGCGGTTTCCTTGACCGCCTCGGCGATCAGATCGACGACGCGGCGGCTGGCCTGCAGGGCGGCGCGCAGCATGATGGTGTTCTCAGCCATCAGCGTGTCCACCTTGCGGGCCAGTTCCTTGAGTTGCTCGCGCAACGCCGGCGCGACGTCGTCGAGCGCGTCCCGGTTCTGGTCGAGACCGACGACGCGCGCCTCGTAGACGCGGCCGATGGTCGCCTTCTCGTCGAGGATGTTGTTCAGCTCTGCATGCCGCCGCTCGCGCAGAATGGCGTTCTCGCGTTCCAGGATGTCGATCAGGCGCCCGGTGATCGCGATCAGGTCGCCGATGCGTTTTTCCGCGTCCATTACTTTCCCTCCTGCATGTGCAGCATCGCCCGCACCACGGCGTCGGAAAGCCCGATGCCGCCCTGCTTGGCGATCGCCTTGCCGTATTCGTCGACCTGCATGTCGCGCCAGATGTCGTCGCCGGCGCCGCCGCCGAAGGGCGCCGCCGCCTCGATGTTTTCGAACATGGGGCGAAGCATCTCGCCGATGAACACCGCCTCGAACTCCTGCGCCGTCTTCTGCAACTTCTGCATCTGCGCCGGTGACATCTTGGTCGCGTTCGGACGTGACGCCATCATCGCGGCGTCCATATTGTGGCGGATGTTCTGGCTGTCGGCTGCGACGCTCATCACATCACCTCGATTTCGGCCTGCAGCGCGCCGGCCGCCTTGATCGTCTGCAGGATCGTGATCATGTCCCGCGGGCCGATGCCCATCGCATTGAGACCATTGACCAATTCCTGAAGGCTGACACCCGGCTGCAGGACCGCCAGACGGCGCTCCTCGCCTTCCGTGACGTCGATATTGGTGCGGTCCACCGTCGTCGTCGTGCCGACCTCGGCGAAGGGGCCGGGCTGCGACACCTGCTGCGTTTCCGTGATGCGGATGGTCAGCGAGCCCTGCGCGATGGCGACCGTGGAGATGCGGACGTTCTCGCCCATGACGATGGTGCCGGTGTGTTCGTCGATGACGACGCGGGCGAGCTGGTCGGGTTCGATCCGCAGCTGTTCGATGTCGGTCAGCAGATTGACGACGTTTTCCCGGTAGCTGTCCGGAACCGAGAGGCGCACTGTCGAGGGGTCGGAAGACGCCGCCGCGGTGGTGCCGAGGAAGGCGTTGATGGCCTGCGAAATGCGCCGTGCCGTCGTGAAGTCGGGATTGCGGAGCGTCAACTTGACGTTGTGCAGGCTGGCGAGGTCGAAGTTGACCTCGCGTTCGATGATCGCCCCGCTGGCGATGCGGCCCGACGTCGGCACGCCCTTGACCACCGTTTCCGCGTTGCCCTGCGCCGAGAAGCCGCCGACCGCGAGTTGGCCCTGGGCGACGGCGTAGACCTCGCCGTCGGCGCCGACCAGCGGCGTGACGAGGAGCGTGCCGCCGAGCAGGCTCTTGGAGTCGCCGAGCGCGCTGACGGTGACGTCGATGCGGGCGCCGAGGCGGGCGAAGGGCGGCAGGCTGGCCGTCACCATGACGGCGGCGACGTTCTTGGAGCTGAGGCCGGCGTCGGTCGGCTTCACGCCCATGCGGTTGAGCATGGCTTGCAGGCTCTGCTTCGTGAAGTGGCCGGTGGCCAGTGTGTCGCCGGTGTTGTTGAGGCCGACGACGAGACCGTAGCCGACCAGTTGGTTCTCGCGGACGCCTTCGAAATCGACGATGTCCTTGATGCGCGACGCACCGGCGGCGGGCAGCGCGGCGCCGAGCGTGGCGACGAAGGTCAGCACCAGACCCAGCCGCCGTACCGCGGTGTTGATCCGATTGCGCTTCCAAACCTGGTCGTTCATGTCTCTATTCCCGTTCGTTGCCGCCTTAAGGGCGTTGTTGGCAGGTTCATTATGCGAATTGCGTGCCAATCGCCGGAAATAAAAAATACATTTTTTTCATTGAGTTAGGTTCATCTGTCTGAGGATAGGTCGGTTCGGGATAGGCAGTCGGTGGAAAGCACCCGGCAAATATTTCCACAACGAAAAACGGCGGCCGAAGCCGCCGTCTCAACGCCCGGAGGAGCCGGATCAGGTCTTCAGATCGCGCGCGACGACCGTCATTTCGTCCATTGTGCGGAACGCCGTCGCGTTCATGTTGTAGGCGGTCTGCGTCTGGATCATGCGCGTGAATTCGGTCGAGATGTCGACGTTGGAGATTTCGTGTGCGTAGGTGACGAAATCCGCCAGACTGGACTCGTCGGCGAAGAACGCGGTCGCCGCGCCGGAAGCCGCAGTTTCCTCGAACACCTGGCCGTTTTCTGCGTGCAGGCCGTTGATGTTGGTGAAGTTGTAGAGCGGTATCTTGTAGATGTCGCGCTGCGTTCCGTCGCTGAAGGTGCCGACGACGTGCCCGGCGCTGTCGAACGCAACGCCGGTGATGTCGGCCTTGGCGAAGCCGTTCGACGACGAGCGGAACGGCGTAAATTCGGTGGCGAACTGCGACATTTCCGAGAGATCGATCGTGATCGTGTTGGTCTCGCCGTTATCCCAGGCGAGGGTCACGGTGTGCGACGTCGCCGATGTTAGTTGGCCGTTGCCGTCGAAGGTCATCGGCGTCGCGTAGGACGCGTTGCCGCTGATGGTCGTGCCGTTCGTGTCGACCTCGTTGGTCAGGGCTTCCTTGACCTGGATCTTGGCGCCGCCCGCCAGCACCTTGACGACCGTGTAGACGGCGTTGTTGCCGGTGCTGCCGGCGACGGTGATCTTGTCGCCGGGGGCGAGGTTGTCGAACGAGCCCGGCACGCCGATGCCGTCCGAAAGCGGCAATGGTCCTGTCGGGGCTGGGGTGATGTTGACCGATGGGTCGATAACGGAAATCGTCGGGACGGCAACGCCGTCGACCGTGTCTGAATTCAAAAAGCGGACAGCACGGGTCGCGCCGGCGGCGGACAGGCTGAAGGTGGCGGCCGAGGCGAACGTCGCCGACGTCAGGCCGTCCCCTGTAGCGCCGATGCGCCACGTGCCGGTGTCGCCGACGCGATCGAATTTCATCTGCAGCGTGTGCGCGTTGGCGTCGGAATCGTAAACCTTGACGCCATATTGAATGGTTTCGTCGCCGACTTGATAGTTGCCCGGCAGATTGAGCTCAAGCGAGACCGCCGTCGTCGCTTCGCCGGTTTCCGTGAACGCATACTGGTCGACCCGCATGGGCGCGGCGGCGCTCGACGAATAGGTGCCGTCCGCGTTGACGGCCGAACCAAGGAGGAAATAGCCGTTTTTGTCGACCAGATAGCCATTGCTGACCGTGATCGTCGAACCGTCGTCGGCGGTGACGTTGGTGGTCTGGCCATCGACCGTGGAAATCTGGAAGGAGCCGTCGCGCGTATAGAAAATCTGCGTCGTCGAATTGAAGTCCGGCTGCACGGCGAAGAATCCCTGGCCGCTGATGGCGAGGTCCAGGCCGCGGTCGGTCGTCGTCACCAGGCCTTGCGTGTCGTAGCGGTGACGCTGCACCGGCTTGACGCCGCCGACATCCGACTGATGGAAGAAATTGTTGCCGAGCACCGTCTCGAATTCCGTGTCCGTGCGGCGATAGCCGCCGGTGTTCACGTTGGCGATGTTGGTGCTGATGGTATTCAGCCGATTGGCCTGCGAGCGCATGCCGAGGGTGCTGATCTGAAATAGACCGTATCCGCTCATCGACCGTACTCTCTTTCTTTCGGTTCGCTATCCAGACGCCCATACGGCGGACGCATTTCTGGTTCCGGCTACGAATATGCAATCGAAGTGCCAAGGCCGTGTTTTTATAACTATATGATTTTTAATAATAAATTTTATGGGGCGCACGGGTGGGCGATGCGCCTCGGCGTAAACGATCCGGTAACGGTGAAAATTTTGCCGGGTCCGGCCGGCGGCAACGGATACGGGGGATCAGGCCGGAAAGGCGTAGACCCTGCCTTGATCGACCTCGATCGCGATCCGCGTGCCGGCGGCCGGCAGGGCGCCGCCCGCGAAGCGCGCCTCGAGCGTGCCGCCGCCCGGCAAGCGAAGCGAGATGTAGCTGGACGGACCGAGCGGGCGCGCCGTCTCGATCTCCAATTCGATGCCGGCGGCGGCGGGACGAATGCCTTCCGGCCGGATCAGCACCAGCGCCGCCGCGCCGTCCGGCAGGCCGGGCGTGGCCAAGCGGCCGAGCGGCGTCGCGACCGCGCCGTCCTCGACTAGGCCCTCGAAACGGTTCACCGGACCGAAGAATTCGGCGACGAAGGCGCATGCCGGCGCGTCGTAGAGCGCCGTCGGCGCGCCGTCCTGAACGACGTGCCCGGCGTCCATGACCAGAATCCGGTCGGCCATGAACATGGCTTCCTCGGGGTCGTGCGTCACCATCAGGGTGGCGACGCCAGCCTCCTTGACCAATTTCAACGTCTCGGCGCGAACCTGGGCGCGGCGCGTGACGTCGAGGCCGGAAAACGGCTCGTCGAGTAGCAGCACCTTCGGCGAAGGCGCCAGCGCGCGCATCAAGGCGACCCGCTGCTGCTGGCCGCCGGAAAGGGTGTGCGGATACATGCCGGCGATCTCGGCGAGACCCATGCGGCCGAGCGCGCCGTCGATCCAGGCCTGCCGTGCCGGGTCACGGGGATCGGTCCCGAAGGCGATGTTCTCGCGCACCGAAAGATGCGGAAAGAGCGCGTAGTCCTGGAACATCAGGCCGACGCCCCGCCGCTCCGGCGGCACGGCGATCCCGGCCGCGGCGTCGCCGACGGTGGCGCCGTCGATGGAGATGGCGCCGGTCTGCAGGCCTTCCAGGCCGGCGGCGAGCCGGAGCAGGGTCGTCTTGCCGCAGCCGGACGGGCCGAGCAGGCACACCAGCTCGCCCGGCGCCACGGCCACCGACACGTCGTCGAGGACGCGGTTGGCGCCGAAGGCGTGCGAAATTCCCGAGAGATGCAGGCCGTTCATTCTTTCTCCGGGCGTTCAGGCGAAGCCCCGGGACGGGACCTCGCGATCGTTACGCTCAGCAGCAGAACGGGGATAATGCCGGCGCCGACGATGGTCAATGCGCCGAGGGCGGACGCCTCGAGCCGTTCGTCCGACGCGTATTGGAATACGAAGGTCGCCAGCGTGTCGAAATTGAAGGGGCGCAGGATCAGCGTCAGCGGCAATTCCTTCATGCAGTCGACGAACACCAATAGCGCCGCCGTCGCCAGACTGCCCCGCATCAGCGGATAATGGACCCTTGCCAGGGCGCCCATCGGCGTCAGACCGAGGGTGCGCGCCGCGCCGTCCATGCTCGGCGTCACCTTGCCGAGGCTGGCCTCCGCCGTGCCGTAGGAAAGGGCCAGGAACCGGACGAGGTAGCCGTACACGACCGGCGCGATGGTGCCGATCATGACGGCGCCGAGGGTAAGACCGAACAGGCCGGCGGCGCCCGAGAAAATCCTGTCGGCGAAGCCGGTCGGCCACAACACGCCGACGGCCAGGATGGCGCCCGGCACGGCGTAGCCGATGCTGGCGATGCGGGTTGCGCTCCGGACGAAATGCGAGCCGGAAAGCCGCACCGCGTAGGCCAGGAACAGGCCGACGACCAGCGCCAGCAGCGACGCCGAAACCGATAGCGTCAGGCTGTTGAGGACGAAGCCGATATAATCGACGGAAAGCGTGGCGCGGAAATAGCGGAGCGAATAGCTGGCGAGCACGGACGCCGGCAGGACGAAGCCGAGCAGGACCGGCAGCGCGCAGGCCGCCGTGGCGAGCCAGCCGCGGGCGCCGGTAAGCGGGTAGCTCGGCAACGCCGAGTACTTGCTGGACGTATGATGGAAGCGCCGGCCGCGCCGGGCGAACCGCTCGATGCCGATCAGCGCCAAGACGACCAGCAGAAGGACGCTCGATAACTGCGCCGCCCCGGAAATGCTGTTCATGTTCAGCCAGACGTCATAGATGCCGGCGGTGAAGGTGCGGACGGCGAAGAAGTCGACGGTGCCGAAGTCGTTGATCACCTCCATCAGCACCAGCATGACGCCGACGACGATGGCCGGCCGGGCGAGGGGCAGGGCGACGCGGCGGAAGCTCCGCCACGCCGAATGGCCGAGGGTGCGGCTCACCTCGAGCACGCAGACGGACTGCTCAAGGAAGGCGGCGCGGGCCAGCAGATAGACGTAGGGGTAAAGCACGGTCGTCATGACGGCGATGGCTCCGCCCATCGAGCGGATTTCCGGAAACCAGTAGTCCTGCGGCCGGGTCCAGCCGAACAGGGCGCGGAGCCACGTCTGCACGTTGCCGGCGTATTCCAGTTGGTCGGTGACGACGAAGGCGAGGATGTAGCTCGGCACCGCCAGCGGCAGCAGCAGCGCCCATTCGAAGACGCGCCGGCCCGGAAAGCGGCACATGGTGACGAGCCAGGCCGTCGCCGTGCCGATCACGAAGGTGCCGAGACCGACACCGAGCATCAAGGTCAGGGTCCGCTCGACGTAGAGTCCGAGCACGGTCGATGCGAGGTGATGCCACATCTCGGTGTCGCCGCCGAGCGCGATCAGGACGACCGTCAGCAGCGGCAGGGCGACGAACAGCGCCGCCAGCAGGGCGCCGACGGTCCAGATGCTGAGTTTCGGCAGAAGGGAGGCGGCCGGCGTACCGACGCGCGCGCTGGCCGTGTTCATCCCGGCGACCCCCGAAAACGAAGCGGACGCCCCCGTAACCAGGGGCGTCCGCGTGCGCGGCTCGCTGAGTTACGAGCTTTCGTCAGCTTGTCGGACCCTCGTCGAACTGAACCTCGTCGACCAGCTTGGTTGCGAGCGCCCGGTTCTTGGCGATGGTTTCCATGTCCAGCTTGTCTTCCTTGAACGTGCCCCAGGACTTGACCAAGGCCGAGCGCTCGACGGTCGACTTGACCGGATACTCGAAGTTGGTCTCGGCGAAGATCTTCTGCGCCTCGTCGCTGGAGAGGAACTCGATCAGCTTCACCGCAGCGGCGCGGTTCTTCGCGCCCTTCACGATGCCGGCGCCCGACACGTTCATGTGGTTGCCGTACTGACTGGAGCCCTGGTTCAAGTACACGAGATTGACGGCCGAGGCCCATTTCTTCTGTTCCGGCTCTTTCTCGTTGGTGAGCATGAGCCCGAAGTAATAATTGTTCGCGAGTGCGATGTCACACACTCCTTCCGAGATCGCCTTGGCCTGCGCCCGGTCGTTGCCCTGCGGTTTCCGCGCCAGATTGGCCTTGAACCCCTTCAGCCATTCGCGCGCCTTGGCCTCGCCGTGATGCGAGATCATGGCGGCGATCAGCGCCACGTTGTAGGCGTTCTTGCCGGAGCGGACGCAGATGCGGCCCTTGAACTTCGGGTCGGCGAGGTCCTCGTAGGAGGTGAGCTCGCCCGGCTTCACGCGGTCCTTGCTGACCAGCGCGATACGGGCCCGTTGCGTCAGGCCGATCCAGAGATTCTGCGGATCGCGGAGGTGCGCCGGCACGTTCGCCTCGACGACCTTGGAATTGACCGGCTCCAGGACGCCGGCCTGCTTCAACTCATAGAGCCGGCCGATGTCGACCGTGAGCACCGCGTCGGCGCGGTTGTTCTCGCCGGCGGCGCGGATGCGCTCCAGCATGCCCTTGTCGGCGAACACCACGTTGACCTTCACGCCGGTGGCCTCGGTGAATTTCTTCAGCAACGGTTCGATCAGGAACGGCTGGCGGTAGGAATAGAGATTGACGGTCTCAGCCGCCGTCGCCGGCGTGCCGGTCGCCGAGCCGATGGTCGCGGCGAGGGCCGCGGCTGCGATAAGGCGTTTCATGACGCTTCGTTCTCCCATGGTTGCAACGTCAAAATGCGATAATGAGAATTGCTTTCAACAACGATCGGTCATACATAGCGGTTGCCGCGAAGACTTGCAAGTCATTCTCATTAGCCTTTTTGCCGATCGTCCGTTCGCGTCCGCCGGTCCGTTAGAAGTCATTGAAATTGCGTGCGATCCCGGCGGCTGCTATGGTCGTGGCGTCAGGTGATTCGCGCGGCGAATTGAGACGCCACGTCGTTTTTCACCGGTTATTGGGGCTCCAATGAAGGTTTCGAAGGTCGGTTCCGTCGGTGGTCCGGATGCCGCGCGCCGCAAGAAATCGGCGGGTGGCGACGGTGCTTTCGCCGACGCGCTCAAGGAAACCTCCGACACCGGCGCCACGTCCGGCCCGGCGGCGACACAAGGGGCGCACGGCGTGGACGGGGTCTATGCCATCCAGGCGAACGCCGATGCCACCGATCACCGTTCGCGCGGCCTGTTGATGGGGTACGGCAACGATCTGCTGGGCCGGCTCGAGCAAATCCGGCTCGGGCTGCTGGCCGGGCGCATCTCGAAGGAACGGCTGCAGGAACTGGCGCGCCGGCTCAGGGAAAAGCGCCAGGAAAGCGACGATCCCCGCCTGAACGAACTGATCCAGGAAATCGAATTACGCGCCGAAGTAGAGATCGCCAAGCTGACACGCTAGGCGCCGCTTCGGAATTTCCGGCGAAGATTCAATTATTTCAATAAGATGGCAGCACCGGACGGCGGCAAATCCGTGCTTGCCCAACGGCGGCTCGGCAATTATATTCCCGCACGCTCGGAAGCAACCATCAAGCAAGAAGGAGCCGACGGGAACATGAGCGTCACCCTGTCGCCGGACTATAAGCCCTCCCCGAAGGAACCATTCATGAACCCGCGCATGCGGGAATATTTCCGTCGCAAGCTTTTGGGCTGGCGGACGGAACTGGTCCACGAGTCCAACGAGACGCTGCAGAACCTCCAGGAAGGCGGCATCACGGAACCGGACATCGCCGACCGCGCCGCCATCGAGACCGACCGCTCCCTCGAGCTTCGGACCCGCGACCGGGCCCGCAAGCTGATCGCCAAGATCGATCAGGCGCTGGAGCGGATCGAGGACGGCACCTACGGTTACTGCGAGGAAACCGACGAGCCGATCTCGCTGGCCCGCCTCGAGGCGCGGCCGATCGCGACGCTCTCGATCGAGGCGCAGGAACGCCACGAGCGGATGGAACGGACCCACCGCGACGACTGAGCTGCCGCCGGTTACGCCCGTAACCGCGTTTCCTCCAAAAAAGAAAAGGCCGGCGCGTTCTGCGCCGGCCATAAGGTACCAGGTGTCGGCTGGGCCGAACCTAGAACGGGAAGACGATATCCCAGAGCTGCGTTCCCCAACGCGGCGCCTGCAGTTCGCTGAGCGTCCCGCGGCCGCCGTAGGCAACGCGCATTTCCGCGACCTTCGTGTGGCTGATCGAATTGTCGGAATCGATGTCTTCCGGCCGGATCACGCCCGTCACCAGAAGCTCGCGCAGTTCCTTGTTGACCCGGATTTCCTGCCGGCCCATCACGACCAGCGATCCGTTCGGCAGGATCTGCGTCACGACGGCGGCGAAAGTCACGTTGATCGTTTCCTTGCGGTCGATCTCGCCGTCGCCGCTCGTCGAATGGGCGTTGCCGAAGTTCATGACGGCGCCGGGCTGGATGCCCTGCGGCAGCACCTTGGTGAATTCCGCTTCCAGACCGAGCAGGTTGGTGACGTTCGTCGACTCGCCGTCCTGGCGATCGCGTTCGGTCTTGTTTTCCAGCTTCGCGCTGTCGGCCAGGTCCAGCTTCACCGTCACGATGTCGCCGATTTCCTTGGCGCGGTGGTCCTTGAAGAAGGCCCGCGCCCCGGCCCGCCAGAGCGAGTTCGGGTTGTCCTCGACCGCGCGCGGCGCCGGCATCGGCAGGTTGACCGGCCGATAGTTCGGTTGCGCCACCGGGTTCTGGATGTTCGTCAGTTGCGGGCCGTCGCCGACCTCGGAAAGCCGTGTCGCCAGGTTGCAGCCGCTGAGCGCGGTCGTCAGCGCGGCGGCCAAGAGCCACGGCGTGATACGCATCCTGTTCAATAGCTTTGGCATCTTTTTTATCCCGTTCCTTATGTTTCCGCCCTGGACGGCACTGTGCGCCCCTGGACGGTCGTGAGTTCGTTTACTGCGCCGGCGTCATGCCGAGTTCGGTCGCCAGGGTGTGCGCGGCGACGCGGCCGGCACCGATGACTTCCGCCTCGATGACGTGGCTCGACCGCGTGTTGAGGATTTGCACGATGTCGCCCTCGCTGCCGTCGGCGAGCGCCTTGCCCTGCGCCGTCAGCGTCATGTTCCTGACCCGGTGGAAGATCGTCACCAGCGAGTTCTTCTTGACCAGCACCGGCCTCCGCACGTCGCCGGCGCGGACCGGCATGCCGACGCGGAGACCGCGGATGGGCGTCATGCCGATCAGGTCGTCGGCGTTGACGACGACGTCGCGTTGCACGCGGTCGGCGTTCATGCGCACCCAGCGGATGTCGTCCTTGGAGATGGTGTCGTCCTTGATGACGCGCCGTTCCATGACCGGCACCTCGATGGTGCGGTAGACGCGGCCGGTGAGCCGGTGGCGTTGCGTCATCTGGTTGGCGGCGGAAAGGGCGACGACGGCGCTGAAGCGGCCCGTCCGCGCCTGGTAGTTCATGTCCTCGACCCGAATGTCGGGGGCGCTGTTGGTCGGCAGATAGATCTGCTGCATGCGCGTCGCCAGTTCGATGTCGGCGTCCGGCCCGGCGCCCTGGTCGGCGAGGGCGTACAAGAGGTGCGCCTTGATGTCCTCGAAGGAAACCACGACCGATTCACGCTCGATCATGGTGTAGACCTTGTTCCCGAGGGGCTGCCAGTCGAGGCCGTTCGCCTTGGCGACGCGATACAGCCAGCGGGCGTCGAGGATCGCCTGACGTCCCGGTTCCGGGGCGTAGGCGACCGCCGCTTCGGCCTTCTTGCCGGCGTTCTCGAAGATGTCGCCGAGTCTGACGACATTGGCGTCGACGACGACATGCTCGCGTAACGTCACTTGCCGGTCGGTCGTCTCCTTGCCGTCGCCGGCGCCCCACGCGGCCATCGGCAGCGACAGGGCGGCGATCAGAAAGGATAGTGGTATCAGAAGCTTTCGCATGATCCGTCCCCTTATCTGAGCGCCGTCAGCGTGCCCATCATCTCGTCCGAGGTCTGGATGACCTTGGAGTTCATTTCGTAGGCGCGCTGCGCGGAGATCAGGTGCGAGATTTCCTCGACCGCGTTGACGTTCGACGTTTCGAGGAAGCCCTGCAGCATGGTGCCGAAGCCGACCGAGCCCGGGTTGCCGAGCACGGCGTTACCGGACGCCGGCGTTTCCAACAGCAGGTTGTCGCCGATGGATTGCAGGCCCGGCTCGTTCTGGAAGGTCGCGAGCTGGATCTGGCCGACGGTCGTCAGCGCCACCTGTCCCTCGATCTTCACCTGCACCTGGCCGGCGTTGCTGATGGTGACGTCGATGGCGTTCGACGGAATGGTCAGGCCCGGCTGCACCTGATAGCCGTCGTGCGTCACGATCAGGCCGTTCTGGTTCAACTGGAAGGTGCCGTCGCGGGTGTAGGCCGTCTCGCCGGTCGGCAACAGGACGGGGAAGAAGCCCTTGCCCTGGACGGCGACGTCGAAGGTGTTGTCGGTCGCCGTCAGGTTGCCCTGCTCGTGGATGCGGTAGACGGCGGCGAGCTTGACGCCGAGGCCGAGCTGCACACCCGTCGGCACGACGTTACCGGCGTCCGAGGACGTCGAGCCGACGCGCCGCAGGTCTTGGTAGATCAGGTCGTGAAACTCGGTGCGCCGGCGCTGGTACGCCGTCGTGTTCATGTTGGCGAGGTTGTTCGAGATCACCTCGACGTTTCGTTGCTGGGCCAGCATGCCTGTGGCCGCGATGTCCAAAGATCTCATGGTCCTAGTCCTTTTCCCGTTCTTGCGCCGCCGGTTCCGGCGGTCGTTCGTGCGGCCGATCAGTTCGCCCGCGGCAGATCGCGGATCATCGACTTCTGCCGTTCGTCCTCGCGATCGATGAAGTTCCGCACCGCATCGTAGGAGCGGTGCACGTTGATCATGTTCGCCATCTCCATGATGGGCTCGATGTTGGCGTTCTCGACGGCACCCTGAATGATGCTCGCCTGCTCGACCGGCTGCGGCGGGTTGTCGGTGCCGGCGATGAACTGGGCGCCGGACGTCCGCTCGAGTTTCTGGTCGCTCTGGAATTTGACGACGCGCAGTTTGCCGAGCTCGCCGTTGTTGGTGGAAACGGTGCCGTCCTTGGAGATGACGATCTCCCGGTCCTCCGGGGCGAAGATGATCGGCGCGCCGCCGTCGGCCTGCACGGGTTGTCCGAGCTGGTTGACCAATTGTCCGGAGTTGTCGAGCTGGAAGCGGCCGTTCCGCGTGTATCGCTCGCCGTTCGGCGTTTGCAGGACGAAATAGCCGTCGCCCTGGATGGCGACGTCGAGCGGGTTGCCGGTCGTGTCGATGGCGCCGGCCCGTTCGTCGGTCATCGTCGCGATGTCGCGGACATAGGCGAGGCGCGGCGAAATCAGGTTCTCGCCGCCTTTGCTCTTCACCAGGTGTTCGATGAACATCATCCGCTCGGCCTTGAATCCGTGTGTGCCCATGTTGGCGAGGTTGTTCGCGACCACGTCCATTTCCCGCCTGAGCCCGGCTTGGCGCGACAGCGCCACGTACATCGTGTTTTCCATGGTTCCACAGTCCCTTGTCCCGCTTCCGGCTCTTGTCCCGATGCCGGATTGTCCCGGCAGCGTTAATGCAGAAGGCGTGCCAGCGTAGAAAATTGCGTAAAATCAATTAGTTGAATTGAAACTGCAGATCTGCCGCCGGTCCGCCGACGGTCAAAAAGCAGGGATTGCCGGGCAGGATTTACCCGTTCCGGCGTCGATTTCGGGCGGTCGGCGCCTTGAAAACCCTGGAACCGGCCGGGCGGCGATAGTTGGCGGAACGAGGCGTGATTTGGTAATCTGCGATTCGCCAAGAACCGCGCCCCCTTTGGGGTCGGCCAACGGTGCGGACGTTGTCGAGGGGCGCACTGGCTGCTCCGGCAACGACTTGTTAACCAAACGGACTCTATAGTCCGGCAGGCGGCGGCGCCCACGGGGCATCGCCGCTCGCGAACCGAAAGGACCGCATGGCCGAGGAAGACGAAGAACGCGACGCCGGTGACGAAGGCGGTGGTGGCGGCGAGGAAGCGGGCTCCGGAGGCTCCGGGGGCAAGAAGAAACTCCTCCTCATCATTTTCGTTGTACTCCTCCTGGTAATCGGTGGTCTCGCCGGCGCTTACTTCACGGGCCTGCTCGATCCGGTCATGGCGATGATCACGGGCAAGCCGCACGGCGAGGCGTCCGAAACGGCCGCCGGCCCTGAAGGGCCAAGCGTGTTCTACGAGCTGCCGGCGCTGACGGTGAACTTGAACAGCGGCGCGGCCAGGAAGGCGCGGTTCATCAAGATCCAGGTCAGCCTGGAGTTGGAGAAGGAGACGGATAAACCCATTGTCGAAGCGGTAATCGCGCGGGTCATGGACAACTTCAACGTCTACCTGCGCGAGCTCAGGGTCGAAGATCTGAGCGGGTCCGCCGGCATGTACCGACTGCGCGAGGAGTTGCTGGCCCGCATCCGGGTCGCCGTCGCGCCGGCCAAGGTCAGGGATATCCTGTTCAAGGAGATGTTGATCCAATGACGTCGTTTCGCGCCAATCGCGGCGCACCGGTCCAGGGGGTATGACGCGCCATGGCGCCCGGTGACGACCTAGACCAGGACGCGCTCGCCGCCGAATGGAAAGCCGCGCTCGGTGGCGGCGACGGCGGCGACGGCGGCGGCGACCAGGACGATCTGGCGGCCGAATGGGAAGCCATGATGGCCGGCGACGGCGGCGGCGGCGGCGGCGACGGCGGTGGCGCCTCCAGCACGCCGCGCGAAGCGACCCGCGTCCTCAACCAGGACGAAATCGATTCACTTCTCGGCTTAGACGGGGACACCGAAAAGGGGTCCGAGCGCTCGGGCATCCAGGCGATCCTGTCGTCGGCGCTGGTTTCCTACGAACGACTGCCGATGCTGGAGGTCGTGTTCGACCGCCTGGTGCGTCTGATGTCGACCTCGCTGCGTAACTTCACTTCCGACAACGTCGAAGTGTCGCTCGACAACGTCGCGTCGATCCGCTTCGGCGACTATCTCAATTCGATCCCGTTGCCGGCGATGCTGAGCGTCTTCAAGGCCGAGGAATGGGACAATTTCGGCCTGATCACGGTCGACAGCTCGCTGATCTATTCGATCGTCGACGTGTTGCTCGGCGGCCGGCGCGGCACGGCGGCGATGCGCATCGAGGGCCGGCCGTACACCACCATCGAGCGCTCGTTGGTCGAGCGGATGGTGCACGTCATGCTGGGCGATCTGTCGGCGGCGTTCGAGCCGTTGAGCCCCGTCACCTGCCGCTTCGACCGGCTGGAAACCAACCCGCGTTTCGCCACCATCTCGCGGCCGTCGAACGCCGCCATCGTCGCCAGGCTGCGCATCGACATGGAAGACCGCGGCGGCCGGCTGGAGTTGCTATTGCCGTATGCGACCCTGGAACCGGTCCGCGAGCTGCTGCTGCAGATGTTCATGGGCGAGAAGTTCGGCCGCGACACCATCTGGGAAACCCACCTCGCGGAAGAACTCTGGGTGACCGAGGTCGATCTCGAAGCCGTCATCGACACGCAGATCATGAAGCTGCGCGAGGTCTTCGACCTTCGGGTCGGATCGCGGATCATGCTGAGCGCGACGCCGGCCTCGAAGATCGAACTCGTTTGCGGCGACGTCTCGATGTACACGGCGCGCATGGGGCGCAAGGGCAACCAGATCGCCGTCATGATCGAGGACAGACTGGACAAGCTTCCGCGCACCCAGTGACGGGCGCGCGTCGAAAGGCAATGGAAAGATGCCCTATTCGCTGATCATGGATATTGTCGTCGCGGTTCTCCTGATCATCACGATCGGATACGCGATGACGCTCAACAAGCGCCTCACGCGGCTCCGCAAGGACAAGGGCGAGTTGGAACGGCTGGCCCGTACCTTCGGCGAGTCGACCTTCCGCGCCGAGGACAACATCCAGCAATTGCGCGCCGTCGCGCAGGCGCTGGAGCAGCAGATGGAGCGCGCGCAATCGCTGCGCGACGACCTGACGTTCCTGAACGAGCGCGGCGGCGTCGCCGCCGACAGGCTCGAGGAACTCGTGCGCGAGGCGCGCGACGAACTGGGCGCCGTGCCGGCGCCGAAGAAGGGTCCGTTGGAGGCCGCCGAGGCGCGGCGCCCGGCGCCGCTCGCCCGCGACGACGAAGACGCGGGGCGGTCGGAAGCGGAACGGGAACTCCTGCGGGCACTCCGCGAGGCGCGATAGGAAGCGGGCGAGGACGGCGATGAAGAAGTTTTTCTCAAAGATCAGGTTCCTGCCGCTGACGATCTTCGCGGCGACGTTGATGCTGACGGTTCGGGTCGGCGACATCTGGCAGGGCGTCGACGCGCTGATGAAGAGCTCCATCGACGTTTCCCCGGCCCGGGCGCAGGCGCAGCAGCCCGCGCCGGCGGCGCCGCAGCCG
>JAYOFL010000011.1:0-68963 GCA_038117205.1 Rhodospirillales bacterium | reverse complement strand
CCCCTCGGCCACGACGGCCCCCACGACAACCCCGGCCGTGCCGGGCGGCGCGCCGGCCCTGAGCGGCGAGGCGGCGAAGGCGCTCGACCGCGCCCAGGCTTTGGCCGCCGGCAAGCGGGTCCGCATCGAGACGCCGCGCCTGCACGGCTCGATCGCACTGACCGGCGCGTTTCTCGACGACCTGACGCTCGCCGACTATCGGGAGTCGGTCGACCGCAAGAGCCCGGAAATCGTCATCCTGTCGCCGAAGGGCACCAAGGAGGCCTATTTCTTCGGACACGGCTGGACCGGCAGCGCCGACCAGCCGCTGCCCGGCCCGACCTCAGAATGGACCGCCGACGCGGCGACGCTGAAGCCCGACGGCCCGGTGACGCTGAGCTGGGACAACGGCAAGGGCCTCGTCTTCAAGCGCAAGTTCGCCGTCGACCGGAACTACCTGTTCACGGTGACGCAGACCGTCGAGAGCAAATTGGCGCAGCCGGTGACGCTCTACCCTTACGCGCTCCTCAACCGCTACGGCACGCCGCACACGACCGGCTTCTACATCCTGCACGAGGGCCTGCTCGGCGTCATCGGCGACGCGCTGACCGAGATCAAGTACGACGACATCAAGGAAGCCAAGGAGCCGAAGAGCGCGCAGACCCGCGGCGGCTGGATCGGCATCACCGACAAGTACTGGCTGGCGTCGCTGATTCCGAACCAGTCCGACACCGTTCAGACCCGGTTCCTGTACCGCAAGGAAGGCCTGGTCGACGTCTATCAGACCGATTTCCTGGGCGCCGCCGTGACGGTCCCCGCCGGCGGCAGCGCCGGCAGCGAGAGCCGCATCTTCGCCGGCGCCAAGGAGGTCACTCTCCTCGACATGTATTCGGAGAAGTTCGGCATCGCCCGCTTCGACCTCGCCATCGACTTCGGCTGGTTCTACTTCCTGACCAAGCCGATCTTCCTGGCGCTTTTGTGGATTCACAGCCACCTCGGCAACCTCGGCATCTCGATCCTGGTGCTCACCGTCGGCATCAAGCTGCTGTTCTATCCACTCGCCAACAAATCCTACGTGTCGATGAGCAAGATGAAGAAGCTGCAGCCGGAACTGGTGAAGCTGCGTGACCGCTACGGCGAGGACAAGGCGCGCCTCAACCAGGAAATGATGGCCCTCTACAAGAAGGAGAAGGTCAATCCGGCGTCGGGCTGCCTGCCGATCCTGGTGCAGATTCCGGTGTTCTTCGCCCTCTACAAGGTGCTGTTCGTCACCATCGAAATGCGTCACGCACCGTTCTTCGGCTGGATTCAGGACCTGTCGGCGCCGGATCCGACGACGCTGTTCAACCTGTTCGGCCTGATCGCGTGGACGCCGCCGCAGTTCCTGATGATCGGCGTCTGGCCGCTGATCATGGGCATCACCATGTTCCTGCAGCAGAAGCTGAACCCGCAGCCGGCCGACCCGATCCAGGCCAAGATCTTCCTGTTCATGCCGCTGTTCTTCACCTTCCTGCTGGCCAGTTTCCCGGCCGGACTGGTCATCTACTGGGCCTGGAACAACACCCTTTCGATCCTCCAGCAGTGGGTGATCATGCACCGCATGGGGCTCAAGGCGAAGCAAGCGCTGAGCTGACGCATGGCCGGGCCCGCCGACGCCATTGCCGACGACGCCGATTGGCAGGAGGCGGGGCGGCTTCTGTTCGCGAAGCCGGCCGCCTTCGTGCTCGGCGCCGTCAAGCTGGAGCACGTGCCACCGTCCGCCGTTCCGGAGGTCGCCTTCGCCGGACGGTCCAACGTCGGCAAGTCGAGCCTGTTGAACGCACTGACCGGGCGCAAGACCCTGGCCCGCACCTCGAACACGCCCGGCCGCACCCGCGAGGTCAATTTCTTCGACGTCGACGGCAAGCTGATGCTCGCCGACCTGCCCGGCTACGGTTTCGCCAAGGCGCCGAAGAAGCAGGTGCAGGGCTGGACGCGGCTGATCGAGGATTATCTGCGCGGCCGCGCCGAGCTTCGCCGCTGCTGCCTGCTGATCGACGCCCGACACGGCATCAAGCCGTCCGACCGGGACGCCATGGCGCTGATGGACGCCTCAGCGCAGAACTACCAGATCGTGCTGACCAAGTGCGACAAGGTGAAGGCGGCGGAACTGGAAGACCTCAGGGCGAAGACCGCCGCCGAAATCGCCAAGCATCCAGCGGCGCATCCCGTCATCATCTCGACCAGCTCGCGGGACGGCGCCGGCATCGCCGAGCTTCGCGCCGAACTGGCCGCCATCGCGCTTTCGCATTCGAAATAAACGGGTTAACTTGCCGGCCATGAAGAAAGAATCGTCTCAAGACCGCGACGAGAACCTCCTGAAGGCGAGCGTGCTTTCGGAGGCGCTTCCCTACATGCGCCGCTACTCCGGCCAGACCGTGGTCGTGAAGTACGGCGGCCACGCCATGGGCGACGACAAGCTGGCGGCGCTGTTCGCGCGCGACATGGTTCTGCTGCGCCAGGTCGGCATCCGCCCGGTGGTCGTACACGGCGGCGGCCCGCAGATCGGCGCCATGCTGGACAAACTGAACATCAAGAGCGAATTCATCGACGGGCTCCGCGTCACCGATCAGGCGACCGCCGAGGTCGCCGAGATGGTGCTGTCGGGCTCCATCAACAAGCAGATCGTCAGCGCCATCACCGCCGCCGGCGGCACCGCCGTCGGCATGTCCGGCAAGGACGGCGGCCTGATCCGCGCCGAGAAACTGACGCGCACCAAGCGCGATCCCGATTCCAACATCGAGCGCGTGATCGACCTCGGCCTCGTCGGCGAACCGAAGCAGATCGCGCCGCACGTGCTCGAGGTGTTCGCCAACACGGACGTCATTCCGGTGATCGCGCCGATCGGCATGGGACCGAACGGCGAGACCCTGAACATCAACGCCGACACCGCGGCCGGCGCCATCGCCGGCGCGCTCAAGGCGACCCGGCTCTACATGCTGACCGACGTCGCCGGCGTGCTCGACGCCGACAAGAAGCTGATTTCCGAACTCAAGGTCTCGGAGGCCCGCAAGGCCATCGCCGACGGCGTCATCACCGGCGGCATGATCCCGAAGATCGAGAACTGCATCGACGCCATCAACGCCGGCGTCGAGGGCGCGGCCATCATCGACGGCCGGGTCGCGCACACGGTCCTGGTGGAGCTCTTCACCGCCGGCGGCGCCGGCACGCTCGTCATGCGGGGTTAAAGGTCGGCACGGCCCGATACGGGCCCAGATACGGGCATGGGGGCCGGCACGGCCCGATACGGGCCTGGGGGCCTCACAGGCTCTTCATGAAATCCAACTGCCAGGCGAGATCGTCGTCCGACATGGCGTAGGCGCCCTCGTCGGCGCGCAGGATTTCCTTGGCCGGGATGCCGGCCAGACGCTGCTGCACGGTTTCCGCCGACTTGGCGCCGAGGCCCGCTTTCCAGCAGATGGCGACGCACCCCTTGGCGCTCCTCGACTGGCAGGTCCGCTCCACCACCTTCATCGGCAGATCGGTCATGACGGAAAGCATGGCCATGGCGTCGCGCTTCTCGCCGCGCTCGACGGTCGCGAGGAGCATCTTTTCGTCGAGCTTGCCGTCCGACCACAATTTCAATGCCCGGTCATAGGCCTGATCCACGTCGATGTCGGCGTGGCCGTCGTCGGCCGAGGTAATGGTGGCCTCGCGGGCATGGTCCTCGTCGGCGATGCGCCGCTCGACGACGGCCCGCACCGCCGTCAGGGTGGTCACGGGCAGATCCTCGCGCGCCCCCATGCGGCGCAGAATGTCGTCGGCAACGAACCTGGCGATCTTGACGGCGGCCCGCTCCGACAGGCCGGGCCGCATGGCGAGCGGCTCGTGCCAGTCGTCGACGTCGATGGCGCGGCCGATGACGCGGTCCAAGGCCTCTTCCCTGATCTGCGCGCTGGCGTTGCCGAGCAGGAGCCCGATGGCGTTCCTGTCGTCGCTGTCGATGATGGCGTCGCAGACGTTTTCGGAAACGCCCCGCCGTTCGGCGATGGCGGAGACGGCGCCCTCGTTCGGCCGGGCGGCAATGATGCCGAGCAGGTCCTCGTCGGTGAGCACCGGCGAGAACCGCAGGATCGGTGTCGCCACCGCCATCTCGGCGTCCCAGGCCAGCTTGCGGATCACATCGGCCGGCGCGTCCGCCACTTCCTTGAGGGCGTCGGCGAGTATCTGGCGCACCTTCGTCGCCTGGTCGCGCGCCAGCGTCGACAATGCCTCGTAGGCCATGGCGCGGAGCCGGTCCTGCTCGACGGCGGAAAGGCCGGGCGCGACGCGGGAAATCTTCTCGGCCAGCGATTCCCGGACACCGACGTCGCTGTCGCGCGACAGCAACAAATCCGCCTGCCGGGGCGCCGCCGCATTGCCGGCGAGGGCGCGGCGGACCTTCGGCGAAGGGTCCTCGGCCAGGAAATACAACAACTCCGGCTGCACGTCCTCGCGGGCCGCGATGTCGGCGCGCACGCCGGCGTCCGGGTCGCGGGCCAGACGCTTGGCGTCCTCGTAGCCGAGCTTTTCCGGCTCCTTCTTGCCGCGCTTCGAGAAAAGTTTAGACAGCATGTCCGATTACCGCCCCGTCAGAACGTGCCACGTTCGGCCATGTCGGTGTAGAACTCGATCTGCCAGTTCAATTCGTCGCGGTCGAGATCGCCGAGGCCGCCGCGTTCGTTGCCGATGACCTGCGACGGCGCGATGCGCGCCATTTTCTGCTGCACCATGACTGTCAGTGCGGCCGGCAGCTTGGCCCGGACGCACAAGGCGACGATCGCCTTCGGATTCTTTTCCATGAAGATCTTGCGGGCGACGCCGACCGGAAGCCCGCTCATGACGATGATGGACGCGAACACGAACGGATGGTCCCCCGCCTGCAACGCGCGGAGGATGATGTCGGATTTCAGCTTGCCGGTATTGCGCAGATTCTCGACCGCGGCCAGCGGCGGCTCGACCTTGAGGAAATCGACGCCGGCCCCCACCGCCTGCGACAGAATCTTCGGGTTGCTGACGCGGTTCTTGATCGCCTCGCGGATGGCGCTCGCCGCCGTGTCGTCGATGTCGTCGCGCTTTTCCAGCACCTGCAGAAGATTGTCGGCCAGGAATCCGGCCATGCGCGTCGCCGCGCCGGCCGGCAACGTCGGCCGCGCCACCAGGGGCGCGTGCCAAAGCTCGACGCTGTCGGCACGGAGAATCAGATCGTCCAGGGCCTCCTCGCGGATTTGCGCCGACGTGTTGCCGAGCAGGTCGGCGATGCCGTCGACGTCGTCGGTGCCGATGATCGCGTCGGCGACGTCCTCGCTCAGGCCCTGGCGGCGCGCCACCGCGCCGACGGCGCCGTTCGCCGGCGCGCGGGAGACGATGTCGATGAGGTCGGCGTCGGTCAGGACCGGCGAATGTTCGAGGACCGGCCCGGAGACCGCGATCTCCAAGTCCATGGCCAGAGCGCGGATGATGTCGGCCGGCGCGTCGACGACGTCCTTCAATGCCTCGGCGAGAACGCCGCGGACCTCGGCCAACTGGTCCTTGGCGAGGGTTTCCAGCGCCTCGTAGGTCTGGGCGCGGATCTTGCTCGTTTCCGCCGACGTCAGGCCGGGCGCGATGGTCGCTATTTTCTCGGCGAGACCTTCGCGGACCGTTTCGTCGGCGTCCTTGGCGAGCAGAAGGTCCGTCTGGCGAGGCGCCGAAGCATTGAGCGCGACGGCGCGGCGAACGGCGGCGTCGCTGTCTTCGGCGAGGTAATAGAGAATTTCGGCACTGACGTCGGGACGCGCCGCCAGTGCCCGGCGCACGTTCGGATCGGCGTCGAGGGCAAGCACCTTGGCTTGCTCGTATGAGACGGATTGCGGACCGAGGCCATCCGCCATGATCTCAAGCCCCTCTCATCTTCCGCTTTCCCCCCTCGCGTCCCACTTTCGGCGCTACGCGCCGGCCGCGGCGTCGTCAAGTGGCGCGCCCGGCGGCGGCGCCATCTCGAAGCCGCCCTTGCTGCGCCGTTTCACGGCGTACATGGCGGCGTCGGAGCGGGCGAGCAGATCGCCCAGCCGTTCACCGGACTTCGGATCGAAGAAGGCGACGCCGACCGAAATGCCGAGCGGGTGCTCGTCATCGCCAGACATCTTGCGCATCTCGTGACTGGTCTCGATCAGTTGCGCGGCGCGGCGGCGCACCGTTTCCTCGTCGATGCCGTCCAGCCACATGGCGAACTCGTCGCCGCCGAGGCGCGCGATCAAGTCGCCCGGGCGGGAAAAGTTCAGCAGCAGATCGCGCAGGAACAGGATGGCGTCGTCGCCGGCCTGGTGGCCGTGCACGTCGTTGACGCGCTTGAAATTGTCCATGTCGATGTAGAACAGCGCCGCCGTCGAACCGCTGCGCTCGAGACGCGCGACGCGGCGCGGCAATTCCTCCTCGTAGAAGGCGCGCCGGTTCAAAAGCCCGGTCATGCCGTCGGTCCTGGACAGGCGGAGAATGCGTTCGTGGTTGGCGATCTGTTCGTTGGCGATGCCGAGCTGGTTGGCGATGTCGCCGATCAGGAGCCGGTGGTCGTCGTCCCAGACGCCGGCGCCGACCGGCTTCCACATGGCGATGGCGCCGTTGATTTCGTTGCGGTAGTGCGTCGGCGTCGCCAGCACCGACCAGGTTCCGATGTCGAGGGTCCGCACCTCCGACGATTTCAGGCCGTCGATCCGCGTCTGCAGGTTCTCGAGCCCCTGGCCGTTGCCGTAATCGGCGGCGATGGCGAGGCCGCCGCGCTCACCCTCGCGGAAAATGCGGCAGCCGGCGGCGCCGAGGGCGCGGGCCATGGCGGTCGCCGCCGCCGATAGCATGTCGTGCGGCTCGATCTCGTCGCGGATCTGATTGACGATGTAGTTGAGCAACTGTTCCCGGTGCCGGGCGCGGGCCAGCGCGGCCTCGCTTTCCCGCTCCTCGGTGACGTCGCGGCAGACACCGCGGCAGCCGGTCCAACTCTCCTGTTCGCCGTCGGCGCGCATCAGCGGCATCGCCGTCACCACCATGCAGGCGGTGCCGCCGTCTTCCCGTTTCAGCCACATCTCGACGTTGTCGAGGCGCCGCGTCGTGGTGAACGGAAACGGCGTGAAGTCGTCGGGATCGATGACGAAATCGCGCGCCGTCCTGCCGACCAGATCGTCCGGCCGGTAGCCGAGCGCGCCCTTCGGCGACACGAAGACGAACCGCCCCTCGCCGTCGACTTCCCACGAGAAGTCGTTGGAGATTTCCACCAGATCCTTGTAGCGCTGACGGGATTCCACCAGCGTGGTGCGGAGGTTCCGCTCCATCGTCAGATCCCGCGCCAGAACCAGGATTTTGCCGGCCCCGTCCATCACTGGCAGCGCCGTGACGTCGAGCACGAGATCGCCGCGGCTGGTCGCGATGGTGACGGTGGCGCCGGCGATGCTGGCGCTCTCCCGGGCCTTGTCCACCAGCGCCTGGACGTCGGCGATGGCGGCGCTTTCCATGGCCCGTTCGAGACCGGCCCCCTTGGCGTTCGACAACAGCGGCTTTCCGTCGGCCCCGATCAGCACGGCGGGGCCGGCATAACCGGCGATGAGCTTCGCATCGTCCGCCGAAGCCGCGTTCGGCGAAACGGTTTTGACCGCCTGTTCGTTCATTACGTTCTCTGGTGAACCTATGCCGCTATACTAGGAGATGCGGGGGAACACGGCTATTCCGCGATTTCCCCCGGAAGGCCCCTCCGGAAGGCCCCCCCCGGAAGGCCTTGTCTTTTTCGGCCGGACAACCCCTAATTCCGGCCATGACGCGACGCACCCCCCGCAAATCCGCCGAAGACCTGATGGCGGCGGATGTCTGGATTTTCGACCTCGACAACACGCTCTATCCGGCGTCGTCGAGGCTGTTCGACCAGGTGGACTGGAATATCACGCGTTTCGTCTCGGAATTGCTCGGTTTGGAGCAGATGGAAGCGCGCCGGCTGCAGAAGGACTATTTCCGCCAGCACGGCACCACCATGCAGGGGCTGATGAAGCTCTACGGCGTCGACCCCAAGGTGTATCTGGAATACGTGCACGACATCGACTTGGCGCCGATTTCGCCGGACCCGGTGCTGTCCAAGGCCCTGGAAACGCTGCCCGGACGAAAGGTCATCTTCACCAACGGCTCGACGCCGCACGCCGACCGGATCACCAAGCATATCGGCGTCGACCATCATTTCTGCGGCTGCTTCGACATCATCGATTCCGGCTATCGCCCGAAGCCGGACCCGGCCACCTACGCCGAGGTCTGCCGCCGCTTCGACATCGACCCGGCGGGCGCGGTCATGGTCGAGGACATGGCCCGCAATCTGGTGCCGGCCGCCGACATGGGCATGACGACGGTGTGGCTGCATACCGAGTCCGACTGGGCCCGGTCGGGCAGCGACGGCGAGCACATCGACCATGCCATCGGCGAACTTTCGCCCTGGCTCGCCGAGGTGACGGGCGCCGGCTCGCCGGCCGCCTGATCCGGCCCGCACGGGACCGGGAGCCGGTTGACACCCCCACGGGGGAGCGGCATCTTCGCCCCGCCCCGCAAGACCAAAAGACGAGGAAACGACCATGCAGAACGACCAGCTTGCCGCCGTCATCGACGCCGCCTGGGAAGGCCGGGATAAGGTGACTCTCACCACCAAGGGGGAAGTCCGCGACGCGGTCGAAACCGCGCTCAACCTCCTCGATAACGGCAAGGCCCGCGTCGCCGAGAAAGTCGACGGCGCCTGGGTCGTCAATCAGTGGCTGAAGAAGGCCGTGCTGCTGTCGTTCCGCCTGAACGACATGGTGCCGATTTCCGGCGGCCCCGGCGGCTCTTCGTGGTGGGACAAGGTGCCGTCGAAGTTCGACGGCATGGGGGAGAAGGAATTCCGCGCCGCCGGCTTCCGCGCCGTGCCGGGCTCGATCGTGCGGCGCTCCGCCTATGTGGCGCCGGGCGTGATCCTGATGCCGAGCTTCGTGAACCTCGGCGCCTACGTCGACAGCGGCACCATGGTCGACACCTGGGTCACCGTCGGGTCGTGCGCTCAGATCGGCAAGAACTGTCACCTGTCGGGCGGCGTCGGCATCGGCGGCGTCCTGGAGCCGTTGCAGGCCGGCCCGGTGATCATCGAGGACAACTGCTTCATCGGCGCCCGCTCGGAAGTGGTCGAGGGCGTCGTCGTCGGCGAGGGCTCGGTGCTGTCCATGGGCGTCTTCATTTCGGCGTCGACCAAGATCGTCGACCGCACCACCGGCGAAACCCATATCGGCAAGGTGCCGCCCTATTCGGTGGTCGTGCCGGGTTCCCTGCCGTCCCGCCCGATCGAGGGCCGCAACGAGCCGGGCCCGTCACTCTATTGCGCCGTCATCGTCAAGCGCGTCGACGCGCAGACCCGCTCCAAGACGTCGGTCAATGAGCTCCTCCGCGATTGATCCGGTCGAGCTGTCGCGCGAGCTGATCGCGCGGCCGAGCGTCACGCCGACGGATGCCGGCGCGCTCGGCGTGCTGATCGGCGTCCTGAAGCCGCTCGGCTTCGAGATCCACGACCTCACCTTCGAGGATCCGGCCGGCGAGCCGACGCGGAACGTCTACGCCCGGCTCGGCGCCTCGGGGCGCAACTTCTGCTTCGCCGGCCACACCGACGTGGTGCCGCCCGGCAAGCCCGAGGACTGGACCAGCGATCCCTTCCAGCCGACGGAGCGGGACGGCCGTCTTTACGGCCGAGGCGCCGCCGACATGAAGTGCGCGGTGGCCGCCATGGCCGCCGCGACGGCGGATTTCGTCGGCCGGCGCGGTGCCGATTTCGGCGGTTCGATCAGCTTCCTGATCACCGGCGACGAGGAAGGCGACGCCACCAACGGCACCAAGAAGGTGCTCGATTGGCTGCAGGCGCGGGGCGAGAAGATCGACGCCTGCGTCGTCGGCGAGCCGACCAATCCGCTCGAACTGGGCGAGATGGTCAAGATCGGCCGGCGCGGCTCCATGAACGTCTGGCTGACCGTCGACGGCGTGCAGGGGCATTCCGCCTATCCGCACCTCGCCGACAATCCGATCCACAAGCTGATCCCGCTGCTCGCCTCGCTCACCTCGGTGCCGCTCGACGAAGGGTCCGAGCACTTCCAGCCCACCACCCTGCAGGTGACGACGGTCGACGTCGGCAACGCCGCGACCAACGTCATCCCGGCCCGCGCCGAGGCCCGCGTCAACATCCGCTTCAACGACCTGCACTCGTCGGCGAGCGTCGAGAAACTGCTGCGCGGCCGGCTCGACCAGGCCGGCGGCGGCTATTCCATGCGCGTTCGGGTGTCCGGCGAGAGCTTCCTGACGCCACCCGGCGAGTTGAGCGCCATCGCCGCCGACGCCATCCGCGCCCGCACCGGTCGCGAGGCCGAACTCAGCACCACCGGCGGCACGTCGGACGCCCGCTTCATCAAGGATCTCTGCCCGGTCGTCGAATTCGGCCTGACCAACGAGACGGCGCACAAGGTCGACGAGAACAGCCGCGTCGAAGACATCCGGGCGCTGGCCGACATCTACGCCGGCATGCTGGACCGCTTCTTCGGCCCGGCCGGATGAGCCTGAACGCCGTCCAGATCCATCGTGCGCTTTGGGGGGCGGTGCGGTTTGCCCGTTTCGATCCCGTCGGCCTCGCCGTCTTCGGCGATCGCGATCTCGATTTCTGGCAGTCGTTCTTCGCCGCCGTCATCGTCGCACCGATGTTCTTCCTGTGGGTGCTCATGCACGGCACCGGCATGGCGGAAAGCGTGCCGGTGCCGCTGGCCTACCTCTACGAGTTCACGTCATACGGCGTCGGCTGGCTGCTGTTCCCGGCCATCGCCTATACGCTCTGCCGGACGTTCGACCGCACCGACCGATATGTCCGCTACGTCGTTGCCTACAACTGGTCGTCGGTTATCCAGAACGCGCTGTTCTTCCTGCTCAACGTGCCGACCGCGCTGGGGCTGCTGTCGGGCGGCGCCCGCAGCTTTCTTGGGCTTATCCTGTTGATCTACGTCCTGATCTACGGCTGGTTCATCGCCAAGACGGCGCTTGGGGTCGACAATCACCGCGCGGCGATGTTCGTCGCCGTCGATTTCGCGGTATCGCTGTTTTGGGAACGCTTCACGGACTCGCTGGTCGCCGGCTGAGAAATTTCCTCAGACGTCGCGTCCGCCGTCGAAGAGGTGCAGGATCGGGTCCAGAAACTGCGGCCAGTCGATGGTCATCCAGAGCGCGCCGAGGCCGACGAGACCCATCAGGACGGGCGAGGACAAAAACCCGCCGACCACCAGCAACAGGCCGACGAACCCCCACGTCCCCTGGCCGCGCAACAGCGCCAACACTGAAAAAACGAGGCAAAGCGGCATGAAGAACAGCGCCGGACCGAAGATGCCGAGCAGCCCGAAGCCGACGGCGATGTAGCCGAGCATCGGCTTCGGTTCGACCGGCGCCGTTGTTCCTTGGCCTTGGCCCTGGTTCTGCGCCCGTGGCTCGATGTTGAGCGGGATCTTGTCCATGCCCGCAAGCGTACACGGGGCCGGCATCCCCGGCAACGGAACGGTCGGTCTCCCTGAATTGATGAAAATCAATGTCTTGGTGTCCACGACGGCCTAGGGAGAGGCAGGAATTTCGGCAGACGGAGACTTGGCATGGCCATCGGCAAGATCACGGACCGCATCGACGCCATCACGAAGATTCAGGAAACCCGGCGCGTCCCGGCGCCGCCGTGTCCGAAAAGCGTCAAGATCGAGTTGACGGCACGCTGCAATTTCAAGTGTTCCTTCTGCGCGACGGGCTACAAGCTGCGCGACAAGCGGGACATGGATTTCGATTTCTACGTCGGCCTCGTCAAACAGCTGAAGGAGGCCGGCGTCGAGGAGATCGGCGTTTTTTATCTCGGCGAAAGCTTCCTGCTGCCTTGGCTGCCGGACGCCATCCGCGCCGCCAAGGACGCCGGCATCCCCTACGTCTTCCTGACCACCAACGGCTCGCTCGCCAAGCCCGATGCGGTCGAACGCTGCATGGCGGCGGGTCTCAACAGCCTCAAGTTCTCCCTCAACTACGCCGACGACGACCAGTTCAAGAGCGTCGCCGGCGTCAAGAAATCGCTCTTCCACGACATGGTCGCGAACGTGAAGGCGGCCCGCGCCGTGCGCGACAAGGGCGGTTACGACTGCGGTCTCTACGGCTCGTTCATCCGCTACGACGGCGGGCAGGGCGAGCGCATGCAGGGTCTGGTCGACGAGTTGTCGCCCTATCTCGATCAGGTCTACGCGCTGCCGCTCTATTCGCAGGCCGATCTGGTCAGCGTCGACGAGAAGGGCCGCGGCTGGGAAATCCGCGGCGGCAATCCCGGACGCGCCGACAACATGCAGCCGCCGGTGCCGTGCTGGTCGCTCTTCACCGAGGCCCGCGTCACCTACGAGGGGTATCTGTCCGCCTGCTGCTTCGACCACGATGGGCGGTTCCGGATGGGCGATCTCCGCACCACGCCGTTCCTGGAAGCCTGGAACTGCGACAAGTTCCAGGACTTGCGGCGCGCCCACCTCGGCGGCGACGTGTCGGAGACCGTCTGCAAGGAATGCGTTTCCTACGAATGAGCGGAAGCAGATTCGCGCTCAGTACGTGACGCCGGAAAGATAGAGCCCTTCCGCCGGCGCCATCGGCCCGCCGGCGCGCCGGTCCTTGGCGGCAAGCGCGCTCGCCATGTCGTCGCGCGTCCACTTGCCCTCGCCGACCAGCTTCAACGTGCCGACCATGTTCCGGACTTGGTGATGCAGGAACGACCGCGCCGCCGCGGTGATGACGATCTCGTCGCCCTGCTGGCGGACGTCGAGCCGGTCCAGGGTCTTCACGGGCGTGGACGCCTGGCATTCGGTAGCGCGGAAGGTGGTGAAGTCGTGGTGGCCGATCAGCACCTGCGCCGCGTCGTGCATGAGCGGCGCGAGCAGCGGCGTCGCCACCCACCAGACGCGCCCGAGGTCGAGGGCCGGCGGCGCACGGCGGTTGAGAAGGCGGTAGTCGTAGACCCGCCCCGTCGCCGAGAACCGGGCGTGAAAATCCTCGGTCGTCACCTCGGCGGAGAGGATGGAGATCGGATGCGGCCGGACGTAATAGTTGAGCGCGTCGCGGACGGTCCCCGCCTCGACGTCCTTCTCGATGTCGACATGCGCCACCTGCGCCAGCGCGTGCACGCCGGCATCCGTCCGGCCGGCGGCGTGCACGACGGCGCGCTCGCCCGACAATGCGAAAACGCCCTCTTCCAGCACCTGCTGCACGCCGAGACCGTTTTCCTGGCGCTGCCATCCGACGAAGGCGCGGCCGTCGTATTCCATCTTCAGCCGAAAACGGGCCATATTTTCGCGTCCGATCGCTCGATTAGGGGCGTCAGCGTTCTTCTGCTATCGTCACGGGCACGTTGTCAATCGCCGGAGCCCGCATTGGACGACCACGAAGAACGCGGCATATTGATCGAGAACGAGCGGGACGCGCTACATATCCTGCCGCTCGAGATTCTTCCCTTGCAGACGAACGGGCTCAAACGGGCGCGGCTGATCAAGAACGCGCGCCTGGAAAGCGTCGTCGAGTTGTTCAAGGACAAGGCCGCCGGCAGCGGCCAATTGACCATCGGCGACCTGCCGCAGGAATTCGACTGGAAGGACGGCGAGGCCAATCCGGACATGATCGTGCTCCGCAAGGTCTCGGAATTGCAGAGCTACGACGTCTATTCGCTGCGCGTCGCGCTGCGTCAGCACGGCATCGTCGTCAACGACTACGAGGCGTTGCAGCTGTCGCCGGAAATGAACAAGCAGCTGACGTCCTACATGACCGAGTTCACGCGTCCGCTAATCCAGCAGATATACGGCAGCGAGAAGACGGCGGAGATCGAGACCTTCGAGGACGTCATCGCCCTCTTTCGCGACCCCGATGTCAAACGCGCCCTCGAGAACCTGAAACTGATGGCGGAAACCCTCGGCATCAAACCGGACGAGGTGCCGCACTTCATCGAGGACTACGGCGACATCTTTCTGTCATTGTCTTATTACCGGCGCTGCCTCGATTCCATTCAGCCGATCGTCACCAATTTCCTGGACTCGCTGACCGACATTCGCGGCACCTATTCCATGAAGAACGACACCAGCCTGCAGAACACCGTCGATCTGGCGGAACGCACCGTCAACGAACTGACGCTGCTCGTCTCGACGCGCTTCGAATCCTTCGAGGCCGGCAGCAAGAAGCTGTGGGAGAACCTGTCGGCGGAATCGTTCCGCAGCCTGAAGAAACTGATCGAGAGCTATCACGTTTCCCTGGGCGGCGTGCTCTGCGCGCTCTGCGTCAAGATGGACGCCTGGCACAGGCTGTTCCCGGCGCGTGGATCCGGCGGGCCGCAACGGCGCGCCGAATTCATCATGACGGAAATGCGCCAGGGGTTGGACCGCATGCGCCAGTTCGCCAACCGGGAAGCGTTCCGGATCGATCCGATTTAAAGGGCCGTCCCCGCCGGGATCGGAAATCCGCGCAGGAACGCGTCCGCCGGCTGCGCCGACCGTCCGGGCCGCTGCAACTCCAGAAGCCGGACCGCGCCCGTGCCGGCGGCGACGGCGAGCGCGTCGTTGAGCACGGTGCCGGGCTTGCCCGCGCCCGGCGCCGCCGCGGCCTTCAGGACCTTGATCCGCTCGCCCTGGTGTTCGAACCAGACGCCCGGCCACGGGTTGAGGGCGCGCACCCGGCGTTCCAGATCGGCGGCCGGCAGCGTCCAATCGATCCGCGCTTCCGAGCGATCGAGTTTCTCGGCGTAGGTGACGCCCTCGACCGGTTGCGGCGTCGCCGTCGCCTCGCCCGCCGCCAACTTGCCGAGCGTCTCGACCAATAACGCGGCACCCATGCCGGCGAGGCGGTCGTGCAGCGTCTCCGCCGTCTCGTCGGCGGCGATGGGGGTGCGCGCTTCCGCGAGCACGCCGCCGGTGTCGAGGCCCGCGTCCATCTGCATGATCGAGATGCCGCTTTCCGCGTCGCCGGCGAGCAGCGCCCGGTGGATCGGCGCCGCGCCGCGCCAACGCGGCAGCAAGGACGCATGCACGTTGAGGCAGCCGAGCCGGGGCGCGTCCAGGACCGCCTGCGGCAGGATCAGTCCGTAGGCGACGACGACGGCGGCGTCCAGGCCGAGGGCGGCGAAGTCCGCGATCGTCTCCGGCGACTTCAGCGACTTCGGCGTCGACACCTCGATGCCGCGATCGGCGGCATGGGCGTGCACCGGACAGGGGCGTTCCTTGTGGCCGCGCCCGGCCGGCCTCGGCGGCTGCGCGTAGACGCGCACCACGTCGTGTCCGGCGTCGATCAGCGCCGACAGTGTCGGCACCGCGAAATCGGGGCTCCCCATGAAGGCGAGGCGCAAGGGCATCGTCACGACGGGACGGCGGCGAGCTTCTTCGCCTTCTGCAGCTTGCGAAGGATCATGTTGCGCTTCAAGGACGAGATGTGATCGACGAACAGGATGCCGTCCAGGTGGTCGATCTCGTGCTGGATGCAGATGGCGAGGATACCTTCCGCCTTCAACTCGCGGATCTCGCCGTCGCGGTCCAGATAGCGGACCTTGATCCAGTCGGGGCGTATCACCTCGGCGTAGTGTTCCGGCAACGACAGGCAGCCTTCCTCGTGGATTCGGTCCTCGTCGGCGATGCCGATGATCTGCGGATTGACGAGGCAAATGGGCTGCGGGTCTTCCTCGGGACGCGCGCAATCGACGACGATGACGCGCCGGCCGTCGCCCACCTGCGGCGCGGCGAGGCCGATGCCGTTCGCCGCGTACATGGTCTCCAGCATGTCGTCGAGAAACCCGCGCACGCCGTCGTCGACGGCGTCGACCGGCTTCGCCTTGATCTTCAGGCGCGGGTCCGGCGCGACGATGATGTCCAGTACGGCCACGGGCATCCCCCTCGGAAACCTCAAGAATTCCTTGGCCTGGAGATATGACCTCGGCTAAGGATCGTCAAGCGAACAGGTTGGCGAAGGGGCGCGCACGGATGTTTTGGCAGGGAATTCTCGGTATCTGCGTCTTCGTCGCCATCGCCTGGGCGCTGAGCGAGGACCGCAAGCGGGCGCGCATGCGGGTCGCCGTCGCCGGCGTCGCGATGCAGTTCGCGCTGGCGGCGCTTCTACTCGGCATCCCGCCGGTCAAGCACGCCATCCTGTCGCTGAACACGCTTGTCACCGCGCTCCAGGACGCGACGAAGGCCGGCACCGCCTTCGTCTTCGGTTACATCGGCGGCGGGCCGCTGCCGTTCCCGGAGAGTTATCCCGGCGCCGCCTTCAACCTCGCGTTCCAAGCACTGCCGCTGATCCTCGTCGTCAGCGCGCTGGCGGCGCTGTTGTTTCACTGGCGCATCCTGCCCCTCGTCGTGCGGGGTTTCGCCTGGATGCTGGAACGCACCCTCGGCGTCGGCGGCGCCGTCGGCGTCAGCGTCGCCGCCAACGTCTTCGTCGGCATGGTGGAAGCGCCCTTGCTGATCCGCCCCTATCTGGCGCGGCTCGACCGGGGCGAACTGTTCGCCGTCATGACCGCCGGCATGGCGACCATCGCCGGCACGGTGCTGATCCTCTACGCCTCGATCCTGGGCCCGGTGATCCCGGACGCGCTGGGCCACATCCTGACGGCGTCGATCCTGAGCGCGCCGGCCGCCGTGATGATCGCCGAGCTGATGGTGCCACCGACCAGCCACATAGCCGGCGGCGTCGATCTGCCGGACGACGGCGGCGCGCTGGCCGCCATCACGCGCGGCACCATGGAAGGCGTGACGCTGCTGATCAACGTCGTCGCCATGCTGGTGGTGGCGGTGGCCCTGGTGGCGCTGGTCAACGCCGGGCTCGGCCTTTTGCCGAACGTGCAGGGCCAGCCGCTGGCGCTCGAACGGCTGCTCGGCTGGCTGATGGCGCCGGTCGCTTTCCTGATGGGTGTTTCCTGGGCCGACGCGGCGGCCGGTGGCAGCCTGATCGGCATCAAGATCGTGCTGAACGAGTTTCTCGCCTACCTACAGCTGGCCGGAATGCCGCCCGGCCTGATCGAGGACCGCTCGCGGTCGATCCTGATCTACGGCCTTTGCGGCTTCGCCAACTTCGGCAGTCTCGGCATCATGATCGGCGGGCTCGTCACCATGGCGCCGTCGCAGCGCGCCGCCATCATCTCGCTCGGCGGCAAGTCCATCGTCGCCGGCACACTGGCGTCGTGCATGACCGGCGCCGTGGCGAGCCTGTTCCTCTAGTCAGCGCCGCACACGAACCTTGTAGGTGATTTCCGTCTTACCGCCGGCCGGCACGGTGACGGTCCACTGCGCCGAGCCGCCTTCGCGTTTCGACGGCCGGCTCTGCTCGATGATTTCCCAATCGCCGCCGATGTCCTCCTGCAGACGAAGCTCGGCCGGCGCCGTGCCGCCGTTGGCGGCGATGAGCGTGAACGCCACCTCCGTCGTCTTGTCGGCGACGCACTTGAAGGACGTCTGCGTCCTGGCCACCGTCACGTCGAAGGCGTTGCCGAGATCGAGCCGCACGTCCGCGCCGACAGGCGTGTTGTCGATCCGGTCCTCGCCGGCGAAGCGCATGATGCCGGCGGCATCCGCGACATAGACCCGCGCCAGACCGCCCGGCAGCGGCTGGCCGCCATCCTTTTCGTTCGTGAAGATCACCGATTGCCGCACAGGCATCGGCTGCGCGGGTCCGCGCGTCGGTCCCCACACCTGCGCGCCGGCGCGGGATTCCAGCACCCGCTTGGCGGCGACGCCGGCCGCCGACAGGAGCCGCAGTTGCTTGGTTTCCCGGTCACGGAGCGTGACGCGGCCCGGCACCGCATAGAGATGATAGGCGGCGAATTCCTGGCGCGACGGCATGGCCATCTTGGCGTCCGCCGCCATGGCTTCGGCCCGCATCAGGACCGGCCGGGGCGCCTGCGGCGTTTCCCGCCGGACGTCGCCGGCGACCAGCGACAGCGCCGCGTCATTGATATCGATGCCGGCGCCGTTCGTAACCTTGGCCCAGCCGTCGAGGGCGAGGGTTCCGTAATCCCGCGCCAATTCGATGGTGTAGACGGCGTCCCATTGGATGCCGTCGGTCAGATAAGCCAGCCGCGCCGCCGCCGGCTGCGCCAGCGGCTGGGCGAAGCGCACGCTCAGCACCGGTTCGGCGTTGAGGTCCGCCGGCACGCCGTCGAACACGAGGCGCCCCGGCACGCCGGTCTCGACCCGGTCGTCGAAGCGCAGCACCGGTCCGTTGACGCTTAGCACTTCCGCCGTCTCCGTGCTCTCGGCGCCGGTCGCCGGATTGACGCGCATCACCTTGACGGTCTTGCCGAGCGCGCGGCGCAGCAGCGCCGCCGGGGTCAAGAGGTCCGAATCGAGGGCGATTTCTTGGACCGCCGGCCCGTTCTCGAGGGTGAGACGGACGCTGTCGGCGATCATGCGCGGACCGACCCGCTCCAGGCGGATCGTCGCGCCGTCCGACGCCGGCAGCCGCCGAGTCTCGTCGATCAGCGCCATACCGTTGCCGTACAGGGTGACATTGGGGCCCTGCTGCCCTTGTTGGGCTTGAGCTTCAGCGTCCATCGGCGCGAGCGGCAGGGCAAGGCCGACGAGCGAGATGATGGCGGCGGCGTGGGCGGAATGTCGCATGGCGTTGCCTCCGATGGGATGACGGGACGATATCACGGATGGCGCCGCATTGCCTTGGCAGGCGCCCTCGGGCAAGCTTGCTCGCAACGGATTTTGACGAAAGCGAGGCAAGGTGCAAGTGACCCTCGAAACCGTGCTGGTGATCGCCGCGCTCGGCATCGCCGCCGCCGCGCTGTTCATGGCGTTCGCGGGCGGCGCCAAGACGCGGGCCGAGCAGGCGCTCAGGCTGCAACAGATCGCGGAAGCGGCGGAACGGCTGACGAGCGCGCAGACCGGGCTCGCCGGGCGGCTGGAACAGGCGCAGATAGACACCAACCAGCGCTTGGAAAGCCTGTCGAAGCGCCTCGGCGACGGCCTGACGGAACAGACGGAGCGCACCGGCCAGACGTTGAAGGTGCTGCACGAGCGCCTGGCCGTCATCGACCACGCGCAGAAGAACATCACCGAATTGTCGCAGCAGATGGTCGGGCTGCAGGACATTCTGTCGAACAAACAGGCGCGCGGCGCCTTCGGCGAGATTCAGTTGAACGATCTAGTCGGCGCGGCGCTGCCACCGTCGGCGTTCGAGTTCCAGGCCACCCTTTCCAACGGCAAGCGGGCCGACTGTCTGCTCCGGCTGCCGAATCCGCCCGGCCCCATCGTCATCGACAGCAAATTCCCGCTGGAAAGCTATGCCCAATTGCGGAACGCCGAGACGGACGCCGACAAGGCCGTCGCCGGCCGCGCCTTCCAGGCCGCCGTTCTCAAGCACGTGAAGGACATCGCCGAACGCTACATCATCCCCGGCGAGACCGCCGAAAGCGCGCTCCTGTTCCTGCCCTCCGAAGCGGTCTACGCGGAACTGCACGCCAACTTCCGGAACGTCGTCGAGGAAGGGTTCCGCCGCCGCGTCTGGATCGTTTCGCCGACGACGCTGATGGCGACGCTCAATACCGTGCGGGCGATCCTCCGCGACGTGCACATGCGCGAGCAGGCGGACGTCATCCAGTCGGAAGTGCGGAAGATGCTGGAGGACGTGCTGCGTTTGGACGACCGGGTCGGCAAGCTGGAGACGCACTTCGATCAGGCGCACCGCGACATCCGCGACATCCGCATCTCGACCGACAAGGTGACGAAGCGCGGCGCCAAGATCGACGCCCTGCAACTCGGCGACGGCGACGACGCGCCGAAGGTACTGCCGCCGGGCGAAGCGGATTGAACGCCTGCCGCGACCGAACGCTCTCTCTCGGCATGTCGGCAATATCGACAGTGGACCCCGGGACAAGCCCGGGGTGACGAGAGTAGGTGGGCTCGGCGCCTGCAATTCTCACCCGTCACCCCGGGCTCGTCCCGGGGTCCACACTCACGGCAGCGTCGAGTGCCGAATGAGTTAACCCCTCGCCGCCCTGTCGGCGAGGGCTTCCCGCGCCGCGACGACGACCGGCCCCCACTCGCCCGGCAGCGGCTGGCGGAACAGCCGCACCGTCGGATACCAGGGACTGTCGAGGCGCGACGACTGCCAGAGAAACCCGGTCGGCGTCGACATCAATCCGAACACGGGCTTGCCCATGGCGGCGGCCAGATGCAGCACCGATGTGTCGACGGAAATCACCAAGTCCAACTGGTCGACCGCCGCCGCCGTGTCGGCGAAGTCGGCGAGCCCGTCCGTCACGTCGACGACGCGGCCCGGATCGTCGAGCGTGAGCCGCTGATCGGCGAAGTCGCCCACCTGCAACGAGAAGAAGGATACGCCGGCGACGTCCAGGAGCGGTTGCAGCAGCTTCGGGTCCATGGAGCGCTTGTGGTTGTCGCGCCGCGTCGGGCTGCCGGCCCACGCCAGCCCGACCTTGAGGCCGGGCGCATCGGCGATGCGGGGATCGGGCTTGGCGTCCGCCGGCGGGCGCAGATACGGAATGCTCGCCAGAATCGTTTCCGCCGTCGTGCCGAAGAGATGCGGCAGGGACATCAGCGGCGCGTGCAGGTCGAACGCCGGCAGCGGCTTGCCAAGGTCGACCCGTTCGGCGATGCCGGACAGGCAACCGAAAAGCCGCGTCAGCGGCGCCCGGCATTCCAGGATCACGGTGGCGCCCCGCTCTGCCAGCATCGGCGCGTAGCGCACGAACTGGATGCCGTCGCCGAAGCCCTGCTCGGCGTGCACCAGGATACGCTTACCGTCGAGCGGCCCGCCGTCCCATTCCGGCGCCGGGAAGTCGCGGCGGAAATTGGCGAAGGTTGGCGTCTGCCAACGCCATTCGTATTCGCGCCAGCCGTCGCCGTAGTCGCCCGCCTGTAACAGCGACAGCGACAGGTTCCAGTGCAGATCGGCGCTATCCGGTTCATGCTCGAGGGCGGCGCGGAGCCGTCCGACCGCGTCCTCGGGCCGGCCCGCCGACTGCAACGCGCCGGCCAGATTGCAAAGCGCGTCGACGCGGCCCGGCTGCAATTCCAACGTCCGCTCGAAAGCCGCAATGGCGTCGTTGAACCGGTCGAGCGCCAGGAGCGCGTTCGCCCGGTTGTAGTGCGCGTCGGCATCCGTCGGCAGAAGCCGGCAGGCCGCCGAAAGCGGCGTCAGCGCCGCCTGCGGGTTGCCGGCTTCCAGGAGCGCGCTGCCGTAATTGCGCTGATACTTCGGATTGTCGGGCGCTTGCGTCATGGCGCGGTGGAACGGCATCGCCGCGTCCGCCGGCCGGCCCGCCTTCATAAACGCGTCGCCCAGGTTGTTGAGCGCCGGCAGGAACCCCGGATGCAGGGCCAGCGACCGTTCCGCCGCCGCCACCGCGTCCTCGAACCGGCCGAGCGCATTCAGCGCGCTGGCGAGATTGCTTTCCGCTTCCGCCAGCTTCGGCTGCAGGGCGAGCGCCTTTTGAAAGGCGTCCACGGCCTCGGCCGGCTTGCCGGCTTCCTGCAGGACGTTGCCAAGGTTGACCCAGATCGGCGCGAAATCCCCGGCGGCGTCGACGGCCCGCTTCAGAAGCGCCTCGGCGGCGTCCAGATTGCCGGCCTGCTGCAGCACGACGCCCAAGAGGTTCAGCGCATCGGCGTTCTTCGGATCCTTGAGCAGCACCTGCCGGTAGAGCTCGCCGGCGCCGAGGACGTCGCCCTGCCGGTGCAGATCGAGCGCGCGCTTCAGGAGTTTGCCCGGCGCCGCCACGCTACACCGGCCTCCGGTCCTTGAGGGCCGCCGTCAGCGTGCCGTCGTCGAGATAATCCAATTCGCCACCCACCGGCACGCCGTGCGCCAAGCCCGAGACCTTGGCGCCGGTCCCGTGCAGCCGGTCGGCGATGTAGTGCGCCGTCGTCTGGCCGTCGACGGTGGCGTTGGTGGCGAGGATGACCTCGGTGATGCCGTCCCGCTCGACCCGCGCGACCAACGCCGGGATGCGGAGATCGTCCGGACCGACGCCGTCCAGCGCCGATAGCGTGCCGCCGAGCACATGATAGCGGCCCTTGAAGCCGGCGGTCCGTTCCAGCGCCCAGAGATCGGCCACGTCTTCGACGACGCAGAGCGTCGCCGCGTCGCGGCCGCCGTCGGAACAGATACCGCAGGGATCGTGCGTGTCGAGATTGCCGCAAATGCCGCAGGCGCGGACCCGCTCGGCGGTGTCGGCCAAGGCGTGCGCGAGCGGCAGCATCACCGCGTCCTTGCGTTTCAGGAGATGCAGGACGGCGCGCCGGGCCGATCGAGGGCCGAGACCGGGCAGCTTGGCCAGGAGCTGCGTCAGGCGGTCTATTTCGCTTTGCGCCATGGGCGGCGGATCAGAACGGAAGCTGGATGCCGGGCGGCAGTTGCAGCCCGCCGGTGATCTCCTGCATCTTCTCGCGCATGGCCTCCTCGGCCTTGCCCTTGGCGTCGTTGATGGCGGCGACGATCAGGTCTTCCAGGACCTCGGCATCGTCCGGGTTGACCAGCGAGCGGTCGATCAGGACCCGCTTCGCCTCGCCCTTGCCGTTGAGGACCACCTGGCACATGCCACCGCCGGAGCGGCCGGTCACTTCCAGTTCCGCCATCTGCGTCTGCATTTCCGCCATGCGCTCTTGAATCTGTTGCGCCTGTTTCAACATTTTTCCGAGGTTTTGCATATCGGACGGCTCCGTCTGGGTGGGAAGGCAAGTGCCGGCAGTGTATAACAAGCCATGCAGCACCAAAACCTCTTCGTCTTCGATATCGAAACCATTCCCGACACGGACGCGGCGCCGAATCTCACCGGCATCGACAGCCGCGACGTGCAGACCCGGCGCAAGGCCATCGAGGACTATCACCTGGAAATCACGGACGGGAAGAATTCCTTCCCGCGCCAGCCGTTCCACAAGGTGGTGGCGATCTCGTTCCTGGAAGCCGAAATCACACGGGACGGCCGGGCCGAGGGCTACGCCATGCGCGATCTCCGTTCCGGCGGCGAGCCGGGCTTCGGCGAGAAGCAATTGCTGCAGGGTTTCTTTTCCTATCTGGAGCGCATGAAGCCGCGGCTGGTCAGCTTCAACGGCCGCACCTTCGATCTGCCGGTCCTCAAGTATAGGGCCATGGTGCACGGCATCGAGGCGCCTTGGCTGCACAAGTCCGGCGACAAGTGGAACAGCTACGGCTACCGCTACGCCACCGAGTGGCACTGCGACCTGTTGGACGTGCTCTCCGACTACGGCGCGTCGGCCAGGGTGAAGCTCAACGAGGTCTGCGCCGTCATGGGCTTTCCGGGCAAGTTCGGCGTCGACGGCTCGATGGTCGCCGAGATGATCGACCAGGGCCGCGTCCAGGAGGTCCGCAACTACTGCGAGACCGATGTGCTCAACACCTATCTCGTCTATCTGCGCTGGCAGTTGCACACCGGCACGCTCGGCCGCGCCGGCTACAACGCCGCCGTCGCCGAGATCGTCACCTTCATCGAGGGCGCCATGGCGGAACGGCCGTATCTCGGCGACTTCATGACCGCCTGGGGCGAGGCGTCGGGAAATTTGTTCCTGTTGGATTAGGCAAGAAAGCCACAGAGGCACAGAGACGCAGAGGAAAGAAAGCAAAAGAATATGGCGCCGCTATGCGGCGCAAAGACGTTGGCCGGCGATTGCCGACCATTTCATTTCTTCTCTGTGTCTCTGTGCCTCTGTGGCATCCCTGCTCGGATCGTCAGTCGATGTCGAGTTCCTCGTCCGGATCGACCGGCACCGCCGGCGGCGGCGTCTGCTGCACCGGCGGCGCGACTTTCCGCACCTCCTCGACGCGGGCACCCGGGAAGGTATCGAGCACCGCCTTCACCAGCGGATGCCCGGCGGCGGCGGTCTTGGCGGCGTCGGCGGCCTCGGCCTGCCGCTCGCGGAGCGTCGGCTCGCCGGGCGATTGCGACAGCGAAATGCCCCAGGTCCGGCCCGTGTGTTCCTCGAGGAAACCCTTCAGCCGCTGCACCATGTCGCGGTCGGCGCCGGCCCCGGCATTGAATTCGAGCCGGCCCGGCTCGAAGCGGACGACGCGCACCTGGTTTTCCATGAACGCGTGCAGCATGCCTTCGCGAAGCTCACCGGCGAGGGCGGCGACGGCGGCGAAATCATTGAAGACGCGGACCTCTCTGTCGGCATGCGCTTCCGTCCGCGGCTGGGAATCCGGCATCGGCCGCGCCGACGCGTAGGAGCCGCCGCGGGCCTCCGCCCTCGCCCCCCCATTGGCACCTCCGTTTCCGCCGCCACCGGCGGGTGCGCCGGCCCCGCCCGGCACCTGGCCGCCGTCGGCCATCGCCTTCAAGGCGTCGCCCGGCGTCGGCAGGTCGGCGGCGTAGGCGAGCCGCACCAGCACCATTTCCGCCGCCTGCAGGGGCGAGGGCGCGCCGCGCACTTCCGTGAGACCCTTCAAGAGCATCTGCCAGGCGCGGGTCAGCACCGGCATGCGGAGCTTCGCCGTCAGCTCCCGGCCCTTGGTCCGTTCGTTTTCCGGCACGTCCGGCGCGTCGGCGCTTTCCGGCACGATCTTGACGCGGGTCAGCCAATGCACGAGGCCCAGCATGTCCTCGAGGACGGCGGTGGGATCGGCGCCGTCGTTGTACTGTTCGTGCAATTGACCGAGGGCGGACGCGATGTCGCCGCCGAGCAGCGATTCCAAAAGATCGAACGTGCGGGCGCGATCGGCGAGGCCCAGCATGTCGCGCACCAGCTTTTCGTCGATGTCGCCGCCGGCGTGCGCGATCGCCTGATCGAGCAGGCTCAAGCCGTCGCGCACCGAGCCGTCGGCGGCGCGCGCGATCATGTGCAGCGCCGTGTCGGTGATCTTGGCGCCTTCCTTCCTGGCGATCTCGGCGAAGTGCTCGGCGAGACGCTCCGCCTCGACGCGGCGGAGATCGAAGCGCTGGCAGCGCGACAGCACGGTGATCGGCACCTTGCGGATTTCCGTCGTCGCGAAGATGAAGATCACGTGCTCCGGCGGCTCTTCCAGCGTCTTCAGGAGCGCGTTGAACGCGTTCCGGCTCAGCATGTGCACTTCGTCGATGATGTAGACCTTGTAGCGGGCCGAGGTCGGCTTGTAGCGCACGCCCTCGATGATCTCGCGGACGTCGTCGACGCCGGTGCGGCTGGCGGCGTCCATTTCCAGGACATCGACGTGCCGGTCCTGGGCGATGGCAACGCAGTGCTCGCAAACGCCGCAGGGTTCCGTCGTCGGGCCGCCCTTGCCGTCCGACCCGACGCAGTTCAGCGCACGGGCGATGATGCGCGCCGTCGAGGTCTTGCCGACGCCGCGCACGCCGGTCATCACGAACGCGTGGTGCAGGCGGTTCGTCTTGAAGGCGTTGGTGAGCGTCCGGACCATCGCCTCCTGACCGATCAGGCCGGCGAAGGTGGTCGGCCGGTACTTGCGGGCCAGCACCCGGTATTCGCCCGAAGCCTGTTCCGTGACGGTCTCGGGGGCGGGGCTGTCGCTCATGGGATGTCCCGGCTGGGGTTTTCCGGCGCGTCGCCCCCGGCGACGCGCCCGGGAGCGGAATTTAAGCGGGAGACCGGACACCGACCCGAGCCGAAACTCGTTACGGCTGCTTCCTTCCGGACCTGACCGGGTTGGCGAGGAGCCCGTCCGGGCCGATCTCCCGGCGGCACTATACCAACCGACCCCCGGATTCGAAAGGAAGAATGGGCGGGAAAACGGGTCCGGCGCGGATCAGGCCATGTTCATGTGAGGGCGTGGATCAGCGCCGCGTGCGCCGGGAATTCCGCTGCCAGCGCCGCGCCGTCGGCCATCTCCAGATCGGCGAAATCGAACCCCGGCGAGACCGTGGTGCCCATGAGGGCATAGCCCGCGCCGCCGCCCGGCACCAGGCGCGCGCCCATCCAGGTATTTCCCGGCACCGTCAGTTGCACGTGCTGGCCGGCCGCGATGTCCGACCCGAGGACGACCATCCGGCCGCCGGACGCGCCGAGCAGCAGCATCTCCGCCGGATCGCCGAGATAGAAATGGAACGTCTCGTCGGAGGGCAGCCGGTGCAGCCGCGATACGGTGTCCGGCGTCAGCAGATAATAGATCGCCGTGCCGGCGCTGCGCGGCCCGGCGTAGGCGGACGGCAACGCCGTTTCCGGGATGTCCCGCTCGGAGCGCCAGGTTTCGCGGTAATAGCCGCCTTCCCACGGCAGCGGCGCGAGATCGAGACGACGGATCAACTCGTCGGCCGTCATGCCGAACCCCGCGTCAGCCGGCGGAAGCCGCCGCCGTCACTTGCTGGCGGTCTCGCGGCGTTCCTCGATGACGATGGCGCCGGACGCGACGCCCGTCTTGAAGAACGACGGCAGGAAAAACTCGTCGGCGTAATCGTAGGTGCCGTCGGTGATGGCGACGAAGCGGATTTCGGCGCTCTGGCGCGGCGGAATGGTGATCGCCGAGATGCAGGTCTCGTCGGCGCGCTTGCCCTCGACGCCGACGGCGACGACGGCGTTCTCCTGGAACAGCTTGCCGGCGCGGAAGACGTGCGTCGAATCGTCACAGTTACGGACCCGGATGACGTAAGGCCGTCCCTGCATCAGGCGCATGACCATCGGCGAGAACGCGTCGTTTCGGATGGCGATCTCGCGTTCCGGCACGCGGGCCCAGTTGATCTTGGCCTCGGCGGTTTTCGAAATCTGTTTGCAGTCCAGGGCAAGAATGTCGGAGACGCCCGACGGGGCGGCGCAGGCGGCGAGCGACGCCACCACGGACAACCCCATGAACGCCGGTCCCAGTTTCCGGCAGGCTTGGAACATTTTCATCTCCACCGTTCTCTCCACCTACTGTCTTGCACGGCGCGACGGTACCCAGCGGTGTGAGAGCGTTGATGCCGCCAGAGTGGGCCGGAATGGTTAACAAAGCCTCAAACATGAATGGAGTCGAGTGGATTCATGCACTTTTTCGGCGCCCCTCGCTCCGTTGCGTCACGGTCGGGCATCGCCCCCAATGCATTGTGCTGGCCGCATGCGTGTGCCAACTTCCCGGCCATGATCACCAGCCTCACCTACACGCATCTCTCGCTCTTCCGCGACGGCATGTCGCGCCGCACGCCCGACTGGGTGACGGAGCGGTTGCAGGCCGGCGTCGGCGTCGTTCCGGTGCTGGGCGACAAGAATCTGATCCGCATGGGTTCCGCGCCGGAGGCCGTCGTGCTCGCCGGTGCCGCCGCCAAGGCGGTGATGAATTCGGCACTGGAGACGGTGCTGCTCGGCACCGACGACGGCACGCCGGTGATGGCCTGCGCCATCGACGCGGCGGCGGCGGAAGTGGCCCTCGACCTCGCCGGGCCGGGCGCCGAATTCGCCGATCTGCGACAGGTCGGGCCGCTGCTGGCGCCGGCCGAGGCGCACCTTTTGGCGCACGCGCGCGGCGTCGTCTACTGGCACAGCCGGCACGGCTTCTGCGGCGTCTGCGGCGCGCCGACGGTTTCCGCGCACAACGGACACGAGCGGCGCTGCTCCAACGCGGCCTGCGGTGTCGGCCATTTCCCGCGCACCGATCCCGCCGTCATCATGCTGGTCAGCCGCGACGACGTGCCGGGCGGCGCGTGCCTGTTGGGCCGCAATCCGCGCTGGACCTTCCCGATGTTCTCGACCCTCGCCGGCTTCGTCGAGCCGGGCGAGACGCTCGAGCAGGCGGTGCAGCGCGAGGTGCGCGAGGAATCCGGCATCGAGACAGACAACGTCCGCTACATGGCGTCGCAGCCGTGGCCGTTCCCCGCGTCGCTGATGCTCGGCTTCCGCGCCCGCGCCACCAGCTACGACATCAGCTTCGATCCGGACGAGCTTTGCGACTGCCGCTGGTTCAGCCGCGACGAGGTCGCCGCCATGAAGGAATTCCGCGACGCCAAGGAAGACGACTACCGGCTGCCGCGCCGCGATTCCATCTCGCGCTGGCTGATCCAGACCTGGCTCGACGGAGACTGAGCCATGGCCGGTCCGCACCGACATTCTCGGCCGCACCCGCTTCCCGACGACCACGCCCCGCCGCTCGTCGATCCGGACCGCCGGCAACTGATCGTCGGCCTCGGCCTGTTGCCGCTGGCGCTGATGACGGGCAAGGCCTGGGCGCTGAGCGGCCGGGTCTCGATCACGGCGGAGGGCGGCTACCGCGTGATCGCGTCGAACGCCATCCCGGACCATCCGACCGGACGCTTCCCGAACGCCCACAATCCGAACGCCATCGCCGAGCAGGATCTGAATTTCCGCGCGCCCCTGGCGCCCAATCGGACGGGTCATTTCCGGATCGTGCAGGGCTACAACTTCGGCGTCGCCGTCAACGGCGTGCCGTTCGATCCGTTCACCGCCGAGTTCTGGAACCGGGACCGGAACTGGAACTACGACGCCATCTCCGGGTTCATCGACCTGGGCCTCGACGACAACAACGCGCATGTGCAGCCGGGCGGCAAGTATCACTACCACGGCTGGCCGAAGGTTCTGATCAAGGCGTGGTCGCCGGACCGCCATTCGCCGATCGTCGGCTGGGCGGCGGACGGCTTTCCGATCTACGCCGCCTACGGCTTCACGGATCCGAGCAACGCCGGCGCGGGCGTCAAGAAAATGACGTCGGGCTGGCGGGTCCGCGAGGGGGCGCGGACGGGCGGCCCCGGCGGCCGCCATGACGGCCGTTTCTTCGCGGATTGGGAATGGGTGACGGGCCAGGGCGATCTCGACCGTGCCAACGGGCGCGAGACGGTGACGCCCGATTTTCCGAACGGCACCTACGCCTATTTACTGACCGAGGAATGGCCGGTGATCCCGCGCTATTTCGCGGGCGAGCCCGACCGCAGTTTCGCCGTCGGTCCACCGCAAGGCATGCGCGGCAGACCAGGAGGTGGTCCGGGCGGAGGTCCCGGAAGCGGTCCAGGTGGAGGACCGGGCGGGCGGCCGCCGCCGGGACATCCACCGCCGTTCGGCCGGCCGCCGTTTCCGCGCTGAGCGGAAGCGTCAGTCGTCCTCGACGGCGCCGAGGGCGTCGCCTTGCGTCTTGCGGAACGGGTGCGCCTTGTAGACGCCGAGCACGGTCACTTCGTGCGAGAAGAACCCAAGCTCCTCGAATGCCAGCTGCATGGCCCGGTCGTCCGGATGCCCCTCAACCTCGGCGTAGAACTGCGCCACCACGAAGCCGGCGCCGACATAGCTTTCCAGCTTGATCATGTTGACGCCGTTGGTGGCGAAGCCGCCCATCGCCTTGTAGAGCGCGGCCGGGATGTTGCGGACCCGAAAGACGAAACTGGTGATGGTGTCCGGCGTGCCGGCGGGCGCGCGCGCGTGATCGCGGGCGAGGATGATGAAGCGCGTCGTGTTGTGCTCGGCGTCCTCAATGTCGGAACGCAGGATGTCGAGGCCGTAGACCTCGGCGGCGAGCCGGGACGCGATGGCAGCCTTCGACTTGTCGTTCCATTTGGCGACGTCGGCCGCCGCGCCCGCGGTGTCGGCGTGCACCACCGGCGTCACGCCCAACTTGCCCAGGAGCCCGCGGCACTGGTTGAGCGCGTGCACGTGGCTGTGCACTTCCTCGATCTCTTCGATCTTGGTGCCCTTCACGGCGACGAGCTGATGATTGATGCGCTCGAAGTGCTCGCCGACGATGAAGAGTCCGCTCTCCGGCAGCAGATGATGGATGTCGGCGACGCGGCCGGCGACCGTGTTGTCGATCGGGATCATGGCCAGCTTGGCCTCGCCCGACTGCACGGCGCGGAAGGCGTCGGCGAAGGTGCGGCACGGCAGCGGCGTCATTTCCGGATGCACGTTGCGGCACGCGATGTCGGAATTCGCGCCGGGCGCGCCCTGGAAGGCGATCAGGGTATCGGGTGTGCTCATGTCGCGGGGTCCAGAATGTCGCGGGCGCGCGCTAAGTCGGCGGGAGTATCGACACCGAGCGGAACCGTGTCAACGCAGGCGGCGTCGATGCGCATGCCGGCCTCCAAGGCCCGCAATTGCTCGAGTTTCTCGCGCGTCTCGAGGACGCCGGGCGGCATCGAGACGAAGCGTTTCAATGCGTCGCGGCGATAGGCGTAGATGCCGATGTGGTGCCAGTGCGGGCCCTCGCCGGACGGTATCTTGGCGCGGCTGAAATAGAGGGCGCGGCCGATGCCGGCGCCCGGCTGGAACGCCACCGCCGCCTTCACGACGTTCGGGTTGTCGCGTTCCTCGTCGCGGACGATCTCGGCGACCAGCGTCGCGATGTCGACACCGGGATCGGCCAGCGGTGCGAGCACGGCGGTGACGAGCGCCGGATCGAGCGTCGGCAGATCGCCCTGCAAGTTGACCACCGCGTCATGCCGGCCATCCGGATCGGCGGCGTTAAGCGCCTCCCAGATGCGGTCGGAGCCGGACGGATGGTTCGGATCGGTCAGTTGCGCCCGGCCGCCGGCGGCCGTCACGGCCGCCGCGATCTCGGGCTCGGCGCAGGCGACGATCACCGGGCCGACGCCGGCTTCCCGCGCCCGGTCCAGCACTTGGACGATCATCGGCTTGCCGTGAATGTCGGCGAGCGGCTTCCCCGGCAGGCGCGTCGACGCCATGCGGGCCGGAATCACCACGATCGGGTTGAGAACCGCGTTCATGCGCCGTGTATATCCCGGGCGGCGGGGTTTCCCAAGGGCTTAGGTGGTATTTCCGCTTGTTTTGTAGGGGCTTCCGGGAACCTCGCCTCCGGTGTTGAACCTCTTGGAGGATGCCGTTACATTCCGACCCGTCGCGGCGAGGAGTTTGACGCATGCATTTCTCGAATTGGGAAAAAATCGGTTTCGCGGTCCTGATGGCCGCCTGGGTCGTCTGGGGCGCCAACCAGTTGGGCAATTCCCTGGTCCATGCCAAGGAACTGAAGGAAAACGCCTTCAAGATCGAAGTGGCCGAAAAGGCCGACAGCGGCAAGGGCAAGGGCGCCGCCAAGGAAGAGGTGCCGTTCGGCCAGCTTCTGGCTTCCGCCAACGCCGAAGCCGGCGCCGCGGTCTTCAAGAAGTGCGCGAGCTGCCATTCCGTCGAAAAGGGCGGTCCGAACAAGGTCGGCCCGAATCTCTGGGGCACCGTCGGCGGCAAGATCGCCGGGCACGACGGTTTCGCCTATTCGCCGGCGCTCTCGGGCCACGGCGGCGAGTGGTCTTACGACAACCTGGACAAGTTCCTGGCCAGCCCGTCCGGCTTCGCGAAGGGAACCAAGATGACCTTCGCCGGCCTCAAGAAGGGCGCGGAGCGGGCCGCCGTCATCCTCTATCTGCGTCAGAACCACGACAACCCGCCGCCGTTGCCATGACGGCGGCGGCTTCAGCCGCCCTACTCGATGAACTGACGACGCTCGCGCTGGCGCTCGCCGACGCGGCGCGTCCGATCATCCAGGCGCGGTTCCGCGCCGGCGTCTCGCACGAAGCCAAGGACGACGCCAGCCCGGTGACGGAAGTAGACCGGGCCGCGGAAGCCGCCATGCGGGCGCTGATCGAGAGGCGCCGGCCCCAGGACGGCATCTTCGGCGAGGAATACGGCGTCCACAATCCGGACGCCGAGACGGTCTGGATCCTCGACCCCATCGACGGCACCAAGGCGTTCATCACCGGCAAACCCAGCTTCGGCGTCCTGATCGGCGCCGTTCACCGGAACGAGGCCGTCGTCGGTGTCATCGACGGACCGCCCATGGGCGACCGCTGGGTCGGCGTCGCCGGCCGTCCGACCACCTTCAACGGCAAGTACGCGTTCACCCGCAAGGGCCGCGAACTGAAGGACGCGTGGCTGACGTCGACGTCGCCCGGCATGTTCAAGGGCCGCAACCTGACCCGCTTCAACCGGCTGGTGAAGAGTTGTCAGCAGACCGTCTACGGCTCCGACTGCCAGGGATACGGACAGCTCGCCTGCGGCTGGCTCGACCTCGTCTGTGAGGATTCGCTGGCGCCCTACGACTACGCCGCGCTGATCCCGGTGATCGAGGGCGCGGGCGGCGTCATCACCGACTGGAAGGGCAAGCCGCTCGATTTCGCGTCCGGGCCGGACGCCAAGAAGCGCACCGTCATCGCCGCCGGCGACGCGGCGCTGCACACGCAGGCGATCCAGGTCCTGGAACGCTGATGGCGGCCTTTGCCGCCTTAATCCCCGCGCCGACTTGACCTCCACCCCGCCGGCCCCCCATATCGGGGGACGCCGCCGGTCGACGCCCACGGGCCAAGGAGTTCCGATCCGCCATGCCGTCACGACGCCATTACATTTCCGCCGCCGCTGTCGCCGCCCTCACCCTCGGTCTCCTCGCGACCGCCGCGACCGCCGCCGAGCCGCAACCGATGCACGGTATCGCCATGCACGGCGATCTGAAATACGGGCCGGACACCAAGCATTTCGATTACGTCAATCCGGACGCGCCGAAGGGCGGCACCATCCGCTTGGGTGCCATCGGCGGCTTCGACAGCCTCAACCCCTTCATCATCAAGGGCAACACGGCGGCGGGTGCGAGCTTCATCTACGACACGCTACTGAGCGGCTCGGCCGACGAGGCGTTCACCGAATACGGCCAGCTGGCGGAAACCGTGAAGACGCCGGCCGACCGCTCCTGGGTCGAATTCAAGCTGCGCGCCAATGCCCGCTGGCACGACGGCAAGCCCGTCACCGCCGATGACGTGATCTTCACGTTCAACGCGCTCGTCGAGAAGGGCGCCCCCTTCTTCAAGTTCTATTACGGCAGCGTGAAGGAAGCCCGGAAGATCGACGACCTGACGGTCCGCTTCGACTTCAAGCCGGGCGAGAACCGCGAATTGCCGCTGATCCTGGGCCAGATCGCCGTCCTGCCTAAGCACTATTGGGCGACCCGCGATTTCGGCGCCACGACGCTGGAGCCGCCGCTCGGCAGCGGCGCCTACAGGATCGCCGCCGTCGAGGCCAACCGCACCATCACGCTGGAACGCGGCGCCGACTATTGGGGCAAGGACCTGCTGGTCAACAAGGGCACCAACAACTTCCAGACCATTCAGTTCGAATACTACCGCGACGCCACCGTGGCGCTCGAAGCCTTCAAGGCCGGCCGCTTCGACTACCGCGCCGAGAACTCGTCCAAGGCCTGGGCCACCGGCTACGACACGCCCGCCGTCAAGAAGGGCCTGATCAAGCTGGAACGCTTCGATCACGACCGGCCGGCCGGCATGCAGGGCTTCACCTTCAACACGCGGCGCGACATCTTCAAGGACGCGAAGGTGCGCGAAGCCCTCGGCTACGCCTTCGACTTCGAATGGTCGAACGAGCATCTGTTCTATGGTCAGTACTCGCGCACGCGGAGCTTCTTCGACAACTCGGAACTGGCGGCGAAGGGTCTGCCCAGCAAGGAAGAACTGGCGCTGTTGGAACCGTTCCGGGGCCAGCTTCCAGCGCGCGTCTTCACGGCGGAATATCAGCCGCCGAAGACCGACGGGTCCGGCAATCTCCGCGACAATCTGCGTCAGGCGAGCAAGCTGCTCAGGGACGCCGGCTGGGTCGTCAAGGACGGCAAGCGCGTCAACGAGAAGACCGGCCAGCCGCTGGAGTTCGAAGTGCTGCTGGTGAGCCCGCTGTTCGAGCGCGTCGTGCTGCCGTTCGCCAAGAACCTGGAAAAGCTGGGCGTGATGGCGCGTACCCGCACCGTCGACACGGCGCAGTATCAGCGCCGCGTCGACACCTTCGATTTCGACATGGTGGTGTCGAACTGGGGGCAATCGGCGTCGCCCGGCAACGAACAGCGTGATTTCTGGGGCGCCAGCGCCGCCGACCACGAAGGCAGCCGCAACGTCGCCGGCATCAAGAACCCGGCCATCGACGCGCTGATCGAGAAGATCATCGCCGCGCCGGACCGCAAGGCGCTGATCACGGCGACCCGCGCGCTCGACCGGGTATTGCAGTGGAGCTTCCTCTGCATCCCGCATTTCCACGCCGGCTACGACCGCATCGCGTTCTGGGACAAGTTCGGCCGGCCGAAGATCACGCCGTCGCGCGGCACCCAGTTCATGACCTGGTGGACCGACCCGGCAAAGGAAAAGGCGCTGGCCGACGCCAAGAAGGGCGGAAACTGACGACGACACGGAGGATCGGCATGCGGTTCACGGGATTCACGGTTATGGCGTTCACGGCCGCCGCGCTGACGGCGGCGGGCGCTCTCGCCGGGCAGACGCACCAACATGGGCAAGGACACGGCCATTCGCCCTACGCCGGCGAGGAATCTCGCGAGATCAAGAGCCTGTCCGACGACGACATCCGGGAATTGCGCCGGGGCGGCGGCTGGGGCCTCGCCAAGGCCGCCGAGTTGAACGGCTATCCGGGGCCGGCGCACGTCCTCGAATTGGGCGCCGAACTCGGGCTGTCCGCCGAACAGCGCACCGCCATCCAGATGCTGTTCGACAGGATGCAAACCGCCTCCAAGGAAGAAGGCGAACGCCTGATCGGCTTCGAGAAGACCCTGGAAGCGCGCTTCCGCGAGCGCAACGTGGACGCCAGTTCCCTCAGGGCCGCCCTCGCCGACGTGGAAAAGAGCCGCCAATCGCTCCGCTATATCCATCTGGCGGCGCATCTGGACACGCCCGCCATCCTGACGCCGGAGCAGGTGCGGGCCTATGCGCGGCTCCGGGGCTACGCCGCCGATCCGTGCGCCGAGGTGCCGGCCGGCCACGACCCGGCCATGTGGCGGAAGCACCAGGGCTGCAACTGAGCAACCTTGCCAAAGGGTTAGGTGACAGAGACCGCCGCCGACCATAGACTGCCGCCATGTTCGCATACATCGTCCGCCGTCTGCTGTTCGTCCCGCCGACGCTGTTCGTGATCATCCTGATCAACTTCGCCGTCGTGCAGGTGCTGCCGGGCGGCCCCGTCGAGCAGATGATCGCGCAACTGACCGGCCAGGCGGTCGAGGCGACGGGCCGGGTCAGCGGAAACGTCGGTTCGGAAACCGGCGGCCAGCAAGCGAGCCCGGCGCCGGGCGCCAAGCAGAGCGGTGGCGGCACCAGCAAATACCGGGGCGCGCAGGGCCTGCCGCCGGAATTCATCAAGCAACTGGAAACGCAGTTCGGGCTCGACAAGCCGGCGCACGAGCGTTTCTGGCTGATGCTCAAGAACTACCTCACCTTCGATTTCGGCAAGAGCTACTTCAAGGACCAGACCGTCGTCGGGCTGGTCATCGACAAGATGCCGGTGTCGATCTCCTTGGGGCTCTGGACGACGCTGCTGGTCTATTTCATTTCCATCCCACTCGGCGTCGCCAAGGCGGTCCGGGACGGATCGAAGTTCGACGTCTGGACGTCCGGCGTCGTCATTCTCGGTAACGCCATCCCCGGGTTCCTGTTCGCGATCCTGTTGATCGTGCTGTTCGCCGGCGGGCGTTATTTCGACTGGTTCCCGTTGCGTGGGTTGGTGTCGGAAAATTTCCAGCAGCTTTCCACCTGGGGCCAGATCAAGGACTACTTCTGGCATCTGACGCTGCCGATCCTCTCCATGGTCATCGGCGGCTTCGCCGGCCTCGCCATGCTGACCAAGAATTCCTTCATGGAGGAAATCAACAAGCAGTACGTGGTGACGGCGCGCTCGAAGGGCCTGACGGAGCGCCAGGTGCTGTACGGCCACATCTTCCGGAACGCCATGATCATCGTCATCGCCGGCTTTCCGGGTGCCTTCGTCAGCATCCTGTTCACCGGCTCGCTGATCACCGAGATCATCTTCTCGCTGGACGGTCTCGGCCTGCTGGGCTTCGAGGCGGCGCTCAACCGCGACTATCCGGTGATGTTCGCGACGCTTTATTTCTTCACGCTGCTGGGCCTCGTGCTCGGCATCATCAGCGACATCATGTATCACATCGTCGATCCCCGGATCGACTTCGAGACCCGGGAGGCGTGAGCGCATGGAAGCGGCCGTCACCCTCGCCGCCCCGGCACCCAAGCAGCGTTTTCTCGGCGCCGCGATCACGCCGATCACGGCGCGCCGGCTCCGCAACTTCCGCGCCAACAAGCGCGGCTACTGGTCGTTGATCATCTTCCTGATCGTCTTCTTCGTCAGCCTGTTCGCCGAGTTCATCGCCAACGACAAGCCGTTCCTGGTCCGCTACGACGGCGCCTTCTACATGCCGATCTTCAACGCCTATCCGGAAACCACCTTCGGCGGCGAGTTTCAGACGGAAGCGGATTACCGCGACGAGTTCGTCGAGAAACTTATCAACGAAAAAGGCTGGATGCTGTGGCCGGCGGTCCGGTTTTCCTACGACACGGTGAATTTGAACCTGAAGGGCGCGGCGCCGACGCCGCCCAGCGCGGAAAATCCGCTCGGCACCGACGATCAGGCCCGCGACGTGCTGGCCCGCGTCATCTACGGCTTCCGCATTTCAGTCCTGTTCGGCCTCGTGCTGACGATCCTGAGTTCCATCGTCGGTATCGCCGTCGGCGCCACGCAGGGCTACATCGGCGGGCTCATAGATTTGATCGGCCAGCGCCTGATCGAGATCTGGCAAGGCATGCCGCAGCTCTATCTGCTGATCATCCTGGCCAGCATCGTCGTGCCCAGCTTCTGGTGGCTGCTGGGTCTGTTGCTGCTGTTCCAATGGACCGGCCTCGTCGGCGTTGTCAGGGCCGAGTTCCTGAAGACCCGCAACTTCGATTACGTCCGCGCGGCGCGCGCACTCGGCGTTTCCGACCGCGCCATCATGTTCCGCCACATCCTGCCGAACGCCATGGTGGCGACGCTGACGTTCCTGCCGTTCATCCTGTCGGGCTCGGTGACGATCCTGACGGCCCTCGACTTCCTGGGCTTTGGCCTGCCGGCGGGCTCCCCGTCCTTGGGTGAGCTTTTGAACCAGGGCAAGAACAACCTGCATGCGCCGTGGCTCGGCATCACCGCCTTCGCGGTGCTGTCGTTGATGCTCTCTATGCTCGTCTTCATCGGCGAAGCGGTGCGCGACGCCTTCGACCCGAGAAAGACCTTCGCATGACCGTGTTGCTGAAAGTGACCGATCTCCATACCTCGTTCGGCCAGGGCGCGAACGAGATCAAGGCCGTCGAGGGCGTCTCCTTCGAGATCGAGAAGGGCAAGACGCACGCGCTGGTCGGCGAATCCGGTTCCGGCAAATCCGTTTCCGCGCTCTCCGTCATGCGCCTGCTCCCCTACCCGACGGCGCGCCATTCGGGCGGCTCCATCGTCTTCGACGGGGAGGAACTGCTCGACGCGCCGATGGCGAAGATGCGCGACATCCGCGGCAACCGCATCGCCATGATCTTCCAAGAACCGCTGACCAGCCTCAATCCGTTGCATTCCATCGGCCGGCAGATCGCGGAAGTCCTGCTGCTGCACAAGCACATGACGAAGGGCCAGGCCGAGGCCCGCGTCATCGAGCTTCTGCAGTTGGTCGGCCTGGAACAGGCGACGTCGCGCCTGCATGCGCTGCCGCACGAGTTTTCCGGCGGCCAGCAGCAGCGGATAATGATTGCCATGGCGCTCGCCAACGAGCCGGAAATCCTGATCGCCGACGAGCCGACGACGGCCCTCGACGTCACCGTGCAGGCGCAGATATTGAAACTTCTCAAGGAGCTACAGGCGCGGCTCGGCATGGCCATGCTGCTGATCACGCACGATCTCGGCATCGTCCGGCGGATGGCGGATACCGTCTCGGTCATGCACCAGGGCAAGGTCGTCGAGGCCGGCGCCGCCGAGCGTGTGTTCACCGCGCCGGAGCATCCCTATACGCAGCACCTGCTGGCGGCCGAGCCGAAGGGCCGGCCCGATCCGGCGCCGGCCGGCGAGACCCTGATGCGGGGCAGCGACGTCAAGGTGTGGTTCCCGATCAAGCGCGGCGTGCTCCGCCGCACCGTCGGCCACATCAAGGCGGTGGACGGCATTTCCGTCGACATCCGGGCCGGGCATACGCTCGGCATCGTGGGCGAGTCGGGCTCCGGCAAGTCGACGCTGGGCCGGGCGCTGATCCGGTTGGAGCGCTCCATGGGCGGCATCGAATTCGAAGGCCGGAACTTGCAGGGCCTCGGTTGGGACGCGCTCCGGCCCCTGCGCCGCGAGATGCAGATCGTCTTTCAGGACCCCTACGGCAGCCTGAGCCCGCGCCTCAGTATCGGCCAGATCATCGGCGAGGGCTTGGAAATCCACGGCATCGGCAAGGACGAGGACGACCGGCGGCGCATCATCGGCGAGGCACTCACGGAAGTCGGGCTGGAGCCCGGCATGCAGGACCGCTATCCGCACGAATTTTCCGGCGGCCAGCGCCAGCGCATCGCCATCGCCCGCGCCCTCGTGCTCAAGCCAAAGTTCATCGTGCTGGACGAGCCGACCAGCGCCCTCGACATGTCGGTGCAGGCGCAGATCGTCGAATTGCTGCGCGGCTTGCAGAATAAGTACGGCCTCGCCTACATGTTCATCAGTCACGATCTCAAGGTCGTGCGAGCCATGTCGCACGACGTGGTCGTCATAAAGGACGGCCACGTCGTCGAACAGGGACCGGCGGAAGAGATTTTTGACCGGCCGAAGGATCCCTACACCAAGGCGCTGCTGGAAGCGGCGCTGCACCTCCGCGCTGACGAAACGGGCGTCGTGCGCGGCTGACGATCAACGAGAACCGGGGAACACGAATGAACTTTCTCTTCATCTCCAACGCCGACAAGCGCGAAGCCTGGCGCGATGCCATTCTGGAGCGGTTTCCGGGCGCGGGTTTCTATGCCTACCCGGACGAAGTGCCGGACAAGGCGATCATCGACTACGCCATCGCCTGGCGGCCGCCGGTCGGCGAGTTGGCGACGTACCCGAACCTGAAGGGGATTCTTTCCTTGGGCGCCGGCGTCGACGGCCTGCTCGTCGACACGCAACTGCCGAAGAACGTTCCTCTGGTCCGGCTCGTCGACCGTTGCCTGACGGAAGGCATGAGCGAGTACGTCGTCTATTGGACGCTGCACTATCACCGCAAGATGGACGTCTACGAGAAGTGGCGGCGCGAGAACCGTTGGAAGCAGCTTCGCCAGATCGACACGCGGGACCGCAAGGTCGGCATCCTCGGATTGGGCGTGCTCGGCGCCGACGCGGCGAAGAAGCTGTTGCCGTTCGGCTTCGACGTCGCCGGCTGGAGCCGGACGGAGAAGAAGATTCCCGGCATCAAGTCCTACTTCGGCGCCGACCAGATGGCGGCGTTCCTGGCCAGGACGGAAATCCTCGTCTGCCTGTTGCCCTTGACCGACGACACGCGCGGCATCATGGACGCGAAGATGTTTGCCGGCCTGCCGGAGGACGCCTGCGTCATCAACTGCGCGCGGGGCGGACACTTGGTCGACGACGACCTGCTGGCGGCGCTGGACAGGGGGCATTTGCGCGCCGCGACCCTCGACGTCTTCCACACCGAGCCGTTGCCGGCGGAGCATCCCTTCTGGTCGCACCCGAAGATCACGGTCACGCCGCACATGGCGAGCCTGACCGTACCGTCGTCGGCCGCCGATTGGATGATGGAGAACGTCAAGCTGATCGAGGCCGGCAAACCGCCGCTCAATATCGTCGATCTGCAGCGCGGCTACTGATCCGGCCTAGGCGAACGCCGTCCAAAGCAACGCCAGCCCGGAGACGAGCAGCATCGCGTCGAGCGTGAGCTCGAAGGCGACTAGGCTCATCCGTGTCACCACCAGCTTGCCGACGTAAGTGCCGGCCATCATGGCGCCGCCGACGATCAGGCCCTGCACGACCACCGGGCCGGGCAGCGCGCCGAACTGCTGGAAGGTGGCGACCTTGCTCGCCATCAGCGCCAGCGACGCCACCGCCTCGGTCGACAAGAGCGCGCCCTGCGTCAGGCCGATGGCGATGAAGGCGGGGATGCTGAGGGGACCCGTGGAGAGCACGATGCCGCTCAGGTATCCGATCGCCGCGCCGACGACGGCGAGCTGCCACAGTTTGATGCGGACGTTCTGGCGGCGCATCCAACGCCGGGTCGGGATCATCGCCAAGAAGAAGCCACCGAGCGCCACCTCGACCACGTTGGGCGGCAGGATCAACAGCGTGCGCGCGCCGAGCGCCGCCGCCGGCACGCCGGGAATCGCGTAGGCGGCGAACGCCTTCCAATCCACCTGCCGCCACCACGCGGTCGCCTTGCCGATGTTTCCGAACAGCGCCGCGATGGCCATGATCGGCACCGCCTGTTGCGGGCCGTACTGCCAGACGAGGATCGGCAACAGGACGATCGAACCGCCGGTTCCGACGATGCCGCTGAGCGATCCCGCCAGGAGCCCGGCGACGAGGACGAAGAGGTATCCGGTCAAATCAGACCGTAGACGAGCGCAAGCAGGCCGCCGCCGAGCAGGATCCGGTAGATGACGAACGGCGTGAAGGACGCGCGCCGCAACCAGGCCATCATGGCGGCGATGGCCAGGAGCGCCATGAAGAACGACATGCCGGCGGCGACGAAGGCGTCCGCCGCCAAGACGGCGTCGCCGCTCTTGTACAGATCCCAACCCTTGAGAACGCCGGCGCCGAGGATCGTCGGCATGCTGAGCAGCAGCGAGAAGCGGGCCGCGTCGGGCCGCTCCATGCCGAGAACGCGCGCCGCCGTCATGGTGATGCCGGAGCGCGACGTGCCCGGGATCAGCGCCAGAACCTGCGACAGACCGATGATGATGGCGTCGGCGTAGCCGAGATGCTCGATCCGGCGGAGCGTCATGCCGCTACGGTCGGCGATCCAGAGCACGATGCCGAACCCCAGCGTCGCCCAGGCGATGGTCTCGAGGTTGTTGAAGAGGTTCGGTGCGTGCCGATCCAGCAGATAACCGCCGGCGATCACCGGCAGCGTCGCGACGACAAGCAGCAACAACAGCCGCATGCCGGGGTCGCGCCGCCCCTTCATGGTGCGGCCGACGCCGACCAGCATGGCGCCGATGTCGCGGTAGAGATAGGCCATCACGGCGAAGAGGGTGCCGATGTGCACGGCGACGTCGATGATCAGGCCCTGATCGGGCCAGCCCGACAGCAGGGCCACCAGACGCAGATGCCCAGACGAGCTGACCGGCAGAAACTCGGTAATTCCCTGGATGACCGCCAGGGTCGCAAGTTCAACGAAAGGCATCAGGAGCACCCCGCCACGTCTCGGACACATAGCGCGAATTGGTTGCAGCCGCCAGTCCGGAAATTCGTCATAAAACGGTACTATTAGTATAATTTTATTTCGTTTTTATCCCGATCACGTTTTCATTCGAGAATCTTGTTGCGGCACATCCTTAAAATAAGTAATGAATACTGACCTATTAATTCCAACATTTTTCCACCTCCGCCCTGAGCGGACCGACCGGAGAGGCGCCATGGCGGATCGCATGCAGCGGTTCCTGGAAATAGGCCCGGCGATGCCGGAAAAGCGGCCCGCGACAGCCCGCCGCACGGATTTCGGCGAGATTTACGGCCCCTATGCGCCCGCCGGGGCCGAGGCGCAGGCGTCCCGCTGCGAGCAATGCGGAATTCCGTTCTGTCAGATTCACTGCCCCTTGCAGAACAACATTCCGGACTGGCTGCGACTCGCGGCCGAGGGCCAGATGCAGGAAGCCTACGAAACCTCCCAGGCCACCAACACCTTCCCGGAAATCTGTGGCCGCATCTGTCCGCAGGACCGGCTCTGCGAAGGATCCTGCGTTCTGGAGCAATCGGCGCACGGCACCGTCTCCATCGGCGCGGTCGAGAAGCACATCACCGATACCGCCTGGGCCGAAGGCTGGGTGAAGGCGCCGAAGCCGCGCTTCGAGCGGGACGAATCCGTCGGTATCGTCGGCGCCGGACCGGCCGGGCTGGCGGCGGCGGAACGGCTGCGCGGCATGGGTTACGCGGTCAACGTCTACGACCGTTACGACCGCATGGGCGGACTTCTGATCTACGGCATTCCGAACTTCAAGCTGGATAAGGAGATCGTCCGCCGCCGCACGGAGCTCCTGGCGGAAGGCGGCGTCCACTTCCATGCGAATTTCGAGATCGGCCGCGACGCCTCGCTCGCCGACCTCCGCGACCGGCACGACGCGGTGCTGATCGCGACCGGCGTCTACAAGGCGCGGACACTGAGCGCGCCGGGCACCGGGCTCGGCGGCATCGTCGCCGCCATGGACTATCTGACGGCGTCGAACCGCAAGGGCCTCGGCGACAAGGTGCCGGCCTTCGACACGGGCGCGCTCGACGCCAAGGGCAAGAACGTCGTCGTCATCGGCGGCGGCGACACCGCCATGGACTGCGTGCGCACCGCCGTCCGCCAAGGCGCCAAGTCCGTCACCTGCCTCTATCGCCGTGACCGCGCCAACATGCCGGGCTCGCAGCGGGAGGTTGCCAACGCCGAGGAGGAAGGCGTCCAGTTCGTCTGGCTCGCCGCCCCCGAGGCCTTCATCGGCAAGAAGACCGTCGAGGCCGTCAGGGCGCACCGCATGCATCTCGGCATCGCCGACCCCAGCGGCCGGCAGACGCCGGAGCCGATCCCGGATTCCGCCTTCACCGTCGCCGCCGATCTGGCGATCATGGCGCTCGGCTTCGATCCCGAAGATTTGCCGACGCTGTTCGACGCGCCGGAATTGCCGGTATCGCGCTGGGGCACCCTTGAGGTCGCGGCGCCGACGGCGATGACGGCGCTGCCCGGCGTGTTCGCGGCCGGCGACATCGTGCGCGGCGCGTCCCTCGTCGTCTGGGCGATCAAGGACGGCCGCGACGCGGCGGACGACATCCACAAATATCTGCAACTCGCCGAGGCGGAACGCCTCGCCAGGGAAACGGGGACGCGGCTCAAGGCCGCGTCCTGAGGAAGGTGCGATGACGACGACGGGAAGTTGCCTCTGCGGCAAGGTGCGGTTCGAGCTCGAACGGCCGATCGACGACGTTACCGCCTGCCATTGCGTCATGTGCAGGCGCTGGGCCGGTGGCCCCTTCATGGCGGTGCACCTGAGCGGCGGCATCGTCATCGAAGGCGAGGCCCATCTCGCCTGGTACGACAGCTCGCCATGGGCCGAGCGCGGATTCTGCAAGGTCTGCGGATCGAACCTTTTCTATCGCATCAAGGGCGATTCGCCGGAGTACATCATCTCCGCCGGTGCCATCGACGATCAGGCGGCGCTGAACCTCAAGGGTCAGATATTCATCGACGAGAAGCCGGGTTGGTACGAATTCGCCGGCGACGTTCCGTCGATGACCGGCGCCGAGGTCTTCGCCAAGTACGCGCCGCCGAGCGGAGAGAAGCCATGACGTTGGCAACCTTCGAAACCGGCGCCGCGTTCGCCGCCCGCTGGCGGGCCGAGAGCGAACGGCTCGCCCAGGACGGCATGTACGATCCGATGCAGGAACATTCGTCTTGCGGCGTCGGCCTGATCGCGTCCTTGGACGGCAAGCCGTCCAGGCGCGTCGTCGAGGCCGGCATCGCCGCGCTCGGCAAGCTCTGGCACCGGGGCGCGGTCGACGCCGACGGCAAGACCGGCGACGGCGCCGGCATTCACGTGCAGATTCCACAGGAATTCTTCAGGGAGCACATCCGCCACACCGGACACGAACCGGGCGACGGCCGTATCGCCGTCGGCATGATCTTCCTGCCGAAGACGGACCTCGGCGCGCAGGAGCGTTGCCGCTCCATCGTCGAGACGGAAGTGCTCAAGGCCGGCTATCACATTCACGGCTGGCGGCAGGTGCCGATCGACGTCGACGTCATCGGCGAAAAGGCGAACGCAACCCGGCCGGAAATCGAACAGTTGATGCTGGCGACCGGCCCCGACGTGGCGTCCGACGATTTCGAGCGCGAGCTCTACGTCATGCGCCGGCAGATCGAGCGCCGCGTCCTGGCGGCGCACATCACGGATTTCTACATCTGCTCGCTGTCCTGCCGCTCCATCGTCTACAAGGGCATGTTCCTGGCCGAGCAGTTGACGGCGTTCTATCCGGATCTGCTGGACGAGCGTTTCGTCTCCAACTTCGCGATCTACCACCAGCGCTACTCGACCAACACGTTCCCGACGTGGCGCCTGGCGCAGCCGTTCCGCATGCTGGCGCACAACGGCGAGATCAACACCATCACCGGCAACGTCAAACTGATGACGGCGCACGAACCGAAGATGGCCTCGCCGCTGTTCGGCGACTCGATCGAGGATTTGAAGCCGATCGTGCAGCCGGGAAGCTCGGATTCGGAATCCTTGGACGCCGTGTTCGAGCTGCTTTGCCGCGCCGGACGCGACGCGCCGATGGTGAAGGCGATGACGATCCCGGAATCCATCGCCCAGAACAAGACCATGCCGTCGGCGCACGAGGCCATGTTCTCGTACTGCAACAGCGTGCTGGAGCCGTGGGACGGCCCCGCCGCGATCTGCGCCACCGACGGCCGCTGGGTCGTCGCCGGTCTCGACCGCAACGGCCTCCGCCCCATGCGCTATGTCGTCACCGACGACGGGCTGATCGTCATCGGCTCGGAAGCCGGTCTCGTCGAAATCCCGGAAGCCCGCGTCACCGAGAAGGGCCGGGTCGGTCCCGGCGGCATCATCGGCGTCGATCTCGACAGCGGGCGCTTCTACCGCGACCGGGAGCTTAAGGACATGCTGGCGGCGCGCCGGCCGTTCGAGGAATGGGCGGAACGGATCGAGGTGTTGGACGACATCGTCGACAAGCCCGGCTGCAACGGCCCGGTCATGTCGGCGGAGGAGTTGCGCCGATGGCAGCATTGCTTCGGCCTCAGCATGGAGGACATGGAAGTCATCCTGCAGCCGATGGCGGAAGGCGCCAAGGAAGCCGTCGGCTCCATGGGCGACGATGCGCCGCTGGCGGTTCTGTCGGACCGCTATCGCGGCCTGCATCATTTCTTCCGCCAGGCCTTCAGCCAGGTGACGAACCCGCCGATCGACAGCCTGCGCGAGCGGCGCGTCATGACCATCCGCACGCGCCTCGGCAACCTCGGCAACATCCTCGACGAGAACCCGACCCAGTGCGATCTGCTGCAACTGGACAGTCCCGTGCTGACGAACGCCGCCTTCGCGGCCATGCGCCGCTACATGGGCGACACCGCCGCCGAGATCGACTGCACCTTCGATCCGGTCGGTACGGGTGCGCTCGCCCGCGCGCTGGACCGGGTCCGCGCCGAGGCAGAGGCCGCCGTCCGCGCCGGCAAGACGCACATCGTCCTCACCGACGAGGCGGTCGACGAAACGCACGCGCCCTTGCCGATGATCCTGGCCGCCGCCGGCGTGCACACGCACCTGGTGCGCGAAGGGCTCCGCACCTTCACCTCGATCAACGTCCGCTCGGCGGAATGCCTGGACGTGCATTACTTCGCGGTGCTGATCGGCGTCGGCTCGACGACGGTCAACGCCTATCTCGCCGAGGAAGCTATCTACGACCGGCACCGGCGCGGCCTTTTGGGCGATCTCACGCCGGACCGGGCCATCGACAACTTCAAGGACGCCATCGACCAGGGCCTCTTGAAGATCATGTCGAAGATGGGCATCGGTGTCCTGAGTTCGTACCGGGGCGGCTACTGCTTCGAGGCGGTGGGGCTGAGCCGCGCGCTGGTGGCCGAGTTCTTCCCCGGCATGTCGTCGCGCATTTCCGGCATAGGGCTCGTCGGCATCAAACGCAAACTCGCCGAGATGCACCGGGCCGCCTACGACGCCGGCGCGGTCCCGCTGCCCGTCGGCGGCTTCTACAAGATGCGCGCCAGCGGCGAGCGGCACGGCCACGACGGCCAGTTGATCCACATGCTGCAAAGGGCGGTGGGCTCCGAATCCTTCACCCTCTACAAGACCTACAGCGCCGGCGTGCATGCGCGGGCGCCGATCTTTCTGCGCGATCTCCTGGACTTCAAGCCGGACCGGAAACCGGTCTCGGTGGACGCGGTGCAGAGCGTCACTGAAATCCGCAAGCGCCTCGTCGCGCCCGGCATATCGCTCGGCGCCTTGAGCCCGGAAGCGCACGAGACCCTATCCATCGCCATGAACCGCATCGGCGCCAAGTCGGATTCCGGCGAGGGCGGCGAGGACCCGGCGCGCTTCCATCCGCGCCCGAACGGCGATAATCCGTCAAGCGCCATCAAGCAGATCGCGTCCGGGCGCTTCGGCGTGACGGCGGAGTATCTCAACAACTGCCGCGAGATCGAAATCAAGGTCGCGCAGGGCGCCAAGCCCGGTGAAGGCGGCCAGTTGCCTGGCTTCAAGGTGTCGTCGATGATCGCCAAGCTGCGTCATTCGACCGAGGGCGTGACGCTGATCAGCCCGCCGCCGCACCACGACATCTATTCCATCGAGGATCTGGCGCAGCTCATCTACGACCTCAAGCAGATCAACCCGGACGCCAGTGTCTGCGTGAAGCTGGTGGCGCGCTCCGGCGTCGGCACCATCGCGGCGGGCGTCGCAAAGGCCAAGGCCGACGTGATCCTGATTTCCGGGCACGACGGCGGCACCGGCGCGAGCCCGCAAAGCTCCATCAAGTACGCCGGCATCCCGTGGGAGATGGGCCTCTCCGAAGCGAACCAAGTGCTGACGCTCAACCGGCTCCGCCACAAGGTGAAGCTCCGCGTCGACGGCGGCATCAAGACCGGCCGCGACGTCGTCATGGCCGCCATGCTGGGCGCCGACGAGTTCGGCATCGGCACCGCGTCGCTGGTTGCCATGGGCTGCATCATGGTCAGGCAGTGTCATTCCAATACCTGCCCGGTCGGCGTCTGCACGCAGGACGAACGGCTCCGCGCCAAGTTCACCGGCACGCCGGAAAAGGTCGTGAACCTCTTCACCTTCGTCGCCGAGGAGGTGTCGGAAATCCTGGCGTCGCTCGGCTACGCCAGCCTGCAGGACATCACCGGGCGCTCGGACTTGCTGGCGCAGGTGAGCCGGGGCGCGGCGCACCTGGATGATCTGGACCTGAACCCGCTGTTGCAGCGGGCCGATTCCGGCGGCCATCCGCGTTACTACGCCGGCACCGGCCGGAACGAGGCGCCGGACACGCTGGACGCGCAGATCATCGCCGACGCCCGCCCGACCTTCGAGCACGGCGAGAAGATGCAGCTCACCTATGCGGTCCGCAACACGCACCGGGCCGTCGGCGCCCGTACCAGTTCGCTGATCACGCGAAAGTTCGGCATGTCGGCGCTGGAGCACGGGCACCTGACGGTGCGGCTCCGGGGCTCCGCCGGACAGTCGCTCGCCGCCTTCGCGGTGCAAGGCCTGACGATCGAAGTGCTCGGCGACGCCAACGACTACGTCGGCAAGGGGCTCTCGGGCGGCATCGTCGTGCTGCGCCCGCCGGTCTCGAGCCCGCTCGAAAGCGAGAAGAACACCATCGCCGGCAACACGGTCCTCTATGGTGCAACGGCGGGACGGCTGTTCGCCGCCGGCCAGGCCGGGGAGCGGTTCTGCGTGCGCAACTCCGGCGCCGTCGCCGTGGTCGAGGGTTGCGGCTCGAACGGCTGCGAGTACATGACCGCCGGCACGGTCGCGATCTTGGGCGCCGTCGGCCCCAACTTCGGCGCCGGCATGACCGGCGGCATGGCCTTCGTCTACGACCCGGACGACGCCTTCGCCAACATGGTGAACCCGGAGACGGTGATCCGGCGGCGCATCGAGACGGACCATTGGGCGGACGTCCTCAGGTCCCTGATCGAGGAGCACGTGACCCGCACCGAATCCCGGCACGCCGGGCGCATCCTCAACGACTGGCGCCGCCAGTTGCCGAAGTTCTGGCAGGTGGTGCCGAAGGAAATGCTCAACCGGCTCGAACATCCGCTCGGCATGGAGGCGGAAGCCGCGCTCAAGACGGTGGGGTGATTCCCCTTCTCGTCACCCCGGACTTGTTCCGGGGTCCATACGGACTCCGGCGCAACGCGGGAGACCGCGTGATTCCAGAATGCCCTGGAATCCGTTGGGGCTTTTCGATGCCGTGCGAACATGGGCCCCGGGTCGAGCCCGGGGCGACGATTGATATGATTTCGCCCCGCTTTGCAAACGCCCGGCCGCCCGGTAGATTCGGCGCATGACCGCGCGACCGCTCATCGGCATCCTGCTCGACTATGAAGAGGCCGGCTCGTTCTCGAAACGGCCGCACTACGCGCTCCGCACCGCGTACTTCGACGCGGTGTGGAAGGCGGGCGGCCTGCCGGTCGGCATCCCCTATATCGAGGACGCCCGCGCCGCCTATCTCGACGCGCTCGGCGGCCTGATCGTGCCGGGCGGCTTCTACCCGTTCCCGCCGGAGGTCTACGGCAAGCCCGCCAACGGCGCCGCCGTGCATCCCCGCTACGCCTTCGAGCGCACGCTGATGACGGACGCGCTCAAGCGCGACCTGCCGACGCTCGGCATCTGCGCCGGCATGCAGGTGATGGCGGTGGCCCGCGGCGCCACGGTGTGGGAAGACATCCGCAGCAACCTCGACTGCGCCGTCGACCATTTAAACGAGAAGCCGGCCGAACAGACCGCGCATGCGGTCGACATCGTCGCCGGCAGCCGCCTGCACAGCATCTTCGGCGCGACGCGCATCGACGTGAACACTGCGCACAACGAGGCGCTCCGGGACGTGCCGGCGGACATCGCCGTCACCGCCACGGCGCCGGACGGCGTGATCGAGGCGATCGAGCTCCCGGACCGGCGCTTCGCCTTGGGCGTCCAGTGGCACCCGGAATTTTTTTTGAAGGACGGCGATCCGAACTTCCGCCTGTTCCAGTCCCTGGTGGCGGCGGGCGGCAAGCCGGCATGACGGAGCGCCGCCGCATCGGCGTCGCCGGCTGCGGCGCCATGGGCCTGCCGATGGCGGAGCGCCTGTTGGCGGCGGGTTTCGACACTTGGGGTTTCGACGTCCGCCCGGCCGCCGAATTCGGCGCCTTCGCACCCCGCATGATCCAGGACCCGGCCGACTTCGCGGCGCGCTGCGAAACGGTGATTTCGGTGGTGCGCGACGTGCCGCAGACGGAAGACCTGTTGTTCGGCGCGCAAGCGATCCTCAAGGGAAATGCGCGGCCCGCCACGCTGGTGCTGTCCTCGACCCTTTCGCCCCGCGCCGTCGTCGCCTTGGCCGAGAAGGCGGGGCCGAACGTCACGGTGATCGACGCCCCCATGTCGGGCGCGCCGTATCGGGCGCGGCAGGGCACGTTGACCTTCATGTTGGGCGGCGACGCGGAACGCGTGCGCGCCCTGATGCCGGCGTTTGAAGCCATGGGCGGCGTCATCCATCATCTCGGGCCGACCGGCGCGGGTGCGGCCTGCAAGGTCGCCAACAATCTCTGCGCCGCGGCCGGCGTCGTCGCGGTCCGGCACGCCCTCAAGGGCGCCGCCCCTTACGGCATCCAGGCGGCGACACTGCTGGAGGTCATGCGCACCAGTTCCGGCAGCACCTGGTACGGCGACAACATCGAGCGGATCGACTGGGCGCGGGAAGGCTACGAGCCCGGCAACACCATGGGAATCCTGGAGAAGGACGTCATGAGCTTCATCGACGCCGTCGGCAGCGAGAGTGCGGGGTCGCACGCCTTCGAGGACGCGGTGGTCGCCGCCATCCGCGAATTGGAGCCGCTATCGTGAGCGCCGGCCGCTGGATTCTCGCGTTGGCCGGCGTGAGCGGGTGCGCGGCGGTCGGCCTCGGCGCCTATGGGGCGCACGGCCTCACCGGCGACGAGGTGATGCGGCGCGCCTGGGAGACCGGTGTCGCCTACCAGTTCTGGCATACGCTCGCCCTCGTCGCCGTCGCCATGCTGATGGAGCGGCGGCAGGGCATGACGTCCAGGCTGCTCGGCCTCGCCGCGCTGCTGTTCGCCTTCGGCATTTTCGGCTTTTCCGGGTCGCTCTACGTCTTCGGCAAGACCGGCGAGGTCTTGATCACGGGATTGGCGCCCATCGGCGGCATGAGCCTGATGGCGGGTTGGCTCGCCTTCGCCGTCGCCGCGTTCCGGCGCCCGTAACCAAGCGTAACAATGCAACCTATTTGCGATTTCGGCAGTTCCGGTTAGGCTCCCCGCATGCAACAGGCCATGAAGCAGCGGGTCTTCCATCTCCTCGACGCCGGGCACAGCGAGACGCCGTTCGCGCGCGCCATCGACGTCGGCCTGATCGTGCTGATTTCACTCAACGTCATCGCCGTCGTCATCGAGTCCATGCCGGCGGTCTATGCCGCCCACAAGACCGCCTTCGACGCCTTCGAGATCTTCTCGGTCTCCGTCTTCACGGTGGAATACCTGCTCCGTGTCTGGGCGGCTTCCGCCGATCCGAGGAAACGGTATCAGCATCCGATCTGGGGCCGCGTCCGCTTCATGCTGACGCCGATGGCCCTGATCGATCTGATCGTCATCCTGCCGTTCTATCTGGGGTCCCTGATCGGCGTCGATCTCCGGGTGCTGCGTGCGCTTCGGCTCATGCGGGCGTTCCGCCTGACGCGTTATGCGTCCTCCATGAACCTCCTGTTCCAGGTGCTGCGCGACCAAGGTCCGGTCATCAGCGCGGCGTTGTTCGTGCTCCTGATGCTGGTCGTCGTGGCGGCCAGCGTCACCTATCTCGCCGAGCACGAAGCGCAGCCGGAGGCCTTCGCCTCGATCCCGCACGCGCTCTGGTGGGCCATCGTCACCATGACGACCATCGGCTACGGCGACGTGGTGCCGTTCACGCTGATCGGGCGAATATGCGCCGCCGTCGTCGCCGTCATCAGCGTCGGCATGGTGGCGCTGCCGGCCGGCATCCTGGCGTCCGGCTTCAACGAGGCGTTGCACAAGCGCCGCCGCAAGTTCGAAACACTGGTCGAGCGGGTATTGGAGGATGGCGTCGTCGACGCCGACGAACGGGCGCAACTCCGCTCCATGCAGGAAGACCTGGGCCTCACCGAATCCGAGGCCGCGGCGATCCTGCGCGCCGGCTACCGCAAGGTGACGCACCAGTTCGACGCCTGCGAAACCTGCGGCCGGCAGGTCCTGAGCGAGACCCCGCCGGCGGAGCCGGACGGCCCGGCGCATGCCCGGGGCGGCGGCAAGTTCGGCTGATTCCCTAAGACCTGTTCTAAGCGATGAGACGAAGCCGTTCGGCGGTGGGCGCCAGCCCCCGGTCGAACGCCATGCAGCCGCGCGGCGCCGCGATGCCGATGCCGCCGATCTCCAACGCCCGCCCCAGTTCCGTCGCCGCCGCCAGCGCCGTGCCCCGGCAGTGCGCTGGCAGCAGCCACGTCAGGAGGGCGAAGCCATGCTTGGCGTGGCCGCGCGCGGCCGTTCCCAGGAGCGCGATGACGGCGCGCTCGTCCGCCGACACGTTGAGGCTTCCCGGACGGTGCAGCTTGACCGGCCGGTGCGCGTGCAGCGACAGCACCGACGCCAGGATCTTCAGGCCCCGGATCGCCCGCTCGGCTCCGGCGATACCGATGGCGAGCCGGAAGCGCCGCTCGATGTAGTGCACCGTATCCGGGCTCGCCGCCCAGAGCCTGAGGCCATCGATGACGAGCCGCTCGCCGGCGCAGAAACGCGCCGCCGGATCCTCGAACCTTTCGCCGGAAATCTTTCTGAGCGTCACGACCGCACCCTCCGCCCTATCACAACCGATACCGACGACGCTAATGCAACTGCTAATAAGTCGCAATAACTAATTTGCGGCGGTGATGCCAGGGGGCGGATGACGGCCGGATCGGGTGATCAGGCGTGTTCGCGGAGAATGGCGCCGGCGAGATAGAGCGAGCCGCAGATCAGCAGGCGCGCCGGCTCCCGCTCGCGCCGGACGACGCCGTCCACGGCCGCCGCCACGCTGCCAGCGGGCGTCGCGTTCAATCCTATTTCCGCCGCGGTGGCGGCGAGCGCGTCGGCCGGGATCGCCGCCTTCTCGTTCGGGATCGTCACCGTCGTCACGCTGGCGGCGATGCCCTTGAAGGGCCGGAAGAAACCGCGCGGGTCCTTGCTTTCGAGCATGCCGGTGACGAGGTGCAGCGGCCGGTCGGCCCAGGCGGCGCGGGCGTGCGCCGAGACCGCATCGCCGGCCGACGGGTTATGCCCGCCGTCGAGCCAGACTTCCCAATCCGCCGGCACGGCATCCAACACCGGCCCCGATTTCAGGCGCTGCAGCCGCGCCGGCCACTGGGCGTTGGCGAGCCCCGCGGCGATGTTCTTCTCGGTGAGCTCGAAGCCCTGCAGCGCCAGGGCGAGTGCCACCGCTTGGCCCGCGTTCGCCGTCTGGTGCGGCCCGGCGAGCACCGGCGCCGGCAATGACAGCACTTTGTCCCCGACCGTCACCGTGAGGCCGTCCGGCGTCCGCTCCGAGGTCCAGCCGCCGGGCGTCTCGATCAGCGGCGCCGACAGTTCGCCGGCGCGCGCACGGATCACCTTGAGGGCTTCGTCCGGCTGCGGCCCCAGCACGCACGGCACGCCCCGCTTGATGATGCCGGCCTTCTCGAAGGCGATCTTGGCGAGCGTGTCGCCGAGGAAATTCTGATGGTCCAGCGAGACCGGCGTGATCGCCGTCGCCAGCGGCCGCTCGATCACGTTGGTGGCGTCGAGCCGGCCGCCGAGGCCGTTTTCCAAAAGCAGGATGTCGGCCGGCGTGCGCGCGAAGGCGACGAAGGCCGCCGCCGTCGTGATCTCGAAGAAGGTGATCGGCAGATGGCCGTTCGCCCGCTCGCAGTGTTCGAGGACGTCCCGCAAGTCCGGTTCGGAAATCAGCTCGCCGGCGAGGCGGATGCGTTCGTGAAAGCGTGCCAGATGCGGCGAGATGTAGACGTGCACCCTGTATCCCGCGTCCTCCAGCATGGCGCGCACGAAGGCCAGCACCGAGCCCTTGCCGTTGGTGCCGGTGACGTGCACCGCGGGCGGCAACTTGCGTTCCGGATGGTCGAGCGCGGCGAGCAGCCGTTCGATCCGCCCGAGCGACAGATCGACCAGCTTCGGGTGGAGCGTCAGCAGACGCTCCAGGATGTCGTCACTTGCCGGGCTTGTCGTCATCGGCGCCCCTATGGGATCCAGCGGGGGACGCATTGGGGGATGACTTGTCGGCGCCGGACTTGCCGCCGGGCGGCAGGATTTCGACCTCCGCCGGTTCCTTGCCCTTGGCCTCCGCCAGGCGCACCAGTTCGCCGGCGCGGCCCGGGTTCATCACGATGTTGACGATGCGGCTCAGCGTGGCGCGGAGATCGCGGCGCGGCACCACCATGTCGACCATGCCGTGCTCGTGAAGATATTCGGCGCGCTGGAAACCCTCCGGCAGGGTTTCCCGGATCGTCTGCTCGATGACGCGCTGGCCGGCGAAGCCGACGACGGCGCCAGTCGGCCCAGGCGGCGCGGGCGTGCGCCGAGACCGCATCGCCGGCCGACGGGTTATGCCCGCCGTCGAGCCAGACTTCCCAATCCGCCGGCACGGCATCCAACACCGGCCCCGATTTCAGGCGCTGCAGCCGCGCCGGCCACTGGGCGTTGGCGAGCCCCGCGGCGATGTTCTTCTCGGTGAGCTCGAAGCCCTGCAGCGCCAGGGCGAGTGCCACCGCTTGGCCCGCGTTCGCCGTCTGGTGCGGCCCGGCGAGCACCGGCGCCGGCAATGACAGCACTTTGTCCCCGACCGTCACCGTGAGGCCGTCCGGCGTCCGCTCCGAGGTCCAGCCGCCGGGCGTCTCGATCAGCGGCGCCGACAGTTCGCCGGCGCGCGCACGGATCACCTTGAGGGCTTCGTCCGGCTGCGGCCCCAGCACGCACGGCACGCCCCGCTTGATGATGCCGGCCTTCTCGAAGGCGATCTTGGCGAGCGTGTCGCCGAGGAAATTCTGATGGTCCAGCGAGACCGGCGTGATCGCCGTCGCCAGCGGCCGCTCGATCACGTTGGTGGCGTCGAGCCGGCCGCCGAGGCCGTTTTCCAAAAGCAGGATGTCGGCCGGCGTGCGCGCGAAGGCGACGAAGGCCGCCGCCGTCGTGATCTCGAAGAAGGTGATCGGCAGATGGCCGTTCGCCCGCTCGCAGTGTTCGAGGACGTCCCGCAAGTCCGGTTCGGAAATCAGCTCGCCGGCGAGGCGGATGCGTTCGTGAAAGCGTGCCAGATGCGGCGAGATGTAGACGTGCACCCTGTATCCCGCGTCCTCCAGCATGGCGCGCACGAAGGCCAGCACCGAGCCCTTGCCGTTGGTGCCGGTGACGTGCACCGCGGGCGGCAACTTGCGTTCCGGATGGTCGAGCGCGGCGAGCAGCCGTTCGATCCGCCCGAGCGACAGATCGACCAGCTTCGGGTGGAGCGTCAGCAGACGCTCCAGGATGTCGTCACTTGCCGGGCTTGTCGTCATCGGCGCCCCTATGGGATCCAGCGGGGGACGCATTGGGGGATGACTTGTCGGCGCCGGACTTGCCGCCGGGCGGCAGGATTTCGACCTCCGCCGGTTCCTTGCCCTTGGCCTCCGCCAGGCGCACCAGTTCGCCGGCGCGGCCCGGGTTCATCACGATGTTGACGATGCGGCTCAGCGTGGCGCGGAGATCGCGGCGCGGCACCACCATGTCGACCATGCCGTGCTCGTGAAGATATTCGGCGCGCTGGAAACCCTCCGGCAGGGTTTCCCGGATCGTCTGCTCGATGACGCGCTGGCCGGCGAAGCCGACGACGGCGCCCGGTTCGGCGATGGCGATGTCGCCCAGCATGGCGAACGACGCGGTGACGCCGCCGGTGGTCGGATCGCAGAGCACGACGATGTAAGGGAGCCCGGCCTCCTTCACTTCCTCGACGGCGATGGTGGTCCGGGCCATCTGCATCAGGGACAGAATGCCTTCCTGCATGCGGGCGCCGCCGGAAGACGGCAGCACGATCAGGGGCGCGCGCTGCACGACGGCGAGCCGGGCCGCCGTCAGAATCCCCTCGCCGACCGCGATTCCCATGGAGCCGCCCATGAACGAGAAATCGAACGCCGCCATGACCGTCTGCACGCCGCCCAGCTTGCCGTGCGCAACGACGATGGCGTCCTTGTTCTTGGACTTCGACTGCGCGTCCTTGAGCCGGTCGTTGTAGCGCTTGAGGTCGCGGAACTTGAGCGGATCGGAAACCGGCTGCTTCAGCTCAACCGCCTCGAACTTGCCGTCGTCGAACAGCATGGCGAGCCGTTCCTCGGCGCCCAAGCGCATGTGGTGGCCGCAGTGCTGACAGACCTGCAGGTTCTTGGCGAGGTCGCGGTGGAAGATCATCTGGCCGCAGTTCGGGCACTTGTGCCAGAGGTTGTCCGGCACTTCCTTCCGGCCCTTGACGAGCTCGCGGAGTTTCGGCCGGACGACGTCGCGAAGCCAACTCATGACGCCGCCTTCTTGCGGGCACCCCGGACCCCGGCGGCGAGATCGGCGACCAGCGCCAATACCTCGTCGGCGGTCTTCGCCGACGGATTGCCGTCCTTGTCGAGGTTCTTCGTCACCACGTCGACGATGGCCGAGCCGACCACCGCCGCGTCGGCGACGGCGGCGATGGCGGCCGCCTGTTCCGGCGTGCGGATGCCGAAGCCGACGGCGACCGGCAGGTCGGTCTGCTTCTTGATGCGCGCCACGTGTCCGGCGACGTCGGCGGCATTCGCCGAACGGGTGCCGGTGATGCCGGTGATGGAGACGAAATAGACGAAGCCGCTGGCGTTCGCGAGGACGCGCGGCAGGCGCTTGTCGTCCGTCGTCGGCGCGGTCAGATAAATGAAGTTGATGCCGGCCTTGAGGGCGGGCAGGCAGAGCTCCGCTTCCTCTTCCGGCGGCAGATCGACGACGATCAGACCGTCGACGCCGGCGTCCTTGGCGTCCTTCAGGAACTTGTCGACGCCGTAGATGTAGATCGGGTTGTAGTAGCCCATGAGGACGATCGGCGTGTCGTCATCCGACTTGCGGAAGCCGCGCACCATGTCGAGGGTCTTCCTGAGCGTCATGCCCTTCTTGATGGCGCGGAGCGACGACGCCTGCACGGCCGGGCCGTCCGCCATCGGGTCCGAGAACGGCACGCCGATCTCGATCACGTCGGCGCCGGCCTTGGCGATGCCGTTCAGGATCGCGACGGACGTCTCGTAGTCGGGATCGCCCGCCGTCGTGAAGGTGACGAAGCCGGAGCGGCCTTCCGCCTTGAGGGCGGCGAAGCGGCGCGTGATGCGGGTTTCGGGTGTCTGCACGGCGCTCACAGCTTGAATCCCAGGATTTCGGCGACGGCGAACACGTCCTTGTCGCCGCGGCCGCAAAGGTTCATGACGATCAGATGGTCCTTCGGCAGGTCCGGCGCGATCTTGCCGACATGCGCCAGCGCGTGACAGGGCTCGAGCGCCGGGATGATGCCTTCCATCTTGGTGCAAAGCTGGAAGGCGTCGAGCGCCTCCTTGTCCGTCGCGTAGACGTACTTCACGCGGCCGATGTCGTGCAGCCAGGAATGCTCGGGGCCGATGCCGGGATAGTCGAGACCGGCGGAGATGGAATAGCCGTCCTTGATCTGGCCGTCGGCGTCCTGCAGCAGGTATGTCCGGTTGCCGTGCAGCACGCCCGGCGCGCCGCCGTTCAATGACGCGCAATGTTCGCCCGACTCGATGCCGTGTCCGGCCGCCTCGACGCCGATGATCTCGACGCTCTGATCGTCTAGGAACGGATGGAACAGGCCCAAGGCGTTGGAGCCGCCGCCGATGGCGGCGACCAGCGTATCGGGCAGGCGGCCTTCGGCTTCCTGCATCTGCGTCCGCACCTCGTCGCCGATGACGCACTGGAAGTCGCGCACCATCACCGGATACGGATGCGGCCCGGCGACGGTGCCGATCAGGTAGTAGGTGTCCTCGACGTTGGCGACCCAGTCGCGGAGCGCCTCGTTCATGGCGTCCTTGAGGGTGCCGGTGCCGGCGGTGACGGGTACCACTTCGGCGCCCAGGAGCTTCATGCGGAAGACGTTTGGCGATTGCCGCTGCACGTCCGTCTCGCCCATGTAGACGACGCACTTCATGCCAAACAGCGCGCAGACCGTCGCCGTCGCCACGCCGTGCTGACCGGCGCCGGTCTCGGCGATGATGCGCTGCTTGCCCATGCGCCGCGCCAGCAGGATCTGGCCGATGGTGTTGTTGATCTTGTGCGCGCCGGTGTGGTTGAGCTCGTCGCGCTTGAAGTAGATCTTGGCGCCGCCGTAGTGCTGCGTCAGACGTTCGGCGAAATAGAGCGGGCTCGGCCGGCCGACGTAGTGCTTCATCAGGCGGTGGAACTCGGCCCAGAAATCGTCGTCCCGCTTGGCCTGGCTGTAGGCCTGCTCGACCTCGAGGATCAGCGGCATCAGGGTTTCTGCGACGAAACGGCCGCCGAAAATGCCGAAATGGCCGTTTTCGTCAACGCCGGAACGGAAAGTGTTGAGTTTGCTCATCTGGGTCTCTCTCGTCAGGCCGGCAACTTAGCGGACAGGCCCCGGCAAGAACAGGCATTTTTGCGCCGCAAAAGGCCGAAATCCAGCGATTACAGGGCCTTGGCGCGACGAATGAAGGCGGCGATCAGGTCCGTGTTCTTACGTCCGGGGGCATCCTCGACGCCCGACGACACGTCGACCAGCCGCGCCCCCGTCACGGAAACCGCTTCGGCCAGATTGTCGGCGGTGATGCCGCCCGCGAGCAGCCAGGGCCGCTTCCAGGTTTGACCGGCGAGCAGTGTCCAGTCGAAGGCCGCCGCGTTGCCGCCGGGCCGGGTCGCGTCTTTCGGCGGCCGGGCGTCGAACAGCAGCATGTCGGCGACGTCTTCCAGGGCGCGCGCCGCCGCGACATCGGCGATCGACGAGACGGCGACGGCCTTGATGATCGGCAGCCCGAAACGGGCCCGGACGTCGGCGACCCGCTCCGGCGTTTCGTGGCCGTGCAGTTGCAAGGTATCGACACCGGCCCCAGCGACGATGGCGGCGAGGAATTCGTCGTCCGCGTCGACGCTGAGCGCCACCTTGCCGATGCCCGCCGGCACCCGTGCCGTCAGCGCCGCCGCGTCGGCGACGGAAACGTTGCGGGGCGACCGCGGAAAGAAGACGAAACCGGTCATGGCGGCCCCTTCGCCGACGGCGGTATCCACCGCGTCCGGCGTCGAAAGGCCGCAAATCTTCACGTCGACGGGCATTCACCCTCCCTACGTCCAGAGGACTGGAACGTCGTAGGCCGCGAATTTCCTGTCATGGGTGACGATGGTCAACCCCTCGCTGACGGCCTGGGCAATCAGCATTCGGTCGAACGGGTCGCCGTGATGTTTCGGTAAGGCCGCCGCGCGAACCGCATGCAGGTCGTTAACGGGTAAGGACGAGAAATGATCGAGCCTGACCAGCGAATCCGGAAACTCCGGGTCGTTCAGGTCGAGTTTTCCAGAGGCGCGCTTGATCGCCAGTTCCCATACCGATGCCGCACTGAAGAAAATATCATTATCCGTTGCCGCGATTTGCGACCGTGCGTCGGGCGTCAGCGCGTCGTCGTCGTCGAGCCACCAAACGATCACGTGCGAGTCGAGGAGAAGACGCATTCAGCTCTGGTCCGCGACGTATTCCTCGAACCCTTCCGGGATGAAGTCGTCGAAATCGTCGGCGATCCAGATGCGGCCCTTCATGCGGCCCGGCTTGCGGGGCTCGCGCGTTGGCGGAATGCCGACCAGTTTCGCCACCGGCTTGCCGGCCCGTGCGATGACGATTTCCTCGCCCCGCTCAACCCGTTCGAGCAGCTTGGACAGGTTGGTCTTGGCGCTATGGATGTTCACTTGGCCCAACAACAAACCCCTTTCCAGCTAAACATAACAAACTTAGCTTAGCTAAGCTAATATTCTCTTTTGTTGATGTCAACGCCCTCTGTATTTCCCCCGCTCCAAAACTCTCAGCAAGTCAATCACATCCCCAGGCCCTGGAACCACACGGAAATCCAATGGCCCTTCGTTGAGTGCGACTCCCACATGGTCGCAAAACTCCTGAAGGTCGCGAAAGAAGGCTTGATAGTCTTTCTCGTCGTGTTCGCCGCGATCTTCGTCGTTCAAAACGGCCCTTAAGTCTGCGTGTGCGATTCGACGGTTTCTCGGCGCTCTGAGCATGTCACCGTAAGTTTGCAGGGCATCCGCGAGGGCGATGATTTCTCCGCTCAGTAGCTCTACGTCATGAAGGCGATTTCTCAGATGCGGTACCGTCAGATTTCTTCGAACTTCCTTGCCGCGCTTTACACTCGCGACGTCTGTCAGCCTGCATGCCTTGAGATAAATGTGTTCGATAAGAATGTTTTGAACATCGAAGAAAAATAGAGGGGCCGTATCCTCAAGCAACTTGAGGGTATCGTCTCCAGATTCAAATAGATGTTCGAAAATCTTCTGAGCATTTCGCAACTCAATGCACTGATCACGGAATGCGACAAAGGTTTCTCTCAATTCCTCCAAATCCTGGCCGCACATCATCCAAACCCCTAGCTACGGATTTCTCACGCAGTTCTCTACAAGCCCTCGCAAGGTATCACGTTTGATAGAATGCCTGGGTTCCCGCTTGCGCGGGAATGACGAAGAGGGCTGGAGGTACGAGCGGGCGCACACGCCATCGAAATCGCTTTGACCCATATCAATGCCGCGCGAGGGTGCCGGACCTAGGCTAACGGGGTCGAAATTCGGTTCGGGGGAAGCCGCCATGCAGTACGAAACGCCCGCTTGCGCCTATTGTCCGAGTACCGTCCGGGCCTGCCGGCAGGGCGAATCCGCCGAGCGCGGCCCCGGTTATTGTCCGTCCAAGGTCGATCAGGACGGCATCGACACCGCCTTCGACGAATACGACGAAGGCCTGATCCGCAGGGTCGCCCAGGTGTCCGGCCGCATCGAGGCGGAAGGATACTGCAAGTGGCCCCGCGTCCTCGAAATCTGCGAGTTCGCCAAACAGATGGTCTACAAGCGCGTCGGCATCGCGACCTGCATCAGCTTTCTCGATCAGGCCAACACGCTCTCGCAGATATTGGAAAGCCACGGCTTGGAAGTGGCCTCGGCCTGCTGCAAGAGCGGCAGCGTCGCCAAAGAGGACATCGGACTCCGCGACGACGAGAAGATCCGCCCCGGCGGGCACGAGAGCATGTGCAACCCGGTCGCCCAGGCGACGCTGCTGAACGACGCGGGATCGGAGTTCAACATCGTGCTCGGACTCTGCGTCGGCCACGACAGCATGTTCTACAAGTACTCGAAGGGCCTGGTGACGACGCTCGTCGCCAAGGACCGGGTGTTGGCGCACAACCCCGTCGGCGCGCTCAATCTCGCGGACAGCTACTTCCGCCACGTCTGGGGGCCGCACCGGCCCGAGAAGGCTCCCAAGCTGCCGGCCGAGGGGCGGAAGAAATCCGAAAAATAGGGACGGGCGTTACGCCAGTTCGTCGGCGATCCGCTGCGCCGCCGCGACGGGGTCCGGCGCACCGGTGATCGGCCGGCCGATGACCAGCACGTCGGCGCCGGCGTCGACCGCCTGCCTCGGCGTCATGACGCGTTTCTGATCCCCCGCCGCCGCCCATTCGGGGCGGATGCCCGGCACGATCAGCTTGAAGTCCGGCCCGCAGGCGGCGCGGATCGGTTCGATTTCGCGGGGCGAGCAGACGACGCCGTCGAGGCCCGCCGCCTGCGTCAGCTTGGCGAGGCGGACGACCTGCGCCTCCGCCTTTTCGGCGTAGCCGATTTCCGCCAGATCCTGGTCGCTCAAGGACGTGAGGATGGTGACGGCGATCAGCCAGGGCCTGGGTTCCGGCGCGCCGTCGAGCGCTTCCTTGGCGGCCCGCATCATGGCGCTGCCCCCCGACGCGTGTACGTTGAGGATGGCGGGCTTCAGCGGCAGCGACGAGCGCACGGCGCCCGCAACGGTGTTCGGAATGTCGTGGAACTTGAGGTCCAGGAACACCGGCATGCCGACGGCGGCGATGCGTTCCACCGCGTCCGGGCCGTTGGCGGCGAAGAATTCCTTGCCGAGCTTGACCCCGCCGACGTGCCCGGCGAGCGCCGCCGCCAGATCGCGCGCCTTCCCGGCGTCCGGCGTGTCGAGGGCGACGTAGACCCGATCCTTCGCGTTCGTGCTCATGCGCCCTGCCCCTTCGTTCCCGTCTTGTCGGCGACCAGCATGGCGGCCGCCAGATCCTCGATGGCGGTGCCGGCCGACTTGAAGATCGTGATGTCGCCGGCGGCGCGTTCGACCCGGTAGGCACCGCCGGCCAATTCGAAGAGATCGGCGAGCACGTCTTCCGGCTTGATCACGCCCCGCGCCAGGGGGTCGCAGAGATCGCCCGCTTCCTTCATGGCGCCGGCGCGGGTATCGCAGAAAATCCGTCCGCGCGAAAGCGCGGCGTCGTCGGTTTCCCGCATTTCCGGCGTGAATCCGCCGACCAGATCCAGGTGCTGGCCGGGCTTGAGCCAGGCACCCTGGACGAGCGGCGCCTTCGAGAGCGTCGCGGCGGAGACGATGTCGGCCCAACGGACGGCCACCTCCAGTTCGTCCGCCGGCCGGGCGTCGAGGCCTTCGGCCTTCAATTCCGCCGCGACCCGGGCCGCTTCCGCCGGGCGGCGGCCCCAAATCATCACTTCCGTAATGGGACGGACGGCGGCATGCGCCCGGACCATGTGTTTCGAGAGCACGCCGGTGCCGACCATCAGCAACTTGGCGCTGTCCGGACGCGAGAGATAACGCGACGCCATGGCGGACGCGGCGGCGGTGCGCCTGGCCGTCAGTTCCGGGCCGTCCATGAGGGCGATCATGATGCCGGTGGCGCGGTCGAACAGCTGGTAGATGCCCTGCACGGCGGGCAGGCCGCGCGACGCGTTTTCCGGCGCCACCATCACCGTCTTGATGCCGAGATACCCGGTATCGGACCAGGCCGGCATGATCAGCAGCGTGGAATCCCGCCCGTCCTCGACCGGCACCGTGTGATGCGCCCGGACCGGCACGGTGACGCCGCCCTTGAAGGCGGCGTCGATGGCGTCGGCCAGATCGGCATAGTCGAGGATGCCTTGCAGATCGGCCGCGTCGAAGACCTTCATCGGCGGCGCGTCAGTGCGTGCCGGCCGTGGCCGGGAGATTGGTCTTGGTTTCGGCGGCGGCCTTGGCGTCCGCTTCCAGCCGCTCGATCTTGACCTTGGCGTATTGCAGCTCGCGTTCCGCCTGCTCGGCCTTGGACGTGGCGCGGCGCGCGTTCATGCGCGCCTTGCCGGCCGACAGCCAGGCCACCAGCCCGCCCCACAGGAAGCCGACGACGAACACCGCCAGCACCAGCGTGAAAATGGGCAGATCGAGTTGGATGGGCAGCGGCCACAGATCGAGGGTCACGAGACCCGTATTCACGGCGGAGAACACGACGACGGCGATCGCGAACGGCACCATCACGATCCAGCTGAGAACGCGGGTCATCGTTACTCCCTCCGTCGGCCGCCCCGGCGCTTTGCAGGAAAGCGCCCGCAAATTCCGTCGGGCGGCGCGCCGCTCAGCCCTGATCGTTCAGGCGTTCGCGGAGTTGCTTGCCGGTCTTGAAATACGGAATGAACTTTTCCGTCACGTGCACGGACGCCCCGGTGCGGGGGTTGCGCCCGACGCGGGCCGGCCTTTCCTTGACCGAGAACGCGCCGAAGCCGCGTAACTCGACCCGGTCGCCACGCGCCAGCGCCGCCGTGATTTCGTCGAAGATCGTCGAAACGATCCGCTCGACTTCACGGTGATAGAGACGCGGATTGTCCGCCGCGAGCTTCGCGATCAACTCGGACTTCGTCATCACTGCATATCCTCCTTGGAACGGTGGCGCGCCCGTTCTAGCGGCCCGTCATCAGGGGAGGGTGCCAAACAGTGACAATACCGTCAAGTCTAAGCCGTTCTGAGAAAAGTGCTTTTCCAAAAAGAGACTCGGCGCCGTCACGAAGCCACGAGAATTTTTCCGCCGGTTGCCAGTCGATCACTGGCAGTCCGGCGGCGATGCCTTTTTCCGTCTCCAGCCAAGCACGGGCCGCCCTGGCGTCGCCGATGGCGTCCACCAGCCCAACGGCGAGCGCCCTGTCGCCGGTAAAGATGCGCCCGTCGGCAAGCTCGGCCTTCACCTTGGCGGCGTCCATGCCGCGCCGCCCCGCCACCATGGCGACGAAGCGGCCGTGCAGTTCGTCGATGACTTCCTGCGTCACGGCGCGGGCCTTGTCGGCGAAGGGCTCCATCGGGTTCGGCTGCGCCTTCAGGGGGCCGCTCTTCACCGTTTCCGGCTTGATGCCGAGCTTGTCGAGAAGTCCGGTCACGTCCGCCGTCTGCATGATGACGCCGATGGAACCGGTGACGGTGCCGTGCCGGGCGAAGATGCGGTCGGCGGCAATCGCCGTCATGTAGGCGCCGGAGGTCGCCATGCCGCCCATCAGGGCGACGACGGGTTTCTTTTCGGCGATGCGGCGCAGTCCGTCGAACATGGCCTCGCCGCCGACGAAGGTGCCGCCGGGCGAGTCGATCTCGACGACCACCGCCTTCGCCGAGGCGTCGTCGGCCAGTTCCGCCAGCATGTCGTCGACGCGGCTGTCCTCGACGATGATGCCGGAGACGCGGACCCGCGCCACGTGATCCTTGTGCGGAATAATGCCCTGCTCGCCGACGAGCAGGAATACGAGCAGCGCCACGGCGACGACGGTCGCCAGACGCCAGAACGTCAAATGCCGGCGAAGCCGGCGGAGTGCGAGGACGGTATCGCCACCAAGGGACATGCTGCACCTCTAGGCGGAAAGGAATTCGGACACCCGCCTAGGCGGGTCGAAGGGGTGGACGCCCCGGCACACGCCGGGGCGTCCGACCGCCGATCAGTCTTCCGACGCGTCGTCGTCGGACTTCTTCTTGCCGGCCTTCTTGGCGTCGGCCTGGCGCGATTCCAGCGCCGCGCCGAGGATGTCGCCGAGGGTCGCGCCCGAGTCGGTCGAACCGTACTCGGCCATCGCCTTCTTCTCTTCCTCGACTTCGCGGGCCTTGATCGAGAGCGTCAGACGCCGGCCGCCCTTGTCGACCTGGGTGATTTTAGCGTCGACCTTCTCGCCGGCCGCGAAGCGGTCCGGACGCTGTTCCGAACGGTCGCGCGACAGGTCCGACTTGCGGATGAAGCCCGGGATGGAGTCGTTCACCATCACCTCGATGCCGCCGTCTTCGATCTTGGAGACGGTGCAGGTGACGACGGCGCCCTTCTTGAGGGTGTCCATCGAGTTGCCGACGGTGTCTTCCGTCAGCTGCTTGACGCCGAGCGAGATGCGTTCCTTCTCGACGTCGACGTCGAGAACCTTCGCCTTCACCATGTCGCCCTTCTTGTAGTCGGCGAGGGCTTCCTCGCCGGACTTCTCCCAAGAGAGATCCGACAGGTGCGCCATGCCGTCGATCTCGCCGTCGAGACCGATGAACAGGCCGAACTCGGTGATGTTGCGGACTTCGCCCTCGACGATCGTGCCGACCGGGAACTTCTGCAGGAACGAGTCCCACGGATTGTCCATGCACTGCTTGAGACCGAGCGAGATGCGGCGCTTTTCCGGATCGGTGTCGAGAACCATGACTTCGACTTCCTGGCTCGTCGAAACGATCTTGCCCGGGTGTGCGTTCTTCTTGGTCCAGCTCATCTCGGAGACGTGCACCAGACCTTCGACGCCCGGCTCCAGCTCGACGAACGCGCCGTAGTCGGTGATGTTGGTGACGCGGCCCTTGAACTTGGCGTTGACCGGGTACTTGGCTTCGATGCCTTCCCACGGATCGGCCTCGAGCTGCTTCATGCCGAGCGAGATGCGCTGCGTTTCCGAGTTGAAGCGGATGACCTGCACCTTGACCGTTTCGCCGACGCCGAGGGCTTCCGACGGGTGGTTGATGCGCTTCCAGGCGATGTCGGTGACGTGCAGCAGGCCGTCGACGCCACCCAGATCCACGAACGCGCCGTAGTCGGTGATGTTCTTGACGACGCCGTCGAGCACCTGGCCTTCCTTGAGGTTCTGCATGAGCTCCGAACGGGCTTCCGAACGGGTCTCTTCCAAAACGGCGCGGCGCGACACGACGATGTTGTTGCGCGCCTGATCCATCTTCAGGATCTGGAACGGCTGCGGCGCGTTCATCAGCGGCGTGACGTCGCGGACCGGACGGATGTCGACCTGCGAACCCGGCAGGAACGCCACGGCGCCCGACAGATCGACGATGAAGCCGCCCTTGACGCGGCCGAAGATGGTGCCCTGCACCCGCTCGCCGGCCTTGAAGGCCTTTTCGAGTTCGGCCCAGGCTTCCTCGCGGCGGGCCTTCTCGCGGCTCAACTTGATGACGCCGTCACGGTCTTCGTAGCGTTCCACGAACACGTCGACTTCGTCGCCGGGGTTGAGTTCCACGGGGCGGCCGGGGGAAACGAATTCCTTGAGCGGCACGCGGCCTTCCGACTTGAGGCCGACGTCAACGGTGACGGCGTCGCCGTCGATCGCGATGACGGTGCCCTTGAGCACGCGGCCTTCGAAGCCGTCGTCGGCAACGCCGAGCTGCTCGTCGAGAAGGGATGCGAAATTTTCGGTGGATTTGGGCGCGGCAGCGCCTGCGGTGGTAGCCATGGCCAGTTTGATCCTTTCGTCGTTTCCGGCCTGCCGGTTGGTTCCGGCGGTCTTGGGTTGCACGTGCCCACGCGCCTGTTGCGGCAGGTGGGCGGTTTAACGCACGTCTTTATGTGACGCTCTTAACCGAGCGGTTCTTGTCCTTGGAAAATCCCGAGGGCCGGCATCTATCCGGCGTCTCTAGGCCAGCTTGCCGGCGACGATTTCCGCCGCCTTGGCGAACACCTGATCGGCGTCCATGTCGGACGTGTCGATCAGCGTCGCGTCTTCCGCCGGCTTCAGGGGTGCCACGGCGCGGGATCGGTCCCGGGCGTCGCGCTCCTGCATTTCCTGCAAAACGCGCGCGTATATAGCGTTCTCGCCCTTGCCCTGCAACTCCTTAAACCGGCGCATGGCGCGGACTTCGTCGCTGGCGGTGACGAAAAGCTTCACGTCGGCGTCGGGGCAGACCACGGTGCCGACGTCGCGGCCGTCCAGCACCGCGCCCTTCCGGCCGGCCGGCGGATGGGCCGCGAACCCGCGCTGGAACTCCAAGAGGGCGGCCCGGACTTCCGGGATCGCCGAGACCTTGGAGGCCATCTGCCCGGCCTCTTCCGTGCGGAGCGCCGGATCGGAAAGCGACGCCGGATCGAGGCGGAGCGCCAGATCGGCGCAGGCCTTGACGTCCGACGTGTCGACGCCGGCGTCCATGACCGCCTTGCCGGTCGCCCGGTAGATGGCGCCGGTATCCAGATACGCCAGATCGAAATGCTCGGCGATGCGCCTAGCCAGCGTGCCCTTGCCGGCCGCCGCCGGCCCGTCGATGGCGACGACGATCGTCATTCGGAGACCTCCCCGATCCTGGCGCCGAGCCCGTTCATGAGATCGACGAAGCCCGGAAAGCTGGTGCCGATGGCGTCGGCGTCGTCGATGCGGACGGGTTCTTGCGCCGCGAGGCCCAGCACCAGGAAGCTCATGGCGATGCGGTGGTCGAGATCGACGTGGATCATGGCCCCGCCCTTGGGACGGCCGTTGCCGGCCGGGCCGCCGAGGCCGTCCACCTCCATCCAGTCCTCGCCGTCGCGGACCGTGACGCCGCAGGCGCGGAGCCCCGTCACCATGGCGGCGAGACGGTCGGATTCCTTGACGCGGAGCTCGCCGACGTCGGTCATGCGCGTCGTGCCGGCGGCGACGGCGGCGGCCACGCATAAAATCGGATACTCGTCGATCATGGAGGCGGCGCGTTCCGGCGGCACGTCGATGCCCTTTAGGGGGCCGGCCTTGGCGACGATGTCGCCGACCGGCTCGCCGCCCTCGGTGCGCCGGTTCTCGATGCGGATGTCGGCGCCCATTTCCTCGAGGCAAGCGAGGATGCCGGTGCGGAGCGGGTTGAGGCCGACGGCCTGGATGCGGATCTCGCTGCCCGGGACAACCAGACCGGCGACCAGCGGAAACGCGGCCGACGAGATGTCCGCCGGCACGACGACGTCGCGGGCCTTGAGTTCCGGCTGGCCGGTGAGCGTGATGCGGGTGGCGCCTTCGGCGGTCTTTTCGACGGCAACCTCGGCGCCGAAGTGGCGCAGCATATTTTCCGTGTGGTCGCGGGTGGCGACGCGCTCGATCACCGTCGTCTTGCCGGGCGTGTTGAGGCCGGCCAGCAGCACGGCGGATTTCACCTGCGCGGAGGCTACCTTCATTTCCGCCGTCACCGGCACCGGGTCCTTGGCGCCCGTGACCGTGATCGGCAGCAGGCCGCCTTCGCGGGCCTGAAAGACGGTGCCGAACTCGCGGAGCGGACCCATCACGCGCTCCATCGGGCGGCGGCTCAGCGACGGATCGCCGGTGAAGACGCAACTGATCGGGTGCGTCGCGACGAGCCCCATCATCAGGCGTACGCCGGTGCCGGCGTTGCCCATGTCGATGACGCCGGCCGGTTCGACGAGGGCGCCGACGCCGCGGCCGCGGACGTGCCAGCGACCGTCTTCGTCGCGGGCGACCTCGGCGCCGAGCGCGCGGACGGCGTCCGCCGTGCGCAGCACGTCCTCGCCTTCCAGGAGGCCGGTGATCGTCGTCTCGCCGACGGCCAGCGCGGCGAACATGAGGGAACGGTGCGACACGGACTTGTCGCCGGGGACGCGGACGGTGCCGGAAAGGCGTTCGGCGGGCGGGGCGGCGAGTGCCGGCAACGGGGTCTCCTCGACATCATATATATGTCGCCCGGATTCCGGCGGAGGCGGTCGGCCGGGCGGGGCAACGATCTAGCATGATCGGCCCGGCGGCGCGAGGGCGTTTCGCCATCGGGGAAACGGGCTGTTTCGGTCGTTATTTTTGACTTTGACACCCGGTGCCGAACGTGGCAAATGCGCCGGGTTATCAAGCGGCCAGCCCAAGGAGACTGAAGGTGGCGAAACCCGATCTGGGCAAAAAACTTTCCTGCCCGAGCTGCGGCGCGAAGTTCTATGACCTCAACAAGACGCCGGCGGTCTGCCCGAAGTGCGAGACCAAGGTGGAGGCGCAGCCGTTGCTGAAGCCGAAGCGCGGCGCCCCCGTGGACGAGGCCAAGGCGAAGCCGAAGACGGCGCCGGTCGCCAAGGCCGCCGATCCGGACGAGATCGAACTCGACGGCGACGGCGCGGACGACATCGAACTCGACGACGAGGACGACGACCTGATCGAGGACACGTCGGACCTGGAGGAAGAGGACGACGAGATGTCGGAAGTGAAGGAACACCTGGACGGCGAGGAAGAGGACCTGACGTAAGGACGTTGTCGCCGGCCGCCCATCCCGGCGAACCCGCCGGGGTGTGCGATCAGGGCATGTGACTAGGGTGTCCGGCCAGGGCATGTAACCGGGGCGTGCGATCCGATACAGTTTTGACTTGCTAGGAGGGGATGCCCTCCGTATTTTCCCGACCCGGCCGCCCCCAAAGCGGCCGGCGAGATCGAAAGATCACACCGGAAGGGGCCGTAGCTCAGTTGGGAGAGCGCTACAATGGCATTGTAGAGGTCAGGGGTTCGATTCCCCTCGGCTCCACCATTAAAATCAACGCCTTAGCTGAAACCGGCTGAGGCGTTTGTTTTTTGCCCCACCATATCCCCACCAAAGATAGTTTTTAGATCGGTATGATTGGCGGCAGGACCAAGCGCACAATAATGATAGACGATTTTGGGAAAGCGAAAAGCTTAAGAGGGGTACCAGGGGGGCGGAGGGGGGCCTAACCGAGACGAGAGACCCCGCTTGAGAACTTCTGCAATAAATTCTTGGTTTCGGGAGTGCGTGCAGCTACTGGCTTAGCGAACATATTTTTCAAACTCGACGTCCCAAGTCCGTCATTGTCCCTCGCCGTTGTTACGACCACGAATAACTCCCGACAGCAATGCCAAGGCAATCCAAGGGACGACAATCTGCCACCAAGGCAAATCAATTTGGCCAGCCAATTTTAGTGGGGTCGTCGCACCTGCCCAGATAGTCCCAACGGCTGCTGACCTGAGAGGTTTTTTTGAACCGGGGAATTTGAGAGATTATCCCTGGAACA
>JAYOFL010000010.1:0-71404 GCA_038117205.1 Rhodospirillales bacterium | reverse complement strand
TGTTCCAGGGATAATCTCTCAAATTCCCCGGTTCAAAAAAACCTCTCAGGTCAGCTCTGCGAGCGGGTCATCGTTATGAACCGGGGCCGGATCGTTGAGGAAGGCACCGCCGACGAGGTACTCAACAATCCGAAGCAGGACTACACGAAGACCCTGATCGAGGCGATCCCGCACTTCGAGCCGGAGAAGATGCCGAGCGGAAACCGCGCCTGACTCTCCCGCATTGGCGGTCGGCGACTACACCTTAAGTGGAATTGCTAACTCGCCGGGCGTGCCCGGCGAACACCCAGCCGCGCCCCCGTCCATTCCGGCGCCGATGTCGGTTTACATTGCCCTTGGCCGGCAATAACGTCATCGGGTGGTCGGCCGGCGAGGGGGTATCTGTTGTCGGTCGGATCGCGACCCCAAGGAGGAATTTTCGCAATGAAATCAAGCAAGTTCATACTCGCCTTGGCCATGGGCGCGCTCATGACCGTGGCGCACAGCGCCTATGCGCAGGACATGAAGTTCTTTCGTATCGCCAGCGGCGGCGCCGGCGGCACCTATTATCCGATGGCCGGCCTGATCGCGACGGCGATCTCCAACCCGCCGGGCTCGCGTCCGTGCGACAAGGGCGGCTCCTGCGGCGTGCCCGGCCTCGTCGCCATCGCGCAGTCGGCGAACGGCTCCGTCGCCAACGTCAACGCCCTCGCGGGTGGCACGGTCGAGTCGGGCTTTTCGCAGTCGGACGTCGCCTATTGGGCCTACACCGGCACCGGCCTCTACGAAGGCAAGCCGGCGAACAAGGATCTCCGCGTCCTGGCGTCGCTGTTCCCGGAACACATCCACGTCGTCGTGCGCGGCGATTCCAAGTTCTCGTCCGTGAAGGATCTCAAGGCCCAGCGTCTCGGCATCGGCCTGCAGGCGTCGGGCGCCAAGGTCGGCGCCGTCATGTTGCTGGAAGCCAACGGCATGAAGGAAAACGTCGACTACAAGGCGGAGTACCTGAGCACGCAGCAGTCGATCGAGCGCATCCGCGACGGTCAGCTCGAAGGCATGCTGACGGTGACGGGCTATCCGTCGCCGGGCATCTCGGAACTCGCCTCCACCGTCGGCGCCAAGCTGGTCGGTCTTTCCAAGGCGGAGCGTGACGCCGTCATCGCCAAGGCGCCGTTCTACGCGCACGGCGTGATTCCGGCCAACACCTACGAAAAGATCACCACCGACACCGAGACCGTCACCGTGATCGCGCAGCTCCTCGTCAGCGCCAAGGCCGACGAAAAGCTGATCTACGACATCACCAAGGCGATGTTCAACGAGAACAGCCGCAAGCTGTTCGACAAGGGTCACGCCAAGGGTAAGTCGCTCACGCTGGAGACGGCGCTGGACGGCGTCGGCATTCCGGTTCACCCGGGCGCGGCCAAGTTCTACAAGGAAGCCGGCCTCAAGGTTCCGGACGTTAAGTAACGACTGACAACCGAACCCGCGCCGGCGGCAAGCCGGCGCGGGTTTGTCTATTCCGCCGGCGTCCTGCCGGTGTTGGGGGATCACGATGGCTGAACTGGATCTCGCCCAGGCGGAACGTCTGGAGCGCGAGTACGATCCGGAAATGCATTTCCGGAGTGTCGGCGCCTCGGTGGCCTGGCTGGTGACGGCGCTTCTGGTCGCGCTTTCCGCCTACCACTATTATACCGCCGGCTTCGGCATCCTCGCCGAGCACTGGCACAAGAGCATCCATCTCGCCTTCGTTCTCGGCCTGATCTTCCTGGTCTTCGGCATCACCAAGAAGGCGAGCGACGCCGCGCCCGTTTCCAGTTGGTTCCGGCCGGGCGCCATTCCGCTCTACGACTGGATGCTGGCGATCGCGGCCGCTTTCCTGTGCCTCTACATCCCGTGGGATTACGCGGCGATGAACTTCCGGATCGGCAATCCGAGCGAGATGGATGTCATCGCCGGGTCGTTGATGATCCTGCTGATCCTGGAGGCGACGCGGCGCGCCATGGGGCCGGTGCTGCCGATCATCGTCATCATCTTCATTCTTTATGCGCTTTACGGTCAGATCGCGCCGGGCGTCCTCAAGCATCCCGGTAACCGTTGGTCCGACTTCATCAATCACGTCTATCTGACGACCGAAGGCATCTTCGGCATTCCGGTGAAGGTGATCTCGACCTTCGTCTTCCACTTCGTGCTATTCGGCACCATCGCGCAGCGCATGGGGCTCGGTCAGTTCTTCATCGACCTCGCGCAATGCGTCGCCGGGCGCTATTCCGGCGGCCCGGCCAAGGTGTCGGTGCTGTCGTCCGCCATGTTCGGAACCATTTCCGGTTCCGCCATCGCCAACACGGTGACGACGGGCGCGCTGACCATCCCGACCATGAAGCGGATCGGCTATCCGGCGCACTTCGCCGGTGCCGTCGAGGCGGCGTCGAGTACCGGTGGGCAGATCACGCCGCCGATCATGGGCGCGGCGGCCTTCGTGATGATGGAATTCCTGGAAGTCAGCTACATGACGATCATGCTGGCCGCCATCGTTCCGGCGCTCATGCACTATCTCGGCGTGCTGACCATCGTGCACCTGGAGGCGAAGCGCCTCGGGCTACGCGGTCTCCGCCAGGACGAGCTGCCGAATTTCTGGAAGGTGCTGAAGGAAGGCTGGCCGAACCTTATTCCGCTCGCCGTCCTGATCTCGATCATCGTGCAGGGATACACGCCCTACATGGCGGCGTTCTGGGGCATCACGTCGTGCATCGTCGTCGGCTTCCTCAATCCCCGGAAGCGCCTCACCATTCCGATCCTGATCGAGGCCTTCGCGCTCGGCTCCAAGTATGCGCTGGCCGTCGGCGCCGCCGCCGCGTCGGTCGGTATCATCGTCGGCGTCGTCACCATTACCGGCGCGCCGTTCCGCATCTCCTTCATGGTCAACGGCGCCGCCGCCGGCACGGCGGAAGCGATCTATGAGATGCTCTCCATCCTGCCGTGGGAATTCTTCACCCAGCAGGCGCTGACGCTGTTCTTCTCGCTCATCTTCATCGCCGTCTGCTGCGTCGTGCTGAGCGCCGGCATTCCGACGACCGCGCTCTACATCATCACGGCGACCATCGCCGCGCCGGCGCTGACGCAGTTGGGCGTTCCGGTGATCGCGGCGCACTTCTTCGTGCTGTTTTACGGCGTCCTCGCCGACATCACGCCGCCGGTCTGCACATCCGCCTACGCGGCGGCCGGCATCGCCGGATCGAACCCGTTCAGGACCGGCATGACGGCGTTCAGGCTCGGCAACGCCAAGGCGCTGGTGCCGCTCGTCTTCGTCTACGCGCCGTCCCTGCTGCTGGTGGTCGACGGCTTCACCTGGACGGAATTCTTTTCGGCTGCGCTGACCTGCGCGGCGGGCGTGATCTGCCTCGGCGCGTCACTGACGGGATACCTGTTGCGCGTCATGCCCATGTGGCAGCGGGTCGTGATGGCCTTCGCGTCCTTCTTCATGGTGGCGCCTGGCGGCAAGACCGATCTGATCGGCCTCGCCATGATCGCGCCCGTCCTGATTTTCCAATTTATCTCCTGGCGGCGCACGCCGCCGCCGGGCGCCGACCCCGTCACTCAACCCGCTTGATCCGGAGAACACAGCCATGACCGCCGAACCACTGGCACCCTACATCGGAATGAACGGTGAAATCGTTCCGTGGGCCGATGCGAAAATCCACGCCTTCAGCCCGGCCGTGAAGTACGGCGCCGGGATCTTCGAGGGCATCCGCGGCTACTGGAACGACGACCGCCAGGAAATGTATGTGTTCAAACTGGTCGAGCACATGCAGCGGCTCGAATTCTCGCAGAAGGTCATGGGCTTCGAGCGTATCGTCGATGCCAAGGAAATGGCGGATCAGACCCTGGCGCTGCTGCGCGCCTGCAACTTCCGCGAAACGGTTCACATCCGCACCGCCGTCGTCGTCGACGGCTACGGCGAGTCCGGCGCGACCGGTCCGATCACCACCTTCATCACCGCCGTGCCGAGGCCGCTGCCGAAAAAGGTGGTGGACGGCGTCGAGGCGCAGGTCAGCTCTTGGCAGCGCATCCCCGACCACGCCATGCCGATGCGCGTCAAGGCGAACGCCAACTACAACAACGGCCGCCTCGCCTCGATACAGGCCAAGCGCGACGGCTACGACGCGGCCTTGATGCTGAACACGCGCGGCAAGGTCTCGGAAGGGCCGGGCATGTGCTTCTTCATGATCCGGAACGGGCGTGCCATCACGCCGTCGACCAGCAACGACATCCTCGAAAGCATCACGCGCGATACCTTGATCGAGCTGCTCAAAGACGATCTCGGCATGCCGACCGAGGAACGCGATGTCGACCGCAGCGAGCTCTATGCCGCCGACGAGGCGTTCTTCTGCGGTACCGGCTGGGAAATCACGCCGATCCGCACGATCGACCGTCTCGCGGTCGGCGACGGCAAGGTGGGTGGGCTGACCAAGAAACTGCAGGACCGCTATTTCGCCATCGCCAAGGGAACCGTTTCCGACTACGCGGACTGGTGCACGCCGGTCTATCAGGCGGCGGCGGAATAACGCCGCCAGTTATAAGATTTCGGCCCTAGAACTCGACGAGCAACGGCTGGTGATCCGAGGCGTCCGTCGCCGTGTCGACTGCGACGTGCTTGATCGCCCGTGTAACGCTCTCCGTGACGAAGAAGAAGTCCCGGCAGTGCGCGCCCGCCTTCCACTGTACGTGATCGAAGATGCCACAGGTCGGATCGTGCGGCTTCCCGGGATAGAGGTGCGTCCAGGCGTCCTTCAGAGCCGGAGAGCCGTCGGCGAAGGGCGCCAGCATGGCGGCGTACTCGTCGGATGAGGTTTCCATGTTGAAGTCGCCGCAGACGACGCACCGTTCCGTGCGGCCGATGTCGGCGTAGGGGCCGTCCGGCGTGTAGGCCGGCGGCTGGCTCCGGTTGCCGGCGACGTCGGCGTGCACGGCGCGGAGCCGGGCGATCTGCGCCTGGCGCTGGCCGGCGGAATGGTATTCCAGGTGCGTGTTGACGACGCGGAGCGGGCCGTCCGCCGCTTGCAAGTTGAGCTCGATCGCCTGACGCGGCATGTGCTTGACGGCCGGCGCCGGCGGCTGCGGCAACGAATGATACAGCACGGAAAGGATCGGCAGACGCGTCAGCGTCAGATTGCCGAAGGCCCACGACGCGGTTTCGAGGGCGGGACCGAACAGCGGCCGATAGGCCGGGAAGAGGGCGCCGAGTTCCGCCACCTGATCCGGCGCGCCGCCGCCGAGCGGCATGCCGCGCGAGACTTCCTGTAGGCAGATCACGTCCGGGTCGGCCATCGCACCGATGACGCGGGCGATCCTTTCGAGCGAAATCGCCCCGTCGACGCCTTTGCCGTTCTGGATGTTCCAGGAAAGAACGATGGTCATTTGATCCCCGCGTGCATGAAGGATTGGACGAACTGGCGCTGGAACAGCAGGAAGGCGATCAGCAGCGGCGCCACGGACAGGAGTGTCGCCGCCGAGACGATGGACCAGTCGACACCCGATTCCGGCGCACCGAAGACGCCGAGCCCGACGGTCAGGGGCCGGGTCTCGACCGAGTTCGTGATGACGAGCGGCCAGAGGAAGTTGTTCCAGTGGTGGCTGATCGACACCAGGCCGTAGGCGAGGTAGGTCGGCTTCGCCAGTGGCACATAGACGCGGAGCAGGATGCCGAACATGCCGCAGCCTTCCAGCCTCGCCGCGTCTTCCAGCTCTTTCGGCGTCGACTTGAAGGCCTGACGCAACAGGAAGATGCCGAAGGCGCTCGCCATGTAGGGCAGGCCGATGCCGGTGATGGTGTCGACAAGGCCGAGCTTGGCGAGGGTGCCGTAGTTCTCGACGATCAGGATTTCCGGCGTGATCATCAATTGCACGAGCACCAGCGCGAAGGCGATCTCGCTGCCGGCGAAGCGGTAGCGCGCGAAGGCATAGGCGGCGAGCGTGCACAGCATCAGTTGCGCCGCCAGCAGCATCGTCACCAGGATGAAGGTATTGAGCCCGTAACGGAGGAACGGCGCCTGCGCCAGCGCCGCCCTGAAGTTGTCCAGCGTCAGAGGCGCCGTCAGGTCGAAGTGCGTCGAATCGGCGCTGGCGTGAAACGCCGCCCAGAACGCGTACAGCAGCGGCGAAATCCAGAGGATCGCCAGCAGCCATGCCCCGGCGATTTCCAGGATTTCCGTAAAGGTCCTTCCCTTGCGGCCCGTACCGGCGCTCATCGGTAGTGCACCTTCTTGTCGAGCAAGAAGAACTGCGCCAGGGCCATCACGGCAAGCAGCGCCAGCAAAACGACGGTGAGGGTCGCCGCGTAGGTGGCGTCGAAATACGAGAAGGCGCTCTCGAAGATGTAATAGAGCAGCAGGTTGCTGGCGTTGTCCGGTCCGCCCTTGGTGAGGACGAACAGATGATCGACCAGCTTGAAGGAATTCAGCACCGCGTTGATCAGCACGAACAGCGTCGTCGGCATCAGGAGCGGAAACAGCACGCGGCGGAAGAAATACCAGCGCGACGCGCCCTCGAGGGCGGCGGCCTCACGGAGCTCCGGCGGCACGTTTTGCAGCGCCGCTAGATAGAAGATCATGAAGAAGCCGGCTTCCTTCCACACCGTCATGACGATGATGGCGGGCAGCACGGTCGCGGGATCGCCGAGCCAGTTGTGGCCGGGCAGGCCGAACATGGCGGTGATCTGGTCGATCAGGCCGATGTCGGGGGAATAGAAGAAGAGCCAGATGTTGGCGACCGCGATCATCGGCAGGATGGTTGGGGTGAAGTACGCCATGCGGACGACGGAGCGTCCCGGTATGGCCCGGTTCACCAGCAGCGCCATGACGATGGCCAGCACGATCGAAGCCGGAATGGTGCCGAGCGCGAACCACAGGTTGTTGACGAATACCTTCCAGAAGATCGGGTCGTCGAACATGGTCTGGTAGTTGCCGAGGCCGACGAACTTGGACGGCCGGATCGCCGAGCCTTTCGAGAACAGGCTGTCGATCACGGTCCGCACCGTCGGATAATGCGTGAACGCGATCAGCAGAATGGCCGCCGGCATCAGCAGGAGCCATCCGTGAACGTGCCGCATCATATCCGGGTTGCGTCGCATCGAATTCCTCTATCCGCCGCCGGGGAGGGAGGCGGGACGCGCTGCGCCCCGCCCCTCCGTCGGCGATTGCGTCAACGGTACTGCTTCAAGAGACCGTCGGCGGTCGTTTGCGCTTCCTTCAGCGCGTCGGCCGGGCTCTTGGCGCCCGTCAGCGTCGCCTGGATGGCGTCATCCAGGGCCTTGCGCACGCGGCCGGTCTGGAACGTCGAGAGTTCCGCCGTCGCGTACTGGAGCTGGTCGCGGGCGACCGCGGCGTAGGGGAATCCCTTCACGTACTCCTTCAGCTTCGGCGTGTCGTAGGACGCCGGGCTGACGCCCATGTAGCCGGTTTCAATGGACCAGTCGGCGGAGCGTTCCGGGGAGGTCATGAACTTGATCAGCTTCATGGCCGCCGTCCGTTCGGCCGGCGAGGTCTTCTTGAAGATGTAGAAGTTGCCGCCGCCGGTCGGCGTGCCGCGGCGCTTGTTCGCCGGCAGCATGGCGACGCCGAAGTCGAACTTCGCTTCCTTCTTCACGGCCGTCAGGTTGCCGGTTGAATGCCACATGATGGCGGTCTTGCCTTCCAGGAAGTTCTTGCGGAGCGTGCCCCATTCGATGGCGCCTTCCGGCATCACCTTGTGCTTGGCACCGAGATCCTTCCAGAAGTTCAACGCCTCGACGGTCGGCTTGGCATCGAAATAGGTCGTATTGCCGGCGCCGTTCATCAGCACCTGGCCATTCTGCATGGCGAGCGCGCCGAACATCCAATAGGGATAGCCCGTGGACGGGATCATGACGCCCCACTGCGAGCCGTCCGCCTTGGTCAGCTTCTTGCCGGCGCTCACCAGATCGTCCCACGTCGCCGGCGCCTTCTCCGGGTCGAGACCGGCGGCCTTGAACGCGTCCTTGTTGTAGTACATGACGATGGTCGAGCGCTGGAACGGAATGCCCCAGGTCTTGCCGGCGGTGACGCCGTTCTCCATCAGCGACGGATAGAACGACTTGAGCCACGCCTTCTCATCGGCAGTCTTCACGATGTCGTCGAAGGCGACGATCGCGTCCTGCTCGATCAGTTCGTAGATGTCGATCGAGAACATCACCGAAAGCTGCGCCGGGCTGCCGCTCTTCAACGCCGCGAGCGCCTTGATGCGGGCGTCGTTGTAGTTGCCGGCGTAGATCGCCTTCACGTCGATGTCCGGATTGGCCTTCATGAAGTCGCCGACCATGCCGTCGATCACCTTGGTCAGCGGGCCGCCGACGGCGATCGGGTAGTACATGGTGAGTTCCGTCTTCGCTTCGGCGACGGTCGGAGTGGCGGCGGCCAGGGCGGTCATGCAAGCCGCCATGGCGACGCCGGAAAGCGCCTTCCTAGTCTTGTGGTACATCTCAGGTCTCCTCTCTCTCCTGGGCAGTGTCCGCGGCGTCTCGGCCATCCAAGCCGCGCGGGTCGCGTCGCGACGAAACCGTCACGACGGATGAGGCGGCGGGTCGTCGCCCGTTCGCCTGATTCCTTTCGCATCGAAAATGTGAACGTCGGCGGCGTCCCACGTGACGCTTACGCGCTCGCCGATCTTGGCGCTCGCCCGGCCATCGACGCGGACCATCAGATCCTGATCGCCGTGCCGGAGCCTGAGCACCGTCTCCGCCCCCATGTAGTCGACGGCGCGGACTTCCGCCGCGAGCCCGTCCTCGGCGAGACGGACCTTCTCCGGGCGGACGCCGATCAGCCAGCCCGCCGTCCGCGCCGGCAGCGCGTCGCCGAGGGCATCGGCCGCCAGCGCCGACGCGTCGAGCACGTTCATCGGCGGCTGGCCGAGGAAGCGGGCGGCGAAAACGGTGCCCGGCCGGTCGTACAATTCAGCCGGCTCGCCGATCTGCTCGATCCGGCCGTCCTTCAGCAGCACGACCTGGTCGGCCATCGACATGGCCTCGATCTGATCGTGCGTGACGTAGACCATGGTCAGGCCGAGCTTCCGTTGCAGGGCGTGGATTTCGTCGCGCATCTCGGCGCGCAGCTTGGCGTCGAGGTTGGAAAGCGGCTCGTCCATCAGGCAGACCGGCTGATTGGCGACGATGGTGCGGGCGAGCGCGACGCGCTGGCGTTGGCCGCCGGAAAGCTGTGCCGGCTTCCGGTCGAGCAATTCGTCCAGGCCGACCATCTTGGCGGCGTCGTCGAGGCGCTTGTCGCGCTCCGCCACCGGGACGCGGCGGACCTTAAGGCCGAACAGGATGTTCTCGCGCACGTCGAGGTGCGGAAAGAGGGCGTAGGACTGGAACACCATCGAGACGCCGCGCGCCGCCGGATCGAGATCGGTGACGTCGGTGCCGCCGATGCGGATCCGGCCGTCGGTCGCCGTCTCGAGGCCGGCGATCATGCGGAGGATCGTCGATTTGCCGCAGCCGGACGGGCCGAGCAGCACGGTCAGCGATCCCGTCGGCACGTCGAAGGACACGCTGTCGACGGCCCGCGTCGGTCCCCAGGCCTTGACGAGATCGCGGATTTCGATGCCGGTCATTGGTCCGCCTCGCCTGTGCAGATCACGAGTTCGCTGCCGGCGGCGGCGAGTGCCTCGACGATGGCTTCAGGCGGCTGCGCGTTGCAGAAGACCTTGGTCGCCTCGCCGATATGTCCGCCGCGCACGTGCGCGACGCGGCCGAACTTGGTGTGGTCGAGAACCAGATAGGTGCTGCGGCTGTTTTGATGGATCAGGCGGCGGGCGCGCACTTCCTCTTCCGTGAAGTCGAGCAGCGTGCCGTCCTCGCCGACGCCGGCGACGCCGTAGATGCCGATGTCGAAGACGTAGGAGGAGAAGAAGCTCTCCATGCCGGCGCCGAGGATGTCGCGGTCGCTGTTTCTGAGTCGGCCGCCGACGATGTTCACCTCGAAGTCCGGATTGGCGCAGGCCAGCATGGCGATGTTGAGGTTGTTGGTGAAGACGCGGAGCCGCTCGTGCCGCAGCAGCGCCTCGGCGACCACTTCCGGCGTCGTGCCGATGCTGAAGGCGAGGGACGAGTTCCCCGGGACGTGCCGGGCGACCTCGCGGGCAATGGCGAGCTTGGCGCCGCGCTGCAGGATCTGCCGGGAACCGTAGGTCAGGTTGCCGGAATCGCTCAGGCTCTCGACGCCGCCATGGCGCCGCCGCGCCAATCCCATGTCGCAAAGCGCCGTCAGATCGCGCCGGATCGTCTGCGTGGTGACGGAAAATCGCTCCGACAGGCCCTCGACGGTCAGGAAACCGGTTTCGCGGACGAGTTCAGCGATTTCCGCCTGTCTTTCGGACAGGTTCACTCCGATGCCTCCCATGGTCGTCTTCTTGTTGGGTCCGATCATGGCACAAAATATTCAAACGCGCATAAAATATGTTTATATGAACTTCATTTTCCGCGTGATGGCGTTCTTATGAACATTTTATGCCAATCCGGTGACGACTACCGGGTGCTGCGCCCGTGACGGCGCGCGCCGACGGAGGCGTCAGGTCGTGTTTTCAAAGGTTTGGGGGCGCCGATCCGCGGAGCGGCTGGCCGGGTAGGTTACGGCGTTCAGTCCGCCGTGATGACCTCGTTGACGAGGTTCACCAGGGCATCGATGTCGAACGGTTTCATGAAGGTATGGCTAACGCCCAGCTTTTCCGCCGCCCGGACGGCCTTTTCGGCCTCCATGCCGGTCCAGCCTCCGCTCATGATGGCGATCACCGCCTCCGGATTCTCTCTCTGCGACTCGTCGATCAGCCACAGTCCGCCCTTGCCGGGCATGAATATGTCGACGATGGCCATGTCGATGACGTAGTTGCGGACGGCGTCGATGGCGGCCTCCGCCGTCGCCGCCGTCACCAGCCTGACCGGCACGTCTTCGAGGGCGTCCGAGATCAACTCGAGAACGTCGGGCTCGTCGTCGGCGATCAGAACGATCCGTTCGCGGAATTTCGAGCGAAGTGCGGCTTGCTGGTCGGGGCTCAATGGCATCTCATATTTCCTGACGTGTACGTCGCCCCGCGGACCCGTTTGGGACCGTCGAACAATCTTCCGTCCAGCACTCTCGGGATATCCCCAAATTGGGGCTTCGATGCGGTATGTTGCGATGAAGCATACGTCATGTCGTCTTTCCGTCCAGCACCTGTCTTACCCGGTCTGCGAGCTCGTCGTTGCCATATGGCTTCGTCATGAGAGGGAATTTCGACGCGACCGGGTCGACCCGTTCGATGACGTTTCCCTCGAACCCCGACATCATCAGGACCTTCAGGCCCGGCCGTTTCGCAACGGCCTGCTTCGCCAGTTCGTACCCGCTCATGCCGCCGGGCATGATGACGTCCGACAACAGGAGGTCGATGGGCTCGTCGCCGTCGATGTGAAGCATTGCCGACGGTCCGCCATGGGCGACGAGGGTCCGATAACCGAGATCGGAAAGCACGCCTTCGGCGACTTCCGCCAATTCGGTCTCGTCGTCGACGATCAGTATCGTTTCGGTGCCGCCGAGGACCTGCGTGACGGCGTTCTCGGTGTCGGCGGCGACGGAGGTCGCGACCGTCGTGCCGACGGCTGGGAGAAAGAGCCGAAACGTCGTGCCGGAATCCTCCTCGGAGGTGACGGATATGCCGCCCTTCGATCGCTGCACGAACCCGTAGACCATGGCGAGGCCGAGCCCCGTCCCCTTGCCCTTTTCCTTCGTCGTGAAGAACGGCTCGAAGATGTGATCGACGATGTGCGGCGGCATGCCGCAACCGGTATCGGTGACGGTCAGCTCGACGTAATCGCCGGGCTGCAGCGCCGGCGCGACCGACAGCGGTGATTGGGCGATCGGCCGCCAATGGGTCGTGATCGTCAGGACGCTCCCCTCCGGCATCGCATCGCGGGCATTCAGGGCGAGGTTGACGAAGGCATCCTCGAAATCGCTGATGTTGATGGCGACATGCAGTGGAAATTTCGCGAAATGCATCTCGACTTCGATGTTCGACGTGAGCGACCTTTCGATCAGGTCACTGATGTTCTAGATCACCTCGTTGATGTCGACGACGTCCAGGGATTCAGACTGAGACTTCCTGGCGAAGCTCATCAGCCGGGACGTGAGGTTCGCGCCGCGCTTGGCGGCGCCCAAGGCCTTGTCGATGTACTTCGCGATCTTGCTGTCGGGTTCCGCCTTGCGGCTCGCCAGGTCCAGGTTGCCGACGATGATGCCGAGAAGATTGTTGAAGTCATGGGAGACGCCGCCGGTGAGCTGGCCGATGGCGTCCATTTTCTGGGCCCGTCGAAGCTGCTCCTCCAGCGACTTCGAAACCGTCAAATCCGAGATGGCGCCGATGAAGTGCCGCTTGCCGTTGACCTGCATCTCCGCGACGCCGAGATGCATTGGAAATGTGTCGCCGTTGCGCCGGATGCCGGAGACCTCGCGCCCGATGCCGATGATGCTGGCGTTGCCGGTGCGCAGGTATTCGGCGAGGTATTTGTCATGCCGGCTCCGGTCCGGTTCCGGCATGAAGATCGACACGTTCTGGCCGAAGGCTTCGTCCGCGGTGTATCCGAAAAGACGTTCGGCGGTGGGATTGATCCGGACGATGGTGCCGCCCTCGTCGATCAGCACCATGCCGATCGTGACCGCCGTGAAGGCGGCGCGCAGGCGTTCCTCCGCCTCAGCGAGGCGTTGCTGGCTGGCAATGATGTCGGTGATGTCGCGGCCGGTTCCCCGGTAGCCTCGGAACTGCCCATCGTCGGAAAACACCGGCGATCCGGAAACGACGACGGAACGCCGTTCGCCGGTCGTGCTATGGGTGTCGTAACGGAAATTCCGGAACGCATGCCGGGCGGCGATGGCGGCCCGAAGCCGGCGCCATCTTTCCGACGTCGTGTCGTCGTCGGCGATTTCGGCGCGGGTCTTGCCGAGGGCGCGCGACGCGACCCAATCGGCGCCTTTTTCCTCCAGCCCTTGGATGGTGGTGAAGCGGTCGTCCGCGTCGGTTTCCCAATGCCAATCGGCGGAAAGCTGGGCGAAGTTCTTGAACCGCGCCTCGCTTTCCTGTGCTCGCTCCACGACCGGCACTGTCGCACCGTAGATATGAACGGCGCCGATGACGACGAGGATGAGGCCGATCAAGGACGACCAGACGGCGGCGCGGATGAAGGGCGCCCTAATCTCGGTCATCGACATTTCCGCGACCATGCCCAGACCGAGCGATTTGATAGGTGCGTAGGCTATCAGCACGGACTCGTCGAAGTTATTGTTGACGACCGCGCTGCCGAGGCGCCCGTCCAGGGCCGCCAGCATCGGCTGGGCATACGCCGACGATTTGGGTATCGACTCCGGGTGGTCCGTCAGGAAATGACCGTGCCCCTTGTGCCAATTGACATGTTGGTCGACGAGTATCGCGACGTCATGTCCCTGGTTGCCTTCCCCGACGATGAGAATCTCGCCGCTCGCGCCTAATCCCTTGAAGGCGGAGAAGGCATTTCTGATCTGTTCGATCGTCGCTGCGGCCGGGCCGCCCGGATAATCCTTTGCGCTGTGCAGCCGGTCGAAGTCGGCGACCGCGTCGATCAGGACGGCATTTGTTTTGACAAGATTGAGAAGGTTCTCGGTCTTTTCGATGAAAGCCTAATTGTAGAGGAAATAGATCGTACATGCGCCGATGCTGACGCCGATCATGGCTTGGACCACGATCAGCCGTATGACGGTGCGGAGCTTGTTCACGAGCGCGTCGCCCTATTTGGCGGATTCGAGAATCTGGTTGAGATGCAGTTCAAGCTCCGACGCCGTGAACGGTTTTCGGAGCGATCCGGCGATCATGGCACCATGGTGCGTGCCGAGCGACTCGGCGACGTTGATGTATTGCGAGTCGAACCCGCTCATGAGGATGATCGGCACCAGGTAGCCGCGCTTGCCGAGCCATTGCACCAGCTCGATGCCGTCCATGTCCGGCATGACGACATCCATGACGATCCCGGACGGCAAGCGGTCCTCGACGAGGGCCATCAGTTCCTTGGCGGATGTCACGGATTTCGTTTCGAAGCCCATGTCTTCGGCGACGTCACTGACGAACGAGCCCATGTCGCTTTCGTCGTCGACGATATAGAGGGCCGGTCCGGTCATGTTTCGATGCTCCCGCTCGACGACACGCCGAACGGGGCGGACGCCTCAACGCTATCCGAAAGCACCCCTGACTATGAAGCGAATATGCCGCATATTTCTTGTTGAAAAAATCCCAAGAAAAAAGCGGTTATATTCGCCTTCCGCGTGTTCCTAGCTGAAGTCGAAACCGCGTGCCTTGAGCTGCGCGCGCAGCTTATCGCGGGGGCGGGAGGCGAATTTGCTGCCGACCTCGTTCTGCCAGGAATCGGCGGCGGTCGCCTTGCCGATGGACTCATAATGCGCGCGCAGTGACTCGTCATAGGCATCGACGATATCGAGCGACTTTCCGGCGTCGTAACGTTCGAAATGCACGATGCCGTCGAACGGCATGCGCGGCTTCTGCTTCGGCGCTTCCGCCGGATAACCGAGGCACATGCCGAAGACCGCATAGACCTTGGACGGCAGTCCGAGGATTTCCGCGATCTTTTCCGGATTGTTGCGGATGGCGCCGATCATGACGCCGTGGATGCCAAGCGAGTCCGCGGCCACGTAAGCCGACATGCCGACCAGCGCCGCGTCGATGGTCGCGACCAGGCCCATCTCCATGTTGTTGTTCTCGAGATCGGCGCCGTACTTGACCAGGGCCTTCTCCATGCGGGTGAGGTCTGCGCAAAACGCCAGGAATACGGGGCAATCGGCGATGTGCTTCTGGTTGCCGCAGGGTTCGGCGAGCTTCTGCTTGGTGTCGGGATCGCGGACGACGATGACGCTGTAGGCCTGGACGTTCGACGACGTCGGCGCCCGGACGGCGGCTTCTAGGATCGCGCTGACGTGCGCGTCGCTGACGGGATCGGCGGCGTACTTGCGGATGGAACGCCGGTTCAACAGTGTTTCGATGGTATCACTGGTGGTCGGCTTGTCGGTCATGTGTGTATCGGGCATGGGATCCAACTCAGACTGAATGATGGGACTGGGTTGCCGGCAGAATAGCGTCGGCGCCGATGCTCCGCCATCGGTATCCCCGTCGGTATCGGAAACGGGGTAACTCTGGTAGCGTTCGCGGATCGCCGATTGGCCCTCAGCGGAAAGTGACGCATGCCCGACTTTTCGACCGCAGAATACGAAGCCCGGCTCGCCCGCGCGCAATCGCTGATGGCGGCGGACGGCCTGGATGCGCTTCTGTTCTGCACGGAGGCGGAGGTGCGGTATTTTTCCGGCTTCCGGACGCTCTTCTGGTTGAGCCCGACCCGCCCTTGGTTTCTGGTCGTGCCCGCCGCCGGCGCGCCCATCGCCGTCATTCCGACCATCGGTGCCGATTTGATGGCGACGACGTGGATCAACGATATCCGGACATGGCCGTCGCCGCGGCCGGACGACGACGGACTGTCGCTGCTGGCGTCCGTCCTTTCGCCCTATCGCCGGGTCGGCCTGCCGATGGGGCCGGAAACGTCGCTCCGCATGCCGCTTCTGGATTTCGACAGGCTCCGCGCCGGCGGCGGGCCGGAATTCGTCGACGCCACGCCTTTGGTCCGGGCGCTCCGGCAGATCAAGTCGTCCGCCGAGATCGGGAAAATCCGGCGCATCTGCGAGATCGGCAGCCGTGCCTTCGACCGGGCGCCGTCGCTTTTCGGCGAGGGGCAATCCCTGGCCGACGCGTTCCGCGCCTTCAAGATCGCGCTCCTGGAAGAAGGGGCGGAGGACGTGCCCTATCTCGTCGGCGCCGCCAGTCAGGGCGGCTACGCCGATGTCATCTCGCCGCCCGGCGACGCGCCGATGCGACCGGGCGACATCCTGATGCTCGACACCGGCGCCACCCGGCACGGCTACTATTGCGATTTCGACCGCAACTTCGCCATCGGCCGCGCCGACGATGCCGCCAGGCGGGCGCACGACGTCCTATGGCGGGCGACGGAGGCGGGGCTCGCCGCCGCCCGGCCGGGCGCCACTTGCGCCCAGGTGTTCGCCGCCATGCACGGCGTCACCGATGGCACGTCGAACGTCGGCCGCTTCGGACACGGCCTCGGCATGCAGTTGACGGAATGGCCGTCGATGATGGCCGGCGACGGGACGGTTCTCGAACCGGGCATGGTCGTGACGCTGGAACCGTCCTTCGCCTATGGCGACGGCCTGATGATGGTGCACGAGGAAAACATCCTGATCACCGAAGGGGCGCCGGAACTTCTGACGCGGCGCGCGCCGCCGGACCTGCCGGTGCTATGAAGGACACCCGACGATGAAGTATCTGTTCGATACCGAGAACCGCTCTGCCGGACGCGCCGCGCTCGGCGTCATCGTATTGCAGGCGGACGAGACGGTGGAGGGCGAACTCGCGCGGGCCTTCGCGTCGGCGCCGGTCGAGCTCTATCACGCCCGTATCCCGAGCCGCCCCGAAGTGACGCCGGAAACGCTCGCAGAGATGGCGGACAACCTGCCGCGCGCGGCCGAGCTGTTGCCGACGGCGGTCGGGCTCCGCGCCATCGGCTACGCCTGCACGTCGGGCGCCACGGTGATCGGCCGCGACCGGGTCGCCGGGATGATCGGCCGGCATCATCCGGGCGTGCCGTCGACCGATCCGATGACGGCGGTGGTGGCCGCGCTCCGGCATCTCGGTGTCCGAAGGATCGGCTTCCTGACGCCCTATCTGCCCGAGGTGTCCCTGGCCATGCGGACGCTTCTTGAGAGGGAAGGGTTCGAAATCGCCGCCTTCGGCTCCTTCGAGGAGCCCGAGGAACATGTGGTCGCCAATATCTCGGAACGGTCGACGCTGGCGGCCATGATCGACGTCGGACGCGCGCCCGCCTGCGATGCCGTGTTCGCTTCGTGCACCAATCTGCGCACCTTCGGCATTCTGGCGGAAGCCGAGGCGTCGCTCGGCAAGCCGGCGGTCTCCAGCAACCTGGCGCTGGCGTGGCACATGCTCAGGCTCGCCGGTGTCGACGGCGGCGGCGCCGGCCTCGGCCGGTTGTTCGGCTGATTCCCGGTGCACCATCAGCGGACTGGTCAAGGCTTCCGGAGTGGTGATAATCGGCGCACCACCTGTCGGGAGAGAATGAAAAATGACAAACCTCACCAACGAAGATCTGGCGGCCCTCACGCAATGGGATACGCCGACCATCTGCAACGCCCTTGAAATCGTCGCGCCGGAACGGCGCGGCTACGGATTCACGACCGAGCCGCTGGTGCCGCTCGATCCGGACCTCAAGCCGATATGCGGTTACGCGCGAACGGCGACCATTCGCGCCGCGATGCCGCCGGTCGGCGGCGACGCCAAGCGTGTCGGCTATTACGAATACGTGGCGGCGGTGCCGTTGCCGACGATCGTCGTCATCCAGGACCTCGATCCGCGTCCGGGCGTCGGCGCCTTTTGGGGCGAGGTGCAGACCAACATTCACAAGGGTCTCGGCGTGCTCGGCTGCGTGACCAACGGCTCGTTCCGCGACATCACCGACAGCGCGCGCGGGTTCAATCTGTTGGGCGGCAAGATCGGGCCGAGCCACGCGCACGTGCACGTCGTCGATTTCGGCGGTCAGGTGAACGTCTATGGCCTGCTCGCCAGCCATAACGACATCATCCATGCCGACCGGCACGGCGCCGTCATGGTGCCGGCGGACGTTGTGAAGAAGATTCCGGATGCGGTGGCGCTGATCGCGCGGCGCGAGAAGAAAATCCTCGACGCCGCCAAGGCGCCCGGCTTCGACATCGAGAAGCTGAAGGCGGCGATGGCCGGCGCCAAGGAAATCCACTGACGCGGACCCCGCCCGGCGGCAGCCGGGCGGGACGTCACGAAACGGTCACGCTGGCGGCCGTTGACGGAAACGGGCCGCTGCATGAATCTTGCCGCCGGCGGCGCCTCTTGCTGAAACGGGGTGCGTTGAGAGGAGAAGACGCATGGCCGATCCAGCGCATCCCAGTTTCGACGCCTACGCACCGAAGGAAATGGCGCATCGGGTCGAAACGGCAGGTATCGCCAAGACCAAGCTCGATCTGACGAAGACACTGATGCTGGGCTTTCTCGCCGGGGCCTTCATCGCCTTCGGCGCCATGTTCTGTACGTTGACCATCACCGGCAGTCCGTTCGGTTTCGGCCCGACGCGCGCCTTGGGTGGGCTCGTGTTCTCGCTCGGCCTGATCCTGGTCGTGGTCGGCGGCGCCGAGCTTTTCACCGGCAACAACATCGTCGTCATGGCCTGGGCGGCGCGTCACGTGACGCTGGCGGCGATGCTGCGCAATTGGACATTGGTGTTCATCGGCAATGCCGCCGGGGCGGTGGCGATGGCGGTTGCCGTCAAGTTCGCCGGCGCCCTCGACATCGGCGGCGGCCAGGTCGCCGAGACGGCGGTCAAGATCGCCCTCGGCAAGGTGCACCTGACGCCGGTGGAGGCCTTCTTCCGCGGCATTCTCTGCAATGCGCTAGTCTGTCTTGCCGTCTGGTTGTGCTTCGCGGCGCATTCGGTCTCGGGCAAGATCCTCGCCATCGTCTTTCCGATTTCCGCCTTCGTCGCGCTCGGCTTCGAGCACTCCATCGCCAATCTCTATCTGATCCCGGTCGCCATGTTGACCGCGACCGGGGACGCGCAGATGGCGCTGACGATGCCGGCGCTGATCGGCAATCTGGTGCCGGTGACGCTCGGCAACATCGTCGGCGGCGCCGGGTTCGTGGCCCTTACCTATTGGGCGATCTATCTCCGCGACTGATCTTGCCTCCGCCAGCTTCGGCGTATAAACCGGCTCCCTTCGACGATTGGCGGTGGGGAGAACGGGCGTGATCCAGACGACGACGGGCTACGGCGGCATGGTCGTGGCGCCGCACCATCTCGCGGCGGAAGCCGGCCTCGCCGTGCTGCGCGACGGCGGCAACGCCATTGAGGCGATGGTCGCCGCGGCCGCCGCCATCGCGGTGGTCTATCCGCACATGAACGGGCTCGGCGGTGACAACTTCTGGCTGCTGCACGCGCCCGGCGCGGACGTGGTCGGCATCGACGCCTGCGGCGGCGCGGCCGGCGCCGCGAGTATCGACTTCTATAAGAACAAGGGGCACGCGACGATTCCGAGCCGGGGTCCGCTGGCGGCGCTCACCGTGGCCGGCGCCGTCGGCGGTTGGGATGCGGCGCTCCGCCACAGCCGCGACAAATGGGGCGGCCGTCTGGGGTTGGACCGGCTTTTGAGCGACGCCGTCCGGTACGCGGAAGAGGGCGCCCCCGTCACCGGGACGCTGGCCGCGAACATGCGCAACAAGTTCCAGGAAGTCGCCGCCCAGCCCGGGTTCGCGGAAACGTTCCTGGAGAAGGGCGAGGTGCCGGCGGTGGGCGCGAAGCTTCGTCTGCCGGCGCTCGCGGAAACGCTTCGCCGCCTCGCCGCGACGGGCCTCGACGATTTTTATCGGGGCGCAATCGCCCGCGACCTGGCGGCGGATCTGGCGGAGGCGGGGAGCCCCGTGTCGCTCGCCGATCTGGAAGCCTATCGGGCGCTGGTCGTGAAGCCACTCTCGACCGAGGTCGCCGGCCATGAGGTTTTCAACATGCCGCCGCCGACGCAGGGTCTGGCGTCGCTGCTGCTGCTCGGCGTCTACGGGCGCCTGGGCGTCGCCGAGGCGGAGCGCTTCGACTTCGTGCACGGGCTCGTCGAGGCGACCAAGTGCGCGTTCCGTATCCGCGACCGGCACGTCACCGATCCGGCCTACATGCCGACGCCGGCCGAAGCGTTTCTCGATTCCGCCGGCATGGACCGGATGGCCGCCGGTATCGACCGCGCGAAGGCCGCGCCCTGGCCGGACGCGACGGGCGCCGGCGATACGGTGTGGCTCGGCGCCGTCGATGCCGAGGGGCGGGCGGTCAGCTTTATCCAGAGCGTCTATTGGGAATTCGGCTCCGCCGTCGTGCTGCCGAAGACCGGCGTCACGTGGCAGAACCGTGGCACCAGCTTCTCCCTCGATCCGGCACACCACAATTGCCTGAAGCCGGGCCGCCGGCCGTTTCACACGATCCAGCCGGCGCTGGCGCGCCTTTCCGACGGGCGCGTCATGCCCTACGGCACCATGGGTGGCGAGGGGCAGCCGCAGACGCAGGCGATGGTCTTCGCCCGGCACGTTCTGCACGGGCAGGGGTTGCAGGCCGCGGTCACGGCGCCGCGTTGGCTGCTCGGCCGGACCTGGGGCGCGGCGACGACGAATCTCAAGATCGAGAACCGTTTCGACCCGGCGCTCATCGAGGCGTTGCGGAACGCCGGCCACGACGTCGAGGTGGTGGGCCCGTTCGAGGAAATGATGGGTCACGCCGGCGCGCTGGTGCGGCACCCGGACGGCTTGATCGAAGGCGCGTTCGATCCGCGCAGCGACGGCCGGGCGGCGGCGTTCTGATCGGCTTCGGCGTCCCCGCCGGCCCTGAGTTTCATATTCGATTTTTCTTAAATGTTGCGGCATACTCGCGGCGGGCGAACGGGTGCGTTCGGCTCGAAATTGAATCGGGAATGACATTTCATGGCGGGCTTGTTCCGACGGAGATGGTTTTCGGCTGTCGCGGCCTGCTGCGGACTCCTCGCGGCGGCCACCTTCGCCCGCTCGGCGGCGGCAGCCGAACTGGTCATGTACGAGAGTGCGACCTGTGCCTGGTGCAAGAAGTGGGACACGGAAATCGCGCCCGTCTATGCCAATGCCGGGGAGGCCCGCTGCGCACCGCTTCGCCGCGTCGATATCCACCAGGCGCCGGCGTCGAGTGCGGCCGTGACGGCGCCGGTGATCTATACGCCGACATTCGTCTTGGTCGATGATGGACGGGAAATCGGCCGCGTTACCGGATACGCCGGAGAGGACTTTTTTTGGTCGTTACTACAGGAGCAACTTGCAAAATTGCCGGGTGGATGTCCACAATCCTAACGGATTGATCGGAATCATATTCAATCTTGATATATCGTCAGTTGCGAATATGATTTCGATTAGAAGTGGAGACCGTCGGTAAACAAGACGGATTCACTACGGGGGGCGCCTGCCAAGCAGGTCGCCAAAACGATTGGGAGATGAAAGCATGCGACGTTCCACGTCCACCATTTTTGCTGTCGCCATAGCCGCCGCGTTCACCGTCGCGGCGTCAGCGGGCGCGGCTGACCTCGTCAAATACAAGATCGTCAAGAACGACTCGATCACGAAGTCGTTGACCGGCAAGCCGGGGAACCCGGACGAAGGCAAGAAGGTCTTCATCAACCGCAGGCAGGGCAACTGCCTGACGTGCCATGTCGTGACGGCGCTCAAGAAAGAGCCGTTCCACGGCAACATCGGCCCGACGCTGGATGGCGTCGCGGAACGTATGAACGAAGGCCAGATGCGGCTCCAGGTCGTGAATTCCAAGGTGAAGAACCCGGATACGATCATGCCGGCGTTTTACAAGGCCGACGGTTTCGTCGGTGTGAAAAAGGAATTCGAAGGCAAGACGGTTCTCACGGCCGAGCAGGTCGAGGACGTGGTCGCGTACCTGAAGACCTTGAAGTAAGTGCAACGAGATTTCCAAGTATCGAAAAGGGACCAACACATGACGAAAAGAATGAGGATCCCCGAGATCAGTCGGCGCGAGGCCCTGCTATTGGCCGCGGGCGCGACGATCGTTACGGCGGGGGGCGCTATCCTGGGGCCGAACGCGGCCAAGGCCGATCAGGCCCTGGTCGACGCGGCGGTCAAGAAGCTTATCGGCGACAAGAAGCCCGCCGACGGCAAGATCACCATCGAACTGCCGGAGATCGCGGAAAACGGCAACACCGTGCCGTTGACCGTTTCCGTGGACAGTCCGATGGCGGCCGACAACTACGTCAAGGCCGTGCATCTCTTCGCCGATGGCAACCCGGCGGCGGACGTCGCCAGCTTCATGTTCACGAGCATGTCCGGTATGGCCAAGGCGTCGACGCGTATCCGACTCGCCAAGACCCAGAACATCATCGCGGTCGCGGAGATGAGTGACGGCAAGACCTTCAAGGCTTCGAAGGAATGCAAGGTCACCATCGGCGGCTGCGGCGGCTGATCCGTAACGGAGGAAATGAAATATGGCTAAAGATGCGAAGCCCCGCGTTCGCGTTCCCGCGAATGCAAAAAAGGGCGAAGTGGTCGAGATCAAGACGCTGATCTCGCACGTCATGGAGTCGGGTCGGCGCAAGGGTCGCGACGGCAAGCTCATCCCGCGTTCGATCATCAATAACTTCGAATGCTCCTTCAACGGCAAGAAGGTGTTCGAATCGGTCTGGCACCCGGCGATCTCCGCCAACCCCTACATGGCGTTCCATGTGCGGGTCGATGAGAGCGGCGAGTTCAAGTTCAAGTGGAACGACGACGACGGTTCCGTTTACGAGGCGTCATCGAAGATCGCCGTCAGCTGACCGTCCGCATTCCGGACGAGGGGAAGGAGATAGCCATGATCAATAAAAAATGCACAATAACCGCGCTGACGATCGGTCTGATGATGGGCGTTACCGCCGGTGCGGCCAAGGCCAAGAGTGAAAAGTGGGGCGCCTACGAGGTCGAAGACCGGCGTAGCGGTTACACCTACATGACGGACGAAACCCGGATCATGCAGGACGATATGCTGCAGAACCCGGCCACGCTCTGGCTCGACCGGGGCGAGGGGCTCTGGACGAAGGCGGACGGCGAAGGGAAGAAATCGTGCGCCAACTGCCACAATGACGCCAAGACCGCGATGAAGGGCGTTGCGACCAAGTATCCGGTCTACAACGAGAAGCTCGGCAAGATGGAAAACATCGAGCAGCGGATCAACCGTTGCCGGACCGAGAACATGAAGGCCAAGGAATGGAAGTGGGAATCCGACGATATGCTCGGCATGACCATCTACGTGAAGCACCAATCCTTGGGCATGCCGATGAACGTCAGCATCGACGACAAGGCGATTCCGTTCTTCGAGAAGGGCAAGGCGTTCTACTTCGAGCGCCGCGGTCAGCTCGACATGGCCTGCAAGCATTGCCATGAGGACAATGCCGGCAACCGCGCTCGCGCCAACATGCTCAGCGAAGGTCAGGGCAACGGCTTCCCGACCTATCGCCTCAAATGGCAAAAGCCCGGTTCGTTGCATCGTCGCTTCCGCGGCTGCAACAACGAAATCCGCGCGACGCCGCTCGGATACGGTTCCGACGAATACGTCAATTTGGAACTCTATATGATGTGGCGGGGACGCGGCCTGCCGGTCGAGACACCGGCGGTTCGTAACTGACACCGTAACCAGCGGGCCGGAGGGCATCACCCTCCGGCCCGAGTTTTTTTCATAGATCGGGAATTTAGATCGTGCTCAGCCGCCGCGAGTTCTTTCATCTTGCCGCCGCCACTGCAGTCACCACCGGCATGTCGTCGTCGTTTTCCAAGGCGATGGCCAGACAGACGCTGACGCAGAAGGATCTGCTGGCATTCGAGCCGCTGGGCCAAGTGACGCTGCTCCACTTCACCGACATGCATGCGCAGTTGGTGCCGATCTATTTCCGGGAACCGTCCGTCAATATCGGCGTCGGCGAGGTCAAGGGCCTGCCGCCGCATCTCACCGGCAAGGATTTCCTACAAAAATTCGGCATCGGCCCGGATAGCGCCGCCGCCTACGCGCTCACGGACCAGGACTTCACGGCGCTCGCCAAGAGCTACGGCAAGGTCGGCGGCGTCGATCGCATGATGACGCTGGTCAAGGCGATCCGCGCCGAGCGTCCGAATAACACGCTGTTCCTCGACGGCGGCGACACGTGGCAGGGCTCGTTCACCTCGCTCAAGACGTCCGGCGAGGACATGGTCAACGTGCAGAACATGCTCGGCCTCGACGCCATGACGGCGCACTGGGAATTCACCTTCGGCCAGAACCGGGTCAAGGAACTGAAGGAAAAGATCAAGTTTCCATTCCTCGCCGGCAATGTGCGCGACAACGAATGGCAGGAAGACGTCTTCGAGTCGACCGCCTACTTCGAGCGCGGCGGGGTCAAGATCGCCGTCATCGGCCAGGCCTTCCCCTATACGCCGGTCGCCAACCCGCGTTACCTGATGCCCAACTGGTCGTTCGGCATCCGCGAGGACGTCGTCGCTAAGCGCGTCGCCGACGCGCGCGCCAACGGCGCCGGACTGGTCGTCCTGCTGTCGCACAACGGGTTCGACGTCGACCAGAAAATGGCGGCGCAGGTTCCCGGCATCGACGTCATCCTGACCGGCCATACGCACGACGCGTTGCCGGCGGTGGTCAAGGTCGGCAAGACGCTGTTGGTGGCGTCGGGCAGCCATGGCAAGTTCCTGTCGCGGCTCGATCTGAACGTTTCCGGCGGCGCCGTCACCGATTTCCGCTACAAGCTGATTCCGATCTTCGCCGACGCCATCAAGCCGGACCCCGAGATGGCGAAGCTGGTTTCCGACATTCGGGCGCCGTTCAAGCAGGAGATCGATAAGGTGCTCGGCAAGACGGATTCGCTCCTGTATCGCCGCGGCAACTTCAACGGCACCTTCGACGATCTGATCTGCCGCGCCATCCTGGAAGAGCGCGACGCCGAGATCGCGCTGTCGCCCGGCTTCCGCTGGGGGGCGACGCTGCTGCCGGGCTCCGACATCACCGTCGACGACGTCTATCATCACACGTCGATCACCTATCCGAAGGTCTACCGGATCGAGATGACCGGTTCGTTCATCAAGGACGTGCTGGAAGACGTGGCGGACAACCTGTTCAACAAGGATCCCTACTACCAGCAGGGCGGCGACATGGTCCGCGTCGGCGGCATGAGCTACACCATCGACGTCAACAACGCGATCGGATCGCGCATTTCGAACATGACGCTGACCAAGACCGGCAAGGCCATCGACCCGTCGCGGTCGTATGTCGTGACCGGATGGGCGTCGGTGAACGAGGGGACGGAAGGCCCGGCGGCCTACGATCTGGTCGCCGGCTGGATTCAGAAGCAGAAGGTCGTCAGCGTTCCGGAAAACCGGAACGTCAAGGTTCGCGGCGTATAGGAAAGCGATCATGGGCGGCATGGATGTTTCGTTCCTGGGCGCCTTCGCGGCTGGCGTCCTGAGTTTCCTCTCTCCGTGCGTGTTGCCGCTGGTGCCGCCCTATCTCTGCTTCATCGGCGGCGTCAGCCTGGCCGAGATGACCAGCGACAAAGGTCCGCCGCCCGGTGCCAACCGGCGGGTCTTCATCTCCGCGCTTTGTTTCGTTCTCGGTTTCGCGACGGTCTTCATCATTCTCGGCGCCACCGCCAGCGCCGTCGGCAAGCTATTGGCCGAGAACATGATCTGGATTGGCCGCATCGCCGGCGTCCTGATCATCATCATGGGCGTGCACTTCGTCGGCATCGTCAAGATACCGCTGCTCTACCGCGAGGCCCGGTTCCAAGGGCCGGCGAAGCCGATGGGCCTGTTCGGCGCTTACCTGATGGGGCTCGCCTTCGCCTTCGGCTGGACGCCGTGCGTCGGGCCGGTGTTGGCGGCGATCCTGATGTTCGCCGGCAGCGAGGAATCGATCTGGCAGGGGATCGGCCTGCTCGCCACCTATGCCGCTGGCATCGGTCTGCCGTTCCTGATCGCCGCCGCCGGCATCGGATCGTTCCTGAAGATGATGCCCGGCGTGCGCAAGCACATGGGCAAGATCGAGAAGATCATCGGCGTGCTGCTGATCGGCACCGGCCTTCTATTCCTGACCGGCCGGGTGTCCGACATCGCCTACTGGCTGCTGGAAACCTTCCCGGCGCTCGGCAAGGTCGGCTGACGCTCTAGCCCCAATTGTAGAAGATCAGACGGTCGAACGAGCGCAGCTCGCGCAATACGTTGATGATGCCGAGCGGGTTCTTGGCGTCGATGTTGCGGGGCAGGCTGTCGACGGAATCCCGGGCGCCGTCGAACATGCGGACGAAGTCGGGGTTCTGCTTGTGCGCCGCCGGTGCCAAGGAGCGGCAATCGGCGAGAAGGCGGGCGTACTCGAGCCCGTCCGCCGAGACCGCCTTCCAGCTTTCCGGCTTGGCCGGCTCCGGCGGGTGGTGACGGTAGACGTAGAGCTTGTCCATCTGGTGATTGAGCTCGGTCACGCAATCGGAATAGAGCCGGACGCCGCTTTTCTTGCGCAACTGACGGAGGGTTTCCTGAATGCCCACGACGGATTCCAGCGCTGCCTTGGCGTCGCCGGCTTCCGACTTGGCGATACCGTCCTTCATGCTGTCGCCGATGCCCTTGAGCGTCGCGGCGAAGGTCTTGTCGGAGACGTAGGGGGCTGGCGGTTTCGCCGCATACTTTTCGATCACGGCGGTCCAGTCCTGGACGGCGCCGGAAAGTTCGATCATGCCCATGCCGGGATTGCCGGTGCGCAGGTACTGCACGGCGCTTCGATAGCCGCCATAGGCGCGCGTCACGTCGGCGTTGAAGGCGTCGTCGTCGGCGGCCGAGGCGGGGCCGGCGAAAGCCGCGGCGGCCACGGCGACGGCCAAATGGACGCCCAGGGCGGCGATGAAGGAACGGCGAAACAGGCGCATGGATGGCTCCCCGTCAAAAGAACCGCCTTGGCGGCGGATGTGACTAAAGCTACACTACATATTCGTACAATGGAATACGTCGACACATTCGACCGGGGAGGAAATTCCATGCTGACGCGCCGTGCCTTCGTTTCCGGTGCCTGCGCCGCCGCCGCCGCGATGACGGCCGGCCTGCCGAGCGGCGCCGCCGAGCTCAAGTACAACGACGACGGGTTGATCGTCGAGCCGTGGTACATGGACAGCTTCCTGATCATGCAGGAAGACCTGGTGGAGGCGACGAACGCCGGCAAGCGGCTTGCCATCCTCTGGGAGCTCAAGGGCTGCCCCTATTGCAAGGAAATGCATCACGTCAATCTGGCGAAGCCGGAGATCCTCGACTTCGTGAAGAGCAACTTCGCCATCGTGCAGTTGAATTTCATCGGCGCCCGGAACGTCACCGACTTCGACGGCGAAGTGTTGTCCGAGAAGGCGCTGGCCCGCAAGTGGCAGGTCAACTTCACGCCGACGATACAGTTCTTCCCGACGGACCCGGCCGCCGCCCAGGGCAAGACGGGCCGCGCCGCCGAGGTGGCGCGTATGCCGGGCTACTTCAAGCTCGACCATTTCTTCGCGATGTTCCGCTACGTCAAGGAAGAGGCGTACAAGACCGCCAAGTTCCACGAGTATCTGAGGAAGGGCGCCTGAAAATCCGCGCGGGCGCCATTTGGCGCCCCTCTTGGCGCCCCTCTTGGCGCCCCTGGCGGACCCGGGAGCGGGTCAGGCCTTCTTGAGCAGGAAGCGGAAGACGCTGCCGTCCTGGCTCCATTCCAGCAACTCGTTGCCGGTTTTCCGCGAGAACGCCTCGAAATCCTTCACGGCGCCGGGGTCGGTCGCGAGAACTTCCAGGATATCGCCGGACTGCAGGTCGCCGATGGCCTTCTTCGCCTTGACGATGGGCATGGGGCAGTTGAGACCTTTGGTATCGAGCGTCTGAGCGACCATGGGTGTATCCTTTCCGTGTCCGTGCGGTTGGCGACCAGTCTGCCGCCTGACCGGCGGATTTCAATGCGCTATCATCCGTAAGACGCACGAGGCGCGCCAACACATTCAATTTTTATATATTCACTTTATTGTAAGTGTTATGGTGCCGCCAGCAATAAATTGAGCCGCCCTGAAAATGGGGCGGGCGGCCCGTGGGAGGAAAGAGATGGAAGAACTTTCGGTCGTCGCCAAGGTCGGTTGGCTGGGCTTCGCGCTCGGCATGGTGTTCGGCGCGACGGCGCAGCGGACAAACTTCTGCACCATGGGGGCGATTTCCGACATGGTGATGATGGAAGACCGCAACCGTTTCCGCGCCTGGATGCTGGCGGTCGCCGTCGGCATCGCCGTCAGCCAGGGCATGCACCTTGCGGGACTGATCGACCTCAACAAGGCGATCTACCTGACGCCTAATCTCGGCTGGGCCGGCGCCATCATCGGCGGCCTGATGTTCGGCTTCGGCATGACGCAGGCCGGCGGCTGCGGCTCCAAGACCCTGATCCGGCTCGGTGCCGGAAACCTCAAGTCCCTCTATGTTGCCATCGTCCTCGGCATTGTCGCCTACATGACGCTGCGCGGCCTGATCGCGCTCGCCCGAACGGCGCTCGAGGGGGCGACCAACGTGGATCTAAAGGTTGCCGGGATCGTCAACAACCAGGGCATTCCGGACTTCCTGAGCCTCGCCGGCCTCGACGCCGGCACCGCGCGCATGATCGCCGCCGCCGTCGCCGTCCTGGGGCTGCTTTGGTACTGCTTCAAGGATGCCGATTTCCGCGACTCCAAGCGCGACATGGTCGCCGGCCTGATCATCGGCCTGACGGTGCCGGCCGGATGGGCGATCACCGGGATCGCCGGCTTCGACGAATTCGAGCCGACGCCCTTGTTCTCGCTGACCTTCGTCGCGCCGGTCGGTAACGGCATCCAGTATCTGATGACCTTTACCGGCGCCACCATCGACTTCGGCGTCGCCAGCGTCGGCGGCGTCATCGCCGGATCGTTCCTGGCCGCCATCGCCGCGAGGGAGTTCCGGGTCGAATCCTTCACCGACGCCAGCGACATGATCCGCCATACCGTCGGCGCGGCGCTGATGGGCGCCGGCGGCGTGATGGCGCTCGGCTGCACCATCGGTCAGGGCCTGACGGGCATCTCGACGCTCGCCGTCGGATCGGTGCTGGCCATGGGCTCGATCATGCTGGGCGGCGTGCTCGGCATCAAATACCTGGAAGAGGGCACGCTCGGCGGCGCCCTCAAAGCCGTGCTATCGCGGGGTTGAGCTCGGGGGGCCGGCCGGGCCGGCCCCCTCGAGACCTCACTTGCCGAGCCTGACGAAACGAAGCTCGCTCTTTACCAGATCCGGCACCACTACCGTCATCTCCTTGTCGCCGGGAATGACGCAGAAGTCGGCCGGCCCCTTGAAGCCCGACGCCAGCGGCGTGTGATAGCTGTCGGTCGCCCAATGGAACAGGGTGCCGGAATTCCAGTCCGTCACCAGCAGCGAGCCGTCGGTCATGCGATAGAGGCCGTCCAACCGGCCGATCTCACGCGATATGGGCTTCGGCTTGCCGCCCGGTTTGATTTCGTAGAGCCCGCGCGCCACCTTGTCGGACATGAAGCCGGCCATGAGCAGTGAATTCTGCGGCGTCGGATAAACGCCGTTCGGATTGATGCCGGCGCCGGAGAACGCGACCGTCACCTTCGGTTCGCCGCCGGCCAGGAAATCCGCCGGCTCGACCCGGTAGAGCGCGTCGCCCCGGTTGTCGCTGACGTAGAGGGTGTAGCCGACGACCGCCGGGTCGTTGGCGAACTTGATGCCCGGCAGCGCCACCTTCTTGCCCTTGCGGGTCTTGGTGTCGAACACCCAGACGACGTCGATGTCCGTGACCCAGAGCCGGTCGCCGGCGACCCAGATACCCTTCGGCTTGTTGAGCGGCTCGCCGCCCGCCGGCAGGAAATTCGCGTCGATCACCTTGCCGTCGAGCGATACCTTGCTGATGCGGCCCTTGCCGTCCTTTTCCGTCGGCTTCAGCGCCGAAACGAACTGACCGACGTAGAGAACCTTCTGGGCAGCGTCATAGGCGACAGATTCCGGGAACGGGAAGCCCGTCACGGTCTTCTCACCCAGGACCTTCGGGCCTTCGGCCAATGCGGCCGGCGCGTGCGTGAACAGGAACAGCGCCGCAACCGCGGCGCCTAACGTCGTTGAGCGTTTCATTGGTCATCCTCCCTGATGCCGGACGGGTCGTTCGGTCTTTCAGCGGATGTCCGCCGTGCCGAACTTGTCCCGTCATGCGCGGAAGCATGATAGCCCGAATTGGCCGGGCGTGGAATGGAGGAGCGGTTATCCCGGCGTCAGCCGCAGCCGGCGAAGCCGTCCGCGTTCATCTTCGCCTCGTAGGGGGCGGCGACGGAGCTTCCCGGCACCAGGCCCGGCTTCACGCTGGCCCAGTCTTCCGGCTTCAGGATCACCAGCCAACCGGCGTCGTAGGGATCAGCGTTGGCCGTGTCGGGCTTGCTGACGACCGCTTCGTTGACCTCGACGATTTCGCCGGCGGCGGCGGACTTGGCGGGGCCGACCCACTTGCCGCTTTCGACGGTGGCGCAGGACTTGCCGGCGGCGACGCTGCGGCCGACCTTCTTCGGCGTCACCGCGACCAGTTGCCCGGCCATGGCGGCGGCGATCGCGGTCATGCCGACCTTGACGTTGCCGTCATCCATTTCCTTGAACCAGACGTGGTTTTCCACGTCGTACAGCAGGTCGTCCGGCAGGTTGCATCCTTTTACGACGGGCATCTTTTTGCCTCCCCAAGTCTCTTGTGTCGCGCCTACGCCTATTCTGCCGCGTGCAGCGGCTTAGAGGAACAGCAGAATTCACCGAGCCCCGATTCCTGGAGCTTGCCGGCGATGAACAGAAACAGATGCGTCGCCACCATGCCCATCATCGTCAGCAGCCTGGCGGCCTCGGCGCGGTCCGGCGCGGCGGCGATCAGGTTGAAATGATAGGCAAGTTCCCGGCAGGTTTCCCGGCAGGCGTTGAAGGACGGGTCGCCCTTGGCGCCCTGACGGTGCAGGGCGATCAGGCGGAAGCCCTCGTGCGTGCCGTCGGTCGGCGTCTCGTCGCGGGCTTCGATCCAATGGCAGAGGATTTCCTCGCCGAGGCCCAGCAGCCGTTCGGCGCCGAGCTTCGGGTCGTCGCAGGCGGCGGCGAGGCTGATCGCCAGTTCCATGTCGGCGAGCGGCGTCATGCCAGACCCTTCTCCTTCAGGAAATCCATCGAGTCGGAAATGTTCTCGTGCACGCCGAGGCTCTTCGGCTTGAGGCCGAGGGCAAGGCCCAGGAGTTGCGTGAAATAGAGGATCTTCACCTTCGATTTGAAGCCGAACCGCTTCTCGCCCCGCACCTGATGCATTTCCAGACCGGAATGGCAGGTCGGGCATTCGGTGGCGACGACGTCGGCGCCCGATGCCTCGGCGGCGCGGAGGATGTTCATCACCAGCTTGGTCGACATGTCGGAGTCGGAAAGGGTGTGCGCCCCGCCGCAGCACGCGGTCTTGAGGGGGAAATCGACGTTCTGGGCGCCGGCGGCGGCTAGCAGGTCGTCCATGAAATGCGGCTGCGAGGTCGATTCGCTGCCAGGCCCCTTGTCCTTTTCCGGGAAGATATGGCGCGGCCGGGTGTACATGCAACCGTAGTAGTTGGCGATCTTGAGGCCGGAAAGCGAGTTCTTCACCCGCGCCTTGAGCCCGTCCTCACCGATGCCTTCCTTGATCCAGTCGAGGGCGTGGATGGTCTCCACCTGGCCCGCTTCGTAGGTCTCGTGGCCGGCCTTCTTGGAAAGCCGGTCGATGACCTCGACCGATTCCGGATCGTGCGCCAGATCGTATTCGGCCTTCTTCAGGTTGTGATAGCAGCCGTTGCAGGGCGCCATCACGGTGTCGAAGCCCATTTCGTTGGCGGCGATGCTCATGACGCGGGACGACAGGTACGTCTGCAGCTTGGGGTCGATGTTCTTGACCTCCATGGCGCCGCAGCAATTCCAGTTGTCGACTTCGACCAGATCGAGGCCGAGCGCCTTGCCGACTTCCTGCGTCGAGCGGTTGTACGAATGCCCGGAACCTTCCAGCGCGCAGCCCGGATAGTAGGCGACCTTGCCGTATTTCTTCGAGGTCTCGTTCATGGCGCCTCTCCTTATTCGGCCGGATCGAGTTTCAGGGCGCGCCGGTGCTCGGCGTGCTTCTCGGCGACGTATTCATTGATGGCGTCCCGGGCCGGGCCCCAGCCGCGCGTGCGCGGCCTGAGGACGCCCTGCAGGCCCATGGCGAACAGCAGTTTCACCGGCAGGTGCTTGAGCATCCGCCTGACCATTTCGACCAGCCAATCCTGGTTCAGTTCCTGACCGGTGCGCGCGAAGAAGCCGCGGATGGTGCGGCCTTCCTCGATCTTACCGGTATCGAAGACCTGCTTCGAAAACACCTCGTCGAAGTGCATGGACGGCGACTTCTCGGTATGGCCCTTCATTTCCAGCCAATGCGACATGGCCTTCATGACGCCTTCCGGGTTCACGTCGCGCGGGCAGATGTAGGTGCACTTGTTGCACGACACGCACTGCCAGATGATGTCCTTGTCGCGCAGCAGTTCCGATTCCATGCCGATGCGCGCCAGATAGATCCAGTAACGCGGATTGAAGCGCGGATTGACGGCATTGACCGTGCAGGCGTTGGTGCACGAACCGCACTGCCAGCAACGGTGAATGTTTTCGCCGCCCGGCAGCGCCGCGATCTCGTCCTGCATGTCCTCGTTGTAGTCGCTGACGACGCGGGTCTGGATGAAGGTGCTCCAGTGACCCGAGACGTCGACGCCGTCGATCTCGAGCTTTTCGTGTTCGAGGAGGTTTTCCGGACGGATCAGCGATTTTTCATGTATCGGCATGGATGCTCACCTTCTCCGTTCAATCCGCCGCTTGGTCGGCGTCGAGGACGACCGGCCGGCCCTTGGTGCCCTTGGCGCGGGTGCGGCCGGTTTCCGGGTCGATGCCGTCCAGACCGAGCATGCGGCGCGTGTACTGCGTCGGATCCTCGGCGGCGGCGAAGTCTGTCCTGAGGTACGTGCCGCCCTGTTCGCAGATGTAGTTGCCGTAAACCTGCGCGCACAGCAGATCGACGTATTGCGGCATGTCGCGGAAGACGCCGTTGTCGGTCAGGAACTGGCTCAATTCCTCGCGCAGCACCAGATAGGTCTGATAGCCGTCCGGCACGTCGAGGGTCATGTGGTCGATGTTGTCGTCGTGCCAGATTTCCCGGAGCACGCCGGTGTTGGCCTTGGCGTCCCAGACCCAGCGGGTCATCAGCGGATACTGTTCCGGCATGACGTTGTGGAGAATCTCGGCCGCCAAGTCACGGACCCAGCGGAACGCCTTGCCGTCCGGGAACCGGGCGCAGAAGCGATGCACCGCCGCGTCGGCTTCCGCCGTGTGCGTCGCTTCCTCGACGAGGGCCTTCATGGCGGCGCGGACCGTGTCCATGCCGTCGGGCGCCGCTTCCTCCAGCCACGGCCCGATACGCCGGCGCACCGGCGCCATGAAGGCGCAAAGGCCGAGGAAGGTGTCGCGGTCGAGGGAGTGGATCTTGCTCGGCTGAAAGACCTCTTGAAACACGCCGGTCTTGAAGGCGAGGCCCTTCACCAGCGCCTCGACGCCGCCGAGATCGTCGGCGAGCCCGACAACCATCTCGAGCGCCGCCGTCAATTTCGGGCCGCTCAGATGCAGGACCGGGCGGCCCTGGTCGTCGATGGCGTTGGTCGGAAGGCCCATTGCCCGTTCAGCCCTATTCGGCCGCCTGCATGGAGTTGCCGGCGGCGACGGCGAGCGCCGCCATGGCCGCGCCCTGGCCCTGCGCGATCGAATCGTCGATGGTTTCCGGACCCGTGGCGGCGCCGGCGACGAACACGCCCGGCCGCGACGTAGCGGCCATGGAGCTGTAAGTGTCGAGCCGCTTGATGTGGCCGTGCTGCTGCAGTTCGACGCCGAAGATCGAGGCGATCAGAACGTTGTCGACGTTCGGGTCCATGCCGACGGCGTGCACCACCATGTCGAACGGGATGGTGATCGGCCGCTTCACCAGCGTGTCCTCGCCCTTGACGATCAGCTTCTCGCCGTTCGAGGTCACTTCCGCGATGCGGGCCTTGATGTACTTGATTTTGAACTCTTCCTGGCTGCGCCAGTAGTAGGTGTCCTCGTAGAGACCAAACGTGCGGATGTCCATGTAGTAGATGTAGACGTGGCAGTCCGGCAGCTCTTCGCGGATTTCCATGGCGATGTTCGACGACACCGTGCAGCAGATCTTCGAGCACCATTCGCGGCCGATCTGGCGGTCGCGGGAGCCGACGCAGAGCAGGATGGCGACCCGCTGCGGCTTGCGGCCGTCGGACGGGCAGCGCACGCCCTGGCCGGACGAGATCATCTGCTCGACCTGCGTCGTCGTGACGACGTCGGGGAACATGCCGAAGCCCCATTCCGGCTTGTTGACGGAATCGAAGTGGCTGAACCCGGTGCAGAGGATGGCGGCCGACGCGTCCACCGTCTCGCCGTTCGACATCTTGGCGGTGAAGTTGCCGGGCGTGCCGTTGAATTCGGCGATGCTGGTCTGCGTCATGGCCTTGATGGCGCCGTTGCCCTGCACGCGGTCGACCATGCCGCCGATGGCGTCCTTGGCCCACAGGCCGCTCGGCACCAGCTTGGCGTAGCCGGACAGGATCGGCGTGCCGCCGAGACGGTCCGCCTTGTCGACGAGGATCACCTGCTTGCCGACGGAAGCGAGGGCATGGCTGGCGGAAAGACCGGCCGGCCCGGCGCCGACCACGAGAATGGGCTTGGACATTCGACTTCCCCTGTATGCGTTCGTTGCGGCGCGGGCGTTATTTCGCCGCCGGGCGGAAGCCCGGACCCGACGTGATGCGGCGGCGCGGGTCGTAGAGGTTCTCAACCTTGCCGGCCTCGACGTCCTTCAGGTACGCCTCGAACTCGGCCTTCGACTTTTCCCAGTCGAGACCCATCTTGGCGAGCAGCGTTTCCACCGGCGACGCGTGCCAGTGCATCTGCGCGATCTTGTACGGATGCGCGCCGCAGGCGAGGGCCGCGAACTGGCAGTCGGCGACGATCGGCAGCGACACGCCGTCGCCGCCCTTGGCCTTGCTGATCCACTGGTTTTTGTCGAGGGTCGTGATGCAGCCGGTGTCGTGCCCGATCATGACGTCGGCCTGCGCTTCCTCGACGGCGACGCGGATCTTGCGGTCGATCGAGTAGGAGCGGGTGAACTCACGCTCCGAGATGATGTGGCGGAAGCCGAAGCCGCAGCAATCGTACCACGTCGAATAGTCGATCACCTGGGCGCCGAGTTCCTGAATGATGCCGGTGGAAACGGCGACGCGGTTTCCTTCCAGGATGCTGTCGTCGTAGACGGCGTCTTCCGGGATCATCTTGTAGACGTGGCAGGCCGGATGGATGGTGGCGCGGAGATGCGAGACGTCGACCGTCTGGCGCTCGCGGATCTTCTGGCGCATCACGTGCAGCCATTCCGAATAGTGGACGATTTCCTCGGGGATCAGCAGCTTGCCGTCGACGAGACGGCCGAGCTTGCCGAGAATCTTCGTCACCCGCTCGCGGAGTTCCGCCGACTGCAGCAGGAACATCCGGATTTCCTTGTAGTTGCCGAACGACGTGCCGCAGTGCACGAGCGGATAGTAGTAACCGTCCTCGCGGCCCTCAGCGCGTGCGGCGACGTAGGCCTGGTGGAAGTTGCGGAGGAACACGGCGGCCAGGCTTTCGACGTTGCCGATGCCCGAGCCGTGGTAGTTCCACGCCGTGCAGGACGTCTGGTCGGTCTCGTCGAGATAGTCGATGTTCATCTCGTTCATGAGCCACAGCAGCGACGTCGGGTAGCCCGGAATGTTGCCGCACTGGCCGCAGGACTTGTGATGCCAGAGCCGCGTCGTCGGGATTTTCTTGTCCCAGCCGAACAGCGTCTTGACGGTGACGGGCTGATACTCGTCGCGCATCCGGTGCACGACGATCTGGCCGTCCTTCTCCAGATCCCACATCAGGTCGCGCACGTCCTCGACCCGGTCCTTGTTGGTCAGCATCGACCGCTTGTCGACGCGGGCCTCGACCCATTGCGTCGCCGCCTGCGCCTCGGCGGGGGCGAGCTTGGCGTCACGCCATTCGTTGCCGTGACCGGTGAAGCGGGTGCCGTCCGTGTTGTCGCTCATGCCTAATCTCCTTGACTGGGGCCGCGCGCCGGGCGCGGGGTCAATCGTCGTCCTCTTCGTCTTCCTGGTCTTCGAGCCAGTCGTCGTAGTCGTCGCGCTTCTCGTCCATGATGTCGGAGATGACGTCGAACAGGTTCTCGTCGATGGTTTCGAGCTGATCGAGAACGCCGGTCATTTCCCAGATGGTGTAAAGCTCGACGGAGGTTCTGAGGTTCACTTCCCAGGCCGTCTCGATGGTGTTGAGGGTCGGCATGGGGATGGCCTTGCGCAGCAGCTTCAAGGGCGCGTCGACCTTGGAAATGTTCGGACCCCAGTCCGGGAAGTGGTCGGGCGTAATCATGTTCGGCGCCAGCTGGTTGCCGGTGGAGATCAGCTTCAGCATGACGCGCGAGAACGGGCGCAGCACGTCCTTCGCCGACTGCATGCCGTGCTTGATGGCGACCTCGCGGAGGATCATGACCAGGCCGCCCGGCGAGTTGCCGAACGGACAGCGCGCGGCGCAGGTGTAGCACTGGGCGCAGGACCAGATCTTCTCCTGCATGGCGTCGTAGATGCCTTCCAGGTTCTCGGTCCAGAGAAGCTGGACGATCTCGCGCGGGCTGAAATCGTAATAGTGCGCGGCCGGGCAGGTGGCCGTGCAGATGCCGCAGTTCAGGCAGCCGTTGAGCTCATGGTCGTAACGGATGTCCGCCTGGATGTCCTTGAAGACTTCTTCCAGGGTGTCGTAATCGACCGCCGGCGCGTCGGAAACCGGGTCGCCGATGAATTCCTGAATGCGGCTGCCGTGTGCGTGGCTCATGGATCGTTCCTAACGGTTTCCCTTGCCTGATGTCCGTCGGCCAACCTCAGTAGGTCAGTACCCGCACGTCGTCGTCTTCCATCACCGTCTCGATGACGTGGGCGCCGCCGACAATGCCCTCGCATTCCGGGATCAGGTCTTCCTCGCCCATCTCGAACAGATCGAGGTTCGGCGAGCAGCAATAGAACTTAACGCCGGAATCGTGCGCGTCCTTGATGAAATCGTAAACGGTCTTGGGCGAGCCGGGCTTCACGACCAGCTTCTCCGCCACGCCCTTCTTCATCAACTGGCCGGCGGTCGCGGTGCAGACCACCTCGACTTCATAATCCATGGCGGCGGCGACCGTCGCTTGAAAGAACGGCGCGCCCAATTCCTCGCCGTTGCGAGGATCGGTGTTGACCATAATAATGACGAGCTTCGAAGCCATGTGCCCTCCCGAAACACCAATATGCGGGCATTTTTGCTTTTGTTCGCGCCCAACCGGACCGTAGCATAACTCAAAGAATCATATTCGGAAAAGATAAATTCACTTTTTTGAATATGTTTTTAAATCTCAGGATTGCTTCTTCGGCTCCATCAGGCCCGTGGCCTGGATCAGGCCGGTCATGATACCGACCAGCGCGTCCTCGATGGCGCCACCGAGACGCCCCATCTGTTCGAGCCCAGGCCCCGGATTCTCGGGCGATTCCTCGAATTCCATGATCAAATCCTCGACCATGGCCCGTTTGACGCCGGGATGGCCGGAAAAACCGAACGCCTTCGGCCCCAACTGGAAAAGCAGCGGCCGTCCGTCCGGGGCGGTGGCCAGGATATCGGCGTAGGCCGGCGGTTTCGGCCGATCGCGCATGTAGATGGCGACCGGAAACGTCTCCGGCAGGTAACCGCCCAGGGCCTCCGGCCGGGTCCGGGTCGCCGTCGTCACCTCGAAACTCAGGGGAGCCGCTTCGACGCCGCCGCCGCCGCCCAGGCTGACGATCTGGGCGCCAAGCCCGATGCCGATCTGCGGGATACCAAGGGCCAGACATTCGTGCGACAGCCGCACCTCGTCGGCGAGCGACGGCAGATCGCGCTCGCCGGCCGCCCCCCAGGGACCGCCGCCCATGAACACGACGCCGTCGACGAACCGCGCCGACGGCGGCACCTTGCCGCCGGTGGTGTGCGGCCGGATGTAGGTGAAGCGGATGTCGCGGCCCTCGAAATGGTCTTCGATGTGGCCCAGGTATTCGCTGTCCGTGTGCTGAATGACGTAGAGGTTGCGCTTGCCCTCGGTCATGCCGGCTCGCCCTTGGCGGCGGCCACGATGACCCGCTCGATGTCGTCGGCGGAAACCGTGATGTCACCCCGGTCCTTGTCGCCGAAGAAGCAGCTCAACTGGAAACTGATCTTGGAGACCGGAACGTCTCGGAGCGCCGCTTCCAGGTCGTAGACCATGCGCGGCGGGTTGGCGAAGAAGTCGCCCGTCAGCAGCACCTGCTGCACGCGACCGAGGTCGCTGCCCGATAGCCGGACGTAGGCGGTGACGGTGCCGCCCGGCGTCGTCAGGCTGGCGGTGCGGAGCGCCCGGTCGCCGTCCGGATCGTCCACTTCCCAGACGAAGTCGTCGGTGCCGATTTCGTCCGCATAGATTTCATCGGCGCGGCGCCGCTCGGCGCCCGTGACCTCGCCCGGCTCGGTCTCGATGCCGAGGCTGCGGCGGAAGCCGCCGAGTAGCGCCGCCTTGACCGTCTCCACGTCCGGCATGGCGTCGCCCATGAGCTGCTTGAGCGTGACGACGCGGGCCGCCGCCGAGTCCAAGTTCCGTTTGGCGAGCTTGGCCGCCGGCACCCGGAGCGCCTTCACCATGTCTTCCGGATTGCTGTCCAGCAGCAGCGTTCCCTGGAAGAACAGCGTGTCGCCGTCGAAGAAACCGCCGGTGCCGGAAATCTTGCGGCCGTCCACCTCGATGTCGTTCCGGGGACGGAAGCGGGCGTCGATGCCGAGGGATCGCAGCCCGTCCGCCGCCGCGCCGCAGATCGCCGCCGAAAACTCCGGCAGCGTCTTGATGTCGAGCGTGCGGCGATGGAAGACCAGCTCCCAACCAAGCTGTCCTTCGTCGAAATAGATCGAGCCGCCGCCGGTGATGCGCCTGGCGAGGCCGATGTCGTTCGCCCGGCAGTGATCCACGTGTATCTCGCAGCTCAGCGCCTGATGCCGGCCGACCAGTGCCGTCGGCTTGAAGCGCAGGAAGCGGATGGTGTCCGGAATCTCGCCGGCGGCGTGCGCGTCGATCAGCGCCTGATCGAAGGCGATGTTGCGGCGGCCGTCGCCGATGCCGGTGTCGATGACGCGGAAGGTGCGGGACATGGAACCGATTTCAATGCCGGGTTTTCGGCATGCCCAATTGCTTGCGGATCTTCGTGAGATCGCCCTTCGACGGCTGGAACGGGAAGCTGGCGATGTCGCTCGGTGGCGAGTCGCCGTAGGGCCGGTCGCACGCCGACAGGTCTTCGCGAACCTTGCCCGGGCAACCGGACGTGCGGAACGCCATGCCGGTGTCCACGATGGCATTCAGTTCCGCCTTTGGCAGGCCGAAATCGGCGACCCGGCCTTCCTCGTCGAACGACATGTGGTCGATGCGGGCGCCGCAATAGTCGATCAGGTAGCGCGCCAACTGCACGCGCCGCCATTGATCGCGGGGCGTCGCCGGCAAATGGTCCATCAGCGAGCCCTTCTCCGGAAAGAAGCAGAACATGTGGCTGTGCCCGCCCATGTCGCGAAGCTTCTGGATGACGGTCAGTACGTCGTGCTCCGTCTCGCCCATGCCGACGATCAGGTGCGCGCCGAACTTTTCCGGACCGAAGATGTCCTTCGCCGCTTCCAGGATTTCCCAGTAGTGCGCCCAGCTGTGCGGCGACTGCACGCCCTTGCCGCGCGTGCGGTCGAACAGCGCCGGCGTCGCCGCGTCGAGGGCGACGGTGAAGATGTCGGCGCCGAGATCCTTGAGGGTCGCGACGTCACCGCCCGTCATGGTGGTCGGATTGGATAGGATCGAGACCGGCACCGTCGACGGGTCGATCTTGTCGGTCCACGACTTCAGGACCGTCACCGTGTCCTCGTCCGAATTCGGATGCGTGATCATGCTGATGCACATGCGGTGGAACGGCGTCTTGTCGCCGTCCGCGGCGACCTTGGCGACGATGTCGGCCATCGGCACCGCCGGCCAGTCGACGCGGATGAAGTTCCGGTCGGCGTAGTTGCGGTCGGCCTCGCGATGCCGCGCCAGCCCGCAATAGGCGCAATTGGCGCGGCAGCCTTCCGGATACGTCAGCAGAAGATTGAGGCACCGCGTGCATTCGCAGCGGTACATCTTGCCCGGCATGATGCCGAGCGTAATGGCGGCGGCCGTCGACATCTGCACGTAGTCGGGCGAGCGCATGGCCGGCGTCTGGATGTTGTTGTTGGGGAGGTACACGCCTTCCGGACGGACGTCGGCCGCCTTCACCTGGCCGCCGTTGCGGCGGTCCTTCGGCGCTTGGCCGGGCGCGCGTGGCGCCATCTCGTCGAAGGCGTTGAAATCGCGGCCACGGGTTCCGGTGGCGCCGGGCAGCGCTCCTTCAGGCTTCAAGCAGGTCATGCGTCGTCCTCGTCGCTTTGCGGGGAATTTCCTCGTCCGTCCAATAGGGCGCGTAACCGATCCAGCCGTTGCGGAGATCGGTCGGCGTCGGGCCGCCGCGCTTGTAGGCGGCGAGCAGTTGCTTCCGTCTCTTCAGGGCTCGGGCGAGCGCCCGATCGAAGAGTGCGGCGAGCTCGTCTTCGTAGTCGGTAAGCGCGTCTTCGTCGCCGCCGAGCCACGCGGCGGCGGCCTCGCCGGCCAGCGTGCCGGAAATGACGGCCGACGCGATGCCGGCGCCGGTTACGGGATTGGCGAGGCCGGCGGCGTCGCCCGCCAGCAGCACCGGCACGTTGCCGAGCCTGCCGACCGGGTCGAGCCGGCCGCCGACCGGGATCGGTCCGCCGGTGAAGCCCAGGACGTCCTCGCCGACCCGGCCTTCATCGACCAGCCGTTCGTGCAGATCGTCGAGAAGCTCGCGGAGCGCATGCCGCGCGTCCGCCGCGACGCCGACGCCGAGGTTCGCCGTCTCGCCCTTCGGGAACAGCCAGCCGTAGCCGCCGGGATAACGCTCCGACAGAAAGATGTCCGTCGCCTCGTGCGGCGACAGCAACGGCACCGTGATCTGGCGCGTCTCCACCACGTCCGCGTTCTCCCGGCCGAGCGCCCGGCCGACGCGGGACCGCGGGCCGTCGGCGCCGATGACGACGCGGGCGGAAATCGTCTCGCCGCCGCTCAGTCGCACTTGGCCGTCCGGCAGTACGGCATCGACTTTGACGTTGAAGCGGCAATTCGCGCCGGTGCGGGTCGCATCCTCGACGAGGCGCGCGTCGAAGGCGCGGCGGTCGATCATGCGGCCGGGAAAATCGGTCTTCTCGTCCGGGTCGTCGTCCTCGACGAAGCTCAACATGGATTTGATGTACTGGCGCGTGACGCCGTCGAGGGCCGACAACTCCTGGCCGAGCATGGCCGGCACGAATTCGGCGCACTGTACCGGCGTGCCGGCGGCGGCACGGCGGTCGAGCGCGATGACCTTGAAGCCGGCTTCCGCCGCGCGACGTGCGGCCCGCGCACCGGCGGGGCCGAGGCCGACGACGACGATGTCGGCCGCGTCCGTCATGCGGCGCAGGACGCGCCGGCGCGTCCCACGAGGCTGCCGCCGATCTTGATCGAACAGCAGGCGTGTTCCTGGTGGAACGGCCGGCCGATGGCCTCGGCGACGGCGGCGGTGCCGTCGGCCGGGAAGGCGATGCCGTCGAGCCCGGCCATCACGGCGTAGGCGTCTGTGATGCGCTTGTGCATGCCGGCCGGCCGGGCGCAGCCCAGCAACACCTGGCGATCCGGAATACGCTTCCGCGCTTCCAGGAAGATGCGGCCGACGTCGGCGGTCGGCGTCGTCTTGAAGGTGCGGCCCTTGGCGTAGAACGGCATGACGACGACCAGCACCAGCGCATGCACGCCGTGCCGGGAAACGATGTCGAGGGCGGTCGCCTCGCCGAGGATTTCGCCGTAGTGCAGGCCGACGACGATGTGCGGCACGATTTCCATCTTGGTCGCGCAAAGGGCGGCGAGGGTCTTCTCGAAATCCTCCACCGGCCGGTTCAGGTGATAGACATCGCGGATCGTCGCTTCCGATCCGATCACGTCCATCATGGCGGTGTCGACGCCGGCCGATTCCATCAGCTTGGCGCGCGGCTCATCCAAGAGCGCGGTGTGGATGGCGACCTTGAGGTCCGGGTGGTCGCGCTTCAGTCCCTCGATCACCGGATAGAACCGTTCGTAGGCGATCTCGTTCCGTTTGTTGGAACCGCCGGACAGCAGGAAACCCTTGAGGTCCTGCAGCAGGATCAGATCGCGCACCTTGCGGTCCAGCATCTCCGGCGACGTCGCCGGGATCATGGGTTCCAGGATCTTCGCCTCGCAGTGGTCGCACATCAGCGCGCAGCCACCGGCGGTGATCGAGAAGGCGGGGAAGCTGTTCTTGGAACAGCCCTTCATCTCGGTGGTTTCGAAATCCTTGAAGGTGGGTGTCGAGAAGCGGATCGGACGCGCGGAGACGGCGGCGGCGTTCCGCTCGAACGCGGCGATCAGGCCGGCGTCGAGGTCCGCGTCCTCCAGTTCCTCGATGGCGTTCAGGCTGTCGATCCAGGCCATGCCGCCTCCCCAATTAACATATATGTTTTATTGAATATGATCGTGGCAGCTTTTGCATTTGCGATCAATCCGCTTTTCCGGGCGGCGCCGGAAGCTCCTCGGCCAGCGCGACGATTTCCGCGCGGACGGGCGCGTCGGTCGGTGCGTCCTCCAACGTCTCGAACCATAGGGGATTCCGGTCCTCCTCGTCGACCAGATCGCAGTCGAGCTCGGCGAAGCGGGCGCGGATGGGTTCCGGCAACGGCGTCGGCGCCCGCCAGCCGTTGAGATGGCCCCAAAGCCCGGCCCAGCATCTGGCGACGGTCCACGGATTGTAGCCACCGCCGCCCAGCACCACGGTACCGGGTACCCGTTCGACGACGGCGCCGACGGCGTTCCAGAGTGCGGTGTTGCCGAGCGAAAGCCTAGACAGCGGATCGCCGGCCAGCGCGTCGGCACCGCAGGTGATGACGGCGGCTTGGGGTCGGACGGCGTCGATCAGCGGCAGGACGGCGTGCGTCATCAGGAACGCGAGCTCGGCGTCGTGAAATCCGCCCGGGACGGGGAAATCGTAGACGCCGCTGCCGGCGGGGCCGTGCGCCTGCCCGGTCTTCGGCCAACGGCCAACCTCGTGAATGGAACAGGTGACGACACGGGGGTCGTCCTTGAAGGCCATCTCGACGCCGTCGCCGTGGTGCGCGTCGAGATCGAGATAGAAGACCGGCGCGGCGTCGCCTTCCAGCAGCGTCAGGATGGCCATCACCGGGTCGTTGAGATAGCAGAATCCGTGCGCCCGGGCCGGCATGCCATGGTGCGTGCCGCCGGCCGGATTGAAGGCGACGCCGCCCGCGAGCGCCACCTTCGCCGCCGCGATGGAGCCGCCGCAGGACGTGCGGGCGCGTTCGTTCATGCCGGGGAAGATCGGGTTTTCGCGGGTGCCGAGGTGATAACGGTCGCGGTCGTGCTCTGTCGCCGCGCCGTCCCGCTCGACGCGCTCGAGGGCGGCGAGATAGTCGGGCGCATGAAAGCGTTCGAGTTCCGCCGCCGTCGCGGCCGGGCTGTCCCGCCAGCCGTCCGGAAACCAGCCGAGCGCCTCGGCCGTTTCCATGACCAGGCCGACGCGCGGGATGGCAAGCGGATGATTGTCGCCGAAGCCCTGCCGGCGATAGATGTCGCTGCCGATGAAAACCGGTGGCGGCGTCATTCAGCCACGGCCATGCCGCGCATGCGGCCGTCGATCAGTTGCATGGCGCTTTCGGCGCAGGCGCGGACGAGGGCGCGGCGCTTCGGACAACGGCGGACGGCATCGACGAGCCTCGATGCGTCGGCGATCCCAAGCGCGCGAAGGCTCGCCGTCGTCGGATAGAGCGTCGCCGCCAGGAAGCGGTCGATCAAGAGGCGCACCACGACGCGGAAGACGAGCCGGCGGAGCCGCCCCATCCGTTGCAGCTTCACGTCGATCAGCGCCTTGGCGGCGGCCATGTGTCGGGCTTCGTCGCGATGATGCAGCCGCATGACGGCTTCCGCCGTCGGGCAGAGGGCTTGGCCGTCGGCTTCCGCGGCGCGCAGCGCCTTCAGGGCGAAGGTGTCGGTGACGGACTCGCCGATGAAGACCATCGCCCAGAACGCCGCGCCCGCCGGGTCGAGGCGCTTCGCCACCCAGTGCAGCAGACGCGTCGGTCCCAACAGATGCACGCCGCCCATACCGGCGCGGTCGATCATTTCCAGGAACATCAGGCCGTGTCCGGCTTCTTCCCGCACCTCCTGCAGACAGACGCGGGTCTCCATGGCGTCGGCGGCGACGAAGCCCCTGTTGGTGACGCGATGGATCAGGAGTCCTTCGAGCCAGAGGCCGGCGGCGCAGAGCCGGGCGAAATCGACGCGCCCGGCGGCGCGCCGGGCGTCCGCGTCCATGTCAGCCCAAACCGGCAAGGTCGAAAGGCTCACGACACTGTCCGGCAGCCAAGGACGCGCCGGGTCGGCGTCGTCCCACGGCACCTCGCGCACGGGATCGCGGTAGTCGGCGGCGATGGTCGTCAGGCGTTCGAGGATGCCGCTCATGTCGTCGCCGTCCTTGCCGCCGCCGGCCGAGCGGCACGGGCGGGTTCGGCACCGCGATAGGCGCGGCCGATCAGTTCGAGAGCGCTTGCCGTTTCGGCGACGCTGAGATCGCCGCCGCCGACCATCAGGCTGACGCGGTCGAGCCCGCTCGCTTCCAACGCGCGCAGCCTTTTCGCCACATGTGCCGGATCGCCGATGGCGGCGAGGCCGAGCTTCTCCAGAATGCCGATGCCGAGAACGCGATCGAACAGCGGCACGGTCCAGCCGAGCTTGCGGTAGTCCTCGTATCCGGCGACCTGCTTGGCGAGGATCGGCCGGGCGATTTCGAACAGACGCCGATAGACCCAGACGATACCCTGCTTGGCGCGCGCACGGGCGGCGCAATGATCCTCGGCGCAGAAGACGCTGAGCGTGAACGACGTCTCGCCGTCTGGCGCGAGGCGGCGATAGCGTGCGAGGTCCGCTTCGACGAACGGCCACGGTTTGAACGGACCGGTCATGACGTTGAGGCCGAGCTCGGCGGCGAGATCGAAACTTTCCGGGCTGACGCAGGCGAGCCAGCCCTTGCCGAGATTGCGGCCCGGCGCCGGCCGCACGTCGTGCGGTTCTCCGGCCCGTTCGGCGACGCCGGTATCCATGATGGCGCGAAGCGCATGGAACCGTTCCATGAAGACACGGCGGCTGTCGGCGGGATCGACGCCGAAAGCGGCAAGCTCGGTCAGCGTCACGCCGCGGCCGACGCCCCAACGCACCCGACCCGGGGCCAGCGCGTCCAGCGTCGCCAGCCGTTCGGCGACGCGCACCGGATCGTGCAGCGGCAACGGCACGATGGCGAAGCCGAGGCGGATGCGACGCGTCGCCTGTGCGATGGCCGCCAGCACCATGTCGGGCGCGGCGGCGTTGGAGTAGTCGCCGAGGAAATGGTGTTCGGGCAGCCAGACCGTATCGACGCCGGCATGCTCAGCCGCGACGGCGATGCGAACCGCGTCGGCGATGGCGTCGGCGGGCGACCGTCCGGCCCACGGCGGCGTCGCCAGTTCCATGAAGAGGTCGAGGTGCACGTGCGGGTCCTGTCGCTGCTCGTTGCGGCCGTCGGAACCTTAACGCGCGGCGGCGGCGGATTTCCAGACCGCAATGTCGGGAACTGTTTTCGGCAGGTCTGCGCAACGGGCCTGGCGTCGACGATCAGGCGGCTTGCGGCTTCGACGCCTTCTTGATCTCGTCGCGCTGGGCCTTCGCCTCGCTCGAGCAGAACAGCCCGTACATCATCTCGAGAAGCTTGCCGACTTCCTCGCTGGCGAGCGCGTAGTAGATGGTCTTGCCGTCGCGCCGCGTCGAGACCAGATCGTCGGCGCGCAGCCGCGCCAACTGCTGCGACAGCGTCGGCTGACGGAGGCCGAGGGCCGTTTCCAGATCGCTCACCGACATCTCGCCCTGGCTCAGGTGGCACAGGATCAGGAGACGGTTTTCGTTGGCGAGGGCCTTAAGGAATTCCGCCGCCTGAGCGGCGCCTTCGAGCATTGCGTCGTCGACCATTACACCTCCTCGTCACCGGGAACCCGACATTCGGGCATCCACCCTCCGGCGAATCGAGTTGCGAATAAGAAGCTACATCATTTTGTAGATTAACACCATACACATTATATTTGTGTGATATGGCGTTATTCCGTCAAAACTCCAGATCGCCCGTTACAGCCTCGATTCCCTTGACGGCGCAGGCGTGGTCCATGTCGCCACCGGGCGCGCCCGAGACCCCAACACCGCCGACCACGCCGCCACCGGCCATGACTTGCAGGCCACCGCCGATAATCAGCGCGTCTGTCACCTCTCGGACACCCGCTTGCGGCGAACCTGGCTTAGTCAATTCCAGCATGTCGATCGTATTGGTGCGGAAGCTGACCGCCGTCCAGGCCTTGCGCCGCGCCGTATCCGGCGTGTGCGCGCCGGCGTAACGGTCACGCAGCACGACCTGCACGCCGCCCAGTGGGTCGACCACCGCGACGGCGACCTGAAAGCCCCTGGCCCGACAATCGGCAAGCGTCGCTTGCGCCAGCTTGGTGGCGACTTCGAGGGTCATTTTCTTGAAAGTGACGAGTCCTTCCGCCTTGGCGGGCATTCCGGCTACCGCGATCACCCCGGCGGCCATCAACGCGATCAATGAGCGCATGACGTTAACCTCCCCATACCGAATCTAGGGATATTATATATGAAAACATTCGAATATGATAGATCGTTATCCGCGGCGGATGCTGTCCGGCTTCAGCAGACCTCGGCCGGAGAGCCTCAACCCGCCGGTACCGTCGCCTTCATGGACGGCCGTTCGGAAATCCGATCGAACCAGTCCGCGAGATCGGGACGCGCTTCTCGCCACCCCTGGTCCGGCAGTCGGAACGACAGGTATCCGAGCGCGCAGGCGGCCCTGATATCGCCCATGTCGAAGCCGTCGCTGACCGAGAGCAGGCCGACGGCGCGTTCGATCACCGCCATCTGCCGGCGCACCAGATCGGGCCAGCGCTTCTCCTCAGGCCGACGTCCCTCGATGACCGCGTAGTAGCTGGCGTCCATGATGCCCTGCGCCAATCCGGCGCGGGCGTAAATGTCCACGGCGTCCTTGCCGACGAGACTCGGCCCAGCGCCGATGCCGTCCAGATATTGCGCGATCAGCAGGCTTTCCGTCAGCACGCGGCCGTCGTCGAGGGTGAGGGCCGGCAGGCGGCCAACCGGATTGACGCGGTGATAGTCCGCCGGGTCGGTCCATGGATTGGTTTCGGATATCTCGATCCTGTCGGCGAGGTCCTTTTCCAGCGCTGTCACGTACACCTTGCGGACGTAGGGCGAGGCCTTGTTGAAGTGCAGCTTCATGGTGGACTCCTTCTCTCCTTCAGGCGGGTTTCCGCTCGCGGCGCGCCACGTCGATCAGAAGGGCGAGCGCCAGCGCGGCGGCACCGATCTCGAACAGACGTGCGTGCGAGCCGATCAGGTCGAACAGATAGGAAAAGGCGTAGGCGGCGACCGTCTGGCCGAGCGCGAAGCCGGTCGTGGCGTAGCTCCAGGCGGCGCGTTGCAGCGCCGTGTCGCCCGCCGCCAAGTCGTGCACGTAGCCGACGACGAGGGGCACCATGCCGGGCACGAACAAGCCGGCGATCAGGCTGGTGACGTAAAGGCCGCCGCCGGTGAAGACGGCCGTGAGACCGACCGCCGCCGCCTCGATGACGAGCCAGACCTGCAAGGCCCGCCGGAAGCCGATCATGTCGGCGATCCGTCCCGTCACCATGGCACCGGACGCGGCGCCGACGCCGAAGACGATCCATTGCAGCGCCCCCGCGCCGATACCGGCGCCGAGTCCGCGCACCACATAGTCCACGAGGAAAACCATGTGCGGCACCATGCCGACGGCGATCAGGCCGTAGATGACGTAGGTCGCGACGAAACGTCCGGCGAACGGATTTCCCTTCGGCTGCCCCGGTTGCACCGGTTGCCGGGCGGCGTCCGCCGCCGGCCAGCCGCTCCAGGAAAGCGCCGTCAGTACCAGCGACACCACGCCGAGGCCGATCCAGGTCTCGACCAATCCGAAGGACAGCAACAGCGGCACCAGCGTCCCCGATGCCGCGATGCCGAGCCCGACGCCGGTGAAGATGACACCGCCCGCGATGCCGCGCCGGTTCGCCGGCACGTGCGGCAGGATCGTTGTCGCCGCCAGCACCATCACCGCGCCGCCGGCGATGCCGGACAGCAGCCGCCAGACGAAGAACCAGATAAAGGAAATGGGTGCGGCGCAGGCGAAGAACGCGACGGAAGCGAGCAGCATCATGGCACGCAGCACGATCCGCGCCGGCAATTTCACCGCCATGGCCCGGGCGCCGAGGGCGCCGATCAGATAGCCGGCGAGGTTGGCGGCGCCGAGATAGATGACGGTGGTGGCCTCGAACCAGCCGGCGTCGATCAGAACCGGGATCAACGGCGTATAGGCGAAGCGGGCGAGGCCGATGCCGACCAAGCTGGCGGCGCAGCCAGTGACGATGGCGCGGGTCGGGCTGGACGTGGGAGCGGCGTCTGACATCGTGGCCAACCTAGGCTGCGGTGGACACGCGGAAAAACGAATTTATCCGATGGAAGCTATCTCGCTCGGAAATAGCTCATTCGGCGGCGCTCCGGACGGCGGGATCGACACCGGCGAGGAAGGCCTTGAGGGCGCTCGAAACGTAGGCGTCGCGGCGGCGGATGAAAACGGTCTCGACCGCCGCTTCCGCTGCCGGCAGGTCGTGCACGCCGACCCGGCCGACCGGCCAGACGCCGCCGATCAGGCTTTTCGGCAGCATGGTGATGCCGAGACCGGCGCCGACGCAGGCGACGATGGCTTCGAGCGTGCCGAATTCCAGGAAGCGGACGCCGACGACGCCGCGCCGCGTCAGGATCTCCTCCATCCGCTGCCGATAGGAGCAGCCGAGCCTGAGCACGATGGCCTTGAGATCGGCTGAACCCAGCAGCGCATCGAGATCGCGAACGCCCGGCGCCGTCATGAAGCAAAGCCGTTCGTTGAAGACGGTGGTCTCGGCGAGTTCCGGATGATCGACCGGACCGCAGACGAAGGCGCCTTCGATGCGGCGCGCCAGCACGCCCTCGATCAGTTCCCGTGTCGTGCCGGTGCGGAGCGTCAGATCGACGGACGGATAGAGCGCCGCGAATTCCGCGAGACGGGGCGACAGGCGGAGCGCCGTCGTCGTTTCTAGCGAGCCGATGACGAGCGGACCCTGCGGCCGGCCGTCGTCGTCGACGGCGCGGCGCGCCTCGGCGAGGGTATCGGAAATGCGCGCCGCATACGGCAGCAGTCGTTTGCCGGCCGCCGTCAGGGTGACGCCGCGGCTGTGCCGGTCGAACAGTGGCTGGCCGAGGTCTTCTTCCAGCCGGCGGATGCGCGTCGTGACATTGGACTGCACGGTGTTCAATTCGTCGGCGGCGCGCGCCATTCCGCCCGTGCGGGCGACGGCGGCGAAGAATTTCAGGTCGGAAGCGTCCATGGCGCACCTATCTCGTTTGCCGATGGCTTTCCGTTGTTTATATTTCAACCTTCGATGTCAGGCAACGGCGGGAGGTTTCGCATGTTCACGCTCGATCCGGTCCTGGAGGGGGACAGCCGGCCCATCGGCACGGTCGGGCCCGCCGCCGTCCGCATGATCGACGACGCCCGCTTTCCGTGGCTTTTGATCGTGCCCATGCGTGATGGCATGGTCGATTTGCACGATCTGGCGGAAGCCGACTACGCCAGCGTCATGGCGACCGTGCGGCGCGCCGGCGCCGCCATGAAGCAGGCCTTCGGCGCGCACAAGATCAACACCGCCGCGCTCGGCAACGCGGTCCGGCAACTACACATCCATGTCGTCGCCCGCACCACCGACGACGCCGCCTGGCCGAAACCGATCTGGGGCGTCGGCGAAATGCAGCGGATGAGCGATGCTCAAGCGGCGGAACGGGCGAAGATGTTTTTGAACGCTTTCGGAAAAATGGATTAACGTCCGGCGCATGAAGAAACTCTCCGTCGTCATTCCATGCTTCAACGAAGAACGGACCCTCGCGGCGATCGTCGACGCCGTGTCGTCCGCCGACAGCCTTGGGCTCGAGAAGGAGATCGTCGTCGTCGACGATGGCTCCACCGACGGTTCGCGTGACGAGCTTCGCGCCGTCGCCGCCCGGCATGGCGACGTGGTCGCCATCGAGCACGTGGAAAATCGCGGGAAGGGGGCGGCGCTCCGAACGGGTATAGCCCGGGCCACCGGCGATATCGTCCTGATTCAGGACGCCGACCTCGAATACAGTCCGAAGGAATATCCGAAGTTGTTGCAGCCGATTCTCGACGGCCGGGCCGACGCGGTCTACGGCTCCCGTTTCCGGGGCGGCGAAGAGGTCCGGGTCCTCTATTTCTGGCATTACCTGGGTAACAAGTTCCTCACGCTCGCCTCCAACATGGCGACGGATATCAACCTCACCGACATGGAAACCTGTTACAAGGTCTTCCGCCGGGACCTGATCCAGCGTTGCGAGATCGAGGAAGACCGGTTCGGTTTCGAGCCCGAGATCACGGCGAAAATCTCTCGGCTCCGGCCGCGCCCGCGCATCTACGAGGTCGGCATCAGCTATTCCGGGCGGACATACGAAGACGGCAAGAAGATCGGCTGGCGCGACGGCGTCCGGGCGCTCTATTGCATCGTCCGCTACAACTTCTTTCGGACGCGCTAGGTAAAAGTTCCGCTAGGCGAATTGCCGGGCAGCGTGACCGTGACGCGGAGACCGCCTTCGGGACGGTCGGCGAGCGTCACGTCGCCGCCGTGTCCGCGCACGATGTCGCGGGCGATGGCCATGCCCAGGCCGATGCCGCCGGTCTCGCGGTTGCGCGATCCTTCCAATCGGACAAAGGGTTCGAAAACCCGTTCGCGATCGGCCTCGGGAATGCCGGGGCCGTCATCGTCGATGACGATGCGAACGTCGCGCTCGCCTTCGTCGACGCGGATCGACGCCTTGCCGCCGTAAACGGCGGCGTTCTCGATCAGATTACGAAGCGCGCGCCCCAGCGCCGTCGGCCGGCAGTCGAGAACGATGCGGCCGGCCGGCGAAAATTCCACCGAGCGGCCAAGCTCGCCGAGATCGTCGGCGATGGACGACACGAGGGCGTTCAAATCGGCGGCGCGGTTGTCTTCCTTCTTGGCGTCCTCGCGGGCGAAGGCGAGCGTCGCCTCGGTGATGGCCTTCATCTCGTCGAGCGTGGCGATCATCCGCTCCCGCGCTTCGTTGTCGTCGAGCATCTCGGCGCGCAGCCGGAGCGACGTGATCGGCGTCCTGAGATCGTGGCTGATGGCGGCCAGCATGCGCGTGCGGTCGGTGACGAATCGGTCGAGCCTGGCATGCATGTCGTTGAAGGCGCGGATGGTCTCGCGGACATCCATCGGACCCTGTTCCGGCACCGGGTCGATCTTCTCGCCGCGGCCGAGCCGGGCCGCCGCGTCCGACAGGCGTCGGAGTGGCCGGGTGATGCCGCCCAACGCCAGGGCGACGATGACGCTCAGCACCACCGCCGTGATGCCCATGACGACCCATGTGTCGGAACTGATCAGCCGCCGCGCCGGCCGCAGCCTAATCCCGGCGTTGAGCCAGTGATCGGCGTCGATGCCGACGGAAACAACGGCGTCGATGCGCGGCGCGCCCATTGGCACTCCGGGGGGCGTTCCAGGGGTCGTTCCGGGGGGCATTCCCGAGGGCATTCCCGGGGGCATTCCGGGGGGCATGCCTCGGATCATGCCGTGCATCATGGCGGCATGCGGGAACGTGCGTTCGTCGTCGCCGTCATCGTCCTCGCGGACGAAAACACGGACGCGCCGGGTATCCGGATCGCCGATTTCGGCGGCGATCCGTTCCGCGATGTCGCGGGCGCGCTTGCGGTCTTCGTGCCCAAGCTTGCTGTCGGCGGGGACGGCGCTTTCGCGGCTCAGCCACACCTGCATGCGCCTGGACGCGATGGTGCGCGCCACCTGCTCGTGCAGGTGCGGCGGCGAGGTGCGGAGCAGCGTCACCACCGGGCCGATCCGCTCGGCGACGATGCGGCTTTCCACGCCCCGGAACAGCGACTGCGTCTCGCCCCGGATGATCAGGGCGCCGACGATGTTGGCGGCGAGCAGCGCCAGAAGCAGGAGCAGGATCGTCTGCGTGATCAGCCGCTTCGGCCAAAGCCCGCGTAGACAGCGTTCGCCGCGCGTCATGCCGGTTCGACCTTGCAGGCGAGCTTGTAGCCGCCGCCCCAGACCGTCTGCACCAGAACCGGGTTCTTCGGATCGGTCTCGACCTTCTTGCGGAGCCGGCTGATCTGGTTGTCGATACTGCGGTCGAACAGTTGCGCGTCGCGGCCGGCGGCCAGGTCCAGAAGCTGTTCGCGGCTCAGTACGATTCCCGGCCGCTGCAGAAGCACGTTCAAAAGGCGGTACTCGGCGGTGCTGAGCGTTACGGCGACGCCGTCCTCGCCGATCAGCTCCCGTTTGCCGGCATCGAGTATCCAGCGATCGAAACGGAGGCGCTCCGCGGTGGGGGCATCCTTCGGACGCGGCACCGAGTTGGCGCGGCGCAGCACCGCCTTGATGCGCGCCAGCAATTCCCGCGGATTGAACGGCTTGGTCACGTAGTCGTCGGCGCCGATCTCGAGGCCGACGATCCGGTCCGTATCCTCGGCCATGGCCGTCAGCAGGATCACCGGCAGATCGGTGGTTTCGCGGAGGTGCCGGCAGAGCGAAAGCCCGTCCTCGCCGGGCATCATGACGTCGAGAACGACAAGATCCGGCGCCGCCGTCTTCAGAAGCTCGCGGAGCGCCTTGCCGTCGCCGGCGGTACTGACGCGCATGCCGTTCTTGGTGAGATAGCGGCCGAGCGGTGTGCGGATGTCGTCATGGTCGTCAACGACGATGATGTGCGGCGAGTTGGTCATGACCCATTCTATACCGGGGTGGCGGCGGGCGTCGTCAGGCGAAATTTGTATCGAACTGTGTCAGCGGGGCGGATTGCCACGAACGGCGACAATATGCCGGGCCGGCTGACGAACTTTCGCGACATCCGGGAGCTATATCGGGCGTATCGAAACACCCCGGATAGGAGATTTCCCAACATGACTCACAAAAACAAACTGCTCGCGACGGTGGCCGCTCTCGCCGTCCTCGGCATCGGCGGATATGCGGTCGCGTCCTCGATGCACGACGGGTATCACGAGCGGCACGGCGGCCACGGAATGCAAGGTGGCATGGGTGGCGGCATGCACGGCGGCATGGGTGGCATGGGCTCGTTCCGTATGGAACGCGGCATGGAGCGCATGATCGAACGCTACGACGCCAACGGCGACGGCAAGCTGACCCAGGAAGAAATCGACGCCGGCCGTGAAAAGCAGCTGAAGCAGTTCGACAAGGACGGCGACGGCAGCCTCAATCTCGCCGAATATCAGGCGCTCTGGGCCGACGTCATGCGCGAACGCATGGTGCGGGGCTTCCAGCGCCATGACGCGGACGGCGACGGCAAGGTCACGGTCGCGGAGTTCCAGAAGCGCTTCAAGCACATGGCCGAGCGGCTCGACGGCAACGACGACGGCTCGTTCGACATGAAGGAAATGCGCGAACGGCACCGCCGCCACCGCGATTGAGGGCGAAAATCCCTATTGTACGAAAACCGCCCCATGCCCATGTCATTGGAAAGCGAGGCCCGAGGGGAAACCCCGGGCCTCGCGCATGGCCAGTCGACGAGGCCGGAAGCTCGCAAGGGGCGTCACGCAAGGCGGCACAGGGGGCGGTCCGAATGTTCTTGAGATCCGTGATGGCGACGAGCGTGGCTTTCGTCGCCGTTTGTGGTGCCGCAGCCGCCCAGGACGCCGGCAAGGCGAAGCCGAAGGGGCCGCCGCCGACGCCGGTGATCGTCAGCGAAGTGGCGAGCCGCACCTTCGTCGACAGGATCGAGGCCCTCGGCACGGCGCGCGCCAACGAAACCGTCCGCATGGCGGCGAAGATTTCCGGGCGCATCGTCGGCATCGACTTCGACGACGGCGAACTGGTCCGCAAGGGGGCGCCTCTCGTCCGCCTCAATACGGACGAGGAACTGGCGAACCTTCGGGCGCTGCAGGCGGTCGAAATGGACCGCAAGAAGGCCTTCGAGCGGGCGCAGGAGCTTAAGCAGCGCCAAGCCGGCACCGCGGCGTCCTTGGACGAGACGCGGGCGCAACTCCTGAAGGCGCAAGCCGAAATCGAGGCCGCCCGGGCACGCCTCGCCAACTACGAAATTCGCGCACCATTCGACGGTCTGGTCGGTCTCCGCAACATTTCCATCGGCGCGTTCGTCGCGCCGGGCGATCTTCTGACGACCCTCGACGACGTTTCCATCATCAAGATCGACTTTTCCGTTCCGTCGGCGTTCCTGGCCGCCCTGAAACCGGGGCTCGACGTCGAAGCTAAGACCAGCGCCTACGACAAGCGCATCTTCAAGGGCGTGGTGAAAAGCGTCGATTCCCGGGTCGATCCGGTGACGCGCGCCATCGTCGTCCGCGCCACCCTCGACAACCCCGAATTCTCGATCCGGCCCGGCATGCTGATGCAGCTGGAGGTTCTCAAGAACCCCCGCGACACCCTGGCGGTGCCGGAAAATGCCCTGGTGCCCGTCGGCACCGAGCAGGCCGTCTATGTCGTCGATCGCGAGAACGGCAACAAGGTCGTCAAACGGGTCGTCAAGCTGGGCAGCCGCGTCGCCGGCTTCGCCGAGGTGCTGTCCGGCGTTGCGGCGGGCGAAGCCGTCATCACGCACGGGGCGCTCAAGGTGCGCCCGGGTCAGACAGTGACGATCCGCGCCGTCGAGGACGGCACGAAGACGATCGAGGAAATTCTCAAGAAGAAGGCGCCGGCGAAGGGGCAAAGCTGATGGTATTGTCGGATGTGTCGGTCAAGCGGCCGGTCTTCGCCGCTGTCGTCAACCTGCTTCTGATCGCCTTCGGCATTCTCGCATTCGAGCGCCTGCCGCTCCGCGAGTATCCGGATATCGACCCGCCGATCGTTTCCGTGCAGACGAGTTATCCCGGCGCCGCCGCGAACGTCGTCGAGACGCGCATCACGGAAATCATCGAGGACCGGATCGCCGGCATCGAGGGCATCAAGTCGATCGCCTCGGTCAGCCAGAACGGCGAATCACGCATCACCATCGAGTTCAAGGTCGGCCGCGACGTCGACGCCGCCGCCAACGACATCCGCGACCGGGTATCCGGCGTCATCGACAACCTGCCGGCGGAAGCCGATCCGCCGGACATTCAGAAAGTCGACAGCAACGACGACGTGATCTTCTGGCTGAACCTGATCGGCGAGGGAAAGACGGTTCCGGAACTGACGGACTTCGCCAACCGCTATCTGGTCGACCGGTTCTCGGTGCTGGACGGCGTGGCGCGGGTCCGGGTCGGCGGCGGCAAGGTCTACGCCATGCGGGTCTGGCTCGACCGCAACGCCATGGCGGCGCGGCGGCTGACGACGCAGGACGTCGAGAACGCGCTCAATGCCGAGAACGTCGAATTGCCGGCCGGCAGTATCGAGTCCGTCGACCGCATGTTCACGGTTCGCCTGCAGCGAACGTTCAGCACCGCCGACGATTTCGCGAAACTGGTGCTGAGCCGTGGCTCGGACGGCTATCTGGTGCGCTTGGGCGACGTCGCCAAGGTCGAGCTCGGCAGCGTCGAGGAACGGACGTTCTTCCGCGGCAACGGCGTGCCGATGGTCGGCATCGGCATCATCCGGCAATCCACCGGCAACATCATCGAGGTGGCGGACGCGGCGCGGGCGGAAATGAAAAAGACCAACCCGACGCTGCCGCCGGGCATGGAACTCCGCGAAAGTTACGACTCGTCGGTTTTCGTCAAGGGCGCCATATCGGAGGTCTACAAGACCCTCGGCATCGCCATCGGCCTGGTCGTCTTCGTGATCTTCCTGTTCCTGGGTTCCCTGCGCGCGACGCTGGTGCCGGCCGTGACCGTGCCGGTATCGCTGATCGCGACCTTCACGGTCCTCTGGATACTCGGCTTCACCATCAATCTTCTGACGCTCCTGGCGCTCGTGTTGGCCATCGGTCTCGTCGTCGACGACGCCATCGTGGTCTTGGAGAACATCCATCGGCGCATGGACGAATACGGCGAGACGCGGCTCGTGGCGGCATTCCGCGGCACCCGGCAGGTCGGCTTCGCCGTCGTCGCGACGACCGTGGTCCTGATCGCGGTATTCGTGCCCATCGCCTTCCTGGAAGGCGACATCGGCCGGCTGTTCAGCGAGTTCGCGCTGACCATGGCGGCGGCGGTCTTCTTTTCCAGCATCGTCGCGCTGACGCTGTCGCCCATGCTGGCGTCCAAGGTGCTGTCGCAGGAAAGCGGCCGGGGCGGCCTCACGCACGCCATCGACCGGGGATTCCAGTCCCTCCGGCGTGGCTACTCACGGGCGCTGAAGGCTTCGCTGCGGCGGAAATGGATCGTCCTCCTGGGGTTCGCCGCCTTGATCGGCGGCTCCGCTTGGCTGTCCGAACGCGTGCCCAGCGAATACGCGCCCAAGGAAGACCGGGGAGCGTTCTATCTGCTCGTCAACGGGCCGGAGGGCGCCACCTTCGAATACATGGCGACCTACATGAACGAGATCGAGAGCCGCCTGATGCCGTTGGTGGAGAAGGGGGAGGTCAACCGCCTTCTGGTGCGCGCACCGCGTTCCTTCGGCAATCTGGAAACCTTCAATTCCGGCATCGTGATCGTCGTCCTCAACGATTGGGCGAACCGGCGCTCGGCTTGGAAGATCATGGACGAAATCCGCAAGGAAGTGGCGGACCTGCCCGGCGTGCGGGCGTTCCCGGTCATGCGCCAGGGGTTCGGCGCGCGAACCCAGAAGCCGGTGCAATTCGTGATCGGCGGCGGCACCTACGAAGAACTGGCGGCGTGGCGGGACATCCTTCTCGACAAGGTCGCCGAGAACAATCCGGGCCTCGTCGGCATCGACAGCGACTACAAGGAGACGCGGCCGCAGTTGAACGTCGTCATCGACTACGACCGCGCCGCCGACCTGGGCGTTACCGTGACGGTGATCGGCCGCACCCTCGAAACCATGCTGGGGTCGCGCAAGGTCACGACCTACATCGACAACGGCGAGGAATACGACGTCATCCTGGAGGGGGAGGCGAGCGCGCAACGCACGCCCTCCAGCATGGAAAACATCTACGTGCGCTCCGCCCGCACGGGCGAGTTGGTGCCGCTGTCGAACCTGGTGCGGCTGGAGGAATTCGCCGGACCGACGAGCCTCAACCGGTACAACCGGGTCCGCGCCATCACCATCGAGGCGAACCTGGAAGACAAGCTGCCGCTCGGCGATGCGCTCACCTATCTGGAAAAGCTCGCCCGCGACAACCTGCCGGCGACGGCGGTGATCGACTACAAGGGGCAGTCGGCCGACTTCAAGAGCGCCGGCGGCTCCATCCTGTTCGTGCTGGCGCTCGGCATCGCCGTCGTGTTCCTGGTGCTGGCTGCACAGTTCGAAAGCTTCGTCCATCCGTTCGTCATCATGCTGACGGTGCCGCTCGCCATGGGCGGGGCGCTGGCGGGGCTCTATGCGTTCGGGATGTCGCTCAACATTTACTCGCAGATCGGGCTGATCATGCTGGTGGGACTTGCGGCCAAGAACGGCATCCTGATCGTCGAATTCGCCAACCAGCTTCGCGATGGCGGCATGGACTTCGCCGAGGCGCTGATCGAGGCCTCGGAAGTCAGGCTGCGGCCGATCATCATGACCGGCATCACCACCATCGCCGGATCCATTCCGCTGATCCTGTCGGGCGGCGCCGGCGCCGAAACGCGCGAGGTGATCGGTCTCGTCATCCTGTGCGGCGTCTCGGCGGCGACGGTGTTCACACTCTTCGTGGTGCCGGTGGCCTACGCGCTGCTGGCACGGCGGACGGGATCGCCCGGCGACGTTGAGCGGAAACTGCACGAAGAGATGAAGGCCGCCGCCGAATAGCCTCAGCCGGGCGGAATGCTGCCCACCACCTCGACCGCGCCGGCGCCCTTGTGGCGCAGTACGACTACTTCTCCGGATCGGGTCGACTGGCCGGCGAGCGCGTTGATCGTCACCTGGTGCGAAACGAGGACGAGCGGCGCGCCGGCAGCCGGCTGTTCGGCCAGGAAGGATTTGAGTGCGCGCATATTCGGTTCGCGCTGTTCCGCGCGCCCGAACAGGGAATTCAACGCCGGCAGCTCGGCGGGGTCGCCGAAGCCGAGCAGACGGGCGGTTTCCTTGCAGCGGCACCATTGGCTGGAAAAGAGGCGGGCCTCGGCGACGCCGTTGGCACGGGCCTGATCGCCGATGGCGCGGGCCTGCGCGCGGCCCTTGTCGTCCAGGTTCCGCTGCGTCGAGCAGTCGTCGAGGCGGAAGTTGTCCGGATCGCCGTACCCCGGCGCCTCGGCGTGCCGCATGATGGCGAAGTGGCCGGGTTCGTGCAGCTTTCGCCACAGGGACGCGTCGGCGTGGGCCGGCAGGGCGACGGACGCGGCGATGAAGATGCCGGCGAGACCGGCGAGAATGGAGCGCATGTTATTTCTCCCACGTAAACCGCTGACGCGGATTACGTGGGAGGTTTGGCGGGGTTTCTCAAGACGTGCCGGATAACGGTCCGGCGAATTTTCCGCGCCTGTCCGTCAGGCGGCCGCTTTCTTGTTCTTGCCCTGGATGCGGTCCTTGATGATCTTGAACAGCGGCAACAGGATCAGAATGATCGCGATGACCGTGATCGGACCGGAAATCGGCCGCTCCAGGAAGATCATCGGATCGCCGCTCGAGAACAGCAGGGACTGGCGCAGCTTCGGTTCGGCGATGGGGCCGAGCACGATGGCCAGCACCGCCGGCGCGACCGGATAGTCGAGTTTGCGGAGCAGGTAGGCGCCGACGCCGAAGATCAGCATCAACCAGATGTCGTGCATGTCCTGCGTCGCCGCGTAGCCGCCGACGACCGACAGCACGAAGATCATCGGCGCGAGCACCGTGAACGGCATCCGGAGCATCCAGATGAAGACCGGAATGAAGGCCAGGTTGACGATCAGGGCGAACAGGTTCGAGACGTAGAAGGAACCGATCAGGCCCCAGACGAACTCCGTCTGGTCGGCGAAAAGGCGCGGACCCGGCTGCAGGCCCCAGATCACCATGCCGCCGAGAAGAATGGCGGTGGTCGGCGAGCCGGGGATGCCGAGGGTCAACATCGGCAGCATGGCGCCGGTGGACGCCGAGTTGTTGGCCGATTCCGGCGCCGCGATGCCCGACAGATGCCCCTTGCCGAATTCTTCAGGCTTCTTGGAGACCATCTTGGCGACGCCATAAGCCATCAGGGAACCGGGCGTCGCGCCGGCGGCCGGCAGAATGCCGACGAAGAAACCGAGGAACGACCCGATGACGGTTCCCTTCCAGCCGGCCATGCTTTCGCGACATGCGCTCATGATGCGCTTAACGGATAGCACCGCTTCGGTCATGGTCATGTTGCCGCGCGTCGAGTCGATGGTCCACAGCATCTCGCCGATGCCGTAGATGCCGATCGCCAACACCAGGAAGTTGATGCCGTGCATGAACCCGGTGATGTCACCGAAGATCAGGCGCGGCTCGCCGGTCATGATGTCGAGGCCGACCGAGGCCATCACCAGGCCGAAGCAGATCGAGAACAGCGTCTTCGGGATGTCGTCGCCGCCGAGTCCGACGAAAGTCGCGAACGCCAGCAGCATCAGCGCGAAGATTTCCGGATCGCCGAAGCCGAGGGCGACGGACGCGAGCGGCGGCGCGAAGGCGGTGAACAGCACGTTGGCGACGGAGCCGCCGATGAAGGACGCCACGGCGGCCATCACGAGTGCGAGGTCGGCGCGGCCCTTGAGCGCCAGCGGCCGGCCGTCGAACGTCGTCGCGACCGCCGTCGATGCGCCGGGAATGCCGAGCGTGATCGACGATATGGCGCCGCCGTACATGGCGCCGTAGTAGATGGCGGCGAGGAAGATCATCGCCGAGGTCGGCGGCACCAGGAAGGTCGCCGGCAACAGAATGGCGACGCCATTGACCGACCCCAATCCGGGCATGGCGCCGATGAAGAGGCCGAGCGTGACGCCGACGAACATCAGGAGAATGTTCAGCGGCTCCAGCGCGATGACCATGCCGTCAAGAAGATGCCCGAGAATTTCCATCGTTTCCTCGCCCTATCCCAAGGATCGTTTCTTTTCTGTCGCCCGGCGCGGGGCCGGACGTCGCTTGATCACAGGAAAATGTCGTAAAGCGGAATGAACAGCGGTTCGAGATAGCCCTTCGGCAAGACGATCCGCATGGCGATGTCGAAGAAGAAGAACGTCACGACAGGCGAGCAAAGCGCGATCGCCATCGTCGTGCCCCAGCTGTGGCGGCCGAGAAAACGGAGGTAATAGATCAGGAAAATCAGAATGGCGCCGTACATGCCGGCGAGATGAATCAATCCGATGAAGACGGTGACGCCGCCGCCGACCAGCAGCAGCATGCGGACGCCGTAATCGTCGAGGAATTTTTCCTTCGATTGCGAAGGGGGCGACGAACGCCGGAACCAGTTGATGGCGATCCAGATAGTGGACAGCAGCATCCCCGCCGACAGCCAGAACGGCCAGAACCCGCCGCCCGGGCCTTCGCCCTTGATGTATCCGATATCGAGCTCGGTGCTCTTGAACATCAAGTAGATCGAGAGCAACGCCATCAAGCCAGCAGTAATGATTTCAGCACGCCTCATGACGGTCGTATGCTCCCGATCCCTTGAAGTTGTCTTTGTTGCGAAGTCGTTAAGCCGAAGCGATCACTTCATCGAAGCCAGAAGCTTCTTGTGGCGATCGACCTGCTCGGCCCAGTACTTCTTCAGCGGATCACCGGTCAGGTAATCGCCGAACAGGGACTGCTTCTTGCGGTAGTCCTGCCACTTCTTCGACGAGAACACCTTCTGGAACAGATCCTGATAGTACTTCGCGGCATCCGCGCTCATGCCGGGCGCACCGACGACGGCGCGCTGCATGCCGTAGGCGAAGTCCTTGCCCTTTTCCTTGATCGTCGGAACGTTTGGGAAGAGGGGCAGACGTTCGGCGGTGAAGCTGACGATCGGCACGACATCGCCCGACTCGTAGAAGCCGAGGGCTTCGGACGGGTTGTTGACGGTCGAGTTCAGCTGCTTGCCGGCGAGCTGCTTGGCGACTTCCCCGCCGCCCTTGTACGGCACGTACTTGATCTTGAGGCCGTAGTTGGCGTTCAGGAAGTCAGTGAGGATTTCATCCTCCTGCGCCTTGCCGGTGCCGCCCATGACCCACTTGTTGCCTTCCGACTTCGCCTTGGCGAGAAATTCCTCGAAGGTCTTGATGCCGGAGTCCTTGTGGACCCAGAGCAGGAAGGTGTCTTCCGCCATGCGGCCGACGGGCGTGAAGGTCATGATGTCGACGCCGATTTTCGGCTGACGGATCGGGGTCGTGAAGAACGAGTTGAGCGTCACCATGATGGTGTGGTCGGGATCGCTCGCACCCTTGACGGCGACCAACGCTTCCGCGCCGGAACCGCCCGACTTGTTGTTCGGAACCAGCGGCTTCGAAGCCATCTTTTCCGATTCCACGATCGCCTGCATGAGCCGCGCCATCTTGTCGGCGCCGCCGCCCTTGCCGGCCATGATAACGAAGTCGATCGGCTTGTTCGGCTCCCAGGCTTGAGCCATGCCGGGCGCGCCGGCGATCATCGCGCCGATGCCGACGGCACCGACGAATCCAAGTACGTCACGTCTAGTAATAGCCATTGTAACCTCCCAATATGCGGATTGATTGCCGCGTCCGTATCGTCCACGCACCCGGCAACACTGCAAGAGTACGTTCGATTGCGTTCGGCATGCCACTTCTTAAATCGGCGGCTGTGCCATCGGTTTTCCTAATCTTGGTGTTAGGTATACCAATCTTCCGTTAGCTTACTTCACCCTCCGAAAATATCAAACTCCATACCTACTATTTCGCCGTCGAATTCGTCAGTGAACGAACAAAATCGGCAGATCGGTATGGTCGATGATCCATTGCGTCACGCCGCCGAGCACCAACGCGCGGCCGCGGCTGCGGCCGTAGGCGCCCATCACCATGACGTCGGCGCCGGCGGCCTTCGCCGCCTTCACCAATCCCTCGCCGAGCGAAGATTCCTTCGACTTCACGGACATGGCCGTCGCTTCGATCTCGTGATCGCGCAAATGCAAAATCAGGTCTTCGGCGGAAAGCGCCATGTTGTCGGCGTCGTCCGCCGTCAGCACCGTCACCTTCTTGGCGTTGGCGATGATGGAGCCGCAGGCGGCGATGGCGCGGCTGGCTTCCGCCGAACCGTTCCAGGCGATGGCGACGTTTTCGCCGAGTGCCTTGACCGGCTTCGGCGGACACAGCAGCACCGGACGCCCGGTGTTGAGCAGCGCCGATTCCAGGGTGTTCTGACCGAGGTTGCTGTCCCGGTCCGGCTGCGCCACCGCGACGACGCTGGCGAGCCGGCCCCAGACGCCGACGATGTCGGCCTGCTTGCCGGTCGCCTCGCTCCAGGAAATGGTGAGCTGGTCGTGTTGCGGCGGCCGGGTGTCGCAGACGGCGATGCCGCGGGCCTTTACGTATTCGTCGAAGATGCCCTTCAAGCGGACTTCTTCGGCATCGGCGATGCCGCCGGCCGACGCCGATATCTGCTCTCGCAGCAGCGCCGGCACGGCGACGCCGAACGGCATCAGGTCTTCAGGTCTGAGCCGGCAGTGAACGGCGCGGATGTGCGCGTTGAAGGGACGCCCCAATGCACAGGCGTGATCGAGTACCGACTCACCACGGCCGTCGCCACGGATCGGAACGAGTATCGTGCGGAACGCCATCCCTTTGACTCCTCAGAACAGGCCTTCGATCTGACCTTCGGCGTTGAGGCGGATCGTCTCCGCCGCCGGCACCTTGGGCAGACCCGGCATGGTCATGATCTCGCCGCAGATCGCGACGACGAAACCGGCGCCGGCGGACAGCCGGACTTCACGGATCGGAATGTCGAAGCCGGTCGGCGCACCGCGCCAGTTGGGATCCGTGGTGAACGAATACTGCGTCTTCGCCATGCAAACCGGCAGGTTCTTGTAACCGGCCTCTTCCCACGTCTTGAGTTGGGCGCGGATGGACTTGTCCATCGTCACGCTGTCGGCGCGATAGATTTCCTTGGCGACCGTCTCGATCTTCTCGGCGAGACCCATATCGTCGGGATAGAGCGGCTTGTAGGCGGCCTTGCCGCTCTCGATCAACTCGACCACCTTTTCGGCGGTCTTGGCGATGCCCTTGCCGCCGTCGGCCCAGTGCGTGTTGACGATGGCCTCGGCGCCGAATTCGGCGCAATAGGCCTTGATGGCCTCCACTTCGGCGTCGGTGTCGGTCACGAAGTGGTTGATGCCGACGACGGCCGGCACGCCGAACTTCTTCAGGTTTTCCAGATGACGTCCGAGGTTGACGCAACCGGCGGTGACCGCCGCGACGTTCTCCTGGCCGAGGTCTTCCTTCTTCACGCCGCCGTTCATCTTCATGGCGCGCACGGTGGCGACGATGACCACGGCCGCCGGCTTGAGGCCGGCCTTGCGGCACTTGATGTCGAAGAACTTCTCGGCGCCGAGGTCGGCGCCGAAGCCGGCTTCCGTGACGACGTAGTCGGCGAGCTTGAGCGCCGTCTTGGTGGCGATCACCGAGTTGCAGCCGTGCGCGATGTTGGCGAACGGACCGCCGTGCACGAACGCCGGATTGTTCTCCAGCGTCTGCACCAGGTTCGGCTGCATGGCGTCCTTCAGGAGAACGGCCATCGCGCCTTCCGCCTTGATGTCGCGGCAATAGACCGGCGAGCGGTCGCGGCGGTACGCCACGATCATGTCGCCGAGACGCTTTTCCAGATCGGCGAGGTCGGTGGCGAGACAGAGGATCGCCATCACTTCCGAGGCGACGGTGATGTCGAAGCCGGTTTCGCGCGGGAAGCCGTTGGCGACGCCGCCGAGCGACGCGGTGATCTGACGCAGCGCGCGGTCGTTCATGTCGAGGACGCGGCGCCAGGAAACGCGGCGCACGTCGATGTCGAGCGGATTGCCCCAGTAGATCGAGTTGTCGAGCATCGCCGACAGGAGGTTATGGGCGCTGGTGATGGCGTGGAAGTCGCCGGTGAAGTGGAGGTTCATGTCCTCCATCGGCACGACCTGAGCGTAACCGCCGCCGGCGGCGCCGCCCTTCATGCCGAAGTTCGGGCCGAGGGACGCCTCGCGGATGCAGATCGCCGCCTTCTTGCCGATGTAGTTGAGGCCGTCGCCGAGACCGACCGTGGTCGTCGTCTTGCCTTCGCCCGCCGGCGTCGGGTTGATGGCCGTGACCAGGATCAGATGCCCGTCCTTCTTGCCGGCGAGCGACGAGATAAACGGCTGCGACACCTTAGCCTTATCGTGACCGTAGGGCAGCAGATGCTCGCTCCCGATCCCGAGCTTGGCGCCGATTTCCTGGATGGGCTTCTTGTTCGCTTTGCGGGCGATTTCGATATCGGACATCTTGACTTCCTCTCCCTATGCCGGCCCGGCCCATCGGGGCCGTCGGCCGATTTTCATTGTTACAGTCAGGCGATCACTCGCCGATCGTCGCGCCCTTTTCCAGGCCGGCCGCCGCCGCCCATTCGGCCGCGGCGACCTTGCCGCCGCCGGCGGGCCGGACGCGCTTCAATTGAATGCGCCCGCCGATGCACTGCACGGTGACGCCGTCGTCAGACACTTCCATGATGCGGCCGCTGATGCCGTCGCCCGGCACGCGGGCGCAATCGAAGATGCCGACCTCGGCGCCGTTCAGCGTCGTCCACGCGCCCGGCGATGGGTTGGTGCCGCGGATCAGGTCGTAGACCTGCTTGACCGGCTTGTTCCAGTCGATCTTCGCATGCTTCGCCGTGCAGCGGCGCTCATACGTCGCGTCCGTCTCGTCCTGCACGATGCGCGGCGGCTTGCCGGAGCGGAACAGGTTGCAGACCTCGAGAACGGAATCGATCGCCGACGGGTAGATCTTCTTGAAGTAGAGGTCGATCACCGTGTCGTCCGGCTCGATCGGGCATTCCCACATCATCAGGACGTCGCCTTCGTCGAGGCCGTCCGTCGGATAGAACCAGGAATAGCCGGACTTGGTGCTGCCCATGATGATCGGCCAGTTGACCGCGGACGGACCCCGGTGCAGCGGCAGCAGCGACGGATGGAAGCAGATCGAGCCCATCTTCGGCGTGTCCCTTGCCGCTTCAGGCACGAACACGTTGACGAAGGCCATGACCATCAGATCGGCGTTCAGCGCCGCCAGTTGGTCGAGCGATTCCTGGTCCTTGAAGTGCGCCGGCTGATAGACCGGCAGGCCCTTCTCGAGCGCGAATTCCTTGATCGGATCGACCGGTTTGCCTTCGCGATCCGGTTCGCAATAGACCGCGACGATCTCGTCGGAGCCGGCCTCCAGAATCTTGGCGAGGGCATCCTTGCCGAACGCCTGTTGGCCCATGACGATTACGCGCATTCCATATCCTCCCTGGCGCCCCATCGGGACGTCGTCTTCTTGAACATTCGCCGATTTCGGCGGCTCTCTCCGCTCCGGGCGCGACGTATTCTCGCCCGGAATGGAGAAAGCCGCCCCCACCCCTAAGGGCGGGGGCGGGATGGCTTACTCGGCGGCGGCCTTCTGCTCACCGATGGCGCCGGACCCCTTGATGCGGTCCAGGTCGGCCCCGGTGTAACCGAGAACGGCCGTCAGGATTTCCTCCGTGTGTTCGCCCAGAAGCGGCGAGCGAACCACCTCGACGGCGGAATCCGACAGCTTGATCGGGCAGCCGACGGAGAGGTACTTGCCGCGTTCCGGATGATCGACCTCGACGATGGTACCGGTGGCGCGCAGGCCCTCGTCCTCGGCGATTTCCTTCATCGACAGGATCGGGCCGACCGGGATGTCGAGCGGATTGCAGAGGTCCATGACCTCGAACTTGGTCTTGCTCATGGTCCACTGCTCGATGCGGTCGAATATCTCGTTCAGCTTGTCGAGACGTTCCGGCGGCGTGGCGTAGCCCTTCTTGGTCTTCCATTCCGGCTCGCCGATAAGATCGCAGATCTTCTCCCACGCCGGCGCCTGGGTGATGAAGTACGTGTAGGCGTCGGGGTCGCTTTCCCAGCCCCTGCACTTGAGAATACGGCCCGGCTGACCGCCGCCCGAGTCGTTGCCGGCGCGCGGTGTCGCGTCGCCGAACGGAATGCCGTCACCGAACTGCGAGTATTCCTTGAGCGGGCCGGCCTTGAGGCGCTGCTGGTCGCGCAGCTTGACGCGGCAGAGGTTGACGACGCCGTCCTGCATGGCGGCGGTGACTTTCTGGCCGCGGCCCGACTTCTCACGCTGGAAGAGGGCGGTGACGATGCCGAGCGCCAGGTGCAGCCCGGTGCCGGAATCGCCGATCTGCGCGCCGGTCACGACGGGCAGACCGCCGAGGAAGCCAGTCGTCGACGCGGCGCCGCCGGCGCACTGGGCGACGTTTTCATAGACCTTGCAGTCCTCGTACTTGCCGGGGCCGAAACCCTTGATCGAGGCCAGGATCATGCGCGGGTTCAGTTCCTGGATGCGTTCCCAGGTGAAGCCCATGCGATCGAGCGCGCCGGGGGCGAAGTTCTCGACCATGACGTCGCAGGTCTTGACCAGACGCTCCAGCACTTCCTTGCCGGTTTCGTTCTTGCTGTTCAGCGTGATCGACCGCTTGTTGTGGTTGAGCATCGTGAAGTAGAGCGAGTCCGCGCCGGGGACGTCGATCAGTTGCTTGCGGGTCGCGTCGCCGACGCCGGGACGTTCGACCTTGATCACGTCCGCGCCGAACCAGGCCAGCAACTGGGTACAGGTCGGGCCGGACTGCACGTGGGTGAAATCGAGGATTTTGACGCCTTCGAGAGCTTTCATGGTGTGCTCCTGTTATTGAATTTCGATCCGTTGCCGCGCGGTTACTTCTTCTTCGCGACGACGCTTTGCGGGTTGAGGTTGCCGATGCGACCGCTCTCGGTGCCGGCCTTCTCGTCGATGACGGCGTTGACCAGCGTCGGCTTGCCGGAATCGAGCGCGGCATTGACGGCGCGGCTGAGCTCGTCGGGGGACGTCGCCGTGACGCCGACGCCGCCGAAGGCTTCTATCATCTTGTCGTAGCGGGAGTCCTTCACGAACACGGTCGGTGCCACGTCGGGGCCGCCGGTCGGATTGACGTCGGTGCCGCGGTAGATGCCGCCGTTGTTGAAGACGACGACGCAGACCGGCAGGTTGTAGCGGCAGATCGTCTCTACCTCCATGCCGGAGAAGCCGAAGGCGCTGTCGCCCTCGATCGCCAGAACCGGCAGGCCGGTTTCGATGGCGGCGCCGAAGGCCTGGCCCATGCCGATGCCCATGACGCCCCAGGTGCCGACGTCGAGGCGCTTCCTCGGCTTGTACATGTCGATAATCGAGCGCGCGAAGTCGAGGGTGTTGGCGCCCTCGTTGACGAGGATGATGTCCGGACGCTCGGCGACGATGCGCTTCAGCGCGCCCAAGGCGCCGTGGTAGTCCATCGGCACGTTGTTGTTCTGCAGGCGCGGCGCCATTTTGGCGACGTTGTCCTCGCACTTGGCGTTGACGGCCTTGAGCCAGTCGGCGGGCGGCTTGGTCCAGGACTTGCCCATTCCGGCGAGCATGGCGGAAACGCACGATCCGATATCGCCGACCACGGGGGCGACGATCTCGACGTTGCTGTCCATTTCCTTCGGCTCGATGTCGATCTGGATGAACTTCTTCGGCGCGTCGCCCCAGGTCTTGCCCTTGCCGTGCGACAGCAGCCAGTTGAGCCGGGCGCCGATCAGCATGACGACGTCGGCTTCCTTGAGAACGAGGGAGCGCGCGGCGCCGGCGTACTGCGGATGCGTGTCCGGCAGCAGGCCCTTGGCCATGCTCATGGCGATGTAGGGAACGCCCGACGTCTCGACGAAGGCGCGGATTTCGTCGTCGACCTGGGCGTAGGCGGCGCCCTTGCCGAGGATGATCAGCGGCTTCTTGGCGCTTTTCAGCACGTCGAGGGCGCGCTTGATCGAGTCCGGCGCCGGCAACTGCTTCGGCGCGGCGTCGATGACCTTGACCAGCGACTTGGCGCCCTTCTCGGCGTCCATGACCTGGCCCAGCAGCTTCGCCGGCAGATCGAGATAAACGCCGCCCGGACGGCCGGAGACCGCGGCGCGGATGGCGCGCGCGATGCCGATGCCGATGTCTTCCGCGTGCAGGATGCGGTAGGCCGCCTTGCAGAGCGACTTGGCGACGGCCAGCTGGTCCATTTCCTCGTAGTCGCCCTGCATCAGGTCGACGATTTCCCGCTCGGAAGAGCCGGAGATCAGGATCATCGGATAGCAGTTGGTGGTGGCGTGGGCGAGGGCGGTCAGGCCGTTCAAGAAGCCCGGCGCCGACACGGTCAGGCAGATGCCCGGCTTCTGCGTCAGGTAGCCGGCGATGGCGGCGGCGTAGCCGGCATGCTGTTCGTGCCGGAACGAGAATACCCGCATGCCTTCCGCCTGCGCGAAACGGCCGAGGTCGGTGATCGGAATGCCTGGCACGCCGTAGATGTTGTTGATGCCATTCAATTTGAGGGCGTCGATGACGAGGTGAAAGCCGTCCGTCAGCGCGCCGGCTTCGGGTTGTTCGTCGGCGCCTTGCTTGGCGAGTGCTTCCGTCGCTGTGGACGACATGTCGTGGTCTCCCTAGTCGAGTGTTGGAATGGTCAAGCGATTGTTTTCTTACGAGAAATCGGCTTCGTTACGGCGGCCTTCTGGACCGCCTTGACGGGCTTGCTCCGGGCTTTCTCGGTGAAGTCGTGCCAACTCCGGCGCACGTGCGCGTGCAGCCGCATGGTGTGTTCGCGCACCAGTTCGCTGGCGAGGTCGGCGTCGCGGCTTTCCAGCGCCTCGATGATGTGCATGTGATCGACGAGCGACCGGCTGACGCGGTCGGCTTCCGCCATGGCGCGGGCGCGGATGGCGCGCATGTGCAAAAACAGCCCGTCGGCGATCGCCTTCAACTGCGCGCACTTGGAAAGTTCCAGGATGCGCTGATGGAAGCGGATGTTCGCTTCCGAATATTCGTCCATGTGGGCGCGGGCTTCGTTCTTGTTGTAGTCCGCGACCATGCGGCGGAGCGAGCCGATCTCGTCGTCGTCGGCGTAAACCGTGGCGAGACGGGCGGCCATGCTTTCCAGCGCCGCCCAGACGACGATCATCTCCAGCACCTCGTCCAGGGACTTGCGCTTGATGAAGACGCCCTTGCGCGGCTGGATGTCGACGAAGCCTTCCTGCTCGAGGCGGGCCAGGGCTTCGCGGATGGGGGTGCGGGAAATGCCGAGTTGCTCGGCCATCTTGCGTTCTTCAAGGCGGAGATCGGCGTCGTCGGCATAAATGTTCATGCCGGTAATGCCATCCTTCAGGACCTCATAAATGTGGTCCTTCAGGCTGAAGTTCATGCCGACTGCCTTGAGCTTCAAGCCGCGCGCCATTGACCCCTCCCGGTATCGGGCAGCCGTTGCGACGGGGCCGTTGTTTTTTTCTGTTCACGGACGTCGAAATGGTGCCGGTGCAGCTAGTGCACTTGGTATACCTTAGACCAATCGCAAACCCCTCGCAACTGCCTAGAGTCGGATTTTTATGCTGCACTGCGGCGAGAAATGAGTCTGTAAGCCGCATGTTTCCTAGGTTTTTCCAATTGCCGGAAATTCTCTCATGGTATATGGTATACCAGATAAGCAACCGACCGCCGGCCGACTTCATTGAAATGCCGGACAAAAATAACCAAACGGTCCGGACGCTGGATTTTCGGCCGAACGGGAGCGCAGGCAGCCATGAATCTCTTCGAATTCGAAGCCAAGGAAATCCTCGCGCAGTACGGAATCCCCGTGCCGGAAGGCCGCATCGCCGAGAGCGCGGCGGCGGCCGAGGCGACGGCGCGCGAGTTGCCGGGCCACAAGTTCGCGGTCAAGGCGCAGATCATGGCCGGCGGGCGTGGACTCGCCGGCGGCGTGCAGCTCGCGGCGACGCCGAGCCAGGTCGGCGCGGTCGCCAAGAAGTTGCTGGGGACCCGTCTGGCGACGCCGCAGACCCGCGAGGGCGGCGAGCTCGTCGAGCGGGTCTATGTGGAAACCGCCGTCGATTCGGCCAAGGACTACTTCCTGGCCGTGTTGGTCGATCACGCGACCGGCGAGATCGCGGTCCTCGGCTCGACGGAAGGCGGTGTCGATTTCGAGGCCCGCGTCGCCAAGGAGCCGGGCATCGTCCGTTCGCTCTGGGTGGCCGCCGACGGCACCGTCTCCGACAAGGACGCGGACGCGTTCGTCGCCGCGCTCGGCCTGAGCGGCGGCGCCGCGTCGCAAGCGAAGGAAATCATCCGCGCGCTGGTGACGGTCTTCATTCGCACCGACGCCACGCTGATCGAAATCAACCCGCTGTCCTTGACCCGCGACGGCAAGCTCGCCGCCGTCGACGCCAAGATGACGCTCGACAACAACGCGCTCTACCGGCACCCGGAATTCCTCAGTCTCTCCTCCGCCGCGGTCGGCGACGAGGTCGAGATGAAGGCACAGAAGGACGAGATCAATCTGGTTCGTCTCAAGGGCAACATCGGCGTCGTCGTCAACGGCGCCGGCCTCGCGCTCGCCACCCAGGATATGCTGGCCGACGCCGGCGGCAAGGCGGCCAATTTCATGGACATTCGCACCACGGCGACCAGCCTGCAGGTGGCGCGCGGCATCGGCATCCTGCTCGCCGATCCGGACGTGAAGGTCATACTGGTCAACGTGCACGGCGGTGGCATGACACCCTGCGACACCATCGCCGAGGCGCTGGGCTTCGCCATCGCCTGGAACAAGCGGTCGATCCCGGTGGTACTGCGCCTCGCCGGCCACAATGCCGAATATGCCCGCGACATGCTGGTCAACCGCAAGGTGCCGCATGAACGCGTCGACGACATCGGCGCCGCCGTTGCCCGCGCCATCGCCCTGGCCGCTTGAGGAGGACACGAGCATGAGCATTCTCGTCGACGCCGGAACCAAGCTGATCGTCCAGGGCATGACCGGGCGCTCCGGCACCTTCTACGCCGATCAGGCCATGACCTACGGAACCGATCTCGTCGGCGGCGTGCGGCCCGGCAAGGGCGGCAAGCGCCATCTCGGCAAGCCCATCTTCAACGGCGTCGCCGAAGCGATGCGCGAGACCGGCGCCAACGCCAGCCTCGTCATGGTGCCGGCGCACAACGCGGCGGACGCCATCGTCGAGGGGATCGAGGCGGAAATGCCGCTGATCGTTTGCGTCACCGAACGCATCCCGGTTCTC
>JAYOFL010000009.1:0-75078 GCA_038117205.1 Rhodospirillales bacterium | reverse complement strand
CGGCGGCGGCTTCGAAGGTCGCCGCCTCGGGCGCTGTCCCGGGTTCCGATTGCGGCGGCGGCGCGTCCTGCGCCAGCCGGTCGGGACCGAGGGTGTCGATCAGCGACCGCGGCATGACGTTCGTGGCGTCGGGCAGCACGGCGACGGTGTCGCCGAAATGCTCCGCCACGTCGCGCGGGCCGAGCCGGAACGGTGCCGTCGGCCTTGAGAAGAAATCGTCGACTTTGAGCGCCTGGTAGGACTGGTCGAGAACCTGCCGGCCGGCCGGGTTGGCGACGGTGAGGGTGCCGTCGCCGACGGCGTGGTCCTGCAGATACGTCAGCGCCGTGGCGCCGTCGGGCTCGACCCGGCCAGCGCCGGAGGCGTCGTGCACCGTAATGGTGGCGGCCGGCGTCTTGATCAGGAAGCTGTCGTCGTGGTGCGAGATGGCGCCGCCGGTGAACGAGAAGGTGCCCTGCTGCACGACGAAGCTGGCGCGTGTGGCGCCGCCCGCCGGGTCGAAAAGCAGCTCCTCGAACACGACCTTGCTGCCGGGACCCATGGAGAAGATGGTCTCGTCGGCGAACAGGAAACCGGCGCCGCCCTCGGGGCTCGTTTCCAGGCGGTCGCCGCGGCCGATCAGCATGCCGTCGTGCGCGGCGGCGCGGCTGCCGTCCGGATGGATGACGGTGACGTCCCCCTCGATGTGCTCGATGCGGCCGATCGGCGCCGAGGCCGGCTGCGCGACGGGAAGCGGCGCGTTCCGGAGGTCCACCCCGGCCATGGCGGCGACGATGTCGGGCGCCACGTGCGCGCCGGCGTCGGTCGCCAAGGGCGGCGGCCGGTCGAGAGCAAAATACCCCTCGACGACGATGCGGCTGCCGTTCGAGAGCTCGATCAGCAGGTTCGGGCCGTCGGCGAAGTGGCTCGCCTGCGAAAGCAGCCCGCGGCCCGGCAGCGTCACCGGCGTGCCGGCGACAGCCTTGAGGGTGAGCACCTTGCCGCCGGTGCCGGCGCCAGTGGCGTCGAGGCCGGGAATGCTGGCGCCGGGATTACCGACCATTGTGAAACGTTCTCCGCATATTGCGGAGTTTAAACCGGCTTATACAGTATGTTGTAGCTTATTCGATCCACAGGCGTAACGGCTTGAAACGGGCCAGTGTTCGGCTGAGACGGAGATTTAGCGTGCGCGGGTCGCGGGCCGGTTTCTGCGAATCCGGTCTCGGCCGTCAAACAAACGCCGGGCTTTTGAGTGTGGACCCCGGGACAAGCCCGGGGTGACGAAATTTTCTAAAGATCACGGAACCGCCCCCAATCGTCACCCCTGGCTTGTCCCGGGGTCCATTGCATCGGCGGCGGGCCTCAATCCGGCTTCTTCAGCATCCGCCCGAGCGGCCGGCCGCCCAGCACGTGCACGTGCAGGTGCGGCACTTCCTGGTGGCCGTCGCCGCCGTTGTTGGCGATCAGCCGGTAGCCGGATTTGGCGACGCCCTTGAGGGCGGCGACCTTGCCGATGGCGCGGGTGAAGGCGGCGATTTCCGCGTCCGACGCCTCGGCGTGGAATTCGTTCATGGAGACGTAGGGCCCCTTCGGGATCACCAGCGTGTGCACGGGGGCCTGCGGCTGGATGTCGTCGAAGGCGAGGGTGTGTTCGTCCTCGTGCACCTTCTTGCAGGGGATCTCGCCCCTGATGATCTTGGCGAAGACGTTGTTCGGATCGTAGGCCATTCGGGTCTCCGGATTGTTCGCCGCGTCAGCGCGGGCGGCTGTTCTTTTCGTCGATGCCGGAGACGCCCTCGCGGCGGGTCAGCTCGGCCCAGACGTCCTCGGGCCTGACGCCCTCCGCCGCCCACAGCACCAGGAGGTGATAGAGCAGATCGGCGCTTTCGCGCTTAAGCGCGTCCGGGCCTTCGGCGACGGCGGCGAGCATGGTTTCCGCCGCTTCCTCGGCCAGCTTTTTGGCGATCTTCGGTGTGCCGGCGGCGAGCAGCTTGGCGGTGTAGGAGCTGGCGGGGTCGGCGCCCTTGCGCGCCTCGATGGTCGCGAACAGGCGCGTCAGAATGTCATTGTCGATATCGCTGCTCATGACCGCCGCATCCCCGTCAGTCGAGACGCATCGGCACGCCCTTGGCCGCCATGTGCGCCTTCGCCTCGCCGATGGTATAGGTTCCGAAGTGGAAAATCGAGGCGGCGAGAACGGCCGACGCATGCCCCTCGGTGACGCCTTCGACCAGATGATCGAGGGTGCCGACGCCGCCCGATGCGATCAGCGGAATGCCGACGGCGTCCGCCACGGCGCGGGTCATCGGCAGATCGAAGCCGATCTTGGTGCCGTCCCGGTCCATGGAGGTCAGCAGGATTTCCCCGGCGCCCAGACTTTCCATGCGCTTCGCCCATTCGACGGCGTCGATGCCGGTCGGCTTGCGGCCGCCGTGCGTGAAGATCTCGTACTTGCCGGGCGCCACGGTCTTGGCGTCGATGGCGACGACGATGCACTGGTTGCCGAATTTCTCCGCCGCTTCCCGCACGAAGTCCGGGTTGTGCACGGCGGCTGTGTTGATGGAGACCTTGTCGGTGCCGGCGAGCAAAAGCTTCCGGATGTCTTCCGTCGTGCGCACGCCGCCGCCGACCGTCAGCGGCATGAAGCATTGTTCGGCGGTCTGGCGCACCACGTCGTAGATGGTTTCCCGGTTCTCGTGGCTGGCGGTAATGTCGAGGAAGCAGAGCTCGTCGGCGCCGGCGGCGTCATAGAGCTTGGCCTGCTCGACCGGATCGCCGGCGTCCACCAGATCGACGAAGTTGACGCCCTTGACGACGCGGCCGCGGTCGACGTCGAGGCAGGGAATGATGCGGACCTTCAGCATGCGCCGGCTCCCTCGAGCTCGGCCAGCAACGCGACCGCCGCCTTCGGGTCGATGCGGCCGTCATAGACGGCGCGGCCCGAAATGACGCCGGCGAGCTTTCCGCGTCCCCGCGTCGCCGCCTGGCGCAGATCGTCCATGGAGGAAACGCCGCCGGACAGGATCACCGGAATGGAGACGGCGTCGGCGAGGTCCAGCGTCGCATCCAGGTTCGGTCCCTGCATGGCGCCGTCGCGGCCGATGTCGGTGAAGATCAATGCGGCGGCGCCGGCGTCCTCGAACCGCTTGGCGAGATCGACCGTGTCGATTTCCGTTTCCTCGGCCCAGCCGGCGACGGCGACGCGGCCCTGGCGGGAATCGATGCCGAGGGCGACGCGTCCCGGGAACGCCTTGCAGGCGGCGCGCACCAGGTCTGGGTCGCGCACCGCGACGGTGCCGAGGATGACCCGCGTGACGCCGCGCCCGAGCCAACCCTCGATCGTCTTCATGTCGCGGATGCCGCCGCCCAACTGCACTTTGATCGAGACGTTTTCCAGCACCGCCGTTACGGCCTCGGCGTTTGCCGGCTTGCCGGCGAATGCGCCGTCCAAATCCACCATGTGCAGCCAGGCGCAGCCGGCGGCGGCGAAACTCGCCGCCTGTGCCGCCGGGTCGTCGTTGAAGACGGTGGCGCGGTCCATGTCGCCGTGCACGAGTCGCACGCACTGGCCGCCCTTCAGGTCGATGGCCGGGAAGAAGATCATGGCCGCCACCCGAGGAAGTTGCCGATCAGGCGGAGCCCGGCCGCCTGGCTCTTTTCCGGATGGAATTGCGTGCCGACCATGTTGTCGCGGCCGACGACGGCGGTCACGGCGCCGCCGTAATCCGTCGTCGCCAGCACCTGTCCGACCGGCGCCGCGAGATGGTAGGAGTGCACGAAATAGACGTGCGCGGCCTCGGCGATGCCTTCAAGTATCGGGTGAGAAGTATTGGTCAAGTGCAAGTTATTCCATCCCATATGTGGGATTTTTAAAGTGGAATCTGAAGGCGTGATCCGGACCACGTCGCCGTCGATCCAGCCGAGCCCTTGGTGCGTGCCGTGCTCGAGCCCGCGCGCCGCCATCAGCTGCATGCCGACGCAGATGCCGAGGAACGGCACGCCGGCCCCCTCGACCCGTTCCCGGAGCGCATCGACCATGCCGGCGACGGCGTCGAGGCCGCGCCGGCAATCGCCGAAGGCGCCGACGCCGGGCAGCACGATCCGTTCGGCGCGGCGGACCGTTTCGGGATCGGACGTGACCTGGATGTCGACGGCGAGGCCGGCCTCGCGGGCCGCCCGCTCGAACGCCTTGGCGGCGGAACGGAGGTTGCCGGAACCGTAATCGACGATGGCGACGCTCATCAGGCGGGCCCTCCGGCGAAGATGCCGGCGGGCGTCACGTCCGCTTCGTCGAGGAAGCGCCGGAGCGCCTCGTCCTCGTCGCGGCCGACCACCAGCGCCACTTCGTCGAAGCCCTTTCGGTCCAGCCACCAGCGCCTGACGTCGGCGGCGACGAAACCGACGGCGGCGGCCACGGCGAAGGTGACGATGCCCTCGAGGGTCTCGTCCCGGAGGAAAGCGGCGGCGGCGAGACCGGCGAGCGCGACGGCGGCGAAGAACCCGGCCGCCGGCAGCCACATCCGGTGTACGAGCGCCCAGAGGAACGTGAACAGGAACGCCGGCCAGGAGAACCCTTCCTTGACGAGGACGAGGTCCCGCTCCGGGCGCAATCCGTTCTGGCGGAGGTGCACGGAATAGAGGCGCATGGTGCGACGGCTTTCGTTAGAGGGAGCCGCCGAGCACGCCCTTGGTCGACGGAACGGCGTCGGCCTTGCGCGGATCGATTTCGATCGCCTGACGCAGCGCGCGCGCCAACCCCTTGTAGCATGACTCCACGATATGGTGGTTGTTGTCGCCGTAGAGGTTTTCAATATGCAGCGTGATTCCAGCGGCTTGCGCGAAGGCCTGAAACCATTCCTTGAAGAGTTCGGTATCCATGTCGCCGAGCTTCGGCTTCGAGAAATTGACCCGCCAGATCAGGTATGGCCGGTTCGAGACGTCGAGAGCGACGCGGCTCAGCGTCTCGTCCATGGGGATGAGGGCGCTGCCGTAGCGCGTGATGCCGGTGCGCTCGCCGAGCGCCTTTGAGACCGCCTCGCCGATGGCGATGCCGGTGTCCTCGGTCGTGTGGTGGAAATCGATGTGGAGATCGCCCTTCGCCTGCACGGTCAGGTCGATCAGGCTGTGCCGCGAAAGCTGCTCCAGCATGTGATCGAGGAAGCCGATACCGGTCGAAACCTTGTAGACGCCGCTGCCATCCAGATCGAGGGAGACCGAAATCTCCGTTTCCTTGGTGCGGCGCTCGACGTTCGCCTTGCGCATGGCAATTCTCCTTGGGCGGTATCCCCTTGAAATCGCGGAGCCCTTCTAGCAGGTAGGCGCGCCCGCCGCCAGTACAGAAGGTGCCGTTCGGACAGGGTTTTGCCGCCCCGTTGCTTGACCGGGCCGGATCACCGGACCACATTGCGTGCGCCGGCAAGGTACGCCAATGATCCAGCCATTCAACTGGGGTTCGTGATGAGCGACAGCAACCGACTTCCCTCCTGGCACGGGACGACTATTCTCGCCGTCCGCAAGGGTGGCCGCGTCGTCATCGCCGGCGACGGCCAGGTGAGCCTCGGCGACACGGTCGTCAAGGCGAACGCCCGCAAGGTGCGCCGGCTGGCGGGCGATACGGTCATCGCCGGGTTCGCCGGTGCCACCGCCGACGCCTTCACGCTGTTCGAACGGCTGGAAGGCAAGCTGGAACAGTATCCGGGGCAGCTGACGCGGGCCGCCGTCGAAATGGCCAAGGACTGGCGGACGGACCGCTATCTGCGCCGGCTGGAAGCCATGATGGCCGTCGCCGACAAGGACGTTTCGTTGATCCTGACCGGTAACGGCGACGTGCTGGAGCCCGCCGACGGCCTGATCGGCATCGGGTCCGGCGGCAACTACGCCCTCGCCGCGGCCCGCGCCCTGCTGGATCGCGACGACATGGACGCGGAAGCGATCGCGCGGAAGGCGCTCGCCATCGCCGCCGACATCTGCGTCTACACCAACGGCAACGTGACCGTGGAAACCCTATGACAAGCTTCACCCCCCGCGAGATCGTCTCGGAACTGGACCGCTATATCGTCGGCCATAAGGACGCCAAGAAGGCGGTCGCCATCGCGCTCAGAAATCGCTGGCGGCGTCAACAGTTAGCGGACGATCTTAAGGAAGAGGTTCTGCCGAAGAACATCCTCATGATCGGCCCGACCGGCGTCGGCAAGACGGAAATCGCCCGGCGCCTCGCCAAGCTCGCCGACGCGCCGTTCCTGAAGGTGGAAGCCACCAAGTTCACGGAAGTGGGCTACGTCGGCCGCGACGTTGAGCAGATCGTCCGCGATCTCCTGGAAATCGCCATTCACATGAGCCGTGAAAAGCTCCGCGCCCAGGTGCAGGCGCAGTCGGAAATGAACGCCGAGAACCGGGTCATCGACGCGCTGGTCGGCGAGGGCGCGTCGAAGGAGACGCGGGAAAAGTTCCGCGCCAAGTTGCGGGCCGGCGAGCTGGACGACAAGGAAGTGGAGCTGACGCTGCGGGATTCCGCCGGCGGCGGCCTGCCGACCTTCGACATTCCCGGCATGCCGGGTGCCCAAATGGGCATGATCAACCTCAACGACATCATGGGGAAGGCCTTCGGCCAGCCGACCAAGAAGCGGAAGATGACCGTCGCGCAGTCGCACGAGGTTCTATTGCGTGACGAGGCCGACAAGCTCCTGGACGAGGAAAGCGTCCTGAAGGACGCCATTTCGGCGGTCGAGAACAACGGCATCGTGTTCCTGGACGAGATCGACAAGATCACGGCCCGCTCGGAGCGCCAGGGCGCCGACATCAGCCGGGAAGGCGTGCAGCGGGACCTGCTGCCGCTGATCGAGGGCACCACCGTCGCCACCAAGCATGGCTCGGTTAAGACCGACCATATCCTGTTCATCGCGTCGGGCGCGTTTCATATCGCCAAGCCCGCCGACATGCTGCCGGAATTGCAGGGCCGGCTGCCGATCCGGGTCGAGTTGAACGCGCTGACGCGGGACGACTTCGTCCGCATCCTGACGGAGCCGGAAGCGAGCCTGGTGAAGCAGTACAAGGCCCTGATGGCGACCGAGAGCGTGACGCTGGAAATCGCCGACGAGGCGATCGGTGAGATCGCCGATCTGGCGGCCGAGATCAACCAGGGCGTCGAGAACATCGGCGCGCGCCGCCTGCACACGGTGATGGAGAAGCTTCTGGAGGAAATCAGCTTCGCCGCGCCGGAAAAGAGCGGCGAGACGGTTTCCGTCGACGCCGCCTACGTGCGCGAGAAGGTGGGCGTCCTGGCGAAGAACGCGGATCTATCGAAGTTCATCCTGTGATCCGGCTTTGATCCGGCCGCCCGTCACGCCAGGTGGCGCGGAGCGCAAGTTGGTGTTCCACTGGCCGGATTCCACGCACTCAATATGACCCCCGCTCAAATTGCGGACCCCGGGCTCGTCCCGGGGTCCACTGATTGCGTCACGCCAGGTGCCCGGGCGCCCGGACGTCAGTGCGTCGGGCCGCCAGGCGGATTGCCGATGCGCATGCGGATCTCGGCGATCACCCAGTCGAGGGTTTCCTCGTCGAGATCGCGGATTGTTTCCGAGAGCAGGTTGGCGAGCTCCGTCGCCTTCGGGCTGAGACCGGAGGTATCGACCACGGCGCGCGGGTGCGACAGCTCGGCGAGGCGCTTCAACTCCTCCGCCTCGTCCCACATCAGGTCGAAATAACCGCACAGCTGCGCTACCAGTCCGGAACTGGGCCGGCCCCGGTGCCCGTGCTCGAGAGCGGAGAAATAGGCCGACGAAACACCGAGGTCCTTCGCCATTTGCTTGAGGGTGATGCCGCGCGCCGCGCGGTGCTCCCGGACCTTGGTACCGAACGGTGTCATGAACGCATCCTAAGCCCCTTTAGCTTAAGATAATCTTGCAGTTGCGATCACGCGCCCCGGGGCGGCTTGGGCCGCTTCATGAGGATGTAGAGGGCGCCCGTGCCGCCATCTCTGATATTGGCGTAAGAAAAGGCGTTAACCCATTGGTGGGCAGGGTTTTCATTAAGCCAGCGCGGCACGGACTCCTGCAACACGCCGGCGCCCCCCTCGGCCCGGTTGCCCTTGCCGGTGATGACCAACACGCTTTTCAAATGACTCCGGTGCGCCCCTTCGAGAAAGCGCAGAAGAGCGCGGTGCGCCTGGGTTTGCGTGTGTCCGTGCAGATCGAGCGTGTCGTCGATGTCGAGCTTGCCGCGCTTCATGCGCCTAGCCGTGCGCCGGTCGAGGCCGGGCGCCGTACCGTGCCGGAGCGCCTCGGGTGGCGGCGGCACCGTCGGCAACGGCAGCGGAACATGATGATATTTCCGCGTATTGCGGGTCTGCGTTGAAGTTTTGGGCGAATTATCCGCCGGCGCTTCCGGGACCGGCGGCGGGGGTGTGGGACGGCGTTCCGGCCGCGCCACGTCCTTCGTCACGTGCCGCCAAAGACGTTGTTCTTCCGGGCTCAGGCGGCGGCCGCGCGGCATGTCGGCGGGCGCCTCGGACGGCCCGCCACCGGGTGTCCTAGGCCGGCGGCTCATCGACGATCACGATGTGCAGGCGCTGCGGCCCGTGCGCGCCGAGCAACAGGGTCTGCTCGATATCGGCCGTCCGGGACGGTCCGGTGATGAAATTGACGGCCCGCGGCATGACGTCGGTTCCGGCCTTGGCGGCACGGGCCCGCAATTGCTCCCAAACCGTCTCGTAATCGCCGGCGATATCGGCGGCGCGGACCACCACGACGTGGTCCAGCGGCAGGAAATTGAGGGTCGTCGGGCTTTCCGGGCTCGACGCCATGACCAGCGTGCCGGTTTCGGCGACGCCGGCGAATGCGAGGGCGACGGAAACGGCGTCGGATGCCTCGCCGCGGCCATCCGAGACCGTGATCGCCGATCCGGCCTGCCAGGGAAGCGCCCGAAGGTCGTCGGCCGGCGCGATCTTGACGACGGCCGGCAGATTGTGGCGGCGGAGGTAGTCGGCGACGGCGCTAGGAACGGTATCGAAACGAGATATGCGGCTCGTCGTCGCGTTAACCCGCTCCGCTTCCTTGATGAAAAGATCGATCCGTTGATCTTGAGATAATTGAGCGCGCTTCGGGATAAGGTTCTTTTGGTGCGCTTGAATGCGGTCAAGGGCGGGATTCGTCGGGTCTCCGGCCTTTCGGCCCAGACCTTTGCGAATTCGATCAAGAATTTGAGCGCGACCGGTGCTCATGACCGAAATCCCTTGCGCATAAGATCACCGCTTTGATCGCCACGAGGGCCTTTGTGGTACTGCGCCAGGAACGTGTCGCCCGTGGGTGCCGCCAGGTCGCGGACGCCTGTCCAGCCGCCGGCCAAGGGCAGACTCTTGAACCTACCCTTGCCGCCCAACTGGCCGAGCGCCGCGACACCGAGACCCATGACGAGGCGATAGAGTTTCGGCCGCTTGGCGAGACCGGCCCAGAGCCGGAGGGCCGTCCTCGCGAAGGTGCCCGTCTGCCGGGCCGAGTACTGCCGCTGCCGCCATCGCCTGAGCATGGTCGGGAGGGGAATGCGCATGGGACAGACGCTCTCGCATTTGCCGCAGAGGGTCGACGCGTTCGGCAGGTGCGCCGCCTCGTCCATACCGATCAGGTTGGGGATCAGCACGGCGCCCATGGGACCCGAATAGACCCAGCCGTAGGCGTGGCCGCCGACGGATTTGTAGATCGGGCAGTGGTTGAGGCACGCGCCGCAGCGGATGCAGCGGAGCATTTCGTGAAATTCGCTGCCGATCATCCGGGAACGGCCGTTGTCGAGCAGCACCACGTGATATTCTTCCGGGCCGTCTAGATCGCTGGGTCGTTTCGGTCCCGTACAGAATGTCGTGTAGACCGACATTTCCTGGCCGGTGGCGGAGCGCGCCAGCACCCGGAGGATGGTCGACGCGTCTTCCAGCGTCGGCACGATCTTTTCCAGGCTGGCGATCACGATGTGGACCCGCGGCAGGCCGTAGGTGAGATCGGCGTTGCCTTCGTTCGTCACCAGCACGTTGGAGCCGGTTTCGGCGATCAGCATGTTGGCGCCGGTGAGCCCGACGTCGGCGCCGAGGAACTTGCCGCGCAGCTTGGCCCGCGCCTCCTCGAGCAGCGCGCGCGGTTCGTGCAATTCCCGGTTCCGGTCGAGATCGGCGTGCTTTTCAAGGAAGGTGTCCGCCACCTGATCGAGGGACAGGTGGATCGCCGGCGCGATGATGTGGCTCGGCGGTTCCCGGCGGAGCTGGATGATGTATTCGCCGAGATCGGTCTCGACGGGTTCGATGCCGTTATTCTCGAGATAATCGTTGATGGCGATTTCCTCGCCGATCATGGACTTGCTCTTGGTGACGGTGCGCGCCCCGGCCTTGCGGCAGATTTCCAGGATCTTGGCGCGGGCGTCCTCGGCCGTTTCCGCCCAGTGCACGTGGCCGCCGGATTCCTTTACCTTGCTCTCGTAGATTTCCAGATAGCGGTCGAGGTTTTCCAGGACGTGCGTCTTGATGTCGCGGGCCTGGTCGCGGAGCGCCTCGAATTCCGGCAGCCGCGACGCGGCCTCTAGGCGGCGCTGCGGAAATCCGACGGCGAGCTTGGCGAGCGCCGCCTGCAACGGCTTGTCGGCGAGGGCGGCGCGGGCGTTTTCCTTGAAATGCGGCGAGGTCGGATGCATGCGTCAGTCCTTCGCGCCGTCCGCCGGCTCGCCGATGGCGGGACCGCCCGCCATGCCGGCCAGGACTTCCGCCGTGTGCCGGGCCTTGACTGGCAGGCCGCGCCGCTGCAAGCGGCCGGCGATGTTCATGAGGCAACCCATGTCGCCGGCGAGCACCGTTTCGGCGCCGGTAGCGACGATATCGTCGATCTTGGCGTCGACCATGCGCTCGGAAATGTCCGGATACTTGACGCAGAAGAGGCCGCCGAAGCCGCAGCAGGTTTCCGCTTCCTTGCCTTCCGCGACGCTGAGCCCGCCGACCGCGCCCAAGAGATCGCGGGGCTGCGCCTTGACCTGCATTTCCCGGAGCGACGAGCAGGAATCGTGATAGGTGGCCTTTGCCGGAAAATCGACGCCGGTCGGCTTGTAACCGCGCACATCGGCGAGGAAAGACAGCAACTCGTGCGTCTTGGCGGCCAGCGCCACGGCCTTCGGATGCCAGACCGGATCGCCCTCGAACATTTCCGGATAGTGCAGCTTGATCATGCCGCCGCAGGAACCGGACGGTACCACCACGTAGTCGAACGCCGAGAACGTCTCGATGGTCTGCTTGGCGATGTCCTGGCTGTCCGCCGTGTCGCCGGAATTATAGGCCGGCTGGCCGCAGCACGTTTGCGACGGCGGCACGCTGACACGGCAACCGGCGTCTTCCAGCAGGCGGACGGCGGCGAAGCCGACGACTGGGCGCACCAGATCGACGAGGCAGGTGGCGAACAATCCGACGTGGGGAGAAGAGGGTGCGTTCATGGCCTGAGAATGGTCCGGCTCGGCAAGGATGACAAGCGCCTGCGCGCCGATATCGGCGTATCGTTAATACCTTGCCTGTAGGGGTGGTGTCAGTTCGGGATCGGCGCCGGTGCCGCCGTCCGCGGCAGCAGGAAGTAATAGCGGCCGGTCGACTTCATGACGCCGGCGCGCCGCCCTGCTTCTTCGCCGTGACCCCAGAACACGTCGCCCCGGACCGGTCCCTTGATGGCGCTGCCGGTGTCGTGCGCCATCATGATGTGGCGGTAGTCCTTTTTCTTGTCGAGCGGGTCGGCCGCCACCAGCCAGATCGGAATTCCGAGCGGCACGAAGGCGCGGTCGACGGCGAGGCTGCGGCCGGGCGTCAACGGAATGCCGAGGGCGCCGAGCGGCCCGTCGCCCTCGACGACGCGAAAGAAGACGTAGGACTGGTTCTTCTCCATGACCACCTGTCCCTGCACCGGATTGGCGCGTAGCCAATCGGCGATGGCAGGCGCCGTCACGTCTTCCAGCTTCATGACGCCCCGCGCCACCAGCTCGCGTCCGATGGCGGTGTAGCGCCGGCCGTTGCGCCCGGCGTAACCGACGCGGACCGTGCTGCCGTCCTGCAGCCGGACCCGGCCGGAACCCTGCACATGCAGGAAGAACAAACCGATCTGGTCCGACACCCAGAGAATCTCGAGGCCCCGGCCGGCCAGCGCGCCCCGCTCGATATCGCCGCGGGAGAAATACGGCAGCAGGTTATTGTCGACGATGCGCCCGGCGAGGTGCTCGCCCTTCCATTCGTCCCGGTGCTTGCCGAGGTCGACGGCGATGAGATCGCCCGGGCGGGACATGATCGGATAGCGGTACTTGGCGTCGGCGGCCCATCGGCCCTCCAGCTCGGGCTCGAAATAGCCGGTAAACAGGCCGTTCGGCTCGGAGCCGTTATGAGCGGAATAGGGGATGAAGCGGGATTCCCAGAAATACTTGGCCTCGACCTTGTTGCCGGGGCGGATCAGCCGGGCGTCCTTGCAGACCTCCTGCCAATCGCCGTAGACGCCGAAGCGGTCGATGTCGCCGAGTGGGGTCTTGGCACCCATCTTGTCGAAAACGGCGCAGGAGCGCAGGAACGACGGCAGCGCCTCGGCGTGGTCTTCGCCGGCCCATCCGGGCAGGTCCTGGAAGCGGATCTGCGTGAGATTGAGGCGCCCGGCCTCGGCCGGCGCCTGCTTGGCCGGCCCGGCCACCGGCGGCAGCAGTTCGCAGGCGGCAAGAAACACCAGCCCCGGCACCAGCGCCCAGCGAAGGGCGCGCCCGAGCAGGCCCGTCACCGGGCCGTCAGTTGTTGCTTTCCGTGGCAACGAGGGTCCAGTTCGGATCGGACGAGCGGGTGTCGCGCGAGAAGGTCCAGAAGTCCGTCACGTCGATGACCTTGTTCGGATCGCCGTCGATGACGCTGCCGTCGCCGTCGCGCAGCACGTTCACCTGTTCGGAGACGAACTTGACGGTGACGGTGGCGACGCGGCCGTCCAGGCCGGCGTCGACGATGGCGGCGCTGCGGATGCCGACCAGCGTGTCCTCGAGCAACTCGCCCGATCGTTCACGGTCCGAGATCGCTTCCTCGAAGTTGCCGTAGACGTCGGGGCTCAGGAGGTTCTTGAGCGTCTTGCGGTCGCCGTACGTGAACGCGTTCAGGATCATCTCGAAGGCGACCCTGGCGCCGGCGACGAAGGAATCCGGATCGAAGCTCGGATCGGCGATCTTGATGCGGGTCAGGATCGCCGCCGTGGAATCGCCGTCGCCGATCGGCGCCGCGTCGACGTCGCCATCCGCCAAGTCGTCGCCGGAGCGGTCGGGCAGGCGGACGACATTGTCGTCCGACTTCGGCGCCTTGTTTTCAACCGGCGTTTCCGGCTTCTGGCGGAACGGGTCGGGATAGCCGCCCTCGTGACCGTCGCGGCGACCGAGCACACGGCGCAGGCGCAGGATGAGGAAACCGGCGATCATCGCCAGGAGAATGATATCGAAAATTTGGAAACCGTCGCCCATCTGTTGCTTGACCCGGCGGGCCGTGCCCCTGACTGTTAAATAGATGCTGGTTGCCCGCCGACGAAATTCGGGTGACGCGTTCCGGCAGGCTACCGAGTGCCGGCCGTTTCGTCCAGCGAACAGGCCGGCGCCGAGCGGCGGGCCACGCAGCGGGTCTGCATGGCCGAACCGTCCGACACCCTTTAAATAAGCGTGTCCGGCCCTAGGAACAAGGCGAGGCCCGATGCCTTTTCTCATCCTGATCGCGTTCATCGCCGTGCCGTTGCTGGAAATCGCCGTCTTCATCGAGGTCGGCGGGCGCATCGGTCTCTGGCCGACCATCGGCACCGTTATTCTGACGGCGGTCATCGGCACCGCGCTGCTGCGCCAGCAAGGCCTATCGGTGCTGTTCAGGATCCGCGAGAACATGGAGGCGAACCGCCTGCCGATCCGCGAATTTTTCGACGGCATCTGTCTGGTGCTCGCCGGCGCCCTGTTGCTGACGCCGGGGTTCGTCACCGACGCCGTCGGCTTTCTACTAATGGTGCCGCCGCTCAGGAGCGCGCTGGCCGCGGAAGTCGCCCGGCGTTTCCTTGCCGGAGCGGAGGTGCACGTGCGGGGCGCGCCGCCAGGCTTCGATCCGCCACCCGGCGGCCCCGGCGGGAGAACGGGCGGTGGGCCGGGGGACAGGCCGGGTGGCGGACCTGTCATCGATGGCGAGTTCCAGGACATAACGCCGGCACAAAGCGGCGGCGACGGCGGCGCGGAATCGCCGCCAGGGTGCTTGCCGCCGGAGCGCCGCGACCCCTGACGAACCGGATCATGGGCGCGGTTGTCGTTGCCCGTGAGACGTGTTAGGCAGTGCCGGCAATTTCCCGAGGAGAGTCCAATGGCCGAAGAACAGACCGACGACACCGCGCCGCAGCAGGACGGTCCGCCGATCGTCATCAACGCGCAGTACGTGAAGGACCTCTCCTTCGAGGTGCCGGGTGCGCCGATGATCTTCGCGCGCATGCAGGAAAATCAGCCGAACATCAACGTCAACATCGACGTCCGCGCCAATCCCATCGACGGCACCATGTTCGAGGTCGAGCTCGCCATCACCGCCACCTGCGAGGCCGGCACGGAAACGGCGTTCATCCTCGAACTGCTGTATGCCGGGCTGTTTACCCTCAACGTGCCGAACGAGCACCGTCAGGCGATCCTGTTGATCGAATGTCCGCGGCTGCTGTTCCCGTTCGCCCGCAACATCCTCGCCGACGTGTCCCGCGACGGCGGCTTCCCGCCGCTGATGCTGGGCCCAGTCGATTTCGTGCAGATGTATCAGGCGCAGCTGCAGCAGCAGGCCGGCGCCGCCGACGCCTGATTTCTTCTGGCGTCCGGACTTAGTCGGCGAGCCAGATCGGTTCCTTGAGTTTCGCCAGCAATGCCGCGTGCGCGGTCTTTTCCGCGTCCGTTGCCTCGTGCGGCCGCGGCATGCGCCGGCCGGCCGGCGCCGCGCTCGCCCCGCCCGACGCCGCGTCGGCGACGTGCCGGGCAATCGCTTCCTGCGCCAGGTCGAGGCCGTGCTGCCGGCCGCCCAGCAATTCCAGATAGACCGCGGCGAGCAGGCGGGAGTCGAGAAGCGCCCCGTGCAGGTCGCGGCCCGAGAGGTCGATGCCGAAGCGCCGGCAGAGCGCGTCGAGGCTGGCCTGCGCGCCGGGGAATTTCTTGCGCGCCAGCGCCACCGTGTCGACGGCGCGATCGGAACCGATGGCCGAGCGGCCGACGCGGGCGAACTCGGCGTTGATGAAGCCGAGGTCGAAGGCGGCGTTGTGGATCACCAGCGTCGCGTCGCCGATGAAGTCCGCGAAGGGGTCGGCGATTTCGGCGAAGGTCGGATGGCCGGCAAGAAACGCTTCCGTCAGGCCGTGAACCCGCTCGGCTTCCGCCGGCATGTCGCGCTCCGGATTGACGTATTGATGGTAGACCTCCCCGGTCGGCACGTGGTTCAGCAGCTCGACGCAGCCGATTTCAACTATCCGGTGGCCGGACGCGGGATCGAGGCCGGTTGTTTCGGTATCGAGGACGATTTCCCTCATGATTTCCCCTTCGGGCGCGGACGCGAACCGGATTTGCGGATGCGGCGCGGCGGCCAATGTGTCCCTGCCCAGGGTGCGATCACTTTGAGGATGCGGCGCACGTCTTGCAAGCCCCTGGCGCGGCCGAGGCCGCTGTTGATGACGAAGTCGGCGCGCTTGCGCTTTTCCGCGTCTGGCATCTGGCGGGCCAGCACGGCGTCCAGCTTTTCCGGCGTCATGCCGGGCCGGGCCAATGCCCGGCGGCGCTGGGTCGGCGCCGGCGCGCTGACGACGCAGACCGCGTCGCAGCGGGTCTCGCCACCGGTCTCATAAAGGAGCGGCACGTCGAGGACGACGATCCGTTCCCGCGCCCGGCTGGCGCGGGCGAGGAACGCGCGCTCCGAAGCGCGGACCATCGGATGCAGGATCGCTTCCAGCTTCCTGAGCTGGGCATCGTCGCCGAAAACGCGGGCGCCGAGCGCCTTACGGTCGACCGCGCCGCCCTTGACGACGCCCGGAAACGCCGCGCCGACCGTGCCGACCGCCCGGCCGCCCGGACCCAGCAGCTTATGCACGGCGGCGTCCGAATCGTGCACCGGCACGCCCAAGCGGCGGAAATTCTCGGCGGCGACGGTCTTTCCCATCGCGATCGAGCCGGTCAGGCCGACGATCAGCATCCGCCGCTCCCCCGATCGGCCCTGATCGTCATTACTGGCGGCCGGCCAGCACGTGCCGGCGCAACTCGTCCGTGACTTCGGGGCGGACGCCGAACCAGGCCTCGAAGCCCGGCACCGCCTGATGAAGAAGCATGCCGAGGCCGTCCACGGCGGCGAGACCATGCGCCCGGGCGTCCCGGAGCAAAGTCGTTTCTAAAGGGGAATAAACGAGATCCGTGACGGTGGCGTCGTTCGGCGCCGCACTAAGATCAATTTCAAGCGCTTCTTTCCCGGTCATTCCCAGGGTCGTCGTGTTTACGATCAGCGCCGCGCCCTTGATTGCGGCGTTTCGGGCGCCCCAATCATCGACGTGAACCTGTTTCCCGAAGATTTTGGCCAGGTTTTCCGCTCGATCCCGGGTTCTGTTCAAGAGAATGATCGTATCGGTTCCGGCATCAATCAGCGCCGCCAGGATGGCCCGTGCCGATCCGCCGGCGCCCAGCACCACCGCCGGACCGCAGTCCGGACGCCAGACGGGCGCGCCGGCCCTGAGATTGGCGATGAAGCCGTAGCCGTCCGTGTTGTCGCCGAGAAGCGTCCCGTCCTCGCGGCAGACCAGCGTGTTGACGGCGCCGATGCGCTCCGCCATGGGGCTTTTGGCCTCGGCGACGGCGAAGGCGGTTTCCTTGTGCGGCACCGTCACGTTGCAACCGGCGAAACCGAGGGCCGGCAGGGCTCTGAACGCTTCCGCCGCCCGCTCGGGACGAACCGGCAACGGCACGTAGGCGCCGTCGATGCCATGCTCGGCCAGCCAGTAGCCGTGCAGGCGCGGCGACAGGGAATGCGCCACCGGCCAGCCGGCGACACCGGCGATCCTGGATTTTCCACTGAGGGACGTCATAGGGGCAGGATGCCCGCATTTCTGAGCGCCGCCAATAGGGGAAGCATGGGGAGCCCGAGCACGGTGAAATAGTCGCCGTCGATCCGCTCGAAGAGCTGCAGACCCCGGCTTTCCAGGCGGTAGCAGCCGACGGAGGAGAGAACACTGTCGCCTTCCTGCGCCAGGTAATCGTCGAGAAAGGCGTCGTCGAAGGCCCTGACGTGCATTTCCGCCGTCTCGAGATGCGACCAGATCACACGTCCGTCCCGGGCCAGGGCGACGGCGCTGAGCAGATCGTGCCGCCGGCCCCTAAAATCCAGCAGATGAAGGCGCGCCGCCGCCAGATCGCGGGGCTTGTCGTAGATCCTGCCGCCGAGGACCAGAACCTGGTCGGCGCCCAGCACCGTCATCCCGGGATGGCGGGCGCTGACGGCGAGGGCTTTTTCGGCGGCGAGCCGGCCGGCGACATCGGCCGGCGTCAGACCCTTGGCCAGTCCTTCTTTCTTGATGGCGTCTTCGTCGAGGTCGGCCGGATCGACGACATGGGCGATGCCGGCGTCACTTAGAAGGCGGCGGCGCACCGAACTCGCCGAGGCGAGAACGAGCTTCTCAATCACTCGGCAGGACCTCGTCGCGGCGCGACAGCAATTGCAGGATGGTCGCCGCCGTTTCCTCGATGGACCGGCGCGAGACGTTGATCACCGGCCAGCCGTGCTTGGCGAACAGCTTGCGGGCGTCCGCCACTTCCTGCTTCACCGCCACCTCGTCGACATAGTCGGTGTCGTCGTCCTGGGCCAGGAACCGGAGGCGCTGGCGGCGGATTTCCACCAATCGTTTCGGATCGTTGGTGAGGCCGACGATCAGCGGACCCTGCGCGGTGAGGAGTTCTTCCGGCACCGGTGCGCCCGGCACCAGCGGAATGTTCGCCGCCTTGATACCGCGGTTCGCCAGATAGATGCAGGTCGGCGTCTTGGAGGTCCGGGACACGCCCAGAATGACGACGTCGGCGTCGCGGATATCGCGGGTCGATTGGCCGTCGTCGTGGCCGAGGGCGTAATGCATGGCCTCAATGCGGGCGAAATATTCCGCATCCATGACGTGCTGGCGTCCCGGCCGGGCCTGGACCTTTTCACCGAGATAGGCGCCGAGCGCGGCGACGACCGGATCGAGCACCGGAATACAGGGAAACTGCATCAGCCGGCAACCTTCCTCGATGACGTGCCGGACGTCGTCGTTGACGAGCGTGCAGATGACGAAACCGGGATTGCTCTTGATCTGCTTCAGGACGTCGTGCGCCTGATCAATCGAACGGACCATCGGCCAAAGGTGTTCGTGCGGGTCGATATTGTCGAACTGGACAAGCGACGCGCGCGCGATCAACGTCACCGTTTCACCGGTCGAGTCCGAGACGAGATGGAGATGAAAGTTCTGCATCGCCCGCCGTATAACTGCCGTATCACCCTCGGGATATCTTTGTGGATAACTGAAGACGCCGAGTTCGGCGGTTCCATCCCGCGTCGCCACGCCATTCCTTACAGTCATCATCAAGTTGTGTAAACGCCATGACGAAGATCAAGCATATCGGGATAATCGCCGAAACGCCGGTTTTCCTCGCTTGTAGAGGAATTCAATAAAACATCGTTAGGTATTGAAGACTCACGTGAAAACGCTTACCGAAACGGTCTCCGTCGAAGTTCGTTATCGTTAAAGAATGGTTACGCGGGGGCCTGGATAACCTGTGGATGACATATAATCCCCGACTTTCCACCCCCCTACGACAACTACCTCTTTTCTATATAAATATAAGAGGATAAGAAGCGCGGCATGACACGGAAGCGGTTCCTCCGGGTATTCGACGGCAATGTCGAGACACCCCCGCCGGTCTGGATGATGCGCCAGGCGGGCCGCTATCTGCCGGAGTACCGAGAGGTCCGGTCGCAGGTGTCGTCGTTTCTGGAATTCTGTTATTCGCCGGATCTGGCGACCGAGGTGACGCTGCAGCCGCTACGCCGCTACGGCTTCGACGCGGCGATCCTGTTCGCCGACATTCTGGTGATCCCGGACGCGTTGGGTCAGAGCGTCGCCTTCAAGACCGGCGAGGGGCCGGTGTTGGAACCGATCCGCGACGTTGCCGGTCTGAAGACGCTGAAGAGCGACGGTGTGCTCGATCATCTGGCGCCGGTTCTGGAAACCGTGTCGCGGCTGTCGAAGGGCATTCCGGCCGAGACGGCGCTGATCGGTTTCGCCGGCGCGCCGTGGACGGTCGCCGTCTACATGGTCGAAGGACGCGGCGGCACCAACTGCGAGGAAGCGCGGGACTGGGCCTACCGGGCGCCGCAAGAATTCAATCGGCTGATGGATATCCTGGTGGACGCCACCTCCACCTATCTGATCGCCCAGGCGGAGGCGGGGACTGAGACGTTGCAGCTCTTCGATAGCTGGGCCGGCGTGCTGTCGGTGGATGCCTTCCGCGCCTGGTGCATCGAGCCGACTAAAAAAATCGTCGAGAACGTCCACAAGGCGGCACCGGGCGTGCCGATCATTGGATTTCCGCGCCAGGCCGGCGCAATGATCCCGGAATACGTGCGCAAGACCGGTGTCGACGGCGTGTCGCTCGATCACGGCGTGCCGCTGGAGTGGGCGGCCAAGGAAATTCCGGCGAACTGCGTTCTGCAGGGAAATCTCGACAACCGGCTGCTGGTGGTCGGCGGCGAGGCCATGGACAAGGCCGTCGACGCCATCTTGAAGATCGCGGAAACGCGGCCATTTATCTTCAATCTCGGTCACGGCATCGTCCCCGAGACGCCGCCGGAAAACGTCGAACGGGCCGTCAAGCGGGTGCGCGGCCAAGCCTAGGAGAACGCGCATGCGCATCGCCGTCGTCCTGTTCAATCTTGGCGGACCGGACAGTCCCGCCGCCGTGCAGCCCTTCCTGTTCAATCTGTTCAACGACCCGGCGATCATTTCGGTGCCGACACCGTTCCGCTGGCTTCTGGCGAAACTGATTTCGACGCGGCGGGCACCGGTGGCGCGGGAGATTTACGGTCACATCGGCGGCAAGTCGCCGCTGCTGGAATTGACCGACGCCCAGGCGTCGGCCCTACAGGCGCGGTTTTCGGACGGACCCGACGAGGTGCGCACCTTCGTCTGTATGCGCTATTGGCATCCGATGAGCGACGACGTGGCGCGCGCGGTCGGTGAGTACAAGCCGGACAGGATCGTCCTGCTGCCGCTCTATCCGCAGTATTCGACGACGACCAGCGGGTCCTCGATCAAGGACTGGCACCGGGCGGCGCGGACGGCGGGCGTCCATGCGCCGACCGTCGAGGTCTGCTGCTATCCGATGCAGTCGGGTTTCGTCGAAGCCCAGGCGGCGCTGATCCGGCCGAGGATCGAGGCCGCGTCGGCGCAAGGGAAACCGAGAGTGCTGTTTTCTGCGCACGGTCTGCCGAAGAAGGTCATCGCCAGCGGCGATCCCTATCAGTGGCAGGTCGAGCGAACGGCGGCAGCCGTGGTCGATAAACTGGCGATCCCCGGTCTCGATTGGCTGGTCTGCTACCAGAGCCGCGTCGGGCCGCTGGAATGGATCGGCCCGTCGACGGACGACGAGATCAAGCGGGGCGGCGCCGACGGCGTTCCCCTGGTCGTGGTGCCGATCGCCTTCGTGTCGGAGCATTCGGAAACGCTGGTCGAGCTCGACATCGAGTACAAGCACCTGGCGACGGAGAACGGCGTCACGTGTTACGAACGGGTGCCGGCGGTCGGCACGGCGGCGGCGTTCATCGACGGGCTGGCGATGACGGTCCGTTCGGCGCTGGGCCGTGACACATTGGGCCGGGATGCGGGCACGGCGCCCGACAGCGGCGGGCGGCTCTGCCCGGCGGAATTCGGCCGCTGTCCCTGCCGCGCCGCCGCCTGAACGGAGGAGCCGAGCATGGACATGTCGGGAGCTTATTTCTGGATCAAGGCGCTTCACATCATTTCCGTGATCGCCTGGATGGCCGGGCTTCTCTACCTGCCCAGGCTCTTCGTCTATCACGTGTCGGCGGAACCGGGTTCCGAGCTTTCCGAGACGCTCAAGATCATGGAGCGGCGGCTGCTTCGCGCCATCATGAACCCGGCCATGATCTCGTCCCTGCTGTTCGGCGGCATGCTGCTCGCCTACCAGGACTTTTCGTCCGTCTGGCTGCACGTGAAGCTCACCTGCGTCGCGGCGCTGATGGTCTCGCACATGATGATGGGCCGCTGGCGAAAGGACTTCGAGGCCGACCGCAACGTCCGTCCGGCCCGCTTCTACCGCATCGCCAACGAAGTGCCGACGGTCCTGATGATCGTCATCGTCATCATGGCGGTCGTGAAACCGCTCTGAGAAAAGGGCGCTAAGGCCCGGAATTCCGGCATTTCCCATTTGACAGGCGAACGCGGTTTCGCTAATCGTCTAGCTTCTCCAACGGATTCGTCTCGAATCCGTCCTTTCTGCCCAGTTCGAACGAGGCGGCCGCCAAGGCCCGCCCAGCCGCTTCGAAAGCCCGAACGGGCGAACCCCTTTCCCACGACCATCGACGGACCACATGAATCTCAAGGACCTCAAGAAGAAAACGCCCGCCGACCTTCTCGCCTATGCCGAGGAGCTTGAAATCGAAAACGCGAGCTCGCTCAGGAAGCAGGACATGATGTTCGCCATCCTGAAGCAGTTGGCCGAGGACGACATCGCCATCTTCGGCGACGGCGTTCTTGAAGTCCTGCAGGACGGCTTCGGCTTCCTCCGGAGCCCGGAAGCGAACTACCTGCCGGGTCCGGACGATATCTACGTCAGCCCGAGCCAGATCCGCCGCTTCTCACTCCGCACCGGCGACACCGTCGAGGGCGAGATCCGCTCGCCGAAGGAAGGGGAGCGGTACTTCGCGCTCCTCAAGATCAACAAGGTCAATTTCGCCGATCCGGCCGACGTCCGTCACCGCATCAACTTCGATAACCTGACGCCGCTCTATCCGGACGAGCGGTTGGCGATGGAAATCGAAAATCCGGAAAACAAGGACCCGACGCACCGGGTGCTGGACCTGATCTGCCCGCTCGGTAAGGGACAGCGCGCGCTCATCGTCGCGCCGCCGCGCACCGGTAAGACCGTGATGCTGCAGAACATGGCGCACTCGATCGCCAAGAACCATCCGGAATGCTACCTGATCGTGCTGCTGATCGACGAGCGGCCGGAGGAAGTGACCGACATGGCGCGCTCCGTGAAGGGCGAAGTGATTTCGTCCACCTTCGACGAGCCGGCAACGCGTCACGTGCAGGTCACCGAAATGGTGATCGAGAAGGCGAAGCGCCTGGTCGAGCACAAGCGCGACGTCGTCATTCTGCTGGACTCGATCACACGTCTGGCGCGCGCCTACAACACCGTCGTGCCGTCCAGCGGCAAGGTGCTGACCGGCGGCGTCGACGCCAACGCGCTGCAGCGTCCAAAGCGGTTCTTCGGCGCGGCGCGCAACATCGAGGAAGGCGGCTCCCTGACCATTATCGCCACCGCGCTGATCGACACCGGATCGCGCATGGACGAGGTCATCTTCGAGGAATTCAAGGGCACCGGTAACTCGGAAATCATCCTCGACCGCAAGCTCTCCGACAAGCGGACCTGGCCGACCATCGACATAACCAAGTCGGGTACGCGCAAGGAAGAGCTGTTGGTCGACAAGGGCACGCTGTCGAAGATGTGGGTGCTACGCCGCATCCTCATGCCGATGGGCGTGGTCGACGCGATGGAGTTCCTGCTGGACAAGATCAAGCACTCGAAGAACAACTCGGACTTCTTCGACTCCATGAATCAGTAAGACAGGTTCGCCACAGAGGCACAGAGACACAGAGGACGCCCTTCTTCATTCTCCGCGCCGCGGTGAAAATCAAAATATCGAAACGAGAAAGGCGCCCAATGGGCGCCTTTCCTTTTTCTCTGTGCCTCTGTGTCTCTGTGGCCAATTGGGCCGTGAGGCTGAACCTCAGACGGTGAAGACCGTCGAGCCGGTGGTCTCGCGGGCTTCCAGTTCCTTGTGCGCCTTGGCGGCGTCCTTCAGGGGATAGGTCTGGTTGACCTCGATCTTCACCTTGCCCGACTTCACGACGTCGAAGAGCGCGTTGGCGCCGTCGAGCACCAGCTCGCGCGTCGCCGTGTGCGTGCCGAGCGTCGGCCGCGTCACGTAGAGCGAACCCTTCGGCGCCAGGATGCCGGGGTTGAAGGGATCGACCGGACCGGACGCGTTGCCGTAGGTGGCGAGCACGCCGAACGGGCGGAGCGAGTCGAGCGAAGCATCGAACGTCGCCTTGCCGATGGAATCGTAAGCCGCGGCGACGCCCTTGCCGCCGGTGAATTCCTTCACCTTCGTCGGGATGTCCTCGGTCCGATAGAGGATCGTGTGGTCGCAGCCGTGCGCCTTGGCGAGCGCCGCCTTCTCTTCCGAGCCGACGCAGCCGATGACGGTGGCGCCCAAGAGCTTCGCCCACTGACAGAGGATCAGGCCGACGCCGCCGGCCGCCGCGTAGACCAGGATCGGATCGCCCTTCTTCACCGGATAGGTCCGGTGCAGCAGATAGTGCGCCGTCATGCCCTTGAGCATCATGCCGGCGGCGGTCTTGTCCTCGATGCCGTCCGGAATCTTCACGACCTTGAGGGTCGGCATGCAGCGGGCCTCGGCATAGGCGCCCGGCACCATCGGATAGGTGACGCGGTCGCCGATCTTGAATTCCGTGACGCCTTCGCCGACGTCCTCGATCACGCCGGCGGCTTCCATGCCGATGATCGCCGGGTAGCTCGGGATCGGATAGAGACCGGTGCGGAAATAGACGTCGATGTAGTTGAGGCCGACGGCGTTCTGCTTGATGCGAACTTCGCCCTTGCCCGGTTTGCCGACCTCGATCTCCTCCCACTTGAGGACTTCGGGGCCGCCTTTCTCGTGAACGCGGATGGCATGTGTCATGAATTTCTTCTCCCGTAGGTTATGGTTGGTTAATTGGCGGACATTCTGATGAAGCGGCGCCGAACCGGCAAGCCCGCGCTAGATGAGCCAAGCCTTTGGGTTCTCCAGATGCAGGAGGCGGCGCTTCGTCTCCGCGCCGTCGGCGAAGGAATAGCCGGCGAGCGTGTCGCCGGCGCCGAGCACCCGGTGGCACGGGATGACGATCGGGATCGGATTGCTGGCGCAGGCCTGGCCGATGGCGCGGGCCGATGAGCCGACGCGGGCGGCGAATGCGCCGTAGGTTTCCGTCTCGCCGTAACCGATGTCGCACATGGCGGTCCAGATCTCGCGGCGCCGGGCCGGACCGGCGGGCGCCAGGGCCAGATCGAAATCTTTCAACGCGCCGTCGAAATAGGCATTCAACTGGCGCCGCACCTCGGTCAGGAACGGCGTCGCCGTGCCCGGCGTCGGCGCCCGGCCGTGCTCGATGGCGACCAGCGCGCCGGCCACCTCGAAGGCCGTGAGCGTGCCGAGCGGCGACGGGAAGGACAGGTGTTGGACGTCGCCGCTCATGCCGCCCCGAGCGCCTCGGCTAATTTCGCCGGTTCCGTGATCGGCAGGCCGCAGGTCGTGCCCACGCAGACGTAAGCGGCGGGGCGGCCGTCGACCGGTCCCTTGCCGGCGGCGGGATGGCCGTCGGCAAGCTTCGCATCGGCACCGACGCGGGTGACGACGGATAGCCTGTTCGGCGAGACCAGGGCGGCACGCCAGAGCGCGTCGGCGTCCGGGCCGTCGCCGGCAACGACGACCTGGCAGCCGCGCGTCAGCATTTCCCAGGCGATCAGCAGCGTCGGGTGGTGCAGGTTCTCGCGCGGGTTTTCGGCCAGGAAGGCCCCGAATACCCGTTCCGCCCGGTCGCGGTATTTCGCCTCCTCCGTGATCATGTAGAGACGCACCAGCACTTCCGCCATGACGCCGTTGCCGGCCGGGACGGCATTGTCGTAGCCGGGCTTGGAACGAAGGATCAGATCGCCGGTGTCGTCGGCGGCGAGGAAATAACCTCCGCCGTCTGTGTCGGCGTAGTGCCGCTCGGCGGCCTCGGCATATTCGATGGCGATCTTTTCGTAGGCGGGATCGTCGGTGGCTTCGGCGAGGAACAGGCCGGCGCGGGCGAGATTCGCGTAGTCGTCGAGGACGGCCGGGTGCGCCAGTCGTCCGGCGCAGAGCGAATGGCGGAGGCGTCCGTCCGCCGCCGTCATCTTCCGCCGCACGGTGTCGAAGACTGTCCGGGCGAGGTCGATCCAGTCCGGCCGGCCGAAGGCGATGCCGGCGCGTACCAGCGCGGCGACGGCCATGCCGTTCCAGTCGGCCAGCACCTTGTCGTCGCGCATGGGCGGCACGCGGCCGGCGCGGACGGCGAGCAGTTTGTCGAGCAACGGCCGCATGGCGGCCTCCGTGGCGTCGTCCCACTCGAGGTGATCGAGGCGGTTGAGGATGGTCTTTTCTTCCCAATTGCCGATGCGGGAGACCTCGTAGAGTTTCTTGAACGGTCCGGCGTCGGCGCCGAGAACGGCGTCCACTTCCTCGGCGGTCCAGACGTAGTACTTCCCCTCCTCCCCTTCGCTGTCGGCGTCGAGCGCGCTGGCGAAGGCGAAGCCGTCTGCGTCTTCCTCCGCCTTCATCTCGCGCATGAGCCAGCCGATGGTTTCGGCGGTCCGGGCGGCGTAGAGGGGATGACGCGCCGATTGGCAGACGTCCGCCATCAGTTCGATCAGGAGCGCGTTGTCGTAGAGCATTTTCTCGAAGTGCGGCACCAGCCAGCGGTCGTCGACCGAATACCGCGCGAAGCCACCACCGGCATGATCGTAGATTCCGCCCTGGCAGATGTGGTCGAGCGTGACGGTGACCGCGTCCCGGAACATGGCGCCGTTGGAACGCAGAAAGGCGTGCCAGAGAAAACGGAAGAACATGGGCTGCGGAAATTTCGGCGCGCCGTTTGTGCCGCCGTCGTAGGGGTCGATCATGCGCACGGCGTCGGCGGCGACGGCGTCCAGCGTTTTGCCGTCGAGAGCGCCGCCGCCGGTCGGCGTCAGCGCCTTCTTGAGCGCGTCCTTGATGGCGGCGACGTTGCTGGAAATCTGGTCCGGGTTCTTGGCGTAGGTCGCCGCGATGCCGTCCAGGACCTGCGTGAAGCCGGGACGGCCGTAGCGCGGCGACGGTGGGAAGTAGGTGCCGCCCCAGAACGGCTCGCCCGCCGGTGTCAGGAACATGGTCAGCGGCCAGCCGCCATGCTCGCCCAAGGCCTGCAGCGCCGTCTGATAGATGTTGTCGATGTCGGGGCGTTCCTCCCGGTCGACCTTGATGTTGATGTAGAGATCGTTCATGCGGGCCGCGATCCCGTCGTCCTCGAAGCTTTCGTGCGCCATCACGTGGCACCAGTGACAGGCGGCGTAGCCGACGCTCAAGAGGATCGGCTTGCCGTCCCTTTTGGCGGCGGCGAAGGCCTCGTCACCCCAGGCGTACCAATGGACGGGGTTGTCCTTGTGCTGGCGGAGATAAGGGGAGGTCTCGTCGCCGAGGCGGTTGCGGGTCATGTGGTGGTCCTTGGCGCTGGTCATTGCGGTGGGAGGAAAGGCGACGCGCGCCGTTGCCAGCCCCCGTCCCCGTCGCTTACCTTGATCGTCTACTTTGACTTTCGGCGACGATCTTTCAAGGCTTGCGGATGGCGATTGCGATGGGCGGGGAGAAGGCGGAATGAAGATCAAGGTGGATGTTGATTGCACGCCGGAAGAGGCGCGGACGTTCCTCGGCCTGCCGGACGTGAAGCCGCTGCAGGAAGCCATGATGAGGGAGATCGAGGATCGCATGCGCGCCAATCTCCAGGCCATGGATCCGGAAAGCATGCTGCGGACCTGGCTACCCGCCGGCCTTCAGGGATGGGAGCAGATGCAGAAGATGTTCTGGTCGCAACTGGCCGGTAGCGGTGACGCCGACAAGGAGAAGAAATAATGGCGCCGAACGACCCCGAGCTGTTTTACGACGCGCACGTGTTCGTCTGCATGAACGAACGGCCGGAGGGACACGAGCGCGGCTCGTGCGCCCGCAAGGGTGCCGTGAAGCTCCGGAACTACATGAAGGAGCGGGCCAAGGAGCTCGGGTTGGAAGGCTGCCGAATCAACCAGGCCGGCTGCCTCGACCGCTGCGAGCTCGGCCCGACCATGGTGATCTATCCGGAGGGTGTCTGGTACCGCTTCGATACCCCGGCCGACGTGGATGAAATCCTGACCGAGCATCTTCAGAACGGCCGGCGGGTCGAGCGTTTGATGCTGCGGCCGGATCAATAGCGCACTCTATATATAGTATATACCACTAGATATAGCGGTCCTTTCGATGCCGAATCAGACGAAAGAACCGGATACCGTCTTCGCCTTGGCGACGCCGCCGGGGCGTTCCGCCGTCGCCATCGTCCGCGTCACCGGGCCGAATGCAGGAGCCGCGTTCCAAGCCATGACACGGGGGCGTCCCCTCCCACCGGCACGGGTCGCGACACTGGCAAGTCTTTACGCAGCCGAATCGACCGACCTGCTCGACCGGGCCCTGGTGCTGTGGTTCGAAGGGCCGATGAGCGAGACCGGCGAGGATGTGCTGGAGCTGCATCTGCATGGTGGCGGCGCCGTCACGGGCGCGGTCCTCGACGCCCTTTCCCGCATCCCGAGTCTGCGGCCGGCCGGCCCGGGCGAGTTCACCCGCCGCGCCTTCGAGAACGGTAAGCTCGACCTGACCGAAGCGGAGGCCATTGCCGACCTGGTCGACGCGGAGACTTCTGGCCAACGGCGCCAGGCCCTGCGGCAATTGGGGGGCGCCCTCTCGGCTCTTTATGACGGATGGCGGGAACGGCTGGTCGCCACCCTCGCCCACGCCGAGGCCGCCATAGATTTTTCCGAGGAGGACATACCGGCGGACCTATTCGAGGCAGCGCTGGCGGCGGCGCGGGATGTCCGGGGCGGCATGTCCCGTCATCTCGAGGACGGCCATATGGGGGAGCGCATCCGCCAGGGGTTTCGGATCGCCATCACCGGGGCGCCCAACGTCGGCAAGTCGAGTTTGCTGAATGCCCTCGCAAAACGGGACGTCGCCATTGTCACTGACATCGCCGGCACGACCCGGGATCTTCTGGAGGTTCCGCTCGATCTGGGCGGCTACGCGGTGACGGTCGTCGATACCGCCGGGCTCCGGGATACGGATGACACGGTCGAACAGGAAGGGGTCCGGCGGGCCAGGGCGGCGGCGGCCACGGCCGACGTTCGTATCGTCCTTCTCGATGCCGGTACGGCCGGGTCGGCGGAGACCGCTCAGGCCGGAGCTTCTGACGGGTCGTCCGTTGTCGTTCTCAACAAATCCGATCTTACGCCGGGCGATTTGGATGGCGCCAAGGGCGCGATCCGGATCTCCGCAAAAACGGGGGAAGGCCTCAACCTTCTGATCGGCGAGCTGACGCGTCGCGTAGCTGCCCTGGCGACGGGTCGGTCCGAGGAGGCACCGCCGCTGACGCGGCTGCGCCACCGCCAGGCCGTAGAGGCGGCGCGTGAAGCTTTGGACCGCGCCCTGACCTCGGCGGAGGCCGGGCGGTCGGTCGAACTCGTCGCCGAGGACTTGCGTCTGGCCGCGCGGCAGCTCGGAACAATCACCGGCCGCGTCGACGTGGAAGAGTTGCTGGACCGGATTTTCCGTGACTTCTGCATCGGCAAGTGACCCCGATGTTTCACGTGAAACTTTCTTTCGAGGCGGAGTGTGCACAACTGGGAGTCTTAACGTCTCCTAACCATGTTTCACGTGAAACATGTAAGGCCTTCGATTGACTCGGAAATCGGGTGCGCCTACATTCCGCGCCATGGTTCATACCACCAAGAATTCCTGGGACGTCATCGTCATCGGCGGGGGGCATGCCGGATGCGAGGCCGCAGCCGCATCCGCCCGAATGGGGGCGGACACCCTCCTCCTGACGCATCGCCTCGACACCATCGGCGAGATGTCCTGCAACCCCGCCATCGGCGGCTTGGCCAAGGGACAATTGGTTCGGGAAGTCGATGCGCTGGACGGTATCATGGGCCGGGCCATCGATCAGGCCGGGATCCAATTCCGCATGCTCAACAAGAGCAAGGGACCGGCGGTTCGCGGTCCCCGCGCCCAAGCCGACCGGAAACTCTATCGCCGGGCCATCCAGGAAATACTGGCGGAGGCCCCCAACCTCACGATCATCGCCGACCCGGTCGGCGATCTGATCCTGACGGGAGACGCGGGGCGTGTCCGCGGGGTCGTGACGGAGTCCGGCGCCGAGCATTTGGCGGCGGCCATCGTCGTCACAACCGGGACCTTCCTGCGCGGACTGATCCACGTCGGTGACGTCCAGATTCCGGCGGGACGCTTCGGCGACAAGCGGTCGGTCGGCCTCGCCTATACCTTCAAGCGCCTGGCCTTCCCGCTCGGCCGATTGAAGACCGGCACGCCGCCCCGGCTCGATGGCCGCACCATCGGCTGGTCCGGGTTGGAGGCGCAGCCGGCGGACGACCCGCCCGTCCCCTTCTCATATCTCACCGACCGGATCACGGTGCCGCAGATCGACTGCCACATCACCGCGACGACACCGGCGACCCATAAGATCATCCAGGATAACATCCACCTCTCCGCCATGTACTCCGGCCGGATCGAGGGAATCGGTCCCCGCTATTGCCCGTCGGTCGAAGACAAGGTGGTCCGCTTTGCCGACCGGAACCGCCATCAAATATTCCTCGAGCCGGAAGGCCTCGACGACCCGACCGTCTATCCGAACGGGATCTCGACGTCCCTCCCGAAGGGTGTCCAATTGGAGATCCTCAAGACGATCCCGGGGCTCGAGAGCGCCAACATGATCCGTCCGGGATATGCCATCGAATATGACTTTGTCGATCCCCGCGCCCTGAAGCCGACCCTGGAAACCCATGCCGTCGCCGGCCTCTATCTCGCAGGTCAGATCAACGGGACGACGGGATACGAGGAAGCGGCGGCGCAGGGGCTGATGGCCGGCGTCAACGCGGCACGGTCGGCGGGCGGGTCCGATGCCCCATTCCTCCTGGACCGGGCCGACGCCTATATCGGCGTGATGATCGACGACCTGGTGACGCTCGGAACCGCCGAGCCCTATCGCATGTTCACCTCGCGGGCCGAGTACCGGTTGACCCTCCGGGCCGACAATGCGGACCAGCGACTGACTGAACTGGGCGCCGAAACGGGATGCGTCGGACCGGAACGTCAGGCCGCCTATGCCCAAAAGAAGTCGGAGCTCGACTTGGCGCGGATGCGCCTGACCGACCGAACCGCGACACCGAGCCAACTCGCCAAGGCCGAAATTTCGGTCAACCAGGATGGCACACGCCGGACCCCGATGGATGTCCTCTCCTATCCGGGCATGGCTTTCGAAAGCCTGCTCTCGATCTGGCCGGACCTGGAATCAATCCAGCCAGAAACCCGCCGCCAAATGGAAATCGAGGCCACCTACGCCGGCTACATCGACCGGCAGGAAGCCGACGTCCGCACCTATCGGAAGGACGAGAGCCTCGCCCTCCCGTCCGATCTCGATTATGCCGGCATGGCCGGCCTCTCCAACGAATTGCGGACGAAGCTCTCCACGGTACGGCCCCATACCCTCGGCCAAGCCGCCAGGATACCCGGAATCACACCGGCCGCTCTCTCCCTCCTGCTGGCGTATACCCGCCGACGGGACGGCCGCCTATCGGCCTAGGGACGGTGTTTCACGTGAAACTTTCCGACGGCCGCGCTGATTTTCTGAGGCACCTCCCGGAGACCACGCCGGCGCAAATGGCGCGCCTCGACGCCTACCACGACCTCCTGCTCAAGTGGACGAAGAAGATCAATCTCATCGCGCCATCGACGGTACCGGAAACCTGGGTCCGCCATTTCCTCGACAGCGCGCAACTCCTTCCGCATGTCCCACCAGAGGAACCCATCGCCGATCTCGGCGCCGGGGCCGGGTTCCCGGGACTGGTCCTGGCCGCCCTCGACCGGGGTCCGGTGACGCTGATCGAGGCGGACGCCAGAAAAGCCACCTTCATCAGGGAAGCGGCCCGGGTGATGAAAATTCCCGCCAACGTCATCACCGCCCGCATCGAGGCGGCGCGCCCGCAAGCGGCTCCGATCGTCACGGCCCGGGCTTTGGCGCCTTTGGAGAGGCTGTTGCCGTGGGTCCACCGCCACCTCGCACCCGGGGGAAAAGCAGTGCTTTTGAAGGGCCGGGACGTCGAAGCGGAATTGACGGAATCACGGAAAAGGTGGAATATGAACATAGAGAGGGAACCCAGCATGACGGATCCCGACGCAGTCATCCTAATCATCAAAAACCTGGTAGCCGAAGATGTCCGCTGAGCCGATCTTGCGACCGCGCGCCACCCGCATCATCGCCATCGCCAACCAGAAAGGCGGCGTCGGTAAGACGACGACGGCCATCAACCTGGCGACGGCGCTCGCGGCCATCGGCCAGAAGGTCCTGATCATCGACCTCGATCCGCAGGGCAATGCCTCGACCGGCCTCGGCGTCCCGAAGGAAAACCGGACCCGGAATTCCTATCATGTCCTGATCCGGGAAGCGGCGATCCACGAGGCGACGGTCCAGACCAGCATTCCCGGACTCGACATCGTGCCGTCGGGGATCGACCTTTCCGGCGCCGAGATCGAATTGGTGGATATGCCGCGCCGGGAATTCTGCCTCCGCGAGTCCCTGATGCTGGTCTCGCCGGAATACGACTACATCCTGATCGACTGTCCGCCGGCGCTCGGGCTTCTCACCATCAACTCCCTCGTCGCCGCCCAGGCGGTGCTGGTACCGCTGCAGTGCGAGTTTTTCGCCCTGGAAGGTGTCAGCCTTCTGGTGCGGACCATCGAGCGCGTGAAGGCCGCCTTCAATCCCGGACTGGATATACAAGGTATTGTGTTAACGATGTTCGATAAGCGCAATAACTTGTCAGGTGCCGTCGCAGACGACGTCCGCGCCTTCTTCGGGGAGAAGGTCTACGAGACCGTGATCCCCCGGAACGTCAAGGTGTCCGAGGCGCCGAGCCATGGCCGCCCGGTCATCATCTACGATATCGAATGCGCCGGTTCGCAGGCCTATCTAAGCCTCGCCGGCGAAGTCATCCACCGTGAACGCAGGTTGACCGCCTAATGGCCGAGAAAAAGAAACTGGGTCGGGGCCTCAACGCCCTCCTCGGAGACACCGCCGAGGACTACGCCAAGCTCGACAAGGTCCGGACAGGCAAGTCGGTTCCGGTCGAACATCTCCGTCCCGGCAAGTACCAGCCGCGTCACCGCATGGACGCCGGCGCCATCGACACCCTGGCGCAGTCCATCAAGGAGCGCGGCATCCTTCAGCCGCTTCTGGTGCGGCGTGTCGACGGCGACCCCAACAGCTACGAAATCATCGCCGGCGAGCGGCGCTGGCGCGCCGCCCAGTTGGCGAAGCTTCACGAAGTCCCCGTCATCATCAAGGATTTCGACGACAAGACGACTCTCGAAGTCGCCGTCATCGAAAACATCCAGCGGGAAAATCTCTCGCCCATCGAAGAAGCCGACGCCTATCAGCGGATGATCAACGAATTCGGCCGGACCCAGGAAGAGGTGGCGCAGCTAGTCGGCAAGAGCCGCCCACACGTCGCCAACACGCTTCGCCTCCTCGCGCTCAGCCCGAAAATCCGGGAAATGGTCGACGGCGGCGAATTGAGCGCCGGTCATGCGCGGACGTTGGTCGGCGCCAAGGACGCGGAAGCACTCGCCGATGAAATGGTCGCCAAGGCCCTCAGCGTCCGCGAAGCGGAAAAGCTGGTAAAGCGCGGTCTCGCACCACACGGAAAGTCAGGCGGAAAATCCGGTGCAGTCGCGCACGGTAAGCCGAAGGACGTCGATACGCTCGCATTGGAACGTAGCCTCACCAATACGCTCGGCTTACGAGTCTCCATCGAAAACGAAAAGGCCGGCGGCAAACTCATCGTCGATTACGACACCCTCGACCAACTCGACTTCGTCATCGCCAAGTTGATGGGAACCGGCACCCAGGAAAAAGCGCCCGAAACGCCGAAGCCGGCCGCCGCGCCGGCACCGAAGCCCGAGACGGCGGAAAAGCCCGCTGCCGCGGCGGCACCCGCGGAAAAGCCGAAGCTCTCCGTCAGCCTGAAGCCGAAGGCGATCCGGTCCTAGACTTTCATCGGTTCAGCGGCGCGTGCGCCGGGCGGCCTGCGCAAGCTGCATCAGCGCGCGTTCGCAAATTTCCCGGTCGACGCCGACCCCCGATTTGCAGTCGCACTCGGCCTGCAGAAGATGCGAGAAAGCCCGCGTCAGATCGGCCTCGCTCCATACCCGGGCCGCCTGCGTGAACGCATCCACCTGCTTGAAGATCAGCGGCGGCCGCAATTTCTTGATCGCGGCATCGAGCCCGCCGCCCTGCGCCGCCAAGCTCTTAACGAAGTGCAGCCGTTCGAGCTGGCGCAGAACGGCGCGGATCACGGGGATCGGCGAAACCCCCTCGGAAAACGTCCGATCGAGCGCGGTCATCAATCCCTTGGGATCACCGCCGAAAACTGCATTGGAAACTTCGTCGAGGGACGACGCCCGGATATCGCCGACGGAGGCTTCCACTTCCTCGGCCGTGATATTGCCACCGGATCCGGGCCCCCCATGAAACAATATAAGCTTGTCGAGCTCCTGGCGGATCGCCAACCGGTCCGTGCCGAGCCGGCCCAACAACACGCCCATCGCATTCTGGTCGATCGAGCAACCCGCTTCCCGGACCGCAGACGAAATCACATCCGCCAAATCACGGCCGTCGTCCGGGTAGCATCCGATGGCCGCGGCATCGGTACGTTTTTCGCATAACTGCCGGAGCTTGGAGCGCGGGCCAAAATCACCGCCCTCGATCACCAACGGATGGATGCCGCCGCCCAATTCCAAGAAAGATTCAACCGCACCGGTAATCGCATCACCCGCGTCACGAACCCGCACGACAGGCTCCCCGCCCAACAAGGACAGCGCCGACGCGGAATCGGAAAGTATGGCGGGGTCCTTGCGAACGGCGTCACCGGTCAATTCGGAGACGTCGTCGGTTCGGCCGGCGGCGAAACCGTAAGCCATATCGCGGCCGCGCTCCCGGATGAGACCCGCATCCGGCCCGAAAAAAAGAATTGCGCGGACATCCTTGGGCGGCGCCTTCATAAAACCGGCGACCTGGCGTCCGCTTACCTTCACGGCTTCGGGACCGCCTTCTCCCGCCGTTCCTTCTCGACCAGTGCCATGGAGGCGCCGAGCCGGCTGCGAATCTCATAGGCCAATTCCTCGAGTGCACGCTCCCGCGTGCCACGTTCGGCGGCAAGCGTCTGATACTCGGACTGAAAGATATTATAACCGCTCGTCACCTGAACGTTCGTCGAAAACAGAGCCTCGCCCGTTTCCCGATCCTTCACCGTGCAACCGGCGGACATCGTGAGATTGGCGCGTGTCGAAAATGCACTCTTCTTGACCGCGAGATTGGACTTGGATTCCGACAGCGTGATCAGCAAGACATAACGGATGTTCGGGGCGGCACCCGCGGGGTGCAATAACCGCAACAGATGGCCCCGTAGGATCTGCCCCTCCCGGTCACGGATATGTTCGACGGACATTTGCCGCAGCGCCGCCGGCACGAAACCATCTCCCGCGCCCCCCGAACCCGCAGGCGCATAGACGGGCTGGAAACCGCAGCCGGCCAGAATCAACACTGCGAGGGCGGCAAGTATTCTAGACAACGATGTTCACGATCCTGTTCGGCACAACAATCACCTTGCGGACGGCTTTGTCGGCAATAAAGGCGCGGACGTTCTCGTTGGCGAGGGCGCTTTCGCGGGCGACATCCTCCGGCGCGTCTTTGGCGAGCTCGATTGTACCCCTGAGCTTGCCGTTCACTTGTACAGCAACCGTGACGTTCTCGTCGACAATCAACGCGGCGTCGGCATCGGGCCACGGCTGATCGACCAGCAGCGACTCATGGCCAAGGGCGGACCAAATCTCTTCCGCCAGATGCGGCATCATCGGCCCGACGAGGACCGAGATCGTCTCGAGGCAATTGCGGAGCACCCAATCCGCCCCGGCGTCGGACGCCTTCAAGCCCTCGACGGCGTTACTGAGTTCCCGTATGCGGGCCACGGCCTTGTTGAAATGGAAACGCTCCAGATCTTCGGTGACGGCGGCGACCGTGCGGTGCGTCCGGCGTTCAAGATCGGCGGCGGACCCCTCGACGGCCGTCGGACGGGTCGCGCCGACGCCGGCCAACGCAAATGCCGGTTCATCGACCAGACGCCATAACCGGTTCACGTACCGCCAGGCACCCTCGACACCGGCGTCCGTCCAATCGAGATCGCGTTCCGGCGGACTGTCCGACAGCATGAACAGCCGCGCCGTATCGGCGCCGTAGGTGGAGATGATCCCCTCCGGGTCGACGACATTCTTTTTCGACTTGCTCATCTTCTCGGAGCGACCGACCGAGACCGCGCCACCGTTGGCGTCGACGAAACCGCCGCCGTCGGTGGGCCGGACATCGGTCGGCGTCAGCCACTTGCCGGCGGCGCTCTTGTAGGTCTCGTGACAAATCATGCCCTGCGTCTGCAATCCGGCGAACGGCTCATCCATGCCGAGATAACCGCATTGCTTCAGCGCCCGGGTAAAGAACCGCGAATAGAGAAGATGCAGCACGGCATGCTCGATACCGCCGATGTATTGATCGACCGGCAGCCAGTAATCGGCAGCGGCGCGTTCAAAAGCGATGTCGGCGTCCGGCGAACAGAACCTGGCGAAATACCAAGACGACTCGAAAAAGGTATCGAAGGTGTCCGTCTCGCGCCGCGCCGCCTTACCGCACGTCGGGCAATCGACGTGTTTCCAGGTCGGATGACGATCGAGCGGATTGCCGGCACCCGACAGATCGACATCCTCCGGAAGCAACACCGGCAACTGCTCGGCCGGGACCGGCACGACGCCGCAGACATCGCAATGAATGACGGGGATCGGACAGCCCCAATAGCGCTGCCGCGACACACCCCAATCGCGTAGCCGGAAATTCACTTGCCGCGAACCGACGCCCGCCTTCTCGAAATGGGCGATGATCGCCGACTTGGCCTCTTCGATTCCGAGTCCGTTCAAGAAATCCGAATTGATAATGCGGCCGTCGCCGGTGTAGGCGACGTCGCCGATCTCGAAGGAACCCGGGTCCGTGTCTTCGGGGCAAACCACCGGCGTCACCGGCAAACCGTACTTGTGCGCGAAGTCGAGGTCGCGTTGATCGTGACCGGGACAGCCGAAGATGGCGCCGGTGCCGTATTCCATCAGGACGAAATTGGCGACGTAGACCGGCAGGCGGACGTCGGCCAGGATCGGATGACGGCACTTGAGGCCCGTGTCGAAACCGAGCTTTTCGGCCGTCTCGATCGCCGCCTCGCTGGTACCCATGCGGTTGCAGGTGGCGATGAACTCGGCCAGCCTCGGATTGCCGGCCGCCAACTCGGCGGCCAGCGGATGGTTGGCGGATATCGCCATGAACGACGCGCCGAAGATGGTGTCCGGCCGGGTCGTGTAGATTTCCAGCGGATCGTCGCGGCCGTCGATGGCGAACCGCAGGTGCGCACCCTCAGACCGGCCGATCCAGTTCTCCTGCATCAGCCGCACGCGGTCCGGCCAGCGGTCCAGGCTCGCCAGCGCCGACAGCAATTCGTCGGCGAAGGCGGTGATCTTCAAGAACCACTGCGCCAGCTTGCGTTTCTCGACCGGCGCGCCGGACCGCCAACCCTTGCCGTCGATCACCTGCTCGTTGGCGAGGACCGTGTTCTCGATCGGGTCCCAGTTGACCCAGGATTCCTTGCGGTAGACCAGATCGTGCTCCAGGAAATCCAGGAACATCTTCTGTTCGTGCCGGTAATAGCTCGGATCACAGGTCGCGACCTCGCGGCGCCAATCGTAGGAAAGCCCCATCGACTTTAGTTGCCGCTTCATCGTGGCGATGTTCTCGTGCGTCCACGCGGCGGGATGCACCTTGTTCTCGATGGCCGCGTTCTCGGCCGGCAGGCCGAAGGCGTCCCAGCCCATCGGATGCAGCACGTTGAAGCCCTGCGCGCGGCGGAACCGGGCGACGAGATCGCCGAGCGTGTAGTTGCGCACGTGCCCCATGTGGATGCGCCCGGAAGGATACGGGAACATCTCCAGCACGTAGTATTTCTTCTTGGACGGATCGGCTTCGACCTCGAAGCTACGGCGCTTTTCCCAGACCCGCTGCCACTTTCGCTCGGTTTCCTTGACGTTATATCGCGCCATCGTCACGTCCCATCGTCACGTTCCTGCCGTTTGCCACGCCGATCGCATCCGCTGCAAGCGTCCGAGGCGACCGGGCAGGCCTAAGAGAGAGATTATTTCTGCGTAATGGTCTGATGACGGAGGATCCGCGCCTTCGTCAGAATGGAATCCTCGATCTTGGCGCCCGTGCCGTCCGGCACGTTGGAATCCTGCCAGGCACCGCCCGCGCCCCGGACCTGCCGGAACACCGACACCCTGACGCCGTCGGCGCGAAGCGTCCGCCCCAGGATGTAGACATTCAGCTTGAAGCGCTCGCCCGGCGATTCCGCGGGGCTGTACCAGTCAGTGATGATGACGCCGCCGAATGCGTCGGCGGAATTGATCGGCATGAAGGAAATGGTGTCGAGGGACGCCCGCCACAGGAAGCTGTTGACGCCGAGCGCGCCGCCCGTATCGGCTTTTTTGTCGTCGCCGAAGAAATTGAGGCCGCCTTCGCCGAAGACGGTCTTGCGTTTCGAATAGTCGGTATCCTGATCGTCTTCGCGCTTCGGAAACGGTTGCGGTTCGTAGGCACACCCGGCCAGCAGCGAGACCGCTACCAGAACCATCGGCAAGCCGCGAAGAATCCTCCACCCGTGACCGTTCTTGCGTCGCATCGTTCCATCCGTGGAAAATTGCCCAGCACCCGCATCATAGCGACAGACGAGGGATCGCCAAGCGGCAGTTCATACACCAATCGACCGGAATCCGCCAGACTTTCGGGCACGCCCGGCATCGAGGAAATATCCGATCGCCGCCATACCGGCGGCGGCGCCGCGGCCGATCCGGCGCACGTTGGCTGTGTCGATGCCGCCGAGCGCGAACACGGGCGCCGGCGAACGCCGTGCCATCCCCTCGAACCGCATCAATCCGAGAGCGCGGGCCTCCCGGTGGCTCCGCGTCGGGAACACGGGTGACAGCAGGACGGCATCGACGCCCAATCGGACGGCCCGTCCCACCGCCGCCGCCGAATGCGCCGACGCGGTGACGAACATATGCCCGGCGCGGGCGATGTCGACGCGCCGCCAACGATGCAGCCCGCGCTCCGGAATATGCACGCCGTCGATGCCGTCGATGTCCATCGGCCGCTCCATGGCGCACAGGAGCAGGACGCGCCGCCGCCTCGCGACGTCGCCGAGCGCGGCGACGAGCTTGCGCCGTCCGTCCGGTTTCGGATGCCTGACGATGACGGCCGATCCCGGCGGCAGCCGGCAGACGGCCCCTACCCAATCGGCGCCGGGCCGGTCGTCGGTCATCAGGATCATATGCGGCAAGGGGCGGTCCTCGGCGCGGCCCCCGACGCGATCCAAGCAGGCGAACCCGCGATTGAGCCTGCGCCGGTCGTTTGCTACGGTCCCCTGCCACCCGGAAAACATCGCCGAACTATGACCGATACCGTCGATCCCGCAAGCAATCTGAAGGCCGTCCTGGCGGAAATCGCCCAGGCCGCGGCCGCCGCCGGCCGCGACCCGGCGGAAGTCCAGCTCGTCGCCATTTCCAAGGTGCATGGGCCGGACCGCATCCAACCCGTCATCGCCGCCGGGCATCGCGTCTTCGGCGAGAACCGGGTGCAGGAGGCGGAGGGAAAATGGCCGGCGCTCCGCGCCGGTATTCCCGATCTCACGCTGCATCTGGTCGGCCCCCTGCAATCCAACAAGGTCAATGACGCCGTCGCCGTCTTCGACGTCATCGAGTCCGTCGACCGGCCGAAGATCGCCCAGGCGCTAGCCCGGGAATTCGACCGCACCGGCAAGCGCCTCGGCTGCTTTCTTCAGGTCAATACCGGTGAGGAACCGCAGAAGGCCGGCGTGCTGCCCGCCGACGTCGACGCCTTCGTCAAATCCTGCCGCGACGACCTCGCCCTCGACGTGCGCGGCCTCATGTGCATTCCGCCCGTCGACGATGAACCCGCCCTGCACTTCGCCCTGCTGGCGAAAATGGCGGAGCGCAACGGTCTCAAGGGTCTCAGCATGGGCATGAGCGGCGATTACCAGACCGCCATCCGCCTCGGTGCGACGCACGTGCGGGTCGGCACGGCCATCTTCGGCGAGCGTCACTAGGTCCGTTCACTCAACGTCCGTGTACGACCAGCTCTGTCGTTGTCGTCCACTCGGCCAGCAACGCCAAGAGATCCTCTTTCGCCAGGGCGACGCAGCCCTCCGTCGGCAGATATACCGGCTTGGCCACGTGAATGAAGACGGCGCTGCCGAGCCCCGGCACCGGCGGGTCGTCGTTGTGGCCGATCTCGACCACCAAGTCGTACAGCCCGTCGTCCCGCCACATCCGTTCGTGGCCGCCGGCGAACGGCAGCGTGACGGGGCGGTTGTACTCGGGCCTTTCCGGGTCGTCGCACCAGCCGTCGTCGGGCCGGATCGGCCGGGCCGGCAGGCCGGTCGACGGCGCGGGATTGCGGTCGGCGCGGTAATGCAGCCGGCGCAGCGCGAAACGGCCGACCGGCGTCGCGCCGTCGCCTTCGCGCTTTTCGGCCGAGACGCCGCCCTTACCGAGGGCGCAACTGAACGTCCGTCCAGCGAACACCAAGCTGCCGTCGGGAAATACGTCGATATCCATTGCGGGACTGCATCATGGCCGGGCGGCTCTGTCCAGGAACCGCGCGGCCCAGCAACCAGCCGAGCCAGTAGAGCATGAGGGAAAACCTAACCTGAGATCACGGTGCCGGCGCGGCGATAGGCGGCGACGGCGTCGTTCGGATTGATGCGTCCGCCCGCGTCGGCGAGCAGCGCCGGCATCCAGTCGCCGGCGTCGGAAAGTTGCGCCGAGGCATCCGGCATCGGATCGCGGCGGGTGCCGTTCTCCGCAATCGGCTTCGGCTGGGTCCGTCCGGCGGCCCAGGCGGCCTCGCCGCGTGCCCAGGCGCTGACGGGATCCTCCGGCGTGGTGACGGTGCCGGCGGCGGTTTCGAAGCGCGCCGCGTCGGCGCCCGCGAGGGCGAGCTCCGTCGGTGGCGAATGTTCCGTGCTCGATTCACCGAAGAAGGCGACGATGTGATCGCCGATATCCTTGCCGGTGGCGTCCTCCACGACCAGGTTGACGAGCGAGCTGGCCAGCCCGATCGGGCCGAAGAACAGCGTCGCGCCGAGCACGCGCGGGCCGGCCGCGATCTCGTCGCCGGACATGCCGCGATAGAGTGATCCCGCCAGCGGCAGATGCTGCAGTGGATTAATGACGTCGATCAGATCGGCGAAGGTGAAGCCGTCGGCGCCGAAGAACGAAGTCTCGATCCCGGCGTCAGGGCCCGCCGACGGTTCGGGCGGCGTAAACGCCAGTTCCTCGCCGCCGCCGATCCGGTTCGGCCAGGCGGCGCTCGGCCACGTCTCGGCGGATGCCTGGTTGATGTTCATGCCCGTCCCTTCCCAATCTCCCGGAAAGCAATCAGCAATCACCGTGCCACTTATAAATCGTTTATTTTCAATATGTTAGAAATATGTGCCGGGCCGCGCCGCCGGCAATGGCAGATTCTGCCGGGTCAATCCCGGCAGGTCTAGGCCGCGAAAGACAGGGCCGATCAGTACTGGTGCCCGCTCCGCGCCGCCTTGGTCTTGAGATAGAATTCGTTGTGTTGGTTGGACGGGAAGGCATGCGTCACGCGCTCCGCCACCTCGATGCCGAGCCTGGACAGGGCGTCCACCTTGTCCGGGTTGTTGGTCATCAGCCGCACCTTCTGGAAGCCGAGCATTCGGAGCATCCGGACGGCCGGGATGTAGACCCGCTCGTCGGCGTCGAAGCCCAGCTGCTCGTTGGCGTCCAGGGTGTCGAAGCCGGAATCCTGCAATTCGTAGGCGCGCAGCTTGTTGACGAGGCCGATGCCGCGGCCCTCCTGCGCCAGATAGATCAGCACGCCCGCCCCCGCCGCCTTGATCTCGGCGAGACCGCCCTGCAACTGGTCGCGGCAGTCGCACCTGAGACTGCCGACCAGATCGCCGGTGAAGCATTCCGAATGCACGCGCACCAGCACCGGCTGTGCCGGGTCGGGCGTGCCGACGACGATGGCCAGGTGTTCGCGGCCGCCGTCGTCCGGCCGGAAGGCGACGATGCGGGTCTCCGGCGCGCCGTCCAACGGCACGCGGGCGGCGGCGACCTGGCGCAGGTTGCGGAGCGCGGCGCGCTCGAACTGGAATACGTCGCCGGTGTCGACGCCGAGATAGTCGTGCCGGTTGGCCCAGGCGTAGATGTCCTCGGTCTCGGCGGCGACGATGGTCGCCAGCACGGCCGACGGCAACAGCCGGGCCAGCTTGACCAGCGCCACGGCGGCCGACGCGCAGTCGTGGCCGGGCTGGTCGCGCACCGTGACCTCGAGCTGGGCGCGCCGTTCCGGGCTCAGCGCCGTCGCCACCAGCGGATCGGCCAAGGCGGCGATCTCGTCGGCGCTGAAGGCGTCGATGCCGGAAACGACCGCGATCCGGCCGGCGGTCTCGGCGAGGCCGAGCACGGCGGCGCGCCGGGCGGTGATCGCCAGCATCGGCGGTCCGCCGGCGGTGCGCGTCAGGGTTTCCAGGCTTTCCCGGGCGAGTGCCTCGGCGGCGAGGGCCAGCACGGCATGGCCGCCGCCGCCCCGGACGACGACCGGCCGGTTGCCGCGCAACTCCGAAAGAGCGCGCTCGACCGACAGCACCGTCAGGGGCGCCCTGGCGGCGGGAACGCCGATCGGCGTCAATGACGCCGTCTGGCGCGGTTTCAAACCGTCGGTCATCCGGTTAACCTATTACTTTCATGGGCCGTGTCGCTTATTATATAAGGCACGTGGCGAAGCAAGTCATGGCCGAACCGGCAACGGAGTCCGCATGAGCAACGGCAAGCACATCCTGATCGTCGACGACGACGAGACGCTCGTCGAGATGCTCGGCGACCAGTTGAAGCTGCACGAGGAATTTCAGATCAAGGCCGTCGGCACGGGCGCCGAGGCGCTCGAGATCGCCAAGGAGGATTACTACGACATGATCCTCCTCGACGTCGGCCTGCCGGATATGGACGGCCGCGAGGTGTGCCGGCTGATGCGGCGGAACGGCGTGCGCTCGCCGATCATCATGCTGACCGGCGCCGATACCGACGCCGACACCATCCTGGGGCTCGACGCCGGCGCCAACGACTACGTTACCAAGCCGTTCAAGCTGGGGGTGCTGCTCGCCAGGCTGCGCGCCCACATCCGCCAGCACGAGCGTTCGGACGATGCGGTCTTCACCATCGGCCCCTACACGTTCCAGCCGGCCAACAAGCTTCTGTTGGACGAGGGCGCCAACAAGAAGATCCGTCTCACCGACAAGGAAACGTCGATCCTCAAGTACCTCTTCCGCGCCGGGGACAAGCCGGTCAGCCGGGAAAAGCTGCTGGACGAGGTCTGGGGCTACAACGCCGCCGTGACCACGCACACGCTGGAAACGCACGTCTACCGGCTGCGCCAGAAGATCGAAAAGGATCCCTCGAGCGCCAGCATCCTCGTCACCGAGCCGGGCGGCTATCGCCTGATTCCTTGATTTCCTGAACGCGACGTCCGGAAAAACGAAGCGCCCGCCAAAGGGGGGGATGGCCGGGCGCTTCGGACCTTGCGGTCTCGGACGGGTAACGTCCGGCGCGCCGGCGATAATTGCCGGCGTGCTAACGCGTATATGGGGTGGCAGAACGCCGATTTAAAGCGGCGTCAATTGCCGGCCGGGGCCAGCGATTGCGTGTCGAAATCGAAGATCTTTTCCGGGATCGGAAAGTCGAAGCGGGGATTGAGGAGCGTCACGTCCGTCACCGTGCCCTGGGCGTCGACGACGGTCCATTTGCGGAGCACCATCGGACTGTCCGCCATCACCAGCGTCAGCCGGCCGGCCAGCGGGTCCTTCCGCTGCACCAGCGTCACCCGGGTCGCGCCGGGGGTGCGCTGGAAATCGGTGACGGAAACGGTGCCCGACGTGAACGAGAATTTGTCGGCCAGCAGGAACGAAGCCGGCGTGTCGTCGATCGGCAGGTGCGTGATCTGCTTCAGCTCGGTGTCGATGTAGCTGAGATACTTCTGGTTGGCGAGGATCACCACCGGCGACGGCGGGTCGTAGGTGATGCGGAGCTTGCCCGGCCGGGACAGATACAGCATCCCCTGCGTCTGCTCGCCGTTCGACGACGATTGCAGGAACGCCGACTGCATGGTGCGGATGGAATCCAGATAGGTCTCGACCTTGCGCAAATACGCCCGGTCGGCGTCCGACATCGGCGCGACGACGGCGTTTCGCTTGTCCGCAGCATCGGCCGCGCCGGCGGAGAGGGCGAGGGCGGCCACCGTCATTAGAACGGCCATGAAAGCGTTGAACTTCATGCCGGCGCTTCTAGCGGGGAATCGTGGCGAGGTAAAGGCGACGAACCGGAGACGGTTCAGGCGCTGTGATCGCCGATCAGCACTTCGCGGCGGCCGACCCGGTTGGCGGCGCTGACGACGCCTTCGCGTTCCATGGTCTCGATGATGCGGGCCGCGCGGTTGTAGCCGATCTGGAAATGGCGCTGGATGAAGCTGGTCGACGCCTTGCCTTCGCGGGCCACCAGCGCCACCGCCTGGTCGTAATGCTCGTCGTAGCCGTCGGACCCGCCGGCCTCGCCGCCCATGCCGAAAGCGCCGTCGCCCTCGTCTTCGGTGACGGATTCGATGTACGTCGGATCGGCCTGCGCCTTCAGGTGCGCCACCACCCGCTCCACTTCCTGGTCGGAAACGAACGGGCCGTGCACGCGCGAGATGCGTCCGCCGCCGGCCATGTACAGCATGTCGCCCTGGCCCAGCAGCTGTTCCGCGCCCTGCTCGCCGAGGATGGTGCGGCTGTCGATCTTCGACGTGACTTGGAACGAGATGCGGCTCGGGAAGTTGGCCTTGATGGTGCCGGTGATGACGTCGACGGAGGGGCGTTGCGTCGCCATCATCAGATGGATGCCGGCGGCGCGCGCCATCTGCGCCAGGCGCTGGATCGCGGCTTCCACGTCCTTGCCGGCTACCAGCATGAGGTCAGCCATCTCGTCGACGACGACGACGATGTAGGGCAGCGCCTCCATGGAGAGCGCCTGTTCCTCGTAGACGGGCTTGCCTTCGTTGTCGAAGCCGGTCTGCACGGTACGGGTCAGCACTTCCTTCTTCTTGCGGGCTTCCGCGAGACGGAGGTTGTAGCCGCCGATGTTGCGCACGCCCATCTGCGACATGTTGCGGTAGCGGTTCTCCATCTCCTTGACGACCCACTTGAGCGCCACGACCGCCTTCGAGGGATCGGTGACGACGGGCGTCAGGAGGTGCGGAATGTCCTGATAGACCGAGAGCTCCAGCATCTTCGGGTCGATCATGATGAATTTGCATTCGTCGGGCGACAGGTTGTAGAGCAGCGACAGGATCATCGTGTTCATCGCCACCGACTTGCCCGAACCGGTGGTACCGGCGATCAGGAGGTGCGGCATCTTCGACAGATCGACCGTCACCGGGCCGCCGCCGATGTCCTTGCCGAGCGCCAGCGGCAGCTCGGCCTTGGTCTTCTCGAAATCGCTCGACGCCAGCAGCTCGCGCAGGTGCACCATTTCCCGGTGCGCGTTCGGCAACTCGATGCCGATGACGTTGCGGCCCGGCACGACGGCGACGCGAACGGAGACTGCGCTCATGGAACGTGCGATGTCGTCGGCGAGGCCGATGACGCGCGACGTCTTGGTGCCGGGCGCCGGCTCCAGTTCATAGAGCGTGACGACAGGACCGGGACGGACCTTCACGATCTCGCCCTTCACGCCGTATTCTTCGAGCACCGTCGCCAGATAGCGGGCGTTCTGCTGCAGGGCTTCGCGGCTTTCCCGGCTTTCCGCCGGCAGGGTCCTCTGGATGTCGAGGATTTCCAGCGGCGGCGGCGTATAGGCGCTGGGTTCCAGCGGCAGCGCCTGCTGGCGGCGGGCTTCCGCCTTGCGGCCGGGTTTGGCGCGCTTCGGCCGCGCCTCGACGATGTGGTCGATGACGCCGGTCCGCGCCGGCGCGTCTTCTTCTTCGTCGATCTCTCGGTAGTCGTCGCCGTCGTTGTCGATTTCGAGGTCGATGTCGTCCTCGGCGTCGTCGCGGGCAGTACCTGGACGGGTAATGCGGATGTCGGTCAAATTGATGTCGTACAGCCGGTCGCGAAGCTGCGCCGTGCGCTCGCCGATGTCGGAACTCAGTCCCCGGGCGGCGCCGGCGCCGACCCGGCCCCAGCCGTACAGGCGCTTCGCCGCGAACCAGCAGGCCTTGACGGCGTTCAGCCAATCGGTCGGGCGCATGCCGAGCGCGATGATGACGCCGACGGCGGCGAGAATGCCGATGGCCAGCGCCGTGATGTCGGCGGCCTCGCGGATGCCGAGGCGGCCGGTCCAGGTCGCCATCTCCTTGAAGGCGAGCGAGCCCAGCACGCCGCCGAGACCGGACGCCAGCGGCCAGCCGGTGGGCGGCTTGTGCGCGGCCAGCGCGACGCTGGTCAGGACCGTTGCCAGGATCAGCCAGCCGACGCGGCTCACGGGGCGGGCGAGCGAGCCCTGCGTCATGACCAAAGCACCCCAGACGGCCAGCACCAGCGGCACGGTAAGGGCGCCGAGGCCCAGCATCTGCAAAGACAGGTCGCCGAACACGGCGCCGGCATGGCCGAGCAGATTGATGGGCAGGTTGTCGGTGGCGCTGTTGAGCGACGGATCGCCCGGCGCATACGTAAAGATGGCGGTGGATGCCGCGGCGGCGCCCAGGACCAGGGCCAGGCCGAGAATTTGCGCCGCCCGCCGCTTCAGTCCCTCGACGAGGGCCGGCGGCAGAAGCGGATCGGCGGCCTTACCGCCAGCATGGGTGCGTGAAACGGCCATGAAAGCCGTGATATGCCGAGTTTATTGACAAGATGTTAACAAACGCCGTCTCAAGAAACGGCTGGAACCAGTTGATGATAAACGAATATTTACCACAAAATCTGGCTGGGTGTTGTAACGGGGGCGCATCCCGCCCCTGCCCCCACCCGCGAATCGGCGCAAGCGTGCGCGAATCGGGCGGACGGCCTAGCGCCGAATATCGCCGGGGCCGGCGAGGAACGCTGTCAGGAGTGCGGTGACATCGGCCGGCCGATCCAGGCTCGGCAGATGCGCCGACCCTTCGATCACGTGCAAGGCGCCGTCGGGCGCGTTCTCCGCCACGCGGCGGGACCGCTCCTGCACGTGCGGCAGGTCGAGATCGCCCTGCACGACCAGCGTCGGCCGGGCGACGCCGCCGAGCCGGTCGAAATTCGCCGGCGCGCCCGTGTCCCGTCCGATGGGCGGCGACCGGAGCGCGATGCCGTTCATGTCGAGGAAGAGCTGTCGGACCTCTCCGCCGACCCTGCCCTCCGGCGCCGTCGGCCCGTCGAGGAAGATGCGGGCCTTTAGTCTGTTGACCTGGTCGAGATCGCCCGCCGCCTCGGCACTCTTCAACACGGCCATCATCTCGGCGACACCGGGCGGATGGATCGGATCGGGTGCGCCGGTCAGCGACGGCGCGACGAGGAAGAGCGCGCGGACCCGGCCCGGACAGGCCAGCGCCGCGTCGATGGCGATGCGCCCACCCTGCGAACAGCCGACGAGGACGACGGGCTTGCCGTCCGCCGACGCTTCAAGCACCGCCAGCAGATCGGCGAGCGCGTCGTGATCTTCTTTTTCCGCGACGGTGCCGCCGAAGCCACGCCGGTCGTAGGCGATCGTCTTGTGGGTCTTCGAGGCGGCATCCAGTTGCGCGCGCCACATGCGGCTGTCGCAAACGTTTGCATGAAGGAAGACGACGGGATCGCCGGCGCCGGAAATCTCGACGGCGAGTTCCGCGCGACCGGAGACGATCCGATCGGCGCGTGTCATCGAAGGCTCAACAGAGAACGCCGGCGAGACGCTCGAGGGCTTCCCGCGTCACGTCGGCGGGATTGACCAGCGCGACCCGGATATAGCGCGCGCCCGGATTGTCGCCATTGGCGTCGGGGCGCGAGATGTACTTGCCGGGCAGCACGCGGATCGCCGCCTTCCGCCACAGCGCCGCCGTCGCCTCCTCGCCGTCGCCGACGTCGAGCCACAGGAAGAAGCCGCCGTCCGGGCGGTAGAAGCCAAGCTTGCCGGAGAGCAGCTCCTCGGCGATGTCGAAGTTGGTCTTGTAGAAGGCGCGGACTTCCCGGAGGTGCGTCTCGTCCCGCCACAGCGCCTCCGACGCCTCGATGGCCGGCAGCGAGACCTGCGGGCCGACGTAGTTGCGGAGCCGGCGGAACAGCTTGATCAGGTTCGGATCGCCGGCGACGAAGCCGGACCGCATGCCGGCGGACGACGAGCGCTTGGAGAGCGAATGGAAGACGAGAACGTTCTCGAAGCCCTTCCCCAGTTCCGCCGCCGCCTGCAGGCCGCCGGCCGGCGGCGTCTCGCCGTAGATCTCGGCGTAGCATTCGTCGACGACGAGCACGAAGTCGTACTTCCGCGCCAACTCGATGGCGCGCTTCAGCGTCTGGATGGAGGCCGCCGCGCCTTGCGGGTTCGCCGGCGTGCAGAGATAGAAGAGCGCGGTGCGTTCGAGCGTCGCCTCGTCGACGCTGTCGATGTCCGGCAGGAAGCCGGTCTCGGCGCGCGCCGACAGATAGACCGGCTCGGCGCCCGAGACGGCGGCCGCCCCGCCGTACACATGATAGAACGGGTTCGGCATCAGGATGACGGGCTTGCCGCCGCCCTTCTCCTGCGGCACGCAGAGCGCGCTCACCAGATAAAGCGCCTCGCGGGTGCCGGAGACGGGCAGCACGTGCCGTTCCGGGTCCACCATGCCGGCCGCCAAGTCGTAGCGGCGCGTCAGCCATTCGGCGACGGCGCGGCGGAACGACGGCGTGCCGTCGATCGGCGGATACTTGCCCCACTCGCCGTGCCGGTTGCCGAGGATTTCGGAAACGAACGCTGGCGGCGGCAGCTTCGGCTCGCCGACGCTCAAGAGGATCGGCGCCTGGTTGGTTTCCGGCGTCACGGGATCCAAGAGCATGCGAAGTTGATCGAAGGGATAGTCCGGCAGGTCGGCGAGGCGGGGGTTGAGCATCGGAGTGTCCGGGTGAGTTGGCCGGGTGTATCGCGGAATGGCGCGAGCATACGTCGCATGCCGAAAAAGGAAAAGCCGTCCTTGGGCAATTTCGAGCCGCCTCATCCTTCGAGACGGCCCCTGCGGGGCCTCCTCAGGATGAGGTTGTTGGTTATAGCCTCATCCTGAGGAGCCGCCGTCAGGCGGCGTCTCGAAGGATGAGGCGTCACTCTCTGAAAGAGTAAAAGCCGGATGCCAGGGAATCCCATGACGCCATCCGGCTTGGCGTAAATCTCCGAACCCGAAATAGTGAAAGCCGGATGGCTGGCGCCATCCGGCTTTCTGGGGAGAACCGACTGACTTCGGAGGAAAGTCAGAGGGTTTGGGAGCCCGTACCGAACTCCGGTATTGAGTTCACGGCGATCAGTGAACCGTCTCGCCGTGCAAGGAGATGTCGAGACCCTGGACTTCGGTTTCGGCGTCGACCCGAAGACCCATGATCATCTGGATCACCTTGAGGATGATGAAGGTACCGATGGCGCAGTAGACGATGGTGCCGACGATGCCGTAGAGCTGCGTCAGGACCTGTCCGCCGTTGCCTTCCAAGAGACCCTTGGTGCCGCCCACGGCTTCCACCGCGAACACGCCCGTTAGGATCGCGCCGACGATGCCGCCCACGCCGTGCACGCCGAAGGCGTCGAGCGAGTCGTCATAGCCGCACATCTTCTTGAGGCTAGTCGCACCCCAGTAGCAGGCTATACCGGCGACGACACCGATGATCAGCGCGCCGCGCGGATCGACGAAGCCGGAGGCCGGGGTGATCGCTACGAGACCCGCGATCGCGCCGGAGATGATACCGAGGACGCTCGGCTTGCCGCGCATCATCCATTCCGCGAACATCCAGGTCAGCGCCGCGGCAGCGGTGCAGATCTGGGTCACGGCCATGGCCATGCCGGCGGTGCCGTTCGCCGCGACGGCGGAACCGGCGTTGAAGCCGAACCAACCGACCCACAGCATCGACGCGCCGATGACGCTCAGCACGAGGTTGTGCGGCGCCATGTTCTCGGTGCCGAAACCGTTGCGCTTGCCGAGCACGATGGCCGCCACCAGACCGGCGACGCCGGCATTGATGTGAACGACCGTGCCGCCGGCGAAGTCGAGCACGCCGGCCGAGCCGAGGAAGCCGCCACCCCACACCCAGTGACAGATCGGGGCGTAGATCAGCAGCATCCAGGCGCCCATGAAGACCAGCATGGAAGAGAACTTCATGCGGTCGGCGAAGGCGCCGGTGATCAGGGCGGGCGTGATGATGGCGAACGTCATCTGGAAGGTCATGAAGACCGTTTCCGGAATAGTGCCGGTCAACGCCTCCTTGCCGACGCCGGCCAGGAACATCTTCGACAGGCCGCCGACGTAAGCCTGCATGCCGCCGCCGTCGGTGAACGCCAGCGAGTAGCCGGCAACCATCCACAGAACCGACATCAGACAGGTGACGGCGAAGCTCTGCATGACGGTGGCGAGCACGTTCTTCTTGCGGACCATGCCGCCGTAGAAGAGCGCCAGGCCCGGGATCGTCATGAACAGCACGAGCGCGGTCGAGGTGAGCATCCAGGCGGTGTCGCCGGTGTCGAGCTTCGGCGGCTCGGCGGCATACGCGGCCGCGCTCGCCGTCAGCACGAGGGCGGCGGCGGAAAGACCGGAAAGGACCTTACGCACGCCGCGGACAGTTCCATTCAGCATGTTGATTTCTCCTGCGGCAGGCTGAAAGCCGGCGATCGCCGGGCTCGCTTCGGAAAATCGGGACAACTGCATCGCCGTTCTCCTCACAACGCGGCGGAGTCGGTTTCGCCGGTGCGAATCCGAACCGCCTTTTCGAGCGGGTAAACGAAGATCTTGCCGTCGCCGATCTTGCCGGTCGTGGCCGTCTTTTGGATGGCCTCGACGATCTGCTCGACGACGCCGTCGTCGCACGCGATCTCGATCTTCACCTTGGGCAGGAAATTCACCTGATATTCCGCCCCACGATAGATCTCGGCCTGTCCCTTTTGGCGGCCAAAACCCTTCACTTCGGATACGGTCATACCTTCGATGCCGAGCGGCGTGAGAGCCTCACGCACTTCCTCGAGCTTAAAGGGCTTGATGACCGCCATGATAAGCTTCATCGCTTGCTCCTTCCCCTGTCGGGCCCCATCATCGGGTGCGGGCATCGCGCAATTCGGCGCGTAGGCACCCGCGGGTTACGTTATCGGGCCACGATGACCCAAGGGCTCCTTTACAAGGGCCGTGCCAAATTCGGAGAATTGATAAGAATCAAGTGATTCCAAAGTTTTATGGGTGATAATGCGGCCTGGGATGACGGCGGGGCGAAGAATTGATGCATATTTTTTATGCAATATTGAATATTGGTGATTTTTTATGCAGTTTTTGACGCCGGTTGTCGGTGTGGACGGAATATGGCCCGATAGCCGTAATTTGAGACCTGAAATCGGCCCCTGATAACGACCACTGAGAACGGACCCTGAGAACGACCACATGACCGATCCGAACGCACCCTCCGAAGTCGTCACAGATACCGATATCCTGGTCGTCGGCGCCGGGCTGGTCGGCGGCGTCGCCGCGGAAGCCCTGGCCGACGCCGGTTTTCGCGTCGTCGCGGTCGACGGGTTGGCGCCGGAAACGGTCATGGCGGCCGGCTTCGACGGCCGGGCATCGGCGGTGGCGCAGGCGTCGCAGCGCCTGCTCGACGCCGTCGGCATCTGGCGTCATGCCGAGCCGCATGCGGCGCCGATCCTCGACATCCGCGTCGCCGACGGGCGCTCACCCTTGTTCCTGCATTACGACCACGAGGACGTCGGCGAAGGACCGCTCGGCTTCATGCTCGAGAACCGCCACAACCTGCAAGCCATCCACGCGGCGTTGGCGGCGGGACGCGCCGATCTCCGCGCGCCCATGCGCGTCGTCCGACAGACGCGGACGGCGGGCGGCGTCGATGCCGAGCTCGCCGACGGCAGCCGGGTGTGGGCGCGCCTCGCCATCGCCGCCGACGGCCGCGGCTCGAAAACGCGCGCCGACGCCGGGCTCCGCACCACCGGCTGGCGATACGGCCAAATGGGAATCGTCTGCACGGTCGAGCACGAAAAGCCGCACGACTTCGTCGCGCACGAACACTTCCTGCCGGCCGGACCGTTCGCCATCCTGCCGCTCTTGGGGACGCCGGAAAAACCGGGCTGCCGGTCTTCCATCGTCTGGACGGAACGGGCCGACAAGGCGCCGGCGCTCGTCGCCCTCGACGAGGAGACCTTCCTGATCGAACTGGCGCGCCGCTTCGGGGATTTCCTGGGCGATCTGAAGGTGATCGGTCCCCGCTTCTGCCACCCGCTCGGATTGCAGTTCTCGGAAGCGGCCGTCTCGGAACGGCTGGTGCTGATCGGCGACGCCGACCACGGCATGCATCCGATCGCCGGCCAGGGGTTGAACATGGGGCTCCGCGACGTGGCGGCGCTGGTCGACGTGCTGACGGAGGCGCGGACGCTCGGCCAAGACATCGGCTCGGCGGCGGTGCTGGAGCGTTACCGGCGCTGGCGGCGCTTCGACAACACGCTGATGCTGGCCGCCACCGACGGTCTCAACCGTCTGTTCTCGAACGACATCGCGCCGCTGCGTATCGCCCGCGACATCGGGCTCGCCGCCGTCGACAAGTTGCCGCCCCTGAAGAAGGTGCTGATGCGCTCGGCCATGGGCCTCGTCGGCGATCTGCCGCGCCTGATGCGGCGGTGAGAACCGCCCTTGTTCTCGCGTTCGCTCTGCTTGCCGCGTCACCGGCCCGGGCCGGCGGCGACCGGCCGGAAGACATTCCTTATATATGTGACGGACTGAAGAACGTGACGGCGCGCTTCGACGGCGGCGCCGTCATGCTCCTCGCCGATGGGCGGTCGATGGTGCTGCCGCAGGGGCTCTCCGGCTCGGGCGCGCGCTTCACCGACGGCAAGGCGCTGTTCTGGATCAAGGGCCGGAACGCCATGCTCGATCTCGGCGATGGCGTCGGCGTCCGGCAGTGCCGGGTCAAGGATTCCGATTAGAGATCCCGGCTCATGGATCCCGGCTGAGGCCCTTGGCGTCGAGATCGGAAAGATACGCCGCCCAGATCGTCTCCTGGTCGTGGCCGAGCTCGAAGAGGTAATCCCAGGAAAAGATGCCGGTGTCGTGCATGTCGTCGAACTTGATGCGGACGGCGTAGTTGCCGACCGGCTCCAGGCCCATGATGCCGACGTGGCGCCGGCCGGCGATGGTCTTCTTCTGGCCGGGGCCGTGTCCCTGGACGTCGGCGGACGGGCTTTCGACGCGCAGCAGTTCCGCCGGCAGCCGATAGGTGACGCCGTTCTCGAAGTCGACTTCCAAAACCTTCTCGTCCCGCTTCAGACGGATTTCGACGGGCCGGTGCTGTTGGCTGAATCGGTCGGTCATCGGCCGGACCCCGCCGTCGGCCGGTCGTCCACCTGCCGCGCCTCGTCCGGCAGCATGATCGGAATGCCGTCGCGGATCGGATAGGCCAGCCCCGCCTTGTCGCTGATCAATTCCTGACCTTCACGGTCGTAACGCAGCGTCGCCTTGGTGACGGGACAGACGAGAATTTCCAGAAGCTTCGGGTCGATGTCGGTGCCGCTCATGGGGGCCCTCTCTATATGTGTCTCTGTATTATTGCCGCGTCGACGGCGCCGGCGCCGTCGTTTCGGCGGCGGCGATACGCATGATCTCAGTCAGGAGCCGGCCGCGGGCCCTGTCGTCGATGCATTCCAGCAGCGCCTGCTTCTCCGACGGATCGAACGGGCACGACATGGCGAGCGCCGTCACCAGCGACGAATCGTCGGCGTCCGCCATCGCCTTCTCGTCGGCCTCGATGCCCCGCGCGCGGAAATAGCCGCGCATGGCGTCGACCAGTTTCGGCCGGTCGTCGACAGCGGGATCGGCGGGATCGAGAAAGTCGTCGAGGAAGGGCGAGAAGTCCGGCTTCACGCGGCGATAGCCGTCCTTGCCGGCGATTTCCTCGGCGACGCGGAAGCGGATCACGCCTTCCAGCGTGATCACATACCGGCCGTCGCCGGTCTCGGCGAAGGACGCGATGCGTCCGGCGCAGCCGACGTCGAACAACCGGATGCCGTCCGTCACCAGCCTCGCCCCGTCGTCGATGACCGGCTGGATCATGCCGATCAGGCGTGGCTTGGCGAGCGCGTCCTCGATCATGTTGAGATAGCGCGGCTCGAAGATGTTGAGCGGCAGCCGGCCGCGCGGCAGCAACAGCGCGCCGGGCAGCGGAAACACCGGCAGGACGTCCGGCAGATCGGCGGGGGTCGTCGCGCGGGGCCGCTCGACCATGCCGCTCCTCAGGAAAACAGGACCGACGACAGCTTGCGCCGGCCGGCGACCGTCAGTTCGTGCGTCGGCCCCAGCGCGTCGAAGATCTTGAGAAGCTGCTGGCGCGCCGCGTCCTCGTTCCAGGCGCGGTTGCGGCGGATGATCTCGATCAGATTGTCGATGGCCTCTTCGTTCCGCTTGGCGCCGAAGTAGGCCATGGCGAGGTCGTAGCGGACCTGATGGTTGGCCGGATCCTTCTCCAGCATGGCCGTGAGATCCCGCATCACCTCGTCGTCGGCGCCGGCGACATCGGACAGTTCGACGGCGGTGATGGCGCCGGCGATGGCGGACTTCTGCTTCCAGGCGTCGGGCAGGCCCTCGATCATGGCCTTCGCCTGCTCGGTCTGTCCGGCGGCGACGGCGGCGCGGATCATGCCGGCGATGGCGCGCTCGTTTTCCGGCGAGCTGGCCTGCGCCTCGGCGTAGAGGCCGAGCGCCAGTTCGCCGTCGCCGGCTTCCAGGGCCTTGTCGGCTTCCTCGAGGAGCGCTTCCAGCGGCGGCTTGGCGTCGCCGAGCAGGCGCTGGATGAAGGACTTCAGCTGGCTTTCCGGCAGCGCCCCCATGAAGCCGTCGACGGGCTGGCCGTTCTTGAAGGCATAGACAGCCGGGATCGACTGCACCCGCATCTGCCCCGCCAGCGACTGGTTCTCGTCGACGTTGATCTTGACCATGCGGACCAGACCGCCCGCTTCCTTGACCAGCTTTTCCAGCATCGGGCCGAGCTGCTTGCAGGGGCCGCACCAGGGCGCCCAGAAATCGACGATGACGGGCTGCTGCTTCGACGCCTCGATGACGTCGGCCATGAAGTTCTGGGTGTCGGAATCCTTAATCAGGCCGCCGGCGGCCGGTTGGGCCGCGCCGCCCGGCTTCTGCGCCGCCGGTGCACCGGCCTTCGGGTTCATGCTGCCGTCCGGGTTGATGACGAATTCCATGTTTCCACCGTTCTCTGCCGCGGTCCCGGCCTCGCCGGGACGGCTCCATGCTTGCACAATAAATGGCCGACGATCCCGCGTCCGGCAAGGGCTCAGGGCCGGCCGGGGCGGGGATCGGCCGGTTTTTCCTCAGAATTCGACGATCATGGGCTCGTGCCCGGTGGCGCCGAGAAACTTGAGCAGGTCGTCCGGCCCGATCGCCGTGGTCGCCGTGTTGGTCAGCGGATGGAAATTCAAGGGCGGCCGACGCAGCATTTCCGCATCCAGCACCACTTGCACCTGACACGCCGTATCGTTGACGACGCCGAACGGCGACACCGAGCCGGGCTCCAGCCCCAGGACCTCCATCAGCAGTTCCGGCTTGCCGAAGGAAAGATTCTTGGCGCCGATCCGGCCTCTCAGCTCCTTGAGGTCGATCGGCCGGTCCTCCAGCGTGGTGACCAGGAACAGCGGCCCCTTCTTGTCCTTCAGGAACAGGTTCTTCGAGTGCGCGCCCACCATCTCGCCTCGGACCGCCTTGGCCTCGTCGACCGTGAACACGGGCGCATGCGTGACGGTCCGGGTCTCGATCCCGAGTTCCGCCAGTTTCGCCATCAGTTGGTCCTGCGTCCACGCCATGGCCGGCACCCTAACGGCGCCGGGCCCCAGGCTCAAGGGATGCTCAAGGGATGCTCAAGGCACGGGTGCCGATCCGGGCCTCGCGGGGCACCTGAAAGGGGCCCGGGAAGCCTTTCAAAAGACATTGCAAAGTGACCTTGCAAAGCGAACGCCGATGCGTATTATCTGCCGGCCTTGCGGGGGCCACCTTCGGGATTTGGCCTCCGATACCCAGGAAGCGGGCGTAGCTCAGGGGTAGAGCGCAACCTTGCCAAGGTTGATGTCGTGAGTTCGAATCTCATCGCCCGCTCCATTCTTTTTCCATTCCGACGCAGGACTTCCCGCCGCATTGCCCCGATGCGTTGAACCGCCGCGTGAAATTAGCGGGATAAGCAGCGGAAATTCCTGGCAGGACGGCCGGCGCGTAATTCACCTATAATAACCGAATGGTCATCGAACTGATCCGCGGCGTCGCGCTGCTGCTGGCGCTCTGCTATCTGGACAGCATCGTCCAGCGCCTGCCGCGCATCGGCGACAAGGGCCGCGTGGTGATGTCGGGGCTGCTCTATGGCGGCATCTGCGTCGTCGGCATGATGGCGCCGATCAATCTGGCCCCCGGTATCATCTTCGACGCCCGCTCGGTGGTGCTGTCGATTGCCGGCCTCTATGGCGGACCCGTGGTCGGCGTCGTTGCCGCCGTAATCGCCGGCGGCTATCGCCTGTGGCTCGGCGGCGCCGGCGCCGGCGTCGGCCTCTGCGTCGTGCTGACCAGCATGGTCGCCGGCCTCGCTTACCGTCATTTTCTGGAAAGCCGCCAGCGGCGCGCCGGCGTGGTGCAGCTTCTCGTATTCGGCTTCATCGTGCATGCGTTGAGCATCGGCTGGTTCATGTTCCTGCCGGCGCCGGCCGTCGCCAACGTCATCGACCGGCTGGCGGTGCCGTATCTGATCGTCTTCTCGCTGGCGACGGCGTTGCTCGGCTGGATCGTCGCCGACATCCGCGACCGCCTGACGACCGAGCGCGAGCTCGCCCGGGCGACACGGGCGCTCCGCGAAAGCGAGGAGAAGCTCCGCGCCGTCGTCGAGTATTCGCCGAACGGCATCACGCTCAAGGACCGGGCCGGCAATTTCCTAATCGTCAACACCACCTACGCCCGCTGGCAGGGCGCGAGCGTCGCCGACATGGTCGGCAAGTCGATCGCCGATTTCTTTCCGGCCAGCGAGGCGGCGGAATCCGTCGCCAAGGACCGGCTGGTGTTCGACAGCAAGCAGGTCTGGTCCGGCGAATACATGCGCCAGTTCGCCGACGGCAATAGCCGGCATCTCAAGATACACAAGGTCCCGGTGGCGCTGCCGGCGCTCGGCGTCGATGCGGTGCTGACGATCCTGACCGATATCTCCGAGGCGAAATGGACCGAAGCGCAGCTCCTCAGGGCGCGCGACGAAGCCATCACGGCGAGCCTGGCGAAGTCCGAATTCCTCGCCCGCATGAGCCACGAGTTCCGCACCCCCTTGAACGCCATCCTCGGTTTTTCCGAAATCCTGAAGCAGGAATATTTCGGCCCGCTCGGCGCCGACCGGTACCGCGATTACGCCAAGGACATTCACATCAGCGCCGAACTACTGCTGGAGCTCGTCAACGATCTGCTCGACATCGCCGCCATCGAGGGCGGCCGCATCAGGGTCGACGTGCAGGCGATCGACATCGCCGCGGCCGTCGATCAGTGTGTGCGGACGATCATCGACCGTCTGTCGGCGAGAGGCATCCGGCTCGGCGTCGACGTCGCCGATGGCCTGCAGCCGCTGCATGCCGACGAACGGGCCGTGAAGCAGATCCTTCTCAACCTGCTTTCCAACGCCAGCAAGTTCACGCCGAAGGACGGCGTTATCGACATTGCCATCCGCCAGTCGGACGGCCGCACCCGGATCGTCGTCTCGGACACCGGCGTCGGCATTTCCGGCGAACACCTGACCGAGCTTCGCAAGCCGTTCCAGGCGCGCGGCTCGCAGCCCTACAGGTCGGAAGATGGTTGGGGCCTCGGCCTGACGATCGTGCAGGCGCTGGTCGAGCTGCACGGCGGCGACTTCGGCATCGAGAGCGAGCTCGGTGTCGGCACCACCGTTTCCGTCGATCTGCCCACGGACGGGAACCACACCGGTAATCGCGCCGGCGCGTGAGCCGGATGACACCGGCCCGGGGTTCGTGCATTATTTCGCGAACGACACGGCAAATGCCGGCAGCGCGGGCATTCGCCGCGAAGCGGGGTGTGACGTCCATGGGAAAGCCAGGTGTAGAGCCGCGGTAAACCGATCGTAAAGGCGGAAAGCGCCGCCGTCGCCGGTTTGCCGGCGCAAGAAGGGAAACTGCGCGAATTGCTGGCGCGCAGCCCCATCGGCGTGTCCATCCGGCGCCTCAGCACCGATCAGCGGCTGTTCGTCAATCGGCCATTCCTGAAATTGTTCGGCGCCACGTCCGTGGAAGAGATGGACCGGGTTCCCCGCGTCGACACCTACGTCGACGCGGAGGACTACATCCGCATGCAGACCATGTTCGACGCGACGGGCGAGATCGACAACTTCGAAGTGCAGCGCCGCCGCGTCGACGGCAGCAGCGTGTGGACGCTGCTGAACGCCCGCCTGATCGAATTCGAGGGCGTCACCGCATGCATCGCTTGGCACATCGACATCTCCGAACGCAAGCGGATCGAGGACGCCCTCAAGCGGAACACCAGCGATCTCGAAGGCGCGGTCAGCGTCGGCATATCCAAGCTGGAAGAAAACGAAAGCCTCCTGATGTCGATCGTCGACAACCTGCCGGTCGGCGTTCTCATCAAGGATGCCGAGCACGTCGTCGTTCTCGCCAACAGCGCCTGCGTCAACTGGTACGGGTTCGAGCGCGAGACGCTGATCGGCAGTCCGTCGGAGCACGTCGAGGTCTTCAAGACGCCGGCCGACAAGGACGTCATGCTGGAACAGGAAGATCAGGTGCTCCGCACCGGCGAGATGCTGACGCGGATCGTCGAGCGGCCGTTCGCCGACGGCACGACGCACACGATCGAGATCAAGAAGTTCCCGATCTACGACCGCGACGGCACCATCGGCAAGGTCGGTTCGGTGACGCTCGATCTCACAGAACAGGTCGAGGCCCGGAAGGCCCTGGCCAGGAGCGAGGAACGCCTGCGCGATTTCGCCGAGGTGGCGTCGGACTGGTTCTGGGAAACGGACGCGGACCACCGCTTCATCTATTTTTCCGAGCGTAACCGCCAGGTGCTCGAATTCGACCCGTCGCATCACCTCGGCAAGCGTCGGACGGAAATTTCCGGCGAGGACCTGCGCTCGGAAAAATGGCGCAGCCATCTCGACGATCTCGAACACCACCGCCCGTTCCGGGATTTCTGCTACGACATGATCGCGGCGTCGGGCGGCCGGCGGACGCTCAGCATCAGCGGCCGGCCGCTGTTCGACGAAGACGGCGTCTTCCTCGGCTATCGCGGCACCGGCACCGACATCACGGAACGCCGCCGTGCCGAGGAGGCGCGGGACCGCGCCTTGAACGCGGCGGAACGGGCGAGCCAGGCGAAGTCGCAATTCCTGGCGACGGTCAGTCACGAATTCCGCACGCCGCTGAACGCGATCCTCGGGTTCAGCGAATTGATGCGCTCGAAATACTTCGGCGAGCTCGGCCACGCGAAGTACGCGGAGTATGCAGAGGACATCAACCGCAGCGCCGATCACCTGCTGATGCTGGTGAACGACATTCTCGACATCTCCACCATCGTCGCCGGCAAGCGGACCTTCGAGAAGTCCGAGATCGACGTCGATCGGCTGGTCTCGGAATGCGTCGGCGACGTCGTCGAGGCGGCGCGCGCGAAGAACGTCGCACTCGACGTCGACGTTCGGCCTGGCCTGCCGGCGCTGCAAGCCGACCGGCGCTCGATGAAACAGATCGTCCTGAACCTGCTCTCAAACGCGATCAAGTTCACGCCGTCCGGGGGCTCGGTCGTCGTGACGGCGACTCGCGCCGGTTCGGGAATCTCGCTCTCGGTCGCCGACACCGGCATCGGCATTCCGGACGACATGCTGGCGCACGTCCTCGAGCCCTTCTCGCGCGTCGCCGTCAGCGCCGAGATCGCGCACGAAGGAACCGGCCTCGGCCTTTCCATCGTGAATTCATTGGTGACGGCGCACGGCGGCACCCTCGACATCGCGAGCGAGGTCGGCGCCGGCACCAAGGTCACGGTGACGATCCCGAACGACTAGGCCCGAACCACTGGAAGCGCGGCCTAGGCGCGGACCCGGAATTCCATCAGATCGGCGTCGGCGAGGCGGGTGAGCAGGGCCCGGACGCGCTGTTCGGCGCGCTTCGCGGGGCCGCCCGGCGCGGCCACGGCAAGACCCTCGCGGACGGTGCGCCGGTCGTCGAAGGATTCCAGGAGCGGCATCAGATCCGGATCCACGTCGACGAAGATGTCCGGCTCCTCGTGATGCGGCCAGCTCAGCCGCACGGCCGGGCGCGCCGGCGTCGGCCGCTCGGCGACGATACCCGCCGACGTCACCGGCACCAGCCGGTCCCAGCCGGCCGGCGCGAGGTCGATTTCATAGGTATCGGCGGGCCGGGTTCGGTGACAGGCGACGAAGGTGTGCTTCTTGATCGACGCCCGGAACAGCTCGCCCGCCGCCAGCCGGTCCGGCTCCTCAAGGGCGGCCAGCCGCGAGGCTAATTCCGGCGCCGCGAGGGCCGTGTAGCGGGGATCGTAACGGGCCCGGAACAGGAGCTTCTGCATCTTGAGGCCGGCGCCGGACAGGAACCCGTGCACTTCCGGCAGGGAATAGGGCCGGTCGCGCACGTGCAGCAGCAGATCGACCAGCCCCTCGTCCGACCACCAGTCCGGATGCCGGTCGCGGACGGCGGCGAAGGGATGCGCCGGCGGCAGGGCGCCGATCAGTTCGCGGATCGCCGCGAAGTCCTTGCCGCGGACGCGGTCCGGCTCGACGCCGAGGGTACGGAACAGCTCCTGCAGCATGTAGACGCCGGTGCGGCCATGGCGGCCGTACAGCATCAGATACATGGACCCGTCCGGCCGCAGCGCCTTGGCCAGCGCCGCGAGGCCGGCATCCGGATCGGCCAGATGGTGCAGAACGCCGGTCGAAATCACCAGATCGAAGTCCATGCCGAGCGCCGCCGTCTCCTCGACCGGCAGGCGCTCCAGCCGCACGTTTTTCCGGCCGATGCGCGCGAGTTGCCTGGCCGTCGCGTCGAGGCTGTTTTCGGCGATATCCGTGGCGACGATGCGCGCACCGGGCAGCCCGGCGGCGATTTCCGCCGCCTGGCGGGTGCCGCAGCCGGCGATCAGGATGTCGAGATCGTCGGTCGGCGTCTGGTACGGCCAATAATGATGGAAATTCGGATTGGGCGATTCCAGGAGCCAGGCCTCGCCGCGGACGAAGGCCTCGATGTCGTCGGCCGGCGGCGGGTAGGGATGCCGCTCGTACATCCGGCGCACCCGCTCGCGAATCGCCGCCGCGTCGTCCGCCGCGTTAACCATTTCCGCCCCTCGCCGCCGCCGGACGGAATCGTCCGGCTGTCCGTCCCGGAACCCTAAGGGGGCCGCGCCCGGCGTGGCAAGGCCCCGGAAATTCCCCCGATCCGCCTTTTTTCCGTCCCGCTTTCGCGCTATGGAAGGCCATGCTTATTCGCACCTGCACACTCGGGTATTGCGCCGGCGCCTTGCTCTGCCTAGTCCTGGCGGCCCTGCCGGCGCGCCCGGCGTCGTCCGGCGGCACCTGGACCGTGCAGGCGGAAAACGACCGCATCGCCAACACCGATCGGCACTATACGCACGGCACCCGCTTCGGCTGGGTGTCGGACGCCCGGGACGGCCAGGAACAGCCGATGATCCGCGACGTGCTGCAGTTCCTGTATCCGCTCGCCAACGTGCGCAAAGGGCGCGCCGGCTTCGCGCTCGGTCACAATATATATACGCCCGAGGACACCGAGGCGCGGAACCTGGAAAGGAACGACCGCCCCTATGCCGGCTGGCTCTACCTGGCGGCGTCGCTGCACAGCGAGACCGAGGCAGTCTCGACGGCGGTGAAGTGGCGCCAGCTCGACACGGTCGAGTTGGAAGTCGGCATGGTCGGTCCGGCGGCGCTCGGCAAGGAAGTGCAGAATTCGTATCACGAGCTGATCGGCGTCGCGACGTCTAAGGGCTGGTCGCACCAGCTGGAGAACGAGCCCGGCGTCGCGCTGATCGGCGAACGCAAGTGGCGGCACCGGCCGCTGTCGTACATGGGCTTCGAGGCCGACGTCATTCCGCACATCGGCGCCAGCGTCGGCAACGTCTACACCGCGATCAACGGCGGCGGCACGGTGCGCTTCGGCCAGCGGCTCGGCGTCGACTTCGGCCCGCCGCTGATCAGGCCGAGCCTGTCCGGTCTCGGCGCCGTGGAACCGGTCGACGGATTGGCGTGGTACATCTTCGCCGGCCTCGACGGCCGCGCCGTCGCGCGCAACATCTTCCTCGACGGCAACACCTTCGCCAGCAGTCACTCCGTCGACAAGAAGCCGCTGGTCGGCGACTTCATTCTCGGCGCCGCCGTCGTCTACGGCGACTACCGTGTCGCCTTCACGCACGTCATGCGGACGCGCGAATTCGACGCGCAGCGCGAGAGCGACCGCTTCGGCTCCATCAGTCTCTCGGCCCGCTTCTGACACCTTCCGGCAAAGCGTCGCTTCCCACCCCCATGACGATGCGTTAGCCTTGTCGGAACGACATCCGTTGGGAGCGGATGAATAAGTCAGTGGACATTCGATATGCCAAGCAGTTCGGACCAGCAGCGCATCGCGCGCATCGCCTCCGCCGCCGTCGCGGCGCTTCGCAAGATGAAAAAAGGCAAGACGCGGCCACCGGCGGAATTCGTCGGCGAATATTTTCTGCATGTCGCCTATCAGGATCTCAAGGACATGGCGCCTGCGACGTTGGCCGCCATCGCCGCCAGCCACTGGGCGGCCGGCGCGACGCGCAAGTCCGGCATGCCGACGGTCCACGTCTACAATCCCACGCTCAAGCGGGACGGTTGGGACTGCGACCACACCGTCATCGAAATCGTCACCGACGACATGCCGTTCCTGGTCGATTCCGTCACCTCGGAACTGACCCGCCAGGAACTGCCCATCCACCTCGTCATCCATCCGATCTTCAAGGTACGGCGCGGCCGGTCGGGAAGCGCCGAAGGTGTCTCCGGCCGCGGCGAGCCGGCCGCCGGCACGCGCGCCGAATCCTTCATGCACTTCCAGATCACGCAGCAGCCGGAACATCTGCACGCCGGCATCGCCGCCGACATCAAGCGCGTCCTCGACGACGTGCGCGCCGCCGTCGAGGATTGGCGGCCCATGCGCGAGCGCATGGAGATGGTGATCTCGGAAATGTCGACGCCGCCGAAGGGCATGCCGGCGGAAGACGTCGAGGAAGTGCGCGACCTGTTGCGCTGGCTGCACGACAACCATTTCACGTTCCTGGGTTTCCGCGAATATTCCATCACCGGTTCCGGCCGCAAGGCGCGGGCGAAGCTGGAGCGCAAGTCCGGTCTCGGCCTGTTGCGCGATCCCGATGTCGTGGTGTTCGAATCGTTTCAGGACAAGACGACGCTGTCCGCCGAAATCGGCGAGTTCCTCGCCCGGCCCGATCTCCTGACCGTCGCCAAGACCAACCAGCGTTCGACGGTGCACCGCTCCGTCTACATGGATTCCATCGGCATCAAGAAGATCGACGCCTCGGGCCGTGTCGTCGGGCACCAGCTCTTCGTCGGTCTCTTCACCGCCGTCGCCTACAACCTGTCGCCCCGGAACATTCCGCTGCTGCGCCGGCGTTTGCAGAACATCGTCGAGCGCGCCGGTTACGCGCGCGACAGCCACGACGGCAAGGCGCTGATCAACATCGTCGAAAGCTATCCGCGCGACGAGCTGTTCCAGATCGACGAGGAAACCCTATACGAGACGGCGCTCGGCATCCTGCATCTGCAGGAACGTCAGCAGGTGGCGCTGTTCGTGCGCGAGGATCCGTTCAAGCGCTACGTGTCGTCGCTCATCTACGTGCCGAGGGACCGTTACAACACGTACCTGCGTCAGGACATGCAGGACATCCTGGCGCGCGGCTTCGGTGGCCAGCCGTCGGCCTTCTTCACGCAACTGGGCGACTCGCCGCTGGCGCGAATCCACCTCATCACCAAGCTGATGGGCGCCGGCATCAAGAAGTACGACGTCGAGAAACTGCAGGCGGAAATCGCCGAGGTGGCGCGGTCCTGGTCGGACCGCATCCTCGACGCGCTGGCGGCGCGCGACGGCGAGGCCATCGCGCACGAGCGCATGCGCCGCTACCGCGACGCCTTCGGGCCGGCCTATCAGGTGCGTTATTCGCCGGCCGAGGTGCTCGACGATATCGACGCCATCGACCGCATCGCCGTCAGCGACGGCGTCGGCTTCAATCTCTATCGGCCGGCCGGCGCCGCCGCCAATCAGGTGCGCTTCAAGTTCTACAACACGGAAAGCCAGATCGCGCTCTCGGACGCCCTGCCGGTGTTCGAGCACATGGGCTTCAAGGTGCTGAACGAAGCCGGCCCGCACGAGGTCAAACTTTCCGGCACCGCGTTCGATCGTCTCGTCATCCACGATTTCGGACTGGAAGCGCGCGACGGTGGCGGCATCGACATCGCCAAGGTGAAGGCGCTGTTCGAGGACGCCTTCGCCAACGTCTGGCAGGGCGCGGCGGAAAGCGACGGCTTCAACGCGCTGGTCGTCGGCGCCGGGTTGAACTGGCGAGAGGTCGTGATCGTCCGCGCCTACTGCAAATACCTCCGCCAGACCGGCATCACGTTCTCGCAGGCGTACATGGAACAGACCATGGCGCGTCATCCCGGCTTCTCGCGCCTGCTGGTCGATCTCTTCATGGCGCGCTTCAATCCGGGCGGCGGGGCGAAGAAGTCGGCGGAGCGGATTCGCAACGACTATCTGGCGAAACTGGAAGCGGTCGCCAGCGCCGACGAAGATCGGATTCTGCGACGCTTCCTCAACGCTGTCGACGCGACGCTCCGCACCAACTATTTCCAGCCGGACGGCGACGGCGCGGCGAAGTCCTATGTCTCGTTCAAGATCGCGTCGCGCCAGATCGAGGATTTGCCGCTGCCGCGTCCGCTCCGCGAAATCTGGGTCTACAGCCCGCGCGTCGAGGGCATCCATCTCCGCTTCGGTTTCGTCGCGCGCGGCGGCATGCGCTGGTCCGACCGGCCGGAGGATTTCCGGACCGAGATCCTCGGCCTCGTCAAGGCGCAGCAGGTCAAGAACGCGGTCATCGTGCCGGTCGGCTCGAAGGGCGGCTTCGTCGTCAAGCGGCCGCCCACCGAAGGCGGGCGCGACGCGTTCCTGGCCGAAGGCATCGCGTGCTACAAGACGCTCGTTTCCGGCATGCTCGACATCACCGACAACATCAAGGGGCCGAAGATCGTGCCGCCGGGCGACGTGGTGCGCCTGGACGACGACGATCCCTATCTGGTGGTTGCCGCCGACAAGGGGACGGCGACGTTCTCCGACATCGCCAACGGCATTTCCACGCAATACGGCTTCTGGCTCGGCGACGCCTTCGCGTCCGGCGGCAGCCAGGGCTACGACCACAAGAAAATGGGCATCACGGCGCGCGGCGGTTGGGAATCCGTGAAGCGCCACTTCCGCGAGATGGGCATCGACACGCAGACGCAGGACTTCACCTGCATGGGCGTCGGCGACATGTCCGGCGACGTGTTCGGCAACGGCATGCTGCTGTCCGAGCACATCAAGCTGCAGGCCGCCTTCAACCACATGCACATCTTCGTCGACCCCGATCCCGATCCGGCGTCGAGCTTCAAGGAAAGAAAACGCCTGTTCGACATGGGCCGCTCGGCGTGGTCCGACTACGACGCGACGAAGCTTTCTAAGGGCGGCATGATATATGAGCGCAGCGCCAAGTCCCTCAAGCTGACGCCGCAGATCAAGGCGCTGTTCGGCTTCGACAAGGACGCGGTGACGCCGACCGAACTGCTGAAGGCGATCCTGAAGTCGAAGGTCGATCTGTTGTGGTTCGGCGGCATCGGCACCTACGTCAAGGCGGCGCACGAATCGGCGGCCGACGTCGGCGACCGCGCCAACGACGCCATCCGCATCAACGGCGCGGACGTCGGCGCCAAGGTGATCGGCGAGGGCGCCAACCTCGGCTGCACGCAACTCGGCCGCGTCGAGTTCGCGGCGCACGGCGGCCGGCTCAACACCGACGCCATCGACAACTCGGCCGGCGTCGATTCGTCGGACCACGAGGTCAACATCAAGATCCTGCTCGGTCAGGCCGTGCAGGCCGGCCGCCTCAAGGAGGCGGCGCGCAACAAGCTGCTGGCGCGCATGACCGACGAGGTCGGGCGTCTGGTGCTGCGGCACAACTACGACCAGAGCCAGGCGATCACGCTGGTGGCGGCGCGCGGCGTGCACTTACTTGAAAACCAGCACCGCCTGATGAAGGCGCTGGAGCGGAGCGGCCGGCTGGACCGGGTCGTCGAGTTCCTGCCCGACGACGAGACCATCGCCGAGCGGGCGACCGCCAAGCACAGCCTATACCGGCCGGAAATCGCCGTACTGCTGTCCTACGCTAAGCTTTGGGTCTACGACGAATTGCTGGCGTCGAACGTGCCGGACGATCCGTATCTGTTCGGAGATCTGGTGCGCTACTTCCCGACGCCACTCCGCGAAACCTACAAGGGCGACATCGCCAAGCATCGGCTGCGCCGCGAGATCATCGCGACGCGACTCACCAACGCCATGATCAACCGCATGGGCGGCACCTTCGTGAACGACATCCAGGAAAAGACCGGCCGCGGCGTCGCCGACATCGCGCGCGTCTGGTTCATCGCCCAGGAAGTGTTCGAGATGGGGAAGCTGTGGACGCGGATCGAGGCCCTCGACAACAAGGCGCCGGCGGAAACGCAGACGGCGATGATGATCGACACGCAGCACCTGCTGGAATGGGTGACGCTGTGGTTCCTCCGGAACGGCCAGCCCGGCCTCGACATCGGCAGCCACATCGACGCCTACCGCAAGGGCATGGGCGAGCTCGCGCATGCGCTGGCGGACGCGTTGCCGCCGCACTACGTCGAGGACGCCAAGCACCGGGCCAAGCCCTACATCGACCATGGCGCCGGCGAGGATCTGGCGCTGCGCTCGGCGAACCTCGTCAATCTCTACTCGGGCTGCGACATCGTCCGGCTGGCGACGCGGCGCGGCATGGACGTGCTGGCCGTCGCCAAGGTCTACTTCGCCATCGGCACCCGCTTCCGGATGGGCCGGTTGCGGGCGGCGACGGATCACCTCGGGTCCGACAGCCACTGGCAGCAGTTGGCCGTCGCGGCGTTGGTCGAGGAAATCTACAGCCACCAACTGCGGCTCGCCGAGAAGGTCATCGACTTCTCGAAGAAGGGCACGCCGGCCCGCCAGGCCGTCGACGGATGGCTCGACGCACACCCCGACCTGGTGGCGCCGACCGATCAGATGCTGGGCGAGCTCTGGACCGCCGAGGTCGACGATCTCTCGATGGTGGCGGTCGCCAGCCGGCAGCTCAGGACGATGGTCGATGGGGTCGGCGATTGAGTGACCGAACCCGCGCCGCTTCGCGCATGACGACATGAAGACCCCATCCGGACGGCTGGGCGTCGCCGCCTGGTGCCTTTACGACTGGGCCAACTCGGCGTTTCCGACCGTCGTCATCACCTTCGTGTTCGCCGCCTATTTCGCCAAGGGCGTCGTCGGCGACGAAATCGCCGGTACCGCCATGTGGGGTCAGGCGATGGCGCTGTCGGCCCTCGTCGTCGCCGTGCTCAGTCCGGTCGCCGGCGCCGTCGCCGACCGCACCGGGCGCAGGAAGCCCTGGCTGTTCGCGGCGACGATCGCCGCCGTCCTGGCGAGTGCGCTGCTGTGGTGGGTGCGGCCCGATCCCGCCGTCGCCGTGCTGGCCCTCGTACTCTGCGCCGCCGGCAACGTCGCCTTCGAGATGGGCATGGTGTTCTACAACGCCATGCTGCCCGACATCGTTACGCGCCGGCGCATCGGCCGGGTCTCCGGCTGGGCCTGGGGGCTCGGCTACATGGGCGGGCTCGCCTGTCTCGTCGCCGTGCTGGTGCTGCTCGTGCAGGCGTCGCCGCCGCCCTTCGGCTTGGATACGGAGGCCGCCGAGCACATCCGCGCCGCCGGTCCGTTCGTGGCGATCTGGTTCGCCGTCTTCGCCGTGCCCCTGTTCCTGTTCACGCCGGACCGGGAACGGACCGGCATGCCGGCGGCGGATGCGGTGCGGCAGGGATTGCGCGGTCTCGTCCGGACCCTTGCCCGGGTGCGCGAGCACGGCAACGTGGCGCGCTTTCTCGTCGCGCGGATGATCTACACGGACGGGCTCAATACGCTGTTCGCCTTCGGCGGGCTCTATGCCGCCGGCACCTTCGGCATGTCGTTCGCCGATCTCATCAAGTTCGGCATCGGGATGAACGTGACGGCGGGGCTCGGCGCCGCCGTCTTCGCCTGGATCGACGACAGGTTCGGCGCCATGCGGGTGATCTACGTCTCGCTGGTGGCGCTGACCGGTCTCGGCGCCGCCATCCTGGTGGTCGAGGACATCACGCATTTCTGGATCGTCGGCCTGGCGCTCGGGCTCTTCGTCGGACCGGCGCAGTCGGCGAGCCGCTCCCTGATGGCCAGGCTCGCCCCCGACCACATGCGCTCGGAAATGTTCGGCCTCTATGCGCTGTCCGGTAAGGCGACGGCGTTCCTGGGCCCCATGCTGGTCGGCGCGCTGACCGCCTGGGCCGGCAGCCAGCGCGTCGGCATGGCCGCGATCCTGGTGTTCTTCGTCGTCGGCGGCGTGCTGCTGACGACGGTGCGGCCGCCCGCCGCCGAGGACGAGGGCTGACGCGGCTTCTGCCGGCATTGCACGGTGCGCGGATTCCCGCTACAGCGACGCCATGACAAAAACCGACGCCCCCGTTTCCGACGCCGCCCGGACCGTTTGGCCCGCCGCCGTCATCTTCGATCTCGACGGCACCCTGATCGAGAGCCTTCCCGACATCCAGGCGGCGGCCAACGCCATGCTGGCCGCGCACGGCTTCGACCCGCTCGACGCCGAAACGGTCCGAAGCTACGTCGGCAAGGGCAGCCGCAATCTGGTCGAGCGCGCGCTCAGGCGCTACGGCATGGAGCCGACGGACGCCGACATCGACGCCGGCCTGGCGCAGTTCCTCGCCGCGCACGACAAGGAACCGGTCGGACGGGGCTACGTCTTCGAGGGCGTGATCGGCGTGCTGGACGAGCTGAAGGCTGCCGGCTGCCGGCTCGCCGTCTGCACCAACAAATTGCAGGGGCCGACGCGCCAGGTGCTTGCGGGCTATGGGCTCGACGACTATTTCGAAGTGGTGATCGGCGGTGATGCCGCCAGCAAGCGGAAGCCCGATCCGGCGCACGTGCGCGACGTCCTGGAACGTCTCGCCATCGGCGCTGCGGACGCCGTCATGGTCGGCGACAGCGAGAACGACATCGAGGCGGCGCAGGGCGCCGACGTGGCGACGGTACTGGTCAGCTTCGGCTATTGCCACGTGCCGTTGGAAAGTCTCGGCGCCAATGCCATCGTGGAGCGCTTCGCCGACGTGACGGACGCGGTCCGGCGGATCGCCAGCCGTTAGTTGCTCCTGGCAAGGGAAAGGGATATAGCAGCCGCATGACGTTTCCGGATCATTCCTACGACGGCATCGGCGCCTTCCTCGACGCCTACGCCGAACAAGCGGCGAAGGCGCTGGCCTCGATCGACCGCGACCGGCTCGCCCGCGCCGCCGGCATCCTCGGCGCCGCCGTCGACGGCCGCCGCACGGTCTACGCCTGCGGCAACGGCGGCTCGGCGGCGATCTCGAACCATCTGCACTGCGATCACCTGAAGGGCATCCAGACGGACACGTCGCGGCGCCCGAAGATCGTGTCGCTGAGTTCGACCATCGAGACGATCACCGCCATCGCCAACGACATCTCGTATGCGGACGTGTTCGCCTATCAGCTCCGCACCATGGCGGAGCCGGGCGACGTGTTGATCACCATTTCATCGTCGGGGGATTCGGAGAACGTGGTCCGCGCCGCCGAGTGGGCGAGGGAAAACGGCGTTGCCGTCATCGCCATGACCGGCTTCGACGGCGGCCGCACCGCCCGCATCGCCGACGTGAACCTGCACGTCACCGGCGACAATTACGGCGTCATCGAGGACGCGCATCAGTCCTTGATGCACGTGCTCGCGCAGTATCTCCGCATGGAGGGAATGGACGCGCCGCTGATCGCGTCCAGGAAGTTCTGAGCCGTCCGGCGGTCACGCCGGCGAACGCAAGGGGCCAGCGCATGTCGTTTCTTCAAGGCTCGGGCCCGGCCGTCATCTTCGACACCGAGTTCACCAGTTGGCCCGGCTTCCGCGACAGAGGCTTCAAGGAACCCGGCCGCTACCGGGAAGTCATCCAGATCGGCGCCGTGAAGATCGACATCGGCGACGGCTTTCGGGAAATGGGCGCCTGCGCCATTCTCGTCCGGCCGACCGTCAATCCCATCCTCAGCGATTACATTCAGGACCTGACGGGAATCACGCAGGCGATGGTCGACGAGGACGGCGCGACGTTCACGGACGGCCTCTCGGATTTTCTCGATTTCATCGGCGACGATGCCCGCGCCGTGATGGCCTACGGCACCGACGTCGAGGTGCTTTTCGAGAACTGCCGGTTGAACGATTTGCCGCTGCCGGCGCTGCCGCCGTCGGTGAACGTCCGCGAGGAGCTGGTGGCGCTCGGCCTCGTCGATCACGAGGTCTTCAGTTCCGATCTGCCGGAACACTTCGGACTGGCCGCGGATTTTCCCAAGCACGACGCGCTCGGCGACGCCCGCGCCATCGCGCTGGCGCTCCGGCACCTCCGGGAAAACGGAACGATCTGATCTGCGGGAGCGCTCGGCTCAGTGCCGGAAGTGGCGCATGCTGGTGAAGACCATGGCGAGGCCCTTGTCGTCGGCCGCCTTGATCACTTCCTCGTCGCGGACGCTGCCGCCCGGCTGGATCACCGCCGTCGCGCCCGCTTCCGCCGCCGCTAGAAGGCCGTCGGCGAACGGGAAGAACGCGTCGGAAGCGACCACCGAACCGATGGCCCAGCTTTCCTTGTCGCCGGCGACGCGGGCTGCGTCGGCCGCTTTCCAGGCCGCGATGCGCGACGAATTGACCCGGCTCATCTGTCCGGCGCCGACACCGACGGTGGCGCCGTTCTTCACATAGACGATGGCGTTCGACTTCACGTGCTTGGCGACCGTGAAGGCGAACAGCATGTCGGCCATTTCCCGGTCGGTCGGCTGGCGCTTGGTGACGACTTTCAATTCGTCGCCGACGAGGCGCGCGTCGCGGCTCTGCAGCAGATAGCCGCCGGCAAGCGAGCGCACCGTCATGCCGAGCGCCGCCGGGTCCGCCATGGCGCCCGTTTCCAGCACGCGGAGGTTCTTCTTGGCAGCGAAAACCTGCTTCGCGGCGGCGTCGATCTCCGGCGCGATGACGACTTCCGCGAACAGCTCGGCGACCTTCTCGGCGGTCGCGCCGTCCAGCGCGCGGTTGAAGGCGATGATGCCGCCGAAGGCGCTTTCCGTGTCGCAGGCATAGGCCCGTTCGTAGGCGGCGCTGATTGTGTCGGCGACGGCGACGCCGCAGGGGTTGGCGTGCTTGACGATGACGCAGGCCGGGCGGTCGGTGAATTCGGCGACCAGCTCGAACGCGGCGTCGGTGTCGTTCAGATTGTTGAAGCTGAGTTCCTTGCCTTGCAGCTGCGCCGCCGTGGCGATGCCGGGGCGGTTGTCGCCGGACGTGTAGAACGCGGCTTCCTGATGCGGGTTCTCGCCGTAACGCAGCGTCTGGCGGAGCGCGCCGGCGAACACCTTCCTGGCCGGGAACGTCTCGCCCAATTGGCCGGCGAACCAGTCGGAAATCGCACCGTCGTAGGCGCCGGTGCGGGCATAGGCCTTGGCGGCCAGCGCCTTCCGGAAACCGAGCGTCGTCCCGCCGCCATTATGCGCCATCTCGTCGATCACCCGGCCATAGTCGGAAGGGTCGACGACGACGGTGACAAAGGCGTGGTTCTTGGCGGCGGCGCGGATCAGCGCCGGGCCGCCGATGTCGATGTTCTCGATGCAGGTGTCGAAGTCGGCGCCCTTGGCGACCGTCGCCTCGAACGGATAGAGGTTCACGACCAAGAGGTCGATCGGCTTGATGCCGTGCTTGGTCATCGCCGCCTCGTGCTCCGGATTGCCGCGCACGCCCAACAGCCCGCCGTGAATTTTCGGCTGCAGCGTCTTCACCCGGCCGTCCATGATTTCCGGAAAGCCGGTGAAGTCGGAAACCTCGACGACGGCCACGCCCGCGTCCTTCAGCGCCTTCGCCGAACCGCCGGTGGACAGGATCTCGACGCCGCCCTTGGCGAGCGCCTGGCCGAGCTCGACCAATCCGGATTTATCGGAAACGCTGACGAGGGCGCGGGTGATCTTGGCGTCGGGCATGGTCTCGGTCCTCTTGTTCTTGCTGTGCGTTTGCGTCAGTTGGATTTCGCGCGCTTCGCCGGCTCGCTCGCGGCCCCGGGCGTGGATTCAGGCGCGTATTCGGGAATGAGATCGTGCAGCCCGCGCCGCACGGCGTCGTCGTCGCCGGCCTCGGCGGCGGCTTGCAGCAGCGCGAGCTGGCGCGTCAGGTCGGCGAGGGCGACGACGCGGGGTGCGGCCAGCAGCAGGCCCTGGTGGTTGGCGACGATGGTGGTCTCGGCGTCGTGAAAGACCTCTTCGTACAGTTTCTCGCCGGGGCGAATGCCGGTGAACGTGATGGCGACGTCCTTGTCCGGCACGTGGCCGGCGAGGCGGATCATCTGACGCGCCAGTTCGACGATCTTCACGGGCTCGCCCATGTCGAGGACGAAGATACGGCCGTCCGCGTGAATGTCGCCGCTGCCGACGGCGGACGCTTCCAGTACCAGCTCGACCGCTTCGCGGATGGTCATGAAGTAACGCGTCATCTCCGGGTGCGTGACGGTCAGCGGCCCGCCGCCGGCGAGCTGCTTCTGGAACAGCGGCACCACCGAGCCGGTCGAGCCGAGCACGTTGCCGAAGCGCACCGTGACGATGCGGAAGCCGTTGGCGCCGGGCTCGACGTTACGGGCTTGCGCGTACATTTCGGCGGCGCGCTTGGTGGCGCCCATGACGCTGGTCGGATTGACCGCCTTGTCGGTCGAGATCAGCACCATGGCGGCGACGCCGGCGGCGCGGCAGGCATCCGCCACGTTAATCGTGCCGAAGATGTTGGTCAGCACGCCCTCGCAGGCGTTGTCCTCGACCAGCGGCACATGCTTGAGGGCGGCGGCATGGAAGACGAGTTCGGGCCGGACGGATTGCATCAGGCGCTGCACGCGGTCGCGGTGACGGACGTCGGCGATCAGCGCCGACCAGCGAAGGGCCGGAAACGTGCCGGCGATCTCGCGGTCGATTTCGTAAAGCGCGTATTCGTTGTTGTCGACGAGATAGAGCGCCGCCGGCTGGAAGCCCGCGACCTGGCGCGCCAGTTCCGAGCCGATGGACCCGCCGGCGCCGGTCACGAGGATGCGGCGGCCCCGGATCAGGTCTTCCATGGCGCGCCGGTCCAAGGGTGTCTGCGGCCGGCCGAGCAGGTCTTCGATGGCGACCGGTTTGACGGAGACGCCGTCCGTCTCGGCGGCGCGGAAATCGGTGAGGCGCGGCACGCGCGCCAGCGTCATGCCGAGTGCCGTCGCCCGGTCCAAGAGATCGCGAACCGGTGCGCCCTTGATCTCTTCCTTGGTCAGCAAGAGCCGGCGCGGCGCATTGCGGTCGGCCTTGAGCTCGGCGTACACCCGCTCGAGGTCTCCGACGGTGCCGAGCACGCCGGCGCCGCGGATGGTGCGGCCGACCCGCTCCGGATTTTCCGACAGGATGCCCACCACGTCATAGACGTGATCGTCGATTTTCCGGAGCCCGCGCAGGAACTGGTCGGCGCCGTCCGACGCGCCCACCAGCAGCACCGGGACGCGGCCTTCGCCGAGCGTCGGGCGCAGGTCGATCCGACGGTCCTTCCAGAACCGATACAGGAAGCGCGGTCCGCCGAGCAGCGCCATCAGCACGAACCAGTTGATCACCGGCACGGACCGCGGCACGGCGCCCAAACGCGACCACAGGAACATGACCAACGTGAAGGAGAGCGTGGCGACGGTGACGGCGCGGGTGATCGCCATCAGATCGTCCATGGAGGCGTAGCGCCAGACGCCGCGATAGAGGCCGGAGAACCAGAACACGCCGGCGCCGATCACCAGCATGGTGATGGAGCCGCCGTACAGCAGCTCGTCCGTCAGGGTATAATTGGTGGCGCCGACGCGGAGATAGAGCGCGATCAGGTAGGACAGTCCCGCCATCACGATATCGTGGCCGTAGGCGATCATGCCGCGGCCGGAAATGCGATGAAACAGCGTCACGTGTCGTTGGTTCCCGTGCTTTTGGGGCCGTCCCGCCCGGCCTCGGCCGCTGCCTCGGCAGCTGCCATGGCCGCCATGAGGCCCTGCTGCATGTTATAAGGCGGCAGCCACGCCGCGTCACGGCGGAAGGGCGCCGAATCGACCGTGAAATCCTCGGTCAGCCGGGCAATTTCGCTTTGCCGGCCCGTGATCGCGCCGAGGACTTTCAGCAGGGGGATCGGCAGGGGAAACAGCAGCGCCGGTCTGCCGAGGGCGTCGCCGACGCGGCGGAACAGTTCGGGTGTAGATACCGCCTCGCCGTCTGCCAGAAAATAAGGCACGGAGCCGAGGTTGGGCGATTCGACGGCGGCGCGTATGGCCGAGGCCAGGTTCCCCACGTAAATCATGTCGCGGGCGTTTCCGATCGCCGAAAAGGGTAGCGGAATCCTCTTGCGCAGAACGGCGACGACCGAGCGGAAATTCCCGGAAAAAGGCCAGCCGTAGACGAACCCCGGCCGCAGGATCACGAGTTCGACGCCGCGCTCGCGGGCGATCTCCGTAAACGCCCGTTCCGCGGCGAGCTTCGAGCGGCCGTAGGCGTCTTCCGGCGCCGGCGGGTCCTCGGCGCGGAGGGGCTGGCCGTGCGACCGCTCTCCGGCCGCCTTTACGGTACTCACGAACACGAAACGGTTCACGCCGGCGTCGGCGGCGGCGATCATGAACGCCTTGCCGCCGGCGACGTTGACGGCATCGAACGCGGGATCGTCGCCGCCCTTCATGGCGTGCACGTGCGCCGCCACGTGAACGACGGCGTCGAGGCCCGTTAGCGCGTCGAGAAAATCCGTCGGCCGGCTGCCGGCGCCGAGAGCCGGAATGACGATCCTTTCCGAGCCGTCGGGGGTCGCCGCCCGCGTGTCGCGGACCAGCGCCCGCACCGTATGGCCGGCGTCCCTGAGTTCGGCCACCGTATTCCGCCCGACGAAGCCGTTGGCGCCGGTGACGCCGATCCTCATGACTGTCCTCCGCTGTCGGGGTGTTTCGCGGCGACCCGCGCGCCCTCGCCGGCCATGACGGCGTCCAGAACGCCCAACATGTGCCGGGCCTGGGTCTCGCGGCTGAAGCGCGGCGCCGTGGCGTGACTGCGGGCCGCGAGGGCGCGCCGCCCGTCCGGAT
>JAYOFL010000008.1:0-80524 GCA_038117205.1 Rhodospirillales bacterium | reverse complement strand
CCGGGCGCCTTCACGCCGACCTGCTCGGCCAAGCACCTGCCGGGCTTCGTCGCCAACGCCGACAAGCTGAAGGCCAAGGGCGTCGACACCATCGCCTGCCTTTCCGTCAACGACGCCTTCGTGATGGGCGCCTGGGGCAAGGATCAGAACGTCGGCGACAAGGTGATGATGCTGGCCGACGGCAGCGCCAACTTCGCCAAGGCGGCCGGCCTCGAGCTGGATCTCACGGCCCGCAACATGGGCGTGCGCTCGCAGCGTTTCGCCATGCTGGTCGATGACGGCGTGGTGAAGTCGGTCGAGATCGACGCCGCCGGCACCTTCGAGAAGACCAGCGCCGAGGCGATGCTCGGCAAGCTCTGAGCCTACGCGTTCAAGACGCCTTGCGACCCGCCGCCGGCTTGCCGGCGGCGGTTTCGTTCGTGAGCCCTTCCGACGCGTCCCACTCCGCCTGCGCGCTCCGCGCCTCGTCCGAGAGCCATTCGCGGAACGCCACCACCGCCGGCCGGTCGGCGCGGTCCTTGCGGCAGACCAGATAGACCGACACGTCGGACGAGCAGACGATGTCGAAGAGCCGGATCAGGCGTCCGGTCTGCAAGTCCTCCCAAACGTGCGCGCTACGCGCCAGCGCGACGCCCTGGCCGTCGAACGCCGCCTGGATCGCCATGGCGCTGTCCGGATAGCGGGTGCCGTCCCGGAGCGCCGGCTGATAGACGTCCTTCGGCACGCCGACGTAGTCGAACCAATAATCCCAGCCGGGCGACAGGATGCTGCCGGAATGCCGGAGCAGCAGGGGCAGCTTGCAGAGATCGGCCGGCGTCGCCGGCACGCCGTGCTGTTCCAGGAAGCGCGGCCGCGCCACCGGGAACACGTAGTCGCTCATCAGCTTCCAGGCGCTGTAGCCCGGATAGTGACCGTCGCTGAGTTCGATTACGGCATCGAAGTCGCCCCGGTCCAGCATCGTCTTGCCGTCGTGCCGGGTCGACATCCAGACGTCGATGTCGGGATGCAGATCGCGGAAATTCTGCATGCGCGGCACCAGCCACTTGACCGCCAACGACGGCAGCACCTCGACGCGGATCGCCGTATGCCCGTGCGCGTCGTGCAACTGCTGAACCGCGTCGGTGAGCTCGCAGACGAAGCGGCCGACGATTTCCGCAAGCTCCTCGCCGGCCGGTGTCAGGTCGAGACCACGCGTCCGGCGCTCGAACAGTTTCAGGTCCCACAGTTCCTCGATATGACGGATCTGGTGGCTGATAGCGCTCTGCGTGACGTTCAATTCCTCGGCCGCCCGGGTGAAGCTCAGGTGTCTGGCGGCGGCGTCGAGGGCACGAAGCGCCGCGATCGGCGGGAAATGCATACTAGGCTCCGCATGAATGATGCATGAGTATTTATTCATGCATACAATGAGGAACGGTCTTTTGTCACCTTAGAAATCTCGCCTTATGTTCATCCTCAACGAAGACACGCAATTCCTGGCATGAGGATATGAACATGTTTGGCAACAGCAAGAGCAACCGCATCCGCGCCTGGTTCCCCGGTCAGAAGCCGACCCTCGACCGTTGGGGCGAGCCGGTGGGTGCCGCTTTGCAGGGCCGCGAATTCCGGAGCGAGACCGCGCCGGCCGGCGAAACCGCCCGCATGCGCTGGAGCCTCGGCCTGATCTGAACGTCTCCTAGCCCCCCCTGACGGGCTAAGCCTGAGAGGACGCGACTTACCGTCGCGTCCTCATTTTTTTTTCGCCGTCGGGTCCGGAACTTCGCGCATCGGCCCGGGAATCGGCGATGGCGGCGCGGGCAAGCGCGTCGGCGCGCTCGTTCTCCGGGTGGCCGGCGTGGCCCTTGATCCAACGCCATTCGACGTCGTGCGACGACAGCGCCCCTTCCAGCCGGCGCCACAGATCGTCGTTCTTGACCGGTTTCTTCGCCGCCGTCTTCCAGCCGTTCCGCTTCCAGCCGTGAATCCACTTGGTGATGCCGTCCTTCACGTAGGTGCTGTCGGTATGGATCACGACCGGCATACCGCGCTTGAGCGATTCGACGGCCCGGATCGCCGCCATCAGTTCCATGCGGTTGTTGGTCGTCGCCGGCTCCGCGCCGGACAGTTCCTTCTCGTGGTCGCGCCAGCGGAGCACCGCCCCCCAGCCGCCGGGACCGGGATTTCCGGAACATGCGCCGTCCGTGAAGATTTCGACGACGTCCTTCTCAGTCGTGTTCATAGGCCAGTCCATAGGATTGCGGCCCGCCGGCCGCGGCGTGGAATTCCAGCTTCTTGAGGTATTCGAGCGGGTCCTTCCGCGTTACGAACGCGCCCGCCGGCGTATTGACCCAGTCGTAGAGCCGCGTCAGCAGGAAACGCATGGCCGCCCCCCGGGCCAGGACCGGCAGCGCCGCGATCTCGGCCGGCGACAAGGGCCGCTCCAGCGTGTAGCCGCCGGTCAGTCGCATGGCCTTGGTGGCGTTGAAGCTGCCGTCCGGCTCGAAGCACCAGGCGTTGAGGCAGACCGCCAGGTCGTAGGCGAGCGCGTCGTTACAGGCGAAATAGAAGTCGATGATCCCGGAGAGATGATCGGAGCGGAAGAAAACGTTGTCGGGGAAGAGATCGGCGTGGATGACGCCTGCCGGCACGTCCTTCGGCCAGTCGGCCTCCAACCCGTCCAGTTCCGCGTCCAACCGGTCGTAGAGGCCGGGGCGGAGATCGTCCGCCGCCTTCCGTCCCGTCGCTTCCAAGAGCGGCCGCCAGCCGGCGACGCCGAGCGCGTTGGCGCGGCGGAGATCGAAGGTCAGCCCAGCCAGGTGCATCCGGGCCAGCGCCTCGCCCACTTCCCGGCACTGATCGACGTTGGGCTTCCGGGGCCACATGCCGGCGAGATAGGTGACCAGCGCCGCCGGCCGCCCGGCCAGTTCGCGCAGCGTCTCGCCCGAGCGCGTCGCCACCGGCACCGGGCACGGGACGCCTCCCGCCGAAAGATGCCGCATGAGACCGAGGAAGAACGGCAGGTCTTCCCGCCGCACGCGCTTTTCGTAGAGCGTCAGGATGAACGGCCCTTCCGTCGTCGTGACGGCGAAGTTGGAATTCTCGATGCCCTCGGCGATGCCCTTGCAGGACAGCACCTCGCCGACCCCGTAGTCGGCCATGAACCGCACCAGGTCCTCGTCCTCGATTTCCGTGTAAACCGCCATCCCGGCCTTTTAGGCGCATCCGGGGCCGAGGCCAAGGCGCGTGAACATCACGCCGCCGACAACGCCTCGCGGGGCCGGCCGGTGCACGTGTGTTTTCCGCTCAATTCGGGTAAAATAGCGGATTAGCCGCCGCAACGCGCGGCGGGGCCATCGCGCCCGCGAACGTGGACAGCCATGAAAGCAGCGACCCGGTTCAATTTCCGCCGTACCGTCGGCGCGGCCCTGTTCGCCGCCGTCGCCGCCGGTGCCGTGGCGAACGCAGGACTGGCGAGAGCGGCGCTGGCGCCGGAAGCCGACGAGCAGACCGAGCGCACGGCGCGCTACAGCGAGAACGTCTTCCGCATCCAGGGCGCGTTGACGCGGCTCGGTCTCTATCTTGGACCGCAGGACGGCCGGCTCGGCCGCGAGACCGAGGCGGCGATCCGCATCTACCAGCGCGCCAACGGCCTGGAGCCGAACGGCCAGGCGTCGAAAATCCTGGCCGACCAGCTCGAATACGCCGTCGGTGTGCGGCAGTTGCTGCGCCAGCTCGACATCGCCCGCGCCGAAAGCATCAAGGACGCCCGCAACAAGCTGCTGAGCCATCCGGCGACCCGCGATCTGGTCAAGAGCGACAAGCCGGTCGACTTCGCCGACCCCACCCGCGATCCGTCCGCCTGCTTCGACAAGCCGACGGCGCTCTGCCTGCTCGCCGAGGCGGTGGAAAGCGCCAAGTCGATCCCGCGCGCCGAAATGCGCGACTGGGCATACGGTGAAATCCTGATCGCGCAGGCCCGCGCCGGTCTCGGCTCGGCGGCGATGGAGACGGCGGCCAAGGTCCGCGACCCGCGCCTGATCATGGTGGCGCTCCGCGATATCGCCGAAGCGCAGGCCGCCGCCGGCCAGCCGGCCGAGGCGCTGCAGGCGGCCACCATCATCCCCGACGCGGAGAAGAAATCCGACGCCATCGCCGCCATCGCGGAAATCCAGATCCGGCGCGGCGACGCCAAGGACGCCATCGCCACGGTCGAGCGGCTGCTGGCGGACATCGGCGCCGTCGACGATCCCTTGAAGCGGGTCGCCTACCGTACCCGCGCCGCCGTCATCTACGCCCGCGCCGGCGACAAGGCGCTGGCCGAGCAGGAGCTGTCGCTGGCCGAGTTGGCGGCGCGCGATCTGCCGCAGGACGCGACCAAGAGCGTCGGTCTCCGCCATGTCGCCTCGGCGCTCGCCAGCATCGAGGAAACGAAACGCGCGCTGGCCATGCTGGACGCGGTTTCCAGCCCGTCCGACCGGATCCCGGTCCTGATGTCGGCGGCGGAGGCGCATGCCCGCGCCGGCGACGCGGCCGCCGCCCTGGCGACGGCGGAGACCATCGAGAATGTCCGTTACCGCGCCGTCGCCCTCGGCCGCATCGCCGTTACGCACGCCGAGGCCGGGCGCTACGAGGACGCCGACGCCACCATCGAAGTGGCGCTCGCCGCCATCGACCGCATCGACCGCCCCTATGCCCGCGCCTTCGCCATCAGCCGCATCGCGCTCGCCATGGCGCGGATCGTGTCGGCACCGCCGCCCAATCCGATCTCGCCGGAAGCCCGCAAGCGGTCCTTCGCCAAGGCCATCGAGGCGGTCGGCCGGATCGAGGACCAGCGCTTGAAGGCGCACACGCTGTGGCTGATCGCCGCAAGGCAGCGCGCCGTCGGCGACGACGGCTACACCGCCACGGAGGCCTTGGCGGAAAAGGCGACGAACGGGATCATCGGGCAATTGAGCCGGGTCTGGATGTACGCCGAGATCGCCGAAGGTCATGCCATGGAAGGAGAGAACGACGCCGCCTGGCGGTCCTTCGGACACGGCCTCGCCATCGCCCGCGAGATCGACAACAGTTGGAGCCGGGCCAGAACCCTGGCGAAGCTGGCGGCGACGCTCATCCAGCTCGTCGACCCCGGCCGCGGCCGCGGCGGCTCGAACGACTGACGCCGCCCCGCTTGTCCCGATCAAGGTGAACCACTAGAGTCCAACGGCACGCGCCAACCGGGAGGAAACCATGGCGAAACCGGTCATCGTCCGAAAAGTCCTGACGCTGTCGGCGTTGGGCGCGATGCTGACGCTTTCGGCGTGCGAGAGCGTGCCGTTGTTTTCCGAACCCATCATCCTGAACTGCCCGGACTACTTCATCGTCGAGGACGCGGCGAGCCGCACCGCCTTCCGGCCCGGCCCGGGCCGCGACATCGTCGACATCGAGGACAAGGCCAAGATCGGCACCGTCGATCTGGCCTGCATCAGCGACGTCAAGAAGGAGACCAATTCCGGCATCCTGGAATTGATCGTCCGGCCGGTATTCGGCGTCGAGCGCGGCGCCGCCGACACCGATCTGAAGACGACGCTTCCCTACTTCATCTCGATCACCGACCCGGACAAGAACATCCTGTTCCGGCACGGCGCCTCCTTCGACGTGTCGTTCCTGGGCAACAAGACGCGACTGGTCGCCGTCGCGCCGATCACGCGAATCGAGGTGCCGATCACGCCGCAGCGGCGCGAGCGCTACTACCGAATCTACGTCGGCATCGAGCTGACGCACGACCAACTCGCCTACAACCGCAAGCTCATCGCCGACGGGTTGCGCTGAGCCGGCACGGTTGACCGCCCGCACGCCCGGTGCCATTGTTTCCGGGTCAGTGGACATTCTCGTAATACCGCTGTGGGAGAGGCCGGCTTCAAAAACAAGAAGCGAAGCGCCGGCGCCGAAGGAGCAACCGCCCCGGAACCTCTCAGGCCACAGGACCGCAGCGGCATGAGGCTCTGGAAAGCGGACGGCGACCCCGTCCCACCGAAGATGTAAACCCGCCGTTCATGGGTGAATCTTTCAGGTTCCGAAGACAGAGGGGGCGTTTCGAGACACCCGGGCGTGAGGCCCGCGTGGCGCTCGGAGCGACCAACGTTTGTCGGAGGACCGAATGACGGACGCCGAACCGCAAGGGCCGCTCAAGGCCGTACCGCTCGCCGAATTCCACCGTAAGCACAAAGCCAAGATGGTGCCGTTCGCCGGCTATGAAATGCCGGTGCAATACGCCGCCGGTATCATGGACGAGCATAACCACACCCGCGCCAAGGCGGGCCTGTTCGACGTCTCGCACATGGGCCAGGCGTGGTTGCACGGCGCCGGCGCGGCGGCGGCGCTGGAACGGCTGGTGCCGGGGGACATCAAGTCCCTCGCCGCCGGACAGGGACGCTATACGATGATCACCAACGACCGGGGCGGCATCGTCGACGACCTGATCGTCACCGCGCACGGGAGCAAGTTGTTCCTGGTCGTCAACGCGTCGCGCAAGCACATCGACTTTCCGCTGATCGCCGACGCCGTCGGCAAGGACGGCGAACTCGAAATCATCGAGGACCGGGCGCTGCTCGCCATCCAGGGGCCGGAGGCGGCGCACGTCATGGCGCGCTACGTGCCGGCGTCGCAGCACCCGATGTTCATGCACGGCGCCAACCTGCACATCAACGACATCGTCTGCCACGTCACCCGCTCCGGCTACACCGGCGAGGACGGCTTCGAGATTTCCGTGCCGACCAACTCGGCGATGGAGATCGCCGAACTGATCTACGACGAGCTGGAAGTCATGCCGATCGGCCTGGGTGCCCGCGACACACTTCGTCTGGAAGCCGGGCTCTGCCTCTACGGCAACGATCTCGACGAGGACACCTCGCCGATCGAGGCGGACCTCAGGTGGACCATCTCGAAGCGCCGGCGCGAGGAAGGCGGCTTTCCGGGCGCGGCGCGTATCCAGAAGGAACTGGCGGAAGGGCCGTCCAGGAAACGCGTCGGCATCCTGCCGGAGGGCCGGGCGCCGGCCCGCGGCGGCACGGAAATCCAAAGTGCCGACGGCGCGCCCATCGGTACCGTGACGTCGGGCGGATTCGGCCCGAGCGTGCATGGCCCGGTCGCCATGGGCTACGTCCAGTCGGCGTTTGCCGAGCCCGGCACCAAGCTGAACCTGATTGTCCGCGGCAAGGCCGTCCCGGCGAGCGTCGTCAAGCTGCCGTTCCAGCCGCACCGCTATCATCGTATCTGACCGGAAACCGCGGCGAAGCCGCAGAGGGAGAGCAACATCATGACCGTCAAGCACACCAAGGATCACGAGTGGGTCGCCGTCGACGGCGACACCGGCACCGTCGGCATCACCGATCACGCGCAGGAGCAGTTGGGCGAGTTGGTCTACGTCGAACTGCCGGAAGTGGGCGCCATGCTCGATCAGGGCGACGAGGCCTGCGTGGTCGAATCCGTCAAGGCGGCGAGCGAGGTCTACGCGCCCTGTGGCGGCGAAGTCGTCGCCGTCAACGAGGACCTGGCCGACGCACCGACCACCGTCAACGACAACGCCGAGGGCGACGGCTGGCTGTTCAAGCTCAAGCTCTCCGACCCGGCCGAACTCGACGAGATGATGACCGCCGCCGAATACAAGGCGTATCTGAAGGAGATCGAGGAATGACATCCGCCCGCCTCGCCGACCTCATCGGCAAGGACGATTTCACGGACCGCCACATCGGCCCGTCCGACGACGACGTCCGCGGCATGCTGGAAACCGTCGGCCATGCCTCGCTGAACAGCCTGATCTCGACCGCCGTGCCGGACGTGATCCGCGCCGCCGACGCGCTCGACGGCGAGCCGATGGGCGAACACGAGGCGATGGCCGCGCTGGCGGCGATGGCGGGCAAGAACCGGGTCATTAAGTCGCTGATCGGCATGGGTTATCACGACACCCTGACGCCGAACGTGATCCTCAGGAACGTGATCGAGAACCCCGGCTGGTACACCGCCTACACGCCCTATCAGGCGGAAATCTCGCAAGGACGCCTGGAAGCTCTCCTGAACTACCAGCAGACGATCATGGACCTGACCGGCTTCCCGCTCGCCAACGCGTCGCTGCTCGACGAGGCGACGGCGGCGGCGGAGGCCATGACGCTGATGAAGCGCGTCGGCAAGAACAAGAACATGCGCGTCTTCGTCGACGCCCAGTGCCTGCCGCAGACCGTCGCCGTCATCGAGACGCGGGCCGAACCGCTCGGCTTCGAGGTCGTGACCGGCGATCCGTTCAAGGATCTCGATCCGGCGACCGTGTTCGGCGCGGTCCTGCAGTATCCGGGCGTCGATGGAAACGTGTCGGACTTCCGGCAGTTGACCGCCGCCATGCACGCCGCCGGCGCGCTCGTCACCGCCGCTTGCGATCCGCTGGCGCTCGTCATGCTGACGCCGCCCGCCGAATGGGGCGCCGACGTCGCCGTCGGCTCGGCGCAGCGGTTCGGCGTGCCGATGGGCTTCGGCGGCCCGCACGCCGCCTTCATGGCGACCAAGGACGACTACAAGCGGTCCATGCCGGGCCGTATCATCGGCGTCTCCGTGGACGCGCAGGGGCGGCGCGCGCTGCGCATGGCGTTGCAGACCCGCGAACAGCACATCCGCCGCGAGAAGGCGACCAGCAACATCTGCACGGCGCAGGTGCTGCTCGCGAACTGCGCCGGCTTCTACGCCGTCTATCACGGGCCGGAAGGCATCAAGCGGATCGCGGCACGCGTGCACCGGCTGACGTCGATCCTCGCCGCCGGCCTCGGCAAGCTGGGCGTAAAGGTCCGCAATGCGAGCTGGTACGACACCCTCGTCGTCGAGCCGAAGGGCGGCGCCGGCGCGGCGATGCAGCGCGCCGTCGACGCGGGCTTCAATCTGCGTCCGATGGGCGACAAGGCCGCCGTCGGCCTTTCCCTCAACGAAACGACGACGCCCGAAGACGTCGAGGCGCTGTTCGCCGTTCTCGCCGGTGACGCGAAGCACGGCCTTACCGCCGATGCCCTCGACGCGCCGGCCCCGGACGGCATCCCGGCGGCGCTCCGTCGCACGAGCGACATTCTGACGCACCCCGTCTTCAGCAGCCACCGCTCGGAAACGGCGATGATGCGCTATCTGCGCCGGCTCGAGGAAAAGGACCTGGCGCTCAACCGCGCCATGATCCCGCTCGGGTCCTGCACCATGAAGCTGAACGCGGCGGCCGAAATGATCCCCATCACCTGGCCCGGCTTCGGCTGCATGCATCCGTTCGTCCCCCTCGATCAGGCGGCCGGATATCTCGAGATGATCAAGGACCTGGAAGCCAAGCTCTGCCGCATCACCGGCTTCGCCGCGTGCTCGTTGCAGCCGAACGCCGGCTCGCAGGGGGAATACGCGGGGCTCCTCACCATCCGCGCCTATCATCTGTCGAAGGGCGACACGCACCGCGACGTCTGCCTGATCCCGTCGTCGGCGCACGGCACCAACCCGGCGAGCGCGGTGATGGCCAACATGCGCGTCGTCGTCGTCGCCTGCGACGATCACGGCAACGTCGACGTCGAGGATTTGAAGGCGAAGGCGGCGGAGCACAAGGACACCCTCGCCGCGCTGATGGTGACGTATCCGTCCACGCACGGCGTCTTCGAGACCGCCATTCGCGACATCTGCCAGACCATCCACGCCAACGGCGGACAGGTCTACATGGACGGCGCCAACCTGCAGGCCATGGTCGGCATCTGCAAGCCGGGCCAGTTCGGCCCCGACGTCATGCACATGAACCTGCACAAGACGTTCTGCATTCCGCACGGCGGCGGCGGACCCGGCGTCGGCCCGATCGCGGTGGCGGAACATCTGGCGCCGTTCCTGCCCGGCCATCCGGTGGTGCCGGAATGCTCGCCGGCCGGAACCAAGGGCGCTGTATCCTCCGCGCCTTGGGGCTCGGCGTCGATCCTGCCGATCTCCTGGGCCTACATCGCCATGATGGGCGGCAAGGGCCTGACCAAGGCGACGCAGGTCTCCATCCTCAACGCCAATTACGTGGCGAAGCGGCTGTCGTCGCATTACGACATCCTCTACACCGGCCCGGGCGGTCTGGTGGCGCACGAATGCATCGTCGATACGCGCGCGCTGCTGCACGCCGCGCACCTCAGCGTCGACGATATCGCCAAGCGGCTGATGGACTACGGCTTCCACAGCCCGACCATGTCGTGGCCGGTCGCCAATACGCTGATGGTGGAACCGACGGAATCGGAACCGAAGGAAGAGCTCGACCGCTTCTGCGACGCCATGCTGGCGATCCACGCCGAGGCGACGATGGTCAAGGACGGCCACTGGCCGGCGGACGACAATCCACTCGTCAACGCGCCGCACACGGCGGACGTCGTGCTGGCCGACACGTGGTCGCATCCGTATCCGCGCGAGGTCGCGGCCTATCCAGTGCCGGGGCTCCGCGACGACAAGTACTGGCCGTCCGTCGGACGCATCGACAACGCGCAGGGCGACCGTAATCTGGTCTGCGCCTGCCCGCCGATGCAGGCCTACGCCGACGCGGCGGAATGACGTCCGTGACCGTTCGAGTACTGACGGAACGCGACTACGTGCGCATGCCGTGGCTGAACGGCGGCGGCATGGCGACGGAATTTGTCAAGACGGCCGTACCGGCTTCAAGACGCGGGCCGGACGAGGACTTCCTGTGGCGGTTGAGCGACGCCGACATCGACCGGTCGGGACCGTTCTCCAACTATCCGGGCATCGACCGCCATTTCATGCTGTTCGAGGGGAACGGCGTCGTCTTCGACTTCGGCGGCAACGGCGGCGAGCGTCTCGATGAAAACTTCCGCTTCCTGTCGTTCGACGGCGGTTGGAAGACGCACTGCGAACTGATCGACGGGCCCGTGCGGGCCTTTAACCTGCAAGTGACGCGCCGGCACGCCGCATCGAAGTTTCAGGTGATCGAAGCCGGCGACGCCGCGACTGAACGGGAATTCCCAGCCATGGACGCCAAGGGCGCTTCGACACGGCTCGTCTTCATCCTGGAGGGTGAGGCGGCCGTCACCGTCGACCGCGAGGCGATGGCGCTGCCGACGCGCGCGACACTCGTCGTCGAACAGGGTCCGGACGCGCCAATGGCGCTCACGCTTTCCGGGAAGAATTTCCGCGCCGTCCTCGTCGATATCTTCGAACGGCAGGCGTGACCGGCCTCAGAGATCGTCCCAATGCTGACGCAGCAGTTCGCCGATGGTGCAGGACGGCCGCCCGTCGGCGGCGGGGATGATCTTGCCCGGTCCTTCCGGCGCATGATCCGGATGCAGGCCGGCGATCTCCAGGATCAGCTTCCGCTGCACGGCGCGGGCATAGTCCTCGAAGCCGTTGGCGACGATGATGAAGGCGCCCGGCCCACCGACCACGCAATCCGTGTAGTAGAGATCGAGATCGGCGATCTGGCGCCGGCCGTAACGGCTCGGCTTGTCGTTGACGATGGGCAGGCCGTTGATCACATAGCCGGCGGCGACCGCCCGGTCGCGGGCCATCGTCACCATCTCGCCGTCGTTGTTGGCGCCGTCGCCGGAAATGTCGATGACGCGCCGGCGCGCGTTGTAGGGGCTCTTCTGGAACGCCTGGATGCCACCCCGGATGGCGCCGCTGATCGACGTCCAGACGCTGATCATGAGGGGCTCGAAGGCGAGCGCGTCGGCGAAGTCGTTGGCCGTTGCCGCGCTGTCGATGACGCACCACGGCACCAGTACCTGCTGGTGATGATCGCCGGCCCATTCCATGTAGGTGACGGCGATGGCGCCGTGCCGGCCGCGCGTGATGGCGTCGAGAATGGCCGGGTGCCGGAACGCCTTGACGTATCCCTGGCGCTGCAACGCCGCCTCGTCGTCGTCGATGCTGCCCGACGTGTCGACGGCGATCACCAGTTCGAGATCGACCAGCCGTTGTGCCCGCGCGTCCGGCGGCGACAGCAAAAACGATCCGAGAATTCCGAGAACGAGAAACCCGAGACGAAAACGCATTTTCCGACCCTTTCCGGCCATGCTGCCGTCTTGATCGACCGGCCGAAACCGGCGAAGCTTCGCCCCCTCATATAGGAGTGAACGGCATGGCTCTCGACCGCGTCAAGGCGATCTTGTTCGACACATTCGGCACCATCACGGACTGGCGCTCGTCCATCGGGGCGGAGGGCGCGCGTGTGGCCCGCGCCAAGGGGGTCGAGAATTTCGACGGCGACGCCTTCGCCCGCGCCTGGCGCGCCGGCTATCGGCCCGGCATGGCGCCGGTCATCGCCGGCACCCGCGAATGGACGCCTGTCGACGTGATCCACCGCGAGCGGCTCGACGTCATCCTGCCGGAGTTCGGCCTCGACATGCTGAACGAGGAAGAGCGCCAGCATCTCAACAAGGCCTGGCACCGCATCAACCCGTGGCCGGATTCGATCCCCGGTCTGATCCGCCTCAAAAAGAGGTTCCTGATCGCGCCGCTGTCGAACGGCAGCCTGGTATTGCTGTCGTCGATGGCCAAGCGGGCCGGCATCCCGTGGGATTTCATCTTCTCGTCCGACATGCACAAGGCCTACAAGCGCGATCCCAAGGTCTACCAGAACGCCGTCGCGCTGCTGGGCTTCGAGCCCGGCGAGGTGATGATGGGCGCGGCGCATAACGACGATCTGGAAGCGGCCCGCCACGAAGGATTGCGCACCGGCTACATCAACCGGCCCTACGAGTACGGTGTCGACCAGAAGAAGGACTTCAAGGCCGATTCCGACTGGGACGTCATTTGCGACACGGTCGAGGAACTGGCCGACGCGATGGGCTGCTGACCGGCGATGGCGGTCGCTCCCTTCAACCTCGTCGGCATCGACCACGTCGTCCTTAGGGCGTGCGATCTCGGACGCATGCGCGCTTTCTACGAGGGCGTGCTCGGATGCACCATCGAGCGGGTGATCGATGAGCTTGGGCTCTACCAGCTTCGCGCCGGCCGCTCGCTGATCGACCTCGTCGACGTCACCGGTCCCATTGGAAAGAACGGCGGCGCCGCCCCGGGGACCGAGGGCCGCAATATGGATCACTTCTGCCTGCGCGTCGATCCGTGGGAGCCGGACGCCATCCGGGCGCATCTCGCCGCCGCCGGCGTCGACGCCGGCCCGGTCGAGACCCGCAACGGCGCCGAGGGCGAGGGACCGTCCATCTACATCCACGATCCGGAAGGCAACATGGTCGAGTTGAAAGGCCCCGCCTATTCCGCGTAGGCGAGCGGCAGCGCCGTCGTCGCCTTGATTTCCTCCATCGCGAAGAAGGAACTGACGTCGGCGAACTCGGCCCGGGCGATCAGCCGCTTGTAGACGGCGTCGTAGGCGGCGATGTCGGGCACCACGACCTTCATGAGATAGTCGATCTCGCCGGAAAGCCGGTAGACCTCCGTCACCTCCTCGATGTCGCGGACGGCGGCGGCGAATTTTTCCAGCCAGTCGGCGGCGTGCCGGCCGACCTTGAGACCGACGAACACCGTCACCCCGGCATTGATCTTCCGGGCGTCGAGCACGGCGACGCGGCGGCGGATGACGCCCGCCTCCTCCAACGCCTTGATGCGCCGCCAGCAGGGCGTCGTCGACAGCCCCACCCTGTCGGCGACGTCGGCGACGGAAAGGCTGGCGTCGGCCTGCAACAGACGGAGGATTTTTCGATCGAATTCGTCCAATGATATTTTCATACGCATATGTTCACATATTTGAGAATATTTTTCTAATATTTTTGAATTTAGTGGCAAACAAAGCAATCCGATTCCGGATCGGCGGCGCTATTCTCCCTCTCAGCAAACAAGGAGGCCGCCATGTCCCGCAACCCGTTCACCGATCATCCCGAAAGCGTCGGCGAGACCTACATCGAGCACATGGGTATGGCGCTCGGCTTCTCCGGGCGGCTGTTCGTCGCCGCCGCCGTTTGCCTGGCGCACGCGTTCCTGCCGCTTTTGTTCGAAAGGACGGGGAGCCGGATGATCGCCGATCTCTACCAGCGGACCGGCCCCGGCCGCATCAAGGCCGCCAACGCCACCAAAATTCCGGGCAAGATTCCGGGCGCAGCCGTCGAGGCCTAGAGAAAACCCTCGCTGTCGCTGCCGCCGTCGTAATTCTCGTCGTCGTCGCCGAACAACTGCTCGACGTAGGTGAACTCCTTACGGAGACCCCGACGTTCCAGCAGCTTCTTCTGGGCGCCTTCCGGCAGGTCGGTGAACATGAAGACTTTTTTCTCGATCAGCACGTCGATCAAGTCTTCCAGGACGCGGGCCAGCGCCAAGTCCGACTGGGCCCAATCGTCCAACGCCGGCGCCGCCGGCAGGTTCTTGTGGATGAAGGCGCGCAGCGCCGGATCGTCGGCGGCGACTTCCTCGCCACCTTCGACGGGCTGTTCGTAGACGGCGACGATGCCGCCGTTGGCGTCGCGGTAGACGAAGGGCATGGCGGTCCTCCCGTTCGCAACGTAGCTGCTACAAAGTTAACAAAATATCACCTTTAACGCCTTTGATCCCGGCGCCCCGGAAACTATTTTTCTACCCGCGACCCGGTGGGGGCCGTGTTGCCGACAAATGGAGGAAGACAATGCTGCAGCGTGCTGTGCTCGTTTTCGCTTTCCTGATCGTCGGGGGCAATGCCTGGGCGATCACGCCGATCAGGGATTTCTGGTTCGAAATGGTCGACACCAACCGGGACGGCATCGTCACCCCGGCGGAACTGCTCGAGGGCCGGACCAGGAACTTCGACGCCATGGACAAGAACAAGGACGGCGTCCTGACGGTGGACGATCTGGCCGGACGGCCGGCGCTCGTCAACATGCACCGGATCCTCGACAGCGACCGGGACGGCAAGGTGACGAAGGAGCAATTCATCGGCATCGCCAAGATCCGCTTCGAGGCGCTCGACGCCAATCACGACGGCAAGGTCACGGCCGACGGATCCGCCGCCGCGCTGGCCCCGCAGCAGGCCGCCAAACCCTAAAAAGGGTTTCCGCGTCTAGGGCCGTTCAGGCTGGCGGCGGCCGAGCCGCCAGATGAACGCCATGCCGGCGACAATCAGCAGCGTGGTGACGCCGTAACTCGACGTGTAGGCGCCGACGGCGTCGTGCGCCGCGGTGAAGATCACCGGTCCAAACATGACGCCCAGGAACGTCACCACCAGCACGCCGCCGGTGGCGCTGCCGATGCGCCCGGCCGGCGCCAGCCGGGCGATCTCGGCCATGAAGACGCCGTTCCAGCCGATGGCGGTAAAGCCGAACAGCAGCAGGATCAGGTTGATCCGCCACATCGGATCGTCCGGCCCCATCAAGGCCGTCAGCACCGCCGCGACCAAGGACAGCGCCTGCACGATCAGAATGGTGCGGAGCCCGTTGCGCAACCGGTCGGCGACGGCGCCCCACACCAGCCGCCCGCAGACGCCGGCGATCTGCACGCCGGCCAGAATGGCGCCCGCCGTGACGAGATCGAGGGAAATCTCCTCGACCAACATGGTGACGGCGTAGGTCACGAGGGCCAATTGCACGGCGGCGAAACAGAACGCGGCGAAACCGAGCAGGCGAAGCCCGCGGTTGCGCCAGACGATCTGGATATCCGCCAGCAACGCGCCCCGGAACCGCGAGTGCGGTTCCCGGTCGGTGTCGAAGCGGCGGCGCAGCGGCTGGATCGCGAGCCCGGCGATGGCGGCGATGACGGCGCCCGCCACCAGCGACCATTGCCAGCCGAAGGCGACGGCGAGCGGCGGCCCCATCAGGCCGGCGACGACACCGCCGAGCGGCTGGCCGGTCTGCTTCAACGAAAAGATCAGGTTGCGGTTGGCCGGGCTCGCCACCTTCATCATCAGATGCGACGCGGCGGGATTGATCATGCCGTAGGCGAGGCCGACGCCGAGGCTGCCGGCGGCGAAGGCCGGCAACGTCGGAACCGTCAGCAACAGCAGGGACAGCACGACCAGGGCCGCCGCCATCTGATTGGTGCGGACGGCGCCGAAGCGGCGCTGCACGACGCCGGCGACGACCGACATGGCCATGGCGCCGCAATAGGCGACGCTCACCTGCAGGCCGATCAGCTCGACCGGAATGCCGAGAGCCGCCGCCAACTTCGGCGCGATCGACGGCGGCAGAATCATCGCCATGGTCGCGATCACCTGGATCGACGTGACCCCGGCGACGACAGCGACAGCGAGTGGCTTCGGAATATCGGCGGCGGCGGTTTCTGACATGGGGACCTGTAGGCGGCGGGGGCACCACCGTAGCCCCCCGACCGGCGGCGGTCTATATTGCGGACGATGTTTTTCCGGCGATCCCGCATCCCTCTCCTCGTCCTGGCGCTGGCCCTTTCCGCTTGCGCGTCGCCGCCGGCCGAGCATCCGCCAGCCGCACAACCGCCAGCCGCCGAGCCGCCGGCGGACATCGACGGCCTGCTCGGGTATCTGGATATCCGGGGCGCGCGCGTCGGCTATCGCATCGTCGACGCCGACAGTGGCGCCGTCGTCGCCGAGCGGAACGCGGTCGAGGGATTCCCGCCGGCCTCCACCGCCAAGCTCGCGACCATGATCGCGGCGCTCGGCATCCTCGGCCCGGACCACCGCTTCCAGACCGAGGTGCGGGCCAAGGGCACGCTCAAGGACGGCGTCGTCACCGGCGACGTCGCGCTGGTGGGCGACGGCGACCCGCTGCTGGCGCTGGGCGATCTCCGGGCGCTGGCGGTTCGGCTTCGGGATTTCGGGCTGCGCCGGGTCGACGGCCGCTATCTTTACCGGAGCGGATTGCCGGCATTCGCCGAGGTCGAGACGACACAACCCGCCGACGCGCCCTACAACCAGGGCATCGCCGGCCTTAATCTCGAGTTCAACCGGACATGGGACCCGTCGGATACGGCGACGGACCGTCCCGTCCGCGACCCGGCCCGGCGAACCGCCGACGTGTTCCGGGAATTTGCGGCGCTGGAAGGCGTCGCGCTGCCCGCTCCCGAGGACGCTACGCCCCCACCCGGCAGCGTCGTCGTCGCCCGCGTGATCAGCCAGCCGCTCTCCGAGATCGCCCGCGCCGGGCTCAGATATTCCAACAACCTAATCGCCGAAGCGGTCGGGCTGGCGGCGTCGGGTTCGCTGGGTCCACGGGCGGAGAGCCTCGAGCAATCGGCGACGGCGCTCGGCGCCTGGCTCGACCGCGAGGTCCCCGGCCTTTCCGGTTTCGCGCTGAAACTGAAGAACCATTCCGGGCTCAGCACGGCGTCCCGCGTGACGCCCGCCGACATGACGACGCTGCTCGCCTATGCCTACAAGCGACGCTTCGAAGGCTGGCGCTTCGACACCCTGCTGACGGCGTCGGGCGGACGGGACGGATTCGACGGGCGCTTCCGCGATCCGGCGACGACGGGACGCGTCTGGGCCAAGACCGGCAACATGCACTTCATCAAGGGACTGGCCGGGTATCTCGACGCCGCGTCCGGGCGGCGGCTCATCTTCGCGCTTTACGTTCACGACCCCGTGGCGCGGTCCCGCTTCGACGCAGCACCGCCCGACGAACGCGCCCGAATGCGCACCGATGCCGTGCGTTGGCGGGATCGCGCACTACATCTTGAAGAAATTATCGTTACACGGTGGATTACCGCTCGCTAATCGGGTTAGAATCGATTCTCTGCGATTCTGACCGAAAGGGACCGATTGATGCCGCGACCGACGCCGATGCCGTCGCCCATCGAAGACAGCGAAGAAAATTACGAGAACCCGCACCGGCAGTCGTCCGTCCTTCCCTACCGGCTTGGCGACGGCGGCTTGGAAATCCTGCTCATCACGTCCTATCGCAAGAAGCGCTGGATCATCCCGAAAGGCATCGTCGAACCGGACATGTCGCCCGAGGAATCGGCCGCCAAGGAAGCCCTCGAGGAAGCCGGCTGCGAGGGCACCGTCCATTCGGAGCGGATCGGCAGTTACACCTACAAGAAATGGGGCGGCGTCTGCGAGGTCGAGGTGTTCCCCATGCGCGTCGAAACCGTGCACGATACCTGGCTCGAAGCCGACGAGCGCGACCGCACCTGGGTGCCGGCCAACGAAGCCGCCGAGCGCATCGGCCACAAGAAACTCCGCAGCATCGTCAAGAAATTCGTGAGTTCCCGCCGCGACCGCTCCTAGTGGGGCGAACGCCGCAAAGAAAAAGCCGGCGTCGGATATCGGCGCCGGCCAGTTTTTTGGGACGTGGAGAAACCGTCGCTGGATCAGCTACCGCCCGGCGCCGGGCCGAGCATCTGATCGGCGGTCTGGATGACCTTGGAGTTAACGTCGTAGGCCCGCTGGGCGCGGATCATTTCGGCGATTTCCTTCACCGGGTTCACATTCGACGTCTCGATGAACCCTTGCAGGATGGCACCGGCGCCGCCGACGCCCGGCGTGACCGCGACCGCGCCGCCCGACGCGTCGGTCGGCGTGAACAGGTTGTCGCCCTCGGGCTTCAGACCCGCCTCGTTCGGAAACAGCGTCACCTGCAACTGCCCGACCGTGACCGGCGTCTCGGAGCCGTCGACCTTGACCGCGACCCCGCCGGAACGATTGACCGTCACATCCTTGGCGTCCGGTGGAATGGTGATGCCCGGCTGTACCGGGAAGCCGTCGCTGGTGACGAGCGCGCCGGCGGCGTCGATCTGGAAGGACCCGTCGCGGGTATAGGCCGCCTGGCCGTTCGGCAGCAGGACCTGGAAGTAGCCCCGCCCCTGCAGGGCGAAATCGAAGGCATTGTCGGTGGCGCGGAGACTGCCCTGTTCCGTCACCCGGTAGACCGACATCATCTGTACGCCCATGCCGCTCTGCACACCGCCCGGCACGGTCTCGCCGGCGCGGGAGTTGATGGTGTCGGGCCGGCCGTAGTTCCGGTAGATCAGATCGTGGAACTCGGATCGGCGGCGTTGGTATCCGGTGGTGTCCATGTTCGCCAGGTTGTTCGCGACGACCTCGACGTTGTGCTGCTGCGCCGTCATGCCGGACGCGGCAATTCTCAAAGCTTGCATCGTTCCCGTCCTTTTTCTTCGGCTTTCGCCGCTACGGTAGCCGGGCCGTTCTCGGCCACGGGTTCCCGACGACACATAAGCAACGCCCGTGCCAACACATGGAATTGTTTTATATCAATGGATTAGGCCGAAACCGGGTCACGCGGACCGGCCATCCGGGCAGCCTCGGCACGGTTCCGGCGGCAGGATTTTCCGCCCCGCCGCCCGAACGGGCCTCAGCGGCCGGGCTTCGACACCGTCTCCGGATGGAACAGCTCGTCCGGCGACACCGGACGCCGGGTCAGGTGCTGCTCGGCCGCGTACCGGCAAATGGCCTCAAGTTCCGCCCGGTTCTCGGCGACGCCGTAAGGCCAATAATCGGCACCCATCAGCCGGACGGCGTCCTCATAGGCGTCGGCATACCAGGGCGACATCACTTTGTTGGCGGACGCCTTGGCGACCGCGGCGACGCCCGTCATAGCAATGCGCCTCGCCGCCAGGAAGGCGTCGTAGAGGGCACCGGCGAGCCCGGGATTGGCGTCGGCGAGGGTCCGCCGGATACCGACGACGTGCATGATCGGAAACATCTTCGTCCGCTCGTAATAGGCCCGCTCCGCTGGCCCCACCGGGTCGATCAGGCGGCGCACCCGGGGATCGCCCTCTGAGAACGCCGTCGGCGGCGCCGGCGCCATGATGGCGTCGATCTCGCCCGCGAGCAGGGCGTCGTTCAATGTCCGGTCGTCGCCGAGCGCCTGCACGTCGAGACCGTCCGGCAGTTCCAGGACCAGCCGCTCGGTCCTGCCCGGCTCGTTCAGGCCGGCGGTGCGATAGCGGACCCGCCCGACGTCGAGGCCGTGGTCGTCGGCGAGGATGCCCCGCACCCAGACCGCCAACGTCATGGCGTATTCCGGCACGCCGCAAATCCTGCCTTCGAGATCCTTCACCCTTTCGATGCCGGCGTCGGCGCGGACGTAAATGGCGCCGTGCCGGAAGGCGCGGGACAGATAGACCGGGATCGCCACATAGGCGCTCTCGCCCCGCGACAACTGAATGAGATAGCTCGCGAAGGAAAGCTCGCTGACGTCGTACCTCGCCTCGCCGACGGCGAGCGGAAACAGCACGCCCGGCGGCGCCGCCGTCGCCGCCACCTGCCAGCCGGCGACGGGCGCGCGGCCGTCCAGCACCGGCAGCGCCCGGTCGTAATCCCAGCAGGCGAGGCTCAAGGTGCTCGTCGTGTCGGACATGGCGGTACTCTCCCAATCGTTTCGGCGATACTAGGAGAGAATCAGGCGCGGGAAAACGAAGACGCCGGCGGTCCGTTCGAAGTCCGCGTCGACGGCCGCTTCCACGCCAACAGCGGCAACGTCCTGGTGGAGGCCGCCATCGCCGGCCTCGGCGTCTACATGACGCCGACGTTCTTCTGCGGCGAGGGGCTGCGGGACGGCCGGCTGGTGACGATCCTGGACGCGTTCGAGGCCGATACGCTCAGCGTGCACGCGCTCTACCCGCACCGACGGCACATGTCGGCCAAGATCCGCGGCTTCGTCGATTTCATGGCGGATTGGTTCGGGCCGGAGCCCTACTGGGACAAGTGGGCCTAGGCCTAACGGCCTTCGCGCCACCAGGCGAGACAGGCCAGGCCGACGCCACAGAAGATCACCAGCCACCACGGCAGCAGCGGCACCGACGTGACGCCGGTGACGGCGAAGGAGTCGTTGCGCACCATGCCGATCCAGCCTTGGCCGGCGACCTGACGGCCGGGCGCCACGCCGCGCACCTCGGGCAGGCCATCGGCGAGCCAGCGCACGGAGCCGCCGTTGTCGTCGGCGAGTTTCTTCGCCGTCGCCGTGTCGGCGCGGAGGTCGGCGAGTTCCAGCGGATTGAGCGCGCCGACGGCGGCGAAGGCGACGTGCGCGCCGCTCTCGATCTTGTAGAGCCCCACCTCGTCGGCGGCGATGCGCGCACTCGACCGGCCGGAGGGGCCGGCCTCGAGCTTCACCTTCCGGGCTTCGCCGCTCGGCGACGTCACGGAAACCTCCCCGGCGTCCGGCTGCAGACTGCGCCGCTCGATCACCACGTCGGAACCGTCGACGCGAGCGAACAGGCCTTCTTCTTCCAGTTCCGGTTCCTTCATCAGCCAGTGCGCGAGCCGGCGCGTCAGTTCCGCCTGCGGCCCGCCGTCGTCGTAGCCGCGCGACCACAGCCACAGATGATCGCTGGCGAACAGGCCGACGCGGCCCTTGTCGACCCGCTCGAGGATCAACAGCGGCTTCCCTTCCAAGCCGGACATCACGGTCGCGCCGGTCGACGGCGCGATGTCGATCTGGCGGAACCACGCACCCCAGGTGGGCTCCAGATCGTTGCGGCCGGGCACCACGGCCCCCGGCAACGCGGCCGTCACCGGATGGCGGTGTCCCAGCTCGTCGATGCGCGGCTTGAAACGGTTCTCCAGCACCCGGCCGGTCGGCGCCGCCGGCAGGATTTCCTGCAACGGCGTCCGCGCCAGGCTGCGGAGACCGGCGAATTCGGGGCCGACCGCCAGCAGCAACGCGCCGCCGTTCCGCACGTAGGTGGCGATGTTCCGGAAGTACTGCGGCGGCAGCACGTCGCGCACCATGTAGCGGTCGAGCACGATCAGATCGAATTCTGCGATCTTTTCCTCGAACAGCTCGCGCACCGGAAAGGCGATCAGCGAGATTTCGTTCAAGGGCGTGAAGTCGTTCTTCTCCGGCGGCCTGAGAATGGTGAAGTGCACCAGATCGACGGAGGGATCCGATTTGAGCAGGTTGCGCCACGTCCGCTCGCCGGCGTGCGGCTGGCCCGAAACCAGCAGCACGCGCAACCGGTCGCGCACGCCGTTGATGCTGAGCACGGCGCGGTTGTTGACGGCGGATAGCTCGTCCTCGGCCGGCGCCGCCTCGATCTCGATGACGTTCTGGCCGGCATGTTCCAGGATCAGTTCGTAGACCATCTCGGCGCCGGCCGGCACCTTCGATCTCTCGACCTCGACGCCGTCCTTGCGGATGACGACGTCGACCAGATTGCTGCCAAACCCCTTCTCTTGGGCGGCGACCCGATCCTCGATCCGGTAGCGGATCGTCACGTCCCGGCCGACGATGCCGTAACCCGGCGCCTCGACGACGACGAGACGGCGGTCCTTTTCCTTCGGCGCGCCGGTGACGAGGAAATGCAGCGGCCCGGGCAGTTCCGCCGCCGTCCCGGCGGCGGCGTCGTGAATCTGTCCGTCCGTGATGACGACGGCGCCGGCGAGCCGCGCGCGCGGCACCTCGGCGAGCGCGTCGGCGATGGCGCCGACCAGCCGGGTTCCGTCGCCGCCCTCACCGTCACCGACGCTGACCGTCCGGACTTCCATGCCTTCCAGCGCCGACAATCGCGCCGCCAAGGCGTCCGCCGCCGCCTGCGTGTCGGCGGCGCGGGTGCGGACCTTCTGGCTCGACGATTCGTCCGTGACGATGACGGCGATGTCGGTCTGCGGCACCCGTTCCTCAATGCTGACGCGCGGATCGAACAATGCCGCCGCCAGCGCCGCCACCAGGAGCGCCCGGGAGACCGTTCCGCGTAGGCCGGCCCGGAACGCCTGGAAGACCACAAGCAGCAGGCCGAGCGCCGCCAGCGCGGCGATGACCGACGGCGGCAGGACCGGGTTCCAGACGATTTCCGCCGTCATTCGCCGAGCCTCTTCAGGATCGAGCGCAGGTGCACCTGATCGGATTTATAGTTCCCGGTCAGCACGTGCATGACGAGATTGATGCCGAAGCGGAACGCGAGTTCGCGCTGCCGCTCGCCGCCCGGCACCACCGGAAACAGCGGCCGTTGCGCGTCGTCGAGCGCCCACGCCGCCGCCCAGTCGTTGGAGCCGGCGATGACCGGCGACACGCCGTCGTTGACCCGCTCGCCGGCGCGCTCGATCCACACCTGCGAACCGGCGAAGCGGCCCGGAAAATCGTTCAGCAGGTAGAAGGCGCGGCCGATCACATGGTTCGTCGGCACCGGCACCAGGGCCGGCAGGTCGAGGATTTCCGCGATGTGTCGCAACGCCTGCGTCTGCGCGATGCCGCCCTGATCGCGGCCGTCGAACAGGATGGTGCCGCCGTTGCGCAGGTATGCCTTCACCGCCAGCCGGGCCGTGTCGTCGATCCGGTAGTCCTCGGTAACGGGCCAATAGATCAGGGGAAAGAAGGCGAGCTCGTCACGCGACGGATCGACCGCCTGCGGCGGGCCGAGCTCCGCCGCCGTGCGTCTGGCCAGCATGATCGTCAGGCCGTTCAGGCCGAGACGGCTAACGTTGTCGAGACGTTCGTCGCCTGTCTTGAGATAGGCGAGGCGCGTTTCCAGGCTGTTCTCGCGGGCGAATTTCTCGTCCGGCGCCGCCGACGCGGAACCGCCGGCCAGCAGCACACCGAACAGCACGGCCGCCGCCGCCATGCGCCGCCGCCCGCCGCCCCGGACCCAGAGACCGGCCAGGAGATCGAGCATGAAGAGCAGCAGCGCCGCCGCCAGCAACGCGCCGCCGAGATCGGATTCCTTCGGCGCCACATAGTCCAGGCGCGTCACGCCGTCGCGCGCCAGATCGAGCGGCTCCAAGGGTTCCAGCGCGCCCGGCAGATTGAAGGCGCGCTTGAGATCGGCGGCGCCGTAGATGCCGGGCGGATGCTGCGGCGACGGCACCAGATCGGGAAGCTCGGCGACGGTGACGGCGCGCGCGACCGCCGGCGGATCGCCGGCCCGCGCGAAGGCGTCGAGGGTCTTGATCGGCGCCAGCGGCGGCGTGTCGCCGACCGCATCGACGCCCTGGCCGAGGGTCAGCAGCCTCGCCATCATTTCCACGAACACGCCCGACAGCGGCAGGTTCGACCACTCGGCGTTGGCCGAGGTATGGAAAAGGACCAGCCAGCCCTTGCCTTTCCGTTCGGCGGTGACGAGCGGCGTGCCGTCGGACAGCGCCGCCCACGTCTTCTCGGAAAGATCGGGGGTCGGCTGCGCGAGAATTTGCCGCCTGACCTTGACGTCCGGCGGCACGACGAGGCCGGCGAACGGTCCCGCCGCCGGAAAGGCCTGCAATCCCATCGGCTGGCGCCAGGACATGGCCCCGCCGATGACCCTGTCGCCGCCGCGAAGGGTGACAGGCAGCAACGGATCGGGCGTCGCCGCCGCCGTCGGGCTCTCTTCCGTCGAACGGCGGGCCAGCGCCGGGCCGGCGAAGCGGACCGTCATGCCGCCCCGCTCCATCCAATCCTCGATGGCGGCGACCTCGGCGGCCGGCAATTCACCGGGATCGGCCAGCACGAGCATGGAAAGCGGTTGCGCCAGAAGCGGCGTGACGCCGCCGGTCCTGAGCGTGGTCGCGTTGCGGAGCGCGCGCTCGATATAATAGAGGCGTCCGAGTAGCGGCTGCGCCTCACCGATGCCGCCGACCGAGACGAGGCCGACCGGGCGGCGGCGCCAACGGCCGTCGAGCAGCGTCACCGCGCCGACCGTCTCGCCGGCGCCGATCTGCATCCGCTCGACGCGGTTGAGAATTTCCGGCGGCGCCTTCAGGCTCACCTCCGTCCGTGTCGTCCCGGCGTCCATGCCGGCCTGACCGACGACGATCACCTGTCCTTCGGCGTCGAGGCCGCGCACCTCATAGGTCGCCGCTGTCGCCACGTCGGCGCGCTCGATTTCCGAGACCAATCCCTCCGGTTCCGGCCTGGGCAACCGCAGGAGCGGCGCCGACATGCCGGTCATGCCGTAGACGTGCAACCGGCCGAGCGCGTCGAGGCGTTCCGCCAAAACCTCGTCGCCGGGGCCGGCGATGCCGTCCGACAGCCAGCGCACGTCGGCGATGTCCTTGAATCCCTCCGCCCAGCCGGCCAGCGCCTCGGCGGCAAGATCGCGCCGGACCGGCCACGGTTGCGGCGTCATCCGGGCGGCGGCGGTCTTCGCCTCGGTCGGACCGAGCGCCTTGACCGTCACCGCGCCGCCGTCGGCGGGCGGCGCCGTTTCCATCATGACGATGCGGCGGTCGCCGCGCGCCGCCTTGTCGACGATACCTTGCAGGACCCGGTGCCGCGCTTCCCAGCCGGCGGCCGCGGACCAGCCGTTGTCGACGACGACGATCACCGGCCCCTGCCCTTCCAGGGGCGGTTCGGCGTTCAGCAGCGGCCGCGACGCGCCGAAGATAACGAGCGCCGCGATCAGGAGCCGCAGCAGCAACAACCACCAGGGCGTCTGCGCCGGGGTCTCGCGCTCGGCGGTGATGCCGAGCAGCAGGCGGATGGGCGGAAAGACGAAACGCTTCGGGATCGGCGGCGTCAGGCGCAGCAGCCACCAGATGGCCGGCAGCGCGACGAGTGTGACGAGCGCCCAGGGTGCGGCGAAGGACAATGCGCCGATACCGAACACCCGTTACCTCCGCCCGCCGTCCGACAGCGCCATGTAGAGCGCCATCAGCGCCGTCTCCGGCGCCTGGTCGGTGCGATGCTGCGTCATGCCCCAGCCGGCGCCTTTCACCACGTCGGCAACGGCGGCGAGATGCGCGGCGAGGATGCGCTTGTACTCACCGGCGATGGTTTCGACGTTGCCGATGACGGTGCTGCCCTCGCCTTCCGGCCCCTCGAACAGAACCCGGCCGGCGAAGGGGAACTCCTCCTCGGCGGGATCGAGGATGCGAAGCACGTGCCCGCGCACGCCGTGATGCGCATAGGCGTTGATGGCGAGACGGATTTCCTCGATCGGCGACAGGAAATCGCCGATCAGCACCAACCGCCCGTGCCGGGGCAGCATGCGGAACTTCGGCAACCCGGCCGTCCCGAGCCGCCCGCCCTCGACGTCGGACCAGAGCCGCGCCAGCACGGCGCGGCCGTTCGCCGGCGGCGCCACACCGTCGAGAAACGCCACATGCTCGCCGCCCCGGATCAGCAGCGACGCCAGCGCCATCATCAGCAACTCGCCCCGCTCCTTCTTGCTGACGAGGCCGGTCTCGGAGACGAACTGCATGCTTTCCGAACCGTCCCGCCACAGCCAGACGCTCTGCGCCGCTTCCCATTCGGTCTCGCGGATGAAAACGGGATCGTTCTTGGCCGACTGCCGCCAGTCGATGCGCTGCACGGCGTCGCCGAATTCGTAGCGGCGGAATTGCCAGAAGGTCTCGCCCTGGCCGACGCGGCGGCGGCCGTGCACGCCCTGCGAAACGGTGTTGGCGACGCGTTCCGCCGCAACCATCAGCGGCGGTAGTTGCGCCGCCAGGGCTTCCGCTTGGTGATGCGTCCGCGCGATGCGCTCGGCCATCTCAATCGCCCTTCAAATCGCCCCGCAACCGCCGGCGGCCGACACGCTCAAGCGATCCGGTCGCAAAGACCGTCGATGATATCCGTCAACGTGATGCCCTCGGCGCGCGCCGCGAACGTCAGCGCCATGCGGTGGCGGAGGATCGGATGGGCAAGGGCCAGAACGTCGTCGACGCTCGGCGCGACCCGGCCGTGCAGGACGGCGCGGGCGCGCACGCCCAGCATCAAGGCCTGCGAGGCGCGGGGCCCGGGTCCCCAGGAAACGTTGGTCTGCACGGCGGCGATGTCGGAGGATTCCGGCCGGCCGGCGCGGACCAGGGTCAGGATCGACTCGGCGACGCTTTCGCCGACCGGGACGGAGCGCACCAGGCGCTGCGCCGCCATCAGTTCGTCGGCGTCCATGATCCGCCGCGGCATGGCTTCCAGCGTGCCGGTAGTGTTCACCAGAATGGCGCGCTCGGCCTCCAGGTCCGGGTATTCGACGTCGACCTGCATGAAGAAGCGGTCGAGCTGCGCCTCGGGGAGCGGATAGGTGCCTTCCTGTTCGAGCGGGTTCTGCGTCGCCAGGACGTGAAAGGGGCGCGGCAGGTCGTGGTACTGGCCGGCGACGGAAACGCGCTTTTCCTGCATCGCCTGCAGGAGCGCGGACTGCGTGCGCGGGCTGGCGCGGTTGATTTCATCGGCCATCAGCAGTTGGCAGAAAACCGGCCCCTTGATGAAGCGGAACGACCGCTTGCCGGTTTCCGATTCCTCCAGCACTTCCGAGCCGAGGATGTCGGCGGGCATTAGATCCGGCGTGAACTGGACCCGCTTGTCGGAGAGCCCAAATACGGTGCCGAGGGTCTCGACCAGGCGCGTCTTGCCGAGGCCGGGGACGCCGATCAAAAGTACGTGACCGCCCGCCAAGAGCGTCACCAGCGCCTCTTCGATGACCCGTTCCTGGCCGTAGATGCAGTCCGCCACGGCTTCCCGGGCGCGCGTCATCTGCGCCGCCAAACCGTCGATTTTCGCCACCGCGCCCTGGTCTTCCGCGGTTTGCAGGCTATCTTTATTTTCTGGGCTGGCAGTCGCTGTCACGTCGTATACTCCATCAACTGTCGCTATGATCGTAACGTATGACCGGTCGAGTGGAAAATCTAGAAGCCGTCAGAAAAGTAGGTAGGGGCGCCAAGAGTTCCCTGGGAGTTTCCCCGGGAGATTCCGTGGGAGTCTGTCCGCCGCCCCGGGGCATTGCGTCCCGCGCCGGGCGGGTCAACTGCGGCGACATCGACATGCGCATCGCCGCGAATGGACAATGGTTTTATCACGGCACCCCCATCCTTCGCAAAGAACTGGTGAAACTGTTCGCGAGCGTGGTGCGGCGCGACGCCGACGGCGCCTATTGGCTGGTCACGCCGGCGGAAATGGCCCGGATTTCGGTCGAGGACGCGCCTTTCGTCGCCGTCGAGCTGCGGGTCGAGGAAACGGGCGGACGGCGGCGCCTGTCGTTCCGGAGCAACGTCGACAAGTGGATAACGGCCGGGGCCGAGCGTCCGATTCGCGTCGCCACGGACGCCAAGACCGGCGAGCCCCGCCCCTATCTCCGGATCGCGGCCGACGGCACGGAAGCGCTGATCGCCCGGCCCGTGTTCTACGAATTGGCCGACCTCGCCGAGCCCAGACGGCTCGATAGCCGGGAGGTCCTCGCCGTCGAAAGCGACGGTGTGCTTTTCACGCTCGGCGAAACGGAAGAGCCGGCATGAACCGCGAAGTGATCATCGACCGGCTTCGCGATTCCTTCGAGAATCCGGGCATTCGAAGCTCGTCCCGGGGCGATCACGACCTCAATCCGGGCATGACGCCCGGAACCAAGCTTCGCGAGGCCGCCGTGCTGGTACCGGTCGTCGACCGCCGGACGGGCCTGACCCTGATGCTGACGCAGCGGACGGATCACCTGGAGCACCATCCCGGCCAGATCAGCTTTCCCGGCGGCCACGTCGACGACGGGGACGGCTCGCCGGAGGAAACGGCGCTCCGGGAAGCGGAAGAGGAAGTGGGCCTCGACCGGGCGCACGTCCGGATCGTCGGCCGTCTCGATCAGTACATCACCCGCACCGGTTTTTCGGTGACGCCGATCGTCGGCCTCGTCCACCCGGATTACGCCGTCAAACCGGACCCTTTCGAGGTGGCGGACGTGTTCGAAGTGCCGCTGTCTTTCCTGCTCGATCCCGCCAATCACCGCCGCGACTTCCGCGTCCACAACGGCACGCGCCGGGAATTCTACGCCATGCCTTACGGCGACCGTTACATCTGGGGCGCCACGGCCGGCATGATCAGGAACCTCTACGACGTTCTGTACCGAACCGGCTGACGAGGCGCCGCATGGTCCGCATGCTTTTCACATATATCGTGCCGCTGTTGGGTCCGCTGGCGCTCTATCTCACCTGGAACGCCTATCGGCGCCGCTATGCCGCCAAGCATGGCGGCGAGGCGCCGGGCATCGAAAAGGGGCCGGTCTTCTGGTGCATCGTCGCCGGCTTCATTCTGTTCGCGATCAGCATGGTGAGCTTGGCGCTCATGTCGGGGGACAAGCCCGGCCAGGGGCTCTACATTGCCCCCCGCCTGCAGGACGGCAAGATCCTGCCGCCGGAATACCGGCCGGTGGAGCCGCCCGCCAAGCGCAAGGAATAGCCACCGTGGTTTCCATGCACGCCAGCCGCGACCCGACCGGCAAGCTCGATCCCGCGCCGTGGCTGACGTCGGAAGACACCCGGACCGTCATGAAGGCGCTCGCCGCCGACGGCAAGCCGGCCCGCTTCGTCGGCGGCTGCGTGCGCGACGCGCTCGCCAAGCGCCCGGTGAAGGACATCGACATCGCCACCCCGGAATTGCCCGAGCGGGCCATGGAACTGCTGCGCCAGGCCGGCGTGCGGGTCATTCCGACCGGCCTCGAGCACGGCACCGTGACGGCCATCCTGGGCGAGCACAGCTACGAGGTGACGACGCTCCGCGTCGACGTCGAAACCGACGGCCGGCACGCCACCGTCGCCTTCACCGACGACTGGGTGGCCGACGCGTCCAGGCGCGACTTCACCATCAACGCCCTGTCGGCGACGCCGGACGGCGACGTCTACGATTACTTCGAGGGCATTCCCGATTTGGCGCACGGCCGCGTCCGGTTCGTCGGCCGCGCCAACAAGCGGGTGGAGGAGGACTATCTCCGCATCCTCCGCTTCTTCCGTTTCCAGGGACATTACGGCCGTCCGCCCGAGGACGACGACGCCTTCGCCGCCTGCCGCAAGAACGCCGAGAAGCTGAAGACCCTGTCGGCGGAACGTATTCGCGACGAGCTTCTGAAGATCCTGCTGTCGCCCGATCCGGCGGACATCTTCATCCTGATGCGGAGCGCCGGCGTCTTGGACGTGATCCTGCCGGAGGCGACCAAGATCGGCCGCCTCAGGAGTGCCGCCTGGCTGGTATCGCGCGGCCTGATCGTCGAAGGGCTGCACCCCGACCCGATCCGCCGCCTCGCCGCCGTCCTCGGCCCCGGCGCCGACGCGGATATCATCTCCCGGCGGTTTCGCCTTTCGAACCGCGAGCATGAGCGGCTCGCCGGCCTGCTGGCGGAGCTGCCGAAGCTGATCGCCGACACCACCGTCGAGCAGACGAAGAAGCTCATCCACGGCTACGGCGGCGAGCGGGTCCGCGACCGCGCCATCATCGCCTGGGCGGAACGCCTGGACGACGTCGCCAAGCTGCCGGGCAAGGAAACGCAGGCCCGCATGGCGCAGGTCGAGACGGCCGCTGCCTGGTCGCCGCCGCCGTTTCCGATCGGCGGCGAGGATGCCAAGTTGCTCGGTTTCCCGCCGGGGCCGGAGATGGGGCGGCTGCTGCGCGCCGTCGAGGACTGGTGGGCGCACGACGGCTTCCGCGCCGATCGCGGCAAATGCCTGGAAATCCTCACCGCGCTCTCCAAGGAACAAGCCAAGGAAAAAGGAAACGACGAAGAATGACGACACTCCGCGTATGTTTTGTCGGCGACAGCCTGCTGCTCGGGACCGGCGACGACGACTTTCTCGGCTGGCCGGGCCGCGTCATGCAGCGCGAGCGCCAGGCGGGGCACGACGTCACCATGTACAACCTGGGCATTCGCGGCGACACCTCGAAGATGATCGCCGCGCGCTGGCGCGCCGAGTGCGAGGCGCGGCTGCCGAAGGACAATCCGCGCGCGCTGGTGTTCTCGTTCGGCTGCAACGACATGGCGATGGAGAACGGCGAGTTGCGGGTGCCGGTCGAGGAATCGGTCGCCACGGCGCGCGCCATGATGTCGGCGGTGAAGGCGTGGCTGCCGACGCTCTGGGTCGGGCCGATGCCGGTCAACGACGACGACATGCCGTTCAGCTCGGCGCCGGGCCGGGCGCGGTTTCTGTCGTCGTCCCGGAACGCGGTGCTGGGCGACATGTACGAAGAGGTCGCCGACGAGCTCGGCATTCCCTATCTCGACGTGTTCACGCCGCTCGCCGCCAACTCCGACTGGCCGAAGTACTACATCAAGGGCGACGGCGTGCATCCGAGGCGCGAGGGCCACGCCATGATGGCCGATCTGATTATCGGCTGGGACGCCTGGCGGAAGTGGTTCGACTGAGGCTCCGTTTCACACTTAGCGAAGCATTCTGCTCAATGACCTACTATTGAGGTTCCGAGAGTTAACGGAGACGCTACGTAAAATTTGACCGCAATCTCAGCCTGTGACCTACTTAAAGGACATGCTTTTGCGGGAATTCTCTTATGACGCTTCTTGAAAGTATATTTTCTGACGAGGGTCTCAAGCTTCCCGGTCGAAGCAACCCGCTGAAATTCAACAATTCTGCCGAACTCGGCGCCTGGTTGGCCGATGAGCGCACAGCGTGGAGCGAGGTTTTTGCAGCCGGAAAAAACAATCCCGAATTGCCGGAACCACTTAGAACGGCGTTGATGGAGCCACACAACAAACTCGGTCACGCAGCATCCCTAGTTCAAAATTTGGACTCTGGTGATGCTCACTCAAGAGCAACTGCGCAAGCTAGAACAAATGATGTTTTATTACTTCTAGCAGAGGGAAGAATTCCCCTATCAACCAGCGCAGCGGGCAAACGCATTTTAAAGGCTGCTGGAGAAGATCAGAATACTGCCGCAGGAATACTACTAAAGAATGGCCTCTCTAAATTGGACGTAACCTACCATCGCAATAATCAAATAAATACTGGTCCCATTGTATCAGCAATGATTGACGGAGCTATTTTAGATTCTGACATAAAGCGGACAAATGCTTCTGAAAGAGAGACCACGGAGGATTTACGGCATAAGTTGTCGGAAGAAGTTCGCACGCTCATTAACAACCTGAAAGAACAAGCGCGGTCGACTGAATCCGCACTCAATACTCGGGCAGACAAGACAGACAGTCGATTGAACGCCCAGCAAGACCGATTTGAGAAAGCCGAGTCTTCACTGATTGAATGGATCAAGAAAGAACGTGAAAAAATCCGCGACTTACAAGACCTGCTGAAAACGAAGCTCGCAACCGACGATGCGGTAGACCTCTGGCAGGGCGCAGCGACAAGCCATCTGTTCCAAGCAATTGGAGCTTTCATATTATTTTCTGCGCTCGGGGTTGGCGGGGTTTGGGCCATTTTCTCCAACCTCGATTTCGTTATTAGCGAGGGTCACAAGCTTCAACCTGTGAATTCCAGCAGTGGATCATTCGGGCCAGGCAGCATCGCGCTCAGTATGATTCTTGCTTTTCCGGTATTGGCACTTGCCTGGTTAATGCGACTGACGTCCCGGGTTTATGTTCACGCACTGAATGCGCGGCGGGACGCGGAAATTCGTGCTGCCCTTACAAAGACTTTCCTAAACTTGGCGGCAGATACCAAGAACAACATCGAAACTGCGGAACGCATCCTAATATTGAACGCCTTATTCCGGCCGCCAGGCGCAACAAGCGACGACGATACCATGCCGCCGAACTTACTCGAAACGATCACAAAAGCGCGCAAGGAAGGCCCTTAACGAGCTTTTTGGCTTGGGTATCGAGTGAGGGCGGTCAGCCGCCGGCTTCGGCGGCCATGAGATCGCGGACTTCCGACAGCACCTGGTAGGCGGCGCCGTCGAGATTGTAGCTGGTGAGCGCCGCCAGTCCGGCGTCGCGCTGGGCGCGGACGACACGGGCGCGGATGTCGACGGGCCGAAGATCGGCGTCCTCGACGTCCGGGTCGCCAAGCACCAAGCCCGTCACCTTGACCAATGCGCCGCCGCTGAGATTGGCGCCGTCGTCCTCGACCAGAAATCCGCCGAAGCTCCATTCGACGACCGGAAAGCACCGCTCGCCGATACGGACGGAAAGACGTGGTCCCGGCAGCCGGGCATAGCGGCGTCTGTCTTCGAGAAAATCGTTGAAGTCCCCCATGCGATTCACGCTATGCGGAAGGCGGCGCGTTGGCAATGACGCGCGTCACCGGGGAACGAACACATGCCCGGCCATCAGCGGCCGCGCCGTCCGGTAGACGGTGACGCTCTCGGCGCGGACGTCGGCATTCGTCACCGTGACCTTGGCGTCAACCGGCAGCACGCCGGACGGATTGGCGAGGCGCAGATCGCCCGGCTGCAATCGGACCAGCGCGTTCGGGATGCTGCCCGGGATGCGGCAGGCGACGGCGAGGCACATGGCGCCGGTCAGCGGCAGCACCCGGTGCACCTGCCCCATGGAGACGATGCGCGCCGCGAGATCGGCGCCGTCCGGACGGACCTCGTCGCCGGCGAGGGTCCGATACGCGGCGGGCCGGCCGACGATGCCGATCTTCGGGTTGCCGAGGGGCGCCGTCTCCGGCGACTTGGCGAGGCCCATGGCGACGGCGGCGGCGCGACGCACCTTGTCGAGGGTCTCCATGAACGGTCGGTCGGCTTCCAACTCGGCGACGCTCTCGGCGGCGGTCTTGCCGAACCGCTCGGCGGCGACCAGGACCAGCGCCGTCGACGCGTCGACCATGCTGGCCTCGACGGCGCCGACGCCCGGCACGTCCAACACGTCGACGGCGTTGCCGGTCGGCAGCAAGGCGGCGGTGGTGGCGCCGCCCGGATCGAAATAGTCGAGACGGATGCACGACCCACCGCCGGCGACGCCCGGAATGACGAAGTCGCCGGCCTCGTCGAAGGCGCCGTCCCGAACCTGGAAGGTGGCGTCGTAGATTTTCCGCGTGTTGGTGTTGTGGACACGCACCGTGCGGGTGCCGTCCGGGCCGGCCTTCAGGATGCCGGCGTCCACGGCGAACGGGCCGATGGCGGACGAGAGATTGCCACAGGTCGCGCTGTAGTCGACCACCGGACGGTCGATGGCGATCTGCGCGAAGGTGTAGTCGACGTCGGCGCCCGCGACGCTCGGCGGGCCGACGATCACCGCCTTCGAGACGGAAGAGACGCCGCCGCCCATGCCGTTCAACTGCCGGCCATAAGGATCGGGACTGCCGAGCACATGCAGGAAGATGCGGTCGCGCGCGTCCTCGTCCGCCGGAAGATCCGTGTTCTTGAAGAACACCCCCTTGGAACTGCCGCCGCGCATGAACACGGCGGGATAGGTCATCTGCGTCATGGTCGGACTGTAGCGCCGTGCCGGGGGCGCGACAATCCACCTCGAACGGCTAGGCGCCGGATCGCCTAAGACGGCCGGCCATATCGGTAAGCGGCACGTCGAGACGCTCGCGGAGCGACACGTAGACGAAACGCATCTCCGTCCGCTGGCGGACCATGCGGCCCGGATACGGGTGGTAGACCAGTTCCGCCGAGCCGAAGGCGGGCGACGCGGTCGCCACCTGATAGGCGTGCTCCAGCGTCACGTCGACCAGCTTCAATTCCGCGCCCCCGGTCGGCGACGGTATCTCGAACGGCACCTGCGCGAGGCGCAGGAAGCCCGTCTTGTCGTCGGCGCGCTGGAAGCCGTCGACGAAATTGTCGATGAAGTCCCGGGCCGCGTCGTCCATCGCGTCCGGCCCGTCCGCCGGGATCGGATGCGAATGCAGATGATCCGGCCCGGCGTGGTTGTGCCCGACCGTATGCGTGTGCGGATGCGCATGTGCGTGCACATGGCCGAAAGGATGATGCTGATGTCCGTCGTGCGGCATGTCTTCCTCCCCCGCCCCTAGAACGAAACCGGCTTGTCGATGATGCCCTTGTGCGCACCCATCTTGCCGTGGCTGACAAGCGTGCCGAGCACGTCGACGATGACGCGCGTCGCGAACAAGGACGTGATGTCCGACGTGTCGTAGGGCGGCGAGACCTCGACGACCTCGAGACCGCAGAGCCCCTCCGCCGCCACCTTACCGACCAGCGCGAGCGCTTCGCGGGGCAGGAAGCCGCCCGGCTCCGGCCAGCCGGGGCCCGGCACGAAGCCGCAATCGACGCAATCGACGTCGAAGCTCATGTAGACGGCGTCCGCACCTTCCCAGGCGATGTCGAGCGCGATTTCCGCCACCTTGTCGATGCCGAGTTCCTCGACATCCGACATGGAAATGATGGTGGTGTCGCGCTTCCGGGCCTCGACGACGGCTTCCCTGGGCACCTGCCAGCCGCCGATGCCGATCTGCACCAAATTCTTCGGTGAGACGTTCGGCATGTTGGTGGCGTGGAACCAGGGTGTCGTGTGCATGCGTTCGTCCAGGTCCTTTTCCTGGATGTCGGCGTGGCGGTCGAAATGCACGATGCCGATCTTCTTGCTGGTGCAGTCGGCGATGCCGCGCACCGTCGGAAAGCCGATGGAGTGGTCGCCGCCGACGACGATCGGCATGGCGCCGGACGAGAACACGTGGCTCATGGCCTTGGTGATCTGGTCGAAGGACTTTTCCAGATTGGCCGGGATGGTGAAGACGTCGCCGGCGTCGCAGAGCGTCATCTGCTCGCGGAGATCGACGCCCATCTCGTAGTTGTAGGGCGTGTAAAGGGCCGAGATGCGGCGCACGCCCTGCGGGCCGAAGCGGGTGCCGGGCCGGTACGTGGTGCCGCCGTCGAACGGCACGCCGAGCACGGCGGCGTCGTAGTTGCCGACCTCGCGCACGTCCTCGATATAGGGCGCCTTGAGGAAGGTGTTGATGCCGGCGTAATGCGGCAATTCTCCCCGCGCGAAGGTCGGGATCGACTTGTCCTCGATGCTGTCGGCGCCCGCGAGGCCCATGCGGAGCGCCCATTCCCGCTCCTTCGCCCAGCCGTCGCCCGGGATGTCCGCTTCCTTGAGCGCCGCCTGCCAGCCCTTCAATTGCAGCTTGCTGAAATCCGGATGGTGCCGCCGCTCCTCGCGGCGCGCCGTCGGCAGCAAGCCGGCGACGCGGTGGCGTCGGGTGTCGTGCGGATTATTGAACATGGTTGTTTCCCTTCGTTTCTGGTTCGGCGCCCGGAGCGGCCGGCGCGTCCTCGTGCGGTTCGAGCGGCAGGTCGTAGGTGACGGTGGCGCCATAGGCGTCCGGCGCCTGCGGGTCCCAGCGCGGCTTGTCGAAGACGAGGAGCCGCGTGCCGAGACGGAAGCCTTCGTCGAGATCGTGCGTCACCATGAAGACGGTCATGCCGTGCGCCCGCCAGAGCCCCAGCATGATCCGGTGCATGTCGGCGCGGGTGCCGGGGTCGAGGGCGCCGAACGGTTCGTCGAGCAAAAGCACCTTCGGCTTGGCGAGCAGCGCCTGCGCGATGGCGACGCGCTGCTGCATGCCGCCCGACAGCGATTTCGGAAACAGATGACGCGCCCGTGTCAGGCCGACGCCGTCCAGCATTTCCTCGACGGCGGCGACGGCGGCACGGCGGCGCTTGCCGAAGAACCGTCCGGCGACCGGCGCGCCCCGGAACTCTGCGGCGGCGATCAGGTTTTCCTCGACCGTCATGTGCGGAAAGACGGAATAGCGTTGGAAGACGACGCCCCGGTCCGGCCCGGGCTCGAGGGCGAGCGGCATGCCGTCCAGCAGGATCGCCCCCCGATCCGGCGCTTCCTGGCTCAGCAGCATGCGGAGAAAGGTCGTCTTGCCGCAGCCGGACGCGCCGACGACGGCGCAGAAATCGCCTTCGCGGATTTCCAGGTTCACCCGCTCCAACACCCGGACCGGACCGTAGCTCTTGTGCACTTCGCGGACGGAAATCAGGCTCACAGGCTGCTCTCCTCCGCCTGCCATTTGAAGGCGGCGCGCGATACCCGCTTGAGCAGATAATCCATCAGGAAGGCGAGCAGCGTGATCCAAACGACGTAAGGCAGGATCACGTCCATGGCGAGATAACGCCGAACCAGGAAGATGCGATAGCCGAGCCCTTCCGTGGCGGCGATGGCCTCGCTGGAAATCAGGAACAGCCACGCCGGGCCGAGCGACAGGCGCAGGATGGCGACGAGCCGAGGCAACGCCTGCGGCAAAGCGATGCGCGTGACGATCTGCCACGTGCTGGCGCCCAAGGTCTGCGCCTTGATCAATTGCTCCTGCGGCGTCTGCGAGACGTGAATGGAGAGATCGCGGACCATCGTCGGCGCGATGCCGATGACGATCAGCACCACCTTCGAAACCTCGCCGAGCCCGAAGACGATGAAGAGGATCGGCAACACCGCCAAAGGCGGCACCACCGATATGACGGCGACAAAGGGCGCGAGGCCCGTTCGAAGCAGCGGCAACAGGCCGATGGAAATACCGAGCACGAGACCGAGCCCGGTAGCGACGGATAGCCCGACGCCGAGCCGGGTCAGGCTCGCCAGGGTATCGACCCAGAGCGTGTATTCGCCCTTCCGCGGGTCCGGTTCGAAAGCGAGCCGCGCCGTCGTCTCGGCGATGGTCGAGAACGCCGGCAGCAGCTTGTCGTTCGGGTTTTCGGCGAGCCGGGACGCCGACGCCATCATGTAGGCGGCGAGCAGGATCACGAACGGGAGGACGGCCAGGATCAGGCCGCCCACCCCGCTCGCTTTCCTGTTGATCAGACGCGGCATGCGAACCCGCCGGACGGTCCCCGAGCCGGGCTCAGAGTTTGCCGTCCGCCGCCATCGCCATATAGGCCGGGTCGAAGCGGAACTTCGTGTTCTTGGTGTCGCCGAGCGTCTTGCCGCCCGGGAACGCCATGCCGACGAAATCCGCGCTCTTCGCGCCCTCGCCGAGGATGCCGTGCGCGAACAGGAACTTGCGCACCACGTCCATCGTCTTGACGAGATCGGCGCTCTTGGTGAACGCCACCGCGTCAGCGGCCTTGTAGAACATCTTCGTGGTGGCGAGCTGCGCGTCGTAGCCCTTGAGGTCGGTCCCCGACTTCTCGGCCATGTAGGTGCGCGCCTTCTTTCCCTTCTCGTCGTCCTTCATCATGATCGTCATGATCTCGAACCAGGCGCCGACCAGCGCCTTGCCGAAGGCCGGGTTGTCCTTCAGCGCCTCCGAGTTCACCACCATCATGTCGATGATCTCGCCCGGAATGTTGGCCGACGTGTAGAGCACCTTGGCGCCCGGCTCCGCCGCCACTTCCGACAACAGCGGGTTCCAGGTGACGACGGCCTTCACGTCCGGCGTCTTGAACGCGGCGACGATGTCGGCGTCCGACGTGTTGACGACGGTGACGTCCTTTTCCGACAGCTTCGCCGCGTCGAGGGCGCGGGCCAGCAGATAATGCGACACGGAAAGCTCGACGAGGTTGATCTTCTGCCCCTTGAGGTCGGCGAGCCCCTTCGCGCCCTTCATGACGACGCCGTCGTTGCCGTTCGAGAAGTCGCCGACGATGAGCGCCGTCGAGTCGACGCCGCCGCCCGCAGGGATCGACAGGCCGTCCATGTTGGTCATGACGCAGCCGTCGTACTTGCCGGCGGTGTATTGGTTGATGCTCTCGACGTAGTCGTTGATCTGGGTGACTTCGATGGTGATCCCGTACTTGTCGGCCCACTTCTTCAGGATGCCGCTCTCGTCGGCGTAGGCCCAAGGCATCCAGCCGACGTAGATCGACCAGGCGATCTTGAAGTCCTTCTTGACGGCCGCCTCGGCCGCGCCGGACGCCATCAGCCCGAAGGCGACGGCGAGCGCCAAGACCCCTCTGCACAGAAGTCTTTTCATCGTGAACCCTCCTTCTCCATTTGTGGCGAGGAGGCCTGCGGCACGAAACGAGTCAATTCCACGGCAGTCACAGAGCCACTCGCAGGTTTATCTCCCGGGATTTTCCCCCGCCGTGGCATCGCGACCTGAGGGCCGCGACGTGCATCTCTCGGACCAGACACCGGTGAGACCGGCCGGAACCCTAGACGCCCTGCTGTCAGTCTAAGCGCAATTGCCGTGCCATCCGGCGCCGCTTCGGCGATCCGGATGCAATCGACTGAATGAAAAGCGTTTTCGAGAATGTCCGCGGGCCGGCGCCGCGCGGACGGGACGCATTTAAACGATCAAATTTTAATCATCTTTGTTTTAGTGACTAAAATTTAGTCATTTCATCATGGCCAGCCGACGGCGGGCGGCAGGCTCATGAGGATGGCTTCCGTGTTGCCGCCGGTTTTGAGGCCGAACAGCGTGCCCCGGTCATAGAGCAGGTTGAATTCGACATAGCGGCCGCGCTTCACGAGCTGGGCGTCGCGTTCCGCGTCCGTCCACGTGGCGTTCATCTTGGCCCTGGCGATTTCCGGATAGACGGTGACGAAGGCCTGGCCCACGTCACGGGTGAAGGCGAAATCCCGCTCCCAATCGCCGGTCGCGAGGTTGTCGTAGAAGATGCCGCCGACGCCACGTGCCTCGCCCCGGTGCGGCAGGAAGAAGTACTCGTCGCACCACTGCTTGAACTTCGGATAGTAGTCCGGGTCGTAGGCGTCGCAGGCCTGCTTGAAGGCGCCGTGGAACAGCTCCGTCTCGGCCGTGTCCGGAAACACCGGCGTCAGGTCGCCGCCGCCGCCGAACCAGCCCTGCGTGGTGACGATCATGCGGGTATTCATGTGCGCCGCCGGCACCTTTGGCGAGCGCGGGTGAATGACGACGGAAATGCCGGACGCCCAGAAGCGCGGATCCTCGGCCGCCCCCGGCACGCGGACGCGGAATTCCTCGGAAAACTCGCCGTGCACGGTGGAAACGTTGACGCCGGCCTTCTCGAACACCCGGCCGTTCCGCAAGACCGACATCACGCCGCCGCCGCCGCCCGGCCGTTCCCAGGCCTTGCGCTCGAAGGACGCCGGCGAAAACGCCGAATTGCCGGCATGCGGCGTTGCGGCGCGCTCGACGTCTTCGAGGCGGGCGCAGAGATCGTCGCGGAGTTCCTCGAACCACGCCCTGGCCCGCGCCTTGTGCGCCTCACCGAAGGCCGCGTCCGCCGCACGGGTCGCCGTTTTGCCTGCTGTCATACCCACTTCCTCAATCCGTGACGGCAGCATCTTCGCCCGCGCCGGCGCCGTCCGGCAAGCCGCCCAGTTGCCGGAGCGCCTCGTAAAGCGCGACCGCCCCCGCCACCGCGACGTTGAGAGACCGGAGCCCGGCCCGCATGGGAAGCCGCACCCGCGCGTCCGCCGCCGCGTGCACGTCGTCCGGCACGCCGGCCGATTCCCGCCCGAGCAAAAGGATGTCGCCGGCTTCGAACCGGAACGCCGAGAGCGCCGTCTCGGCGCGCGTCGTCAACAGCACGAGCCGCCCCTTCGGCCCTTCGGCCCGAAAGTCCTCCCACGACGCATGCCGGGTCAGATCGAGGCTGTCCACATAGTCCATGCCGGCGCGCCGCATCCGCGCGTCGCCGAGCGCGAAACCGCAGGGCTCGATCACGTGCACGGGGACACCGAAACAGGCCGCGGTCCGGAACAGATTTCCGGCGTTCTGCGGGATGTCCGGCTGGTACAGGGAAAGGGTTATTCCGTTCATTTTCAATGACCTAGGTCAACGCATTGCGGTCGCCGGCGTGCGACAATATCTCCTTGATCGAGACCGGGGCCTTCCCGAGCGGCCGGCCATTTGGCGACCCGGGGGGAGGCGCTCCAACAGCAAAGGAGGATACACAGATGTCGACCACGAAAAGCGTTCCCTTTCAAGGCCGCCAGACGTCCTGGCCGGGCCTGTTCGAACCGTTCTGGTCCCTCGGACGCCAGATCGCCGACTTCTTCCATCCGAGCGCCGATGCCTCGCAGGACGGCGAGATTTACGAGATCACGCTCGAACTGCCGGGCGTCGCCGAAGAGGATGTGGATATCTCCATCGAAGGGGACGTCCTGACCATCAAGGGCGAAAAGAAAACCGAAAAGACGGAAAAGAAAAAGGATTACTACTTCTCGGAGCGCACCTACGGCATGTTCCAACGGTCGTTCCAGATACCGGCCGACGTGGACCGCGAGGGGATCAAGGCGCACGCCGACAAGGGCGTCCTGACGCTGACCCTGCCGCGCCACAAGGAAGCGAAGCCGAAAAAGCAGCAGATCAAGGTCGAGAGCCGCTGAACGGCGGCCACCGTCCTAAATAGGACCAACCACCGGACCGGGTCCCGCGCCCCGCGGGGCCCGGTTTTTCGTTCTCCGGGCGGCTCCCCGGAACGGCCCGGAAAATCCATCTAAATCCTTGCAAGAGCAACGCCATCCTTTATAAAAAAACCCTAAGTTCGTGGGTTTTTTGACCCGTTGCCGGTAACGGCTGCGGGCCCGACGACCCGGTCGAACGCATCGTCTCGGGTTTTGCCGGCGACCGGCTTCACGGTCCCGGATGAGGTCTTACAAGGGGAGTTTTCATGAGCGATACCGCAGCGCCCACGGGGCACGCCGTGAGCGGCAACGCGGAAATCGACGACCAGACGCGTCGCGATTTCCTGCTGTGGACCACTGCCGCCGTCGGCGCCGCCGGCACGGCCATCGCCGTATGGCCGTTCGTCGATCAGATGAACCCGGCCGCCGATACGCTGGCGCTGGCCTCGACCGAGGTGGACCTGTCGTCCATCGCCGTCGGGCAGAGCATCACGGTCGTCTGGCGCGGCAAGCCGGTCTTCATCCGGCACCGCACGGCCGATGAGATCAAGTCCGCGGCCGAGGTCGATCTGACCAAGCTCCCCGATCCGGCGACCGACAAGGACCGCGTCAAGAAGCCGGAATGGCTGATCATGGTCGGCGTCTGCACGCACCTGGGCTGCATTCCCTTGGGCCAGAAGACCGGCGACACGAAGGGCGAGTTCGGCGGTTGGTTCTGCCCCTGCCACGGTTCGCACTACGACACCTCGGGTCGTATCCGCAAAGGCCCGGCGCCGAACAACCTGCCGGTCCCCGGCTATGAGTTCGTCACCGACACCACCGTGAAAATCGGCTGAGGGGGAGCAGGGAAATGAGTGGCTCGAGCTCGAACTTCAAGTCGAACAGCGCGGTCGTCAACTGGATCGAACACCGGCTGCCGATCTTTTCGTTCATGCACAATCAGCTGCATGAATACCCGACGCCGAAGAACCTGAACTACTTCTGGAACTTCGGCTCGCTGGCCGGCATCGTCCTGGTCATCATGATCGTCAGCGGCATCACGCTGGCCATGAGCTATACGTCGCACGTCGACATCGCCTTTAACTCCGTCGAACGGATCATGCGCGACGTCAACTTCGGCTGGCTGTTGCGCTACATCCACATGAACGGCGCCAGCTTCTTCTTCGTCGTCGTCTACATCCACATCTTCCGCGGCATGTACTACGGCTCCTACAAGGCGCCGCGCGAGATTCTCTGGATGATCGGCATCTTCATCCTGCTCGCCATGATGGCGACCGCGTTCATGGGTTACGTGCTGCCGTGGGGCCAGATGAGCTTCTGGGGCGCCACCGTCATCACCAACCTGTTCTCGGCGCTGCCGATCATTGGCGACCCGGTCGTGAAGTGGCTGTGGGGCGGCTTCGTCGTCGACAACCCGACGCTGAACCGCTTCTTCGCGCTGCACTACCTGCTGCCGTTCGTCATCGTCGGCCTGGTGTTCCTGCACCTGTGGGCGCTGCACATGCACCACTCGAACAACCCGACCGGCGTCGACATCAAGGACAAGGCGAAGGACACGATCCCGTTCCATCCGTACTACACCATCAAGGATCTGTACGGGCTCGGCGTTCTGCTGATCGTGTTCTCGGTGTTCGTCTTCTTCGCGCCGAACTACTTCGGAGAAGCGGACAACTACATCCCGGCGAACCCGCTGGTGACGCCGCCGCACATCGTGCCGGAATGGTACTTCCTGCCGTTCTACGCGATCCTGCGCGCCTTCACCGCCGACTACTTCCTGTTCTGGCCGATCTCTTGGCTGATGTCGGCCAAGCTGGCCGGCGTCATCGCCATGTTCGCCTCGATTCTGGTGCTGCTGCTGCTGCCGTGGCTCGACCGGTCGCGGGTGCGTTCCGCGACCTATCGGCCGGTGCACCGGTTGCTGTTCTGGGTGTTCGTGCTCGACTGCATCGTGCTCGGCTACGTCGGCGGTCATCCGGCGGAAGGCGTGCTGGTCACGGTCGGCCAGTGGGCGACCTTCTACTATTTCCTTCACATCATCATCCTGGTCCCGATCGTCAGCGTCCTGGAGCGCACCAAGCCGCTCCCGGACAGCATCGCGGCCTCGGTGATGAAGACCCACGCGGCGGAGTAAGAACCATGAAGATGATCAAAACCGTCGCCATCGCCGCCGTTTCGGCCGGTGTCCTGATCGCCGCCCAGCCCGCGTTCGCGGCCAGCGGCGTCACCCCGCCGTCCAAGCAGTGGTCGTTCTCGGGTCTCTTCGGCACCTACGACCGGGCGGCCGCGCAGCGCGGCTTCCAGGTCTTCAAGAACGTCTGCGCCGCCTGCCACTCTCTGAAGCTGATCGCCTTCCGCAACCTGGAAGCCCTCGGCTACAACGAGGACGAGGTGAAGGCCATCGCGGCGGGCTACGAAGTGCAGGACGGCCCGAACGACTCGGGTGAGATGTTCAGCCGTCCGGCCAAGCCGTCGGATCACTGGCCGTCGCCGTTCCCGAACGCCAAGGCCGCCGCCGCGGCCAACGGCGGCGCCGCGCCGCCGGATCTGTCGCTGATCACCAAGGCCCGTTCGGGCGGCGGCGATTCGGCGATCCGCGTGTCGTTGAAGCATCCGGGCGGCTATCCGCTCGGCGCCGACTATCTGCATGCGCTGCTGACCGGCTACCACGAACAGCCGCCGGCCGACTTCCAGAAGGACTACGCCAAGCACAACGACGGCAAGCCGTTCGAACTGCCGGAAGGCAAGTACTTCAACATGTACTTCCCGGGCCACGCCATCTCGATGGCGCCGCCGCTGGCCGAAGGCGCCGTCGATTACGCCGACGGCACCAAGGCGACCGTCGAGCAGATGGCGACCGACGTGGCGGTCTTCCTGAGCTGGGCCGCCGAGCCGGAACTGGAAGCGCGCAAGAACATGGGCATCAAGGTGCTGATCTTCCTGATCGTGCTGACCGCCCTGCTCTTCGCCCTCAAGCGGAAGATCTGGTCCGACCTGCACTGAGGTCGAACCAACCCCCGCAACGGAAAACGCCCAGGCTCACACCTGGGCGTTTCTTTTACGGCCGCCGTCTCTGCCAGACGGCGCCCGGTATCCTGTTCGGCGCTTACTCGGAAGCGACCATGCCGCGCGCTTCGACGAGCATCTTCTGCGCATCGACCGACTGACCGGCCTGGCACTTGGCTTCGGCTTCAGCGACCAGCTTGTCGAAATCGACGGTCGCCTTGGCGCCGATCACCGGGTTAGCCGCACGGGCGTCCTTGGTGTCCTTGAGCGCCTGCATGCAGATGTCGATTTCCGAAAGGCTGCGGGTATCGGCGGAAACGCCAAAGGGCTGCGCGAACAGCGTCACCGCCACCGCGGCAACGGCGAACCGGGTCGTCTTGGTAAACATTTTCTGAGGGTCCACAAAAAAGTGTCGGCGCCGACCTGTCGGCACCCATCCGTTCGGCGCGTCGCCGGATCGAATGCAGGCGGAATATACGCCGGCGCCGGGACTTTGAAAATGGGGGCACGAAAATGTGATCGACACCGGCGAGGCTTCACAATGTTCCGCGACCCGACGCCGTCCCGCAAAGGCGCAAGCGGACGCACCGCCCCCTTTGCCGGGGGCGGCGCGATGCCGGACGGTACTAGGCTGGCCGCTTGTGGGCGGTAGGTTATTCCGGCACCACCATGGCGCGGGCGCTGGCGAGGATATCCATCGCCTCTTTGACCTTGCCCGACGCGCAGTTGTCTTCCACGGACGTCATCAGGGCATCGAAAATGGCCACTTTCTGGTCCTGCACGTTATCCTACCAGTCGTCCTGGACGACTTTGGCGCTTTGCAGGCAAGCGTCGATTTCGGAGGGATTCCGGGTTTCGGCGGAAACGCCGAACGGCTGCACGAACAGCGTCACCGCCACCGCGGCAACGGCGAACCGGGTCGTCTTGGTAAACATTTTCTGAGGGTCCACAAAAAAGTGTCGGCGCCGACCTATCGGCACCCATCCGACCGGCGTGTCGCCGGATCGAATGCAGGCGCAATATACAATGCCGGCCCGATCCTGGAAATGACGCCACGAAAATTTGATCGCGCGGCCTTCAGTCGACGATAAACAGCTTCGCCCCTTTCGGCGTGCGGGAGCGGTGCGGCGCGTCGCCGAAGTCGGAAACCTGGTAGCTCATGCCCGGCGTCAGCGTCACGCTGCGGCCGTCCTTCAATTCGGAAATCAGTTCGCCCTCAAGCACATAGAGGATATGTCCGCGGTCGCACCAGTGATCCGCCAAATAACCCGGCGAGTAATCAACCACCCTGATCCGGATGTCGCCGACCTCGAGCGTGCGCCAGAGCGCTTCGCCGGTTTCACCCGGGTGAACCGTGGGCTCGACGGCGTCCCAATCGGTGGTGGTGAAGGACAGTTCGGGAATTTTCATGTCGGCGGCTCCATCCGGACACCCCTTTTGGGGGCGCCGACCCGCCGCGTCATCGCTTCGGTTCGGCCCAGGCACTGTAATTCTTGAACTTCTCCAGCACCACATCCATGTCGCCGACGGTCAGGAGCTGCGGCGTGCCGACGGCGAGCGCCTTCAGGTACTGCGCCGCCAGGTTTTCCACCTCGACGGCTCGGTTGAAGGCGTCCTTGAGGTCGCGTCCGAGAACGATCATGCCGTGATTCGCCATCAGGCAGGCGAGCCGCCCGTCCAGCGCCTCGATGACAGTTTCCGCCAGCTTCTCGGTACCGAAGGTGGCATAGGGCGCACACCGGATGTCCCGGCCGCCGCACACCGCCACCATGTAATGGAACGGCGGAATCGAGCGGCCGAGGCAGGCGAGCGTCGTCGCGTTCAGGGAATGGGTGTGCAGAACCGCGCCGACCCTGGGTTTCGCCTGCATGATCCGGACGTGGAACAGCCATTCGCTGGAGGGGTTGCGCCGGCCGCCCATGGGCTTGCCCTCCGGATCCAGCCGCACGATGTCCGCCGGTGTCGTCAGGTCGTAGTCGAGACCGGAGGGCGTGATCAGCAGGCCGCCGTCGATTCGCACGCTGGCGTTCCCGGACGTTCCCTGGTTGATGCCGACCGCGTTCATGCGCCGGCAGGTTTCGATCAATTGCACCCGCTTCGAATAATCGGGCAGGTCGGCGCCGGCGGGCCGGCCGATGGCGTCGTCGTCGTCACCGGCCGAGGCTTCCTCGGTGATTGCCGTGATCCGGGCCACCGGATGGCCGCGCCTGGTGATTACGACCTCGCGGCCGCCCTCGCTTTCCGACAGAAGGCGGGAAAACCGCTGGTTGGCTTCGGCAGCGCCGACGATGAGAGAGTCCTGTTTTGCATTCATTCTAGGTAACTCACTAATTAGGCATATAACTAATTTTATTTAGCATATTGTAATCGCCGGTTTCAGTGGTGTCGAGCCGGCAATATCGACCGCATGGAAAAGGCCGGGAATGTCGTGTACCTACGTGATGCGCCGCCAAAGACGACGCGCGCATCACCGAAGGAGTCCCCCGTGCCCACCAGCACCATCGACAGCGATCTGTTCCGCGACCTCTATTCCACGCCGGAAATGCGCGACGTGTTTTCCGACGTCCGCACCCTGCAAGGCTGGCTCGACGTCGAAGTAGCGCTCGCCAAGGCGGAAGCCGCGCTCGACATCATTCCGGCCGAGGCCGCCTGGGCCATCAACGAGGCCGGCGACGCCTACATGTACGACCTGGGCGCCCTCAAGGAGGCCATGGACAAGACCTCCCACCCGATCGTGCCGCTGGTCCGCGCCATGGGGGCACGTTGCCCGGGCGAATTGGGCGAATTCGTGCATTTCGGCGCGACGACGCAGGACATCGTCGACACGGGGCTCGTGCTGCAACTCCGTGCCGCCGAGACGCTGATCCGCGAACGGCTGGAAGGGCTGGCGGAAAACCTCGCCGAGATCACCGTCACCCATGCGGAAACGCCGCTCGCCGGCCGCACGCACGGCCAGCACGCGCAGCCCGTCACCTTCGGCTACAAGACCGCCGTCTGGCTGGACGAGGCGCGGCGGCATCTGGACCGGATGGACGAATGCCGGCCCAGGCTGTTGGTCGGCCAGTTCGGCGGCGCGGTCGGCACCCTGGCGTCCTTGGGCGACAAGGGATTCGCCGTCCGCGACGGCCTGATGGCGGAACTCGGCCTTGGCGTCCCGGCGATCACGTGGCACACGGCGCGCGACCGGTTCGTGGAATTCGCGACGCTCTTGGGCATGATCGGCGGCCTTTGCGGCAAGATCGCGCATGAAGTCTATACGCTGCAGCGGACCGAGTTCGCCGAGCTCGAGGAGCCCTATCCGGCCGGCAAGATCGGCAGTTCCACCATGCCGCACAAGCGCAACCCGGCGATCTGCGAGAACGTCGTCGCACTGGCGCGCCTGATCCGGGCCGCCGTGCCGACGGCGCTGGAAACCCTGATCGCCGAGCACGAGCGCGACAAGATCGGCCAGCATACGGAGCGGGATCTGCTGTCGCGCATCTGCTGCCACACGGACGCGGCGCTGATGAAGACGAACCGTCTGCTCGACGGCCTCGACGTGCGGGCCGACAACATGCGCGACAACCTGGAGATCACGCACGGCCTGACGCTTTCCGAAGCCGTCATGATGGCGCTGGCCGAGAAGATGGGGCGGCACCACGCGCACCACATCCTCAACGAGGCCTGTATGTCCGCCTTCAAGGGCGGCACGTCCATGCGGGACGCCTTGATGCAGATCGCGGAAGTGCGTGACGCGCTCTCGGCGGACGAGATCGATACGCTGCTCGATCCGGAAGCCTATACCGGTCTGGCGGCGGAGATGGCCAGGCGGGTGGCGGAGGGCTGAGGATCAGCGGACAAAATCGTCCACGTACTCCTCGACGATCCGCTCCAACCCGGCGTCGGCCACGAGACCCAGCGCCAGCGCCCGCGACGCGTCCATCTCGGCCGGCCAACTGCCGACGATGCCGGCAATCCGCGCATCCGGCGCGTCTACGATCGGGCCGAGTGCGATGCCGCGCCGCTTCGCGACCGCCTGCAACGACGACGCCATTTCGGCGACGCTCGCCGTCAGGTTCGGGAAGTTGAGCACCCGGTCGTCGCCGAGCTTGTCCGCCGGCAGATCGAGGAAGCGGATCACGTTGTCGACGACGGTGCGGTAGCCGCCGAGCACGAGACGCATGTCGCGCGGCACCGGCAGCCGGCATTCGACACCGGCGAGCGGTTCGCGGAACATGCCGCTGGCGAAGCTCGACGCCGCCGCGTTCGGCTTGCCCGGCCGGACGATCACGGTCGGAAAGCGCGCCGCGCGGCCGTCGATGAAGCCCTTGCGGCTCATGTCGTTGAGCAGCATCTCGACCACCACCTTGGTCATCCCGTAGGTGTTCTGCGGCACCGGCCGCGTCATGCCGTCGACGCGGGCCGGCATGGCGGCGCCGCCGAAGATGGCGAGGCTCGACGAGAACAGCACCTTGGTCTTCGGCCCTTGCGCCCGGCAGGCGTCCAGCACGTAGCGCCCGCCGTCGATGTTGACGCGCATGGCGGCGTCGAAGTCCGCTTCCGAGCCCGCCGACACCATGGAGGCCAGGTGGATCACGGCCTCGGCGCCGGCGATCACGTTCTCGACGGTCGCCTTGTCGGAAATGTCGCCGGCGACGACCCGGTCCTTGCCGTCGAGGGGGCCGAGACCGTCCGGCGGCGCCATCATGTCGAAGAGTGTCACGGCGTCGCCGCGCCCCACCAACTTCTCGGCGATCAGCCGGCCCAGGAAGCCGCAGCCGCCCGTGATGACGACGTTCATTGGATGTCTCTCCCGCCTAATGCTTCGTTGTTATCGCTGGCTATCCGGAAACAGCTTCCGGAGGCCGGCCTTGGTCGCCTTGCAGACGCCGCGCTCGGTGACGAGCCCGGTCACGAGCCGAGCCGGCGTCACGTCGAAGGCCGGATTGCCCGCGGCCGCCCCTTCGGGGACGATCTCGACCGTCACCACGTCGCCCGCCGCCGTCCGGCCCTGCATCTTCGTGACCTCGAGGGCGCTCCGCTCCTCGATCGGGATGTCGCGGCCGCTCTCGATGGTCCAGTCGATGGTCGGCGACGGCAGCGCCACGTAGAACGGCACCTTGTTATCGTGCGCGGCGAGCGCCTTCAGATATGTCCCGATCTTGTTGCAGACGTCGCCGGCCGCTGTGGTGCGGTCGGTGCCGACGATGCACATGTCGACGCGGCCTTCCTGCATCAGGTGCCCGCCGGCGTTGTCGGCGATGACGGTGAGCGGCACGCCGTGCTTGCCGAGTTCCCAAGCCGTCAGGCTGGCACCCTGGTTGCGGGGCCGGGTCTCGTCGACCCAGACATGCACCGGAATGCCGGCGTCATGCGCCTTGTAGATCGGCGCCAGCGCGGTTCCCCAATCGACCGTGGCGAGCCAACCGGCGTTGCAGTGCGTCAGGATATTGACCGTGTCCTTCTTGCGGTCGTGGATTTCACGGATGACGGCGTGACCGTTGTCGCCGATGGCGGAACAGATGGCGACGTCCTCGTCGCAGATCGCCGCCGCCCTGGCATAGGCCGCCGCCGGCCGTTCCTTGGGCGAAAGCGGCTCCAGCGTCGCCGACATCTCGTCCAGGGCCCAGCGCAGGTTGACCGCCGTCGGGCGCGTCGCCAGCAGCTTGTCGCAGGCGTCGCCGAGCGACGTATTCGACGCGTCGGCCCGCATGGCGAGCGCCATGCCGTAGCCGGCGGTCGCGCCGATCAGCGGCGCGCCCCGCACCCACATGTCGCGGATCGCCACCGCGGCGTCGTCCACGGTTTCCAGCCGCCGCGTCACGAACTCGAACGGCAGCCGCGTCTGGTCGATGATTTCGACGCCCCAGCCGTCGCCGGCGAGCCAGATGGTGCGGTAGGGTTTTCCGTCGACCTTCATGCGTACGATTTCTCCGGTTCCTGGGCGCCCGGCCTTTTCGCCGGCTCACCCGTCACGTTGGACAAGCGCCTATAACACCCGCCCGGCGACGGCGTCGAGCTTGGCCACCAGTTCCGGGTCGCGGACCTTCGGCGCGGTGATCAGCGCGTTGTCGAGGGCGGTGTGGCAGCCCTGGCGGCAGCTTTCCGTGCGGCCGGCGAGCCTGGGCGCCACGTCCTTCACCAGCGCGCGCGCCTTGTCGGCGTTGCCGGTCAGCACGCCGATGATCGCTTCGACGGTGACGTGGTCGTGATCCGGATGCCAGCAGTCGAAGTCCGTGACCATGGCGACGGAGGCGTAACACATCTCCGCCTCACGGGCGAGTTTAGCCTCCGGCATGTTGGTCATGCCGATCACGTCGCAGCCCCAACTGCGGTAAAGGTTCGATTCCGCGATGGTCGAGAACTGCGGCCCCTCCATCACGATGTAAGTGCCGCCGCGCGCGTGCGGGATGTCGAGGGCCTTCAGGCTTTCCGTCAGCGCGTCGCCCAAGCGCCCGCAGACCGGATGGCCGAAACCGACATGCGCCACCAGACCGGTGCCGAAGAAGCTCTTCTCGCGGGCGAAGGTGCGGTCGATGAACTGGTCGACGACGACGAAGGTGCCGGGCGGCAGATCGCCCCGGAGCGAGCCGCAGGCGGACAGCGAGATGACCTCCGTGCAGCCGAGCCGCTTCAAGGCGTCGATGTTGGCCTTGAAGTTGAGTGCCGACGGCGGAATGCGGTGACCGCGCCCGTGCCTCGGCAGGAACGCCAGCTCGACGCCGCCGAGCCGCCCGCGCATCACCTGGTCGGAGGGCTGGCCGAACTTGGAGGGCGCGTCCTCCCAGCGGGCGTTTTCCAATCCCTCGATCTCGTAGAGGCCGCTGCCGCCGATGATGCCGATCATCGGCGGCGTGCCGGGAACCTTCGCCTCGGCCATCGCTCAGGCCTTCTCGCCGCGACGGATCACGGTCTCGAAGAACTGCATGGTTCGCATGCCGGCGACCGCCGCCGCGCGGGCGTCGTAGGCGCCGCGGTGATCGCAGTGGAAGCCGTGCCGGGCCTTGTAGACGTGCACCGCCACTTCCGGGTGCGCGGCGTGAACCTTGTCGACGTCGGCGAGCGGGATGGAAGCGTCGTTGTCGCCGAAGTGCAGGATCGTCGGGCACTTCGGCCGCTCGCCGATGTAGTCGACGATGCCGCCGCCGTAATAGCCGACCGCCGCCTGGATCGGCAGCCGGCAGGCCGCCATGTATGTGACGAAGCCACCCCAGCAGTAGCCGACGACGCCGACCCGGCCGGCCCCGGCGACGGCGACGCGCGCCGCCTCGACATCGGCGATGACGTTGCCGAGGTGCTCGTTGGCGGTCGCCTTGTGGGCCCGGCCCCGCTCGATATCGGGCGGCGTATAGCCGGTCTCGAAGCCCTGCTCGTAGCGGTCGTAAAGCGCCGGCGCGATGGCGGCGTAGCCGACCGCCGCCCAGCGGTCGACGAGATCGCGGATGTGCTCGTTGACGCCGAAGACTTCCTGCAGGACGACCACGGCGCCATAGGGTTTGCCGGCCGGATCGGCGCGGTAGGCCGAGAGCTTGAAGCCGTCGGCGGCGGTGAGTTGAACGGTCCCGGACATGTTTTTCGTCTCCCCGTGCGATTTTTTGATTGGACGTGCGGAAAAGTAACCCAAGGCCATTCATGGGGCAATCAAACGGACACGCGACCGACATCGTTTTAGTTGTATTATTATTATTTTTTCTCTGTACCGTACCGTTTCAGGCCAAAACCCGGGGAGGGTGAAATGATACTGTTCGCATCGCGGCTGGCTTTCGTCTTAGCCGCCATTTCCATCGTGGCGGCCTGTGCACCGGTTTCGAAACTCCCCGACATCGATCCGACGCTCCACAAAGTCGAGGAATTGAAGCAGCGTCAGTTGGTCGTCGAATCGAAGCGCGACACCATCGCCCGCCTGCATCGCCTGAGCTATCCGATCCTGAAGGCCAACGCCGATACGTGCGGCAAGAAGGTCGGCAAGAGTTTGGGAATCTATACCGTCAGCGTTAGGGACTTCGGCGAAGACAACGCTCAGGCCGCGGAAGGTGTCGGTATCCGCAAACGCCCGACCGTCATTTCCGTCGCGGCGGGTTCCGCCGCCGAACAAGCCGGGATTCGCGTCGACGACATTTTATTGCAGATCGGCGGCACCGAACTTCCCGACAACGACGACGACGGCCCGATGAGGGAAGCTCTCGATTCGGCGGCCAAGTCAGGCGAAATGGTCTCCCTTCGCCTTGCGCGCGCCACGAAAGAGCACAAGATCGACGTGCCTTTCGACATTGTCTGCGACTACAGCTTTCGGGTTCAGGAAGACGATGCCATCAATGCTTTCGCCGATGGCAAGCGGCTGATCTTCACCACCGGAATCTTGCGGTTCGCCGCCAAGGACGAAGAATTGGCAATCATCATCGGTCACGAACTCGCCCACAACGTGATGGGACATCTCGACAAGAAACAGGGCAATGCCGCCATTGGTTTGGTTTTCGATTTGCTGTTCGCCGGCGTCGGCGTGAATACGCAGGGCGCCTTTTCCAACATGGCCGGCAGCGTTTACAGCCAGGAATTTGAGGCCGAGGCGGATTATGTAGGCCTCTATTTCGTCAAACGCGCCAACATGCCGATCAAGAATGCACCGCATTTCTGGCGTTGCATGGCGGTTGAACATCCCGGCGGCATCAAGGACACCCTGTCGTCGTCACACCCCGCGACGCCGAAACGTTTCGTGGCGCTCGAAGAAACGGTAAAGGAAATCGAGGCTAAGGTCGCGGATGGACGGCCCCTGAAACCGGAACTTGGTTTCCAGCCTCCCGGCGGAGAAGAGACTGAGAAGGCACCCGGTTCGGCCGCCGGCAACTAAACCGGTCGGTCCTTGCGTTCCGCGACGAGCGGAACGTAGTCGTACTCGCCGACCCCCTGCAGCACCAGAATGGTCATCGACGCGTCGCCGGCGTTCGTGACCAGATGCGGCCGCCCGGCATCGACCCGGTAGCTTTCCCCGGGTCCGAGCCGCACTTCCTGCTTGGGATTTTGCAGGAACAGCCGGAGATCGCCCTCGATCACATAGAACGTGTCACTGACGTGGGTGTGGGCGTGCCAGGGGACGGTCTGTGTCGGGGAAAGTTGCAGCTCGCTGATCCGAAAGCCGGGCCGTTGCAGATGGTACTGCCGCCGCTCCACCTCGTAGAGATGGCTCGCGTCGGAAAGCGCCTTGCCGCGTTCGCTCATCATGCCGCTCCACTCCCTCTTATGGACCTGTTGACGCTATCTCCGGTCGGCGCGGCCGGCAATTCGGGACTTGTTCCCCGACAAATCCCGGTGCGCTTTCTCCGCTGACCGCCCGCCGCCGGTCGGCTATGCTGGCGTCATGACGGACGACGGCTTCGATTGCATCTGCACCCGGCTGGTCTCCCTCGGCGTCGTGCACGCCGTGGCGCACGCCGGTAACGGCGAGGAAATTCTCGACGCCATCAGCGCCTGCATGGCGAGCGCGCCCTGCCGGCACCATCCCCGCGACGGCGGCGATCCGCTGCACGACGGCGTCATCCGCGAACGCAAGAAGAGCGACCGCCGCGACGGCGAGGACCGACGGCAGGCCGATAGTGCGGTTGCGCAGGAGCGCCGGCAGGCGGGCGAGCGCCGGGTCAACGCCGACCGGCGCGACATGCAGACCGGGAAGGGCTATTCGCCCGAGGAAATGTTCGCGACGCTCAAGGATTGGTGCGAAAGAAACTGCCAGGGGCCGTTCGAGCTCTGGTTCGACGAAGGCCCTAACCGCGCCCTGAGGTTCCATTTCGACCGGCCGATGGATCAGGCCAACTTCATGGAAATGCTCAAGACCTTCAAACGGCCGGGCGCGCGCTGAACCGCCTATTCCAGGCCGGGATCGACGTTCGGCCGCTCCATCGTGAAGACGCTTTCGACGGACGTATAGTCCATGTAACCGAGCCGCGACACCGGCCGGATTTTCTGCACGTCCACGAAGCCGTCCTTGAGATAGGCGTCGTTGATGAAGACGCCGACGACGCGGCCGACGCAGATGAAATTGCCGTGTCCGTTCTTCCCCTTCGGTAAAGTCACCGTCTGGAGGAAGGTGCATTCCAGATGGATCGGCGCCGCCTTCACCCGGGCCGGTTTGACCAGCACGGACGGCTCCATCTCGAGGCCGGCCAGCGCGAATTCGTCGACCTCCGGCGGCACGGATGCGCTGGAGACGTTCATCGGTTCGCGCAGTTCCCAAGACACCATCGAACAGACGAATTCGCCGGTCGCCTCGGCGTTGGCGATGGTGTCCTTCGGGTCCGTGGCGTCGCGCGTTCCGGACGCGAACATGACCATCGGCGGATCGTCGGAGGCGCCGTTGAAGAACGAATAGGGCGCCAGATTCGGCACGCCGTCCTTGCTCAACGTCGAAATCCAGCCGATCGGACGCGGGATGATGCAGCTCTTGAACGGATTGCGCGGCAGGCCGTGCGGCTCGTCGGTCTTCCAGAACATACGCCTTCTTCCTTTTTCTACTTGCCGCCTTCGCCGACGTAGGGAATTTCGTGCTCGACGACGTCCCAGATGGTGCGGGCCGTCGGCACCTCCTGTTCCTCGCGGATGTGCGCGACCAGACCGGCGGCGCGGCTGATGACGGCGAAGCCGCGCATGATGCGGGGCTCGACGCCGATTTCCAGGAGCGACGCCGCGACGGCGCCGGTGGCGTTGATGGTGAGGTGCCGGCCGAGCGTCTCGTCGACGATCTCGCCCAAGCGCTTCATGGCGGCCACGTACTTGCCGGAGATACCCGGCTGCGCCAGCACGATCTCGAACAGTTTCGGCGTTCTCGGATCGTCCGGTCTATGCAGGTGATGTCCGAAGCCCGGCAGCGGCTTCCGCTCGGCGCGGAGCCGCGCCACCTCACGCCTCGCCGCCGCGTCGAAGCCGTCCGCGTCTTCCAGCAGCGCCGTCAGCAGCGTCGCCGCGTTCTCCATGGTGCCGACGAACTGGCTGCCGACGTTCAACAGCCCCGCCGCCACCGCCGCCTGCAAGGCTTCCGGCGCCGAATGATACGTGAGCCGCGTCGCGATGGCCGACGGCGTCAGGCCATGCTCCATCAACGTCACCAGCACGGCGTCGAGGACGACCGTTTCGCCGGCCGTCGCCGGCCGGCCCATGATGTGCGCGAACATGGCCCCGGTGAAGGACACGTTCCCCATCAGCTCGCCGACCAGCGGCGCGTCGCGGTAGAAAAGCTCCTCGTTCGTATGTGTGGCGAGGCGCGTCGTCGGTTTCTGGTCGCTCATGCCGCGCCCTCCTTCGGGGTGAACATGACCTTGGCTTCGCGCCGCAGCACCTTGCCGACGCCGCTTCGCGGCAGTTCTTTCACCACGTGCACCACTTTCGGCGTTTTCACCGAATCCAGATGATCCTTCACGAAGGCGGCGATGTCCTCGCCGGTCGCCGTGGACCCCGCGTGCAGTTCGACAGCGGCCTGCACCACCTCGCCCCACTTCAAGTCCGGCACGCCGAAGACGACGCATTCCTTGACCGCCGGGTGCCGGCCCATGACGGCTTCCACGTCGGACGGATAGACGTTGAAGCCGCCGGTGATGATGACGTCTCGGATGCGGTCCTTCAGGAAGACGTAGCCGCGCTCGTCGATCAGGCCGACGTCACCGGTGTGCAGCCAGCCGTCGATGATGGTCTCGGCGGTCTTGTCGGGCATCTTGTAGTAACCCTTCATGACCAGATCGCCCTTGAGGACAATCTCGCCCGACTGGCCCGGCGGCAGGATATTGCCTTCCGGGTCCATGATTTCGAGGCGCGTCAGGCAGGTGGCGCGGCCCATGGACGCGTGGTTCGCCGGGTCCTGCCATTCCTCGGCGCGCATGATGGTCGCGATCTGCGGCGCCTCCGTCTGGCCAAAACAGGTCTCGACGGCGTTGTTGAAGATGCGCATGGCCTTCGGCAGTTCCGACGCCCGGATGGCGGCGCCGCCGACGATCAAGTGACGCAGCGACGGGAAGCGGCGCTGCTCGACGCCCGGCTCGGCCATCATCATGTAGATGACCGTGGGCGGCAGGAACACCGTGGTGACGCCGTAGGTTTCGAACGCGTCCAGAATGGTGTCGGGCTTGCCTTGCCCCATGAACACCTGTCGGCCGCCGGCGGCGAACGTCGGCATGATCAGGGTATTCGTGCCGTGCGTCATGGCGACCGCCAGCAGGTGCCGGTCGTCCTGGTCGAAGCGGAGTTCGGCGAGCATCGACGAAATGCAGGTGTTCCAGACCCGGTACGTCTGCATTACGCCCTTCGGCACGCCGGACGAACCGCCGGTGAACTTGATCGCCTGCAGATCGTCGAGGGCGAAGTCGAACCGGCGCGGCATCTCGCCGTCGTGCGTGGCGGCGAGGCCGGCGAGCGTCGGCATGTTACCGACGCCGGCGCCCGGCTTGCCGAGGACGCGGGTCGCCGCGCCCGTATCCACCTTGTCCAGACAATCGCCGTCGACGACGACGATGGAGGGCTCGGTGACGGCGACGACGCGGCTCAGTTCTTCCTTGCCGTTCCGGGGATTGAGCGGCACCCACGTCTTGCCGGCGGCGAAGGCGCCGAGCCAGGCTTCCAGATGTTCGACGGTGTTGTAGGCACAGACGCCGACGCGGCTCTGCGGCGTCGGGTCGATGGCCTGGAACCCGGTGGCGATGGCGCTGGCGCGACGCGCCAGCTCGCCGTAGGTGATCAGCCGCTCGCCGTCCTGCACGGCGATACGGTCGGGCCAGCGCCGGGCGGCGCGGAAGAAATGATCGACCGGAAACATGTCAGGCGCCCTGCTCGGCCATCTGCGCCTTGAACAGGCGGGACCTCTCGACGTAACGCCGGGCGATCTTTTCGATGTTGTCGACTTCCTCGTCGGTCAGCCGGCGGATCACTTTCGCCGGCGCGCCGACGGCGAGCGAATATTCGGGGATTTCCTTCCCTTCCGTCACCAGCGCCTTGGCGCCGACCAGGGAACCGCGGCCGATCTTGGCGCCGTTCAGTACCACGGCGCCGATACCGATCAGCGCGCCGTCGCCGACGGTGCAGCCGTGGAGCATGGCCAGGTGTCCGACGCTGGCGTAGCGGCCCATGACGAGCGGGAAACCGGGGTCCGTGTGCAGAACGCAGTTTTCCTGAACGTTGGAGCCCTCGCCGATGACGATTTGTTCGTTGTCGCCGCGGATGGCGGTGCCGAACCAGATGTTGGCGCCGGCCTCCAGCGTGACCTTGCCGACGACGCTGGCGTTCGGCGCGATCCAGTAGTCGTCGCCCCTGGTGGTTACGTGGTGTTCGCCGAGCGAATACTTCATGCCGCCCTCCCTTTGCGGGCCGGAGTTTCGCAGGAATCCGACGGACTGGAAAGGCCGGCATCGGATGGATAACATCCTACTTTCTTAATTGTTGTATCACCTTGAAGCAGAGACCATCGGCCTCTCATGCGGAACTGGCTTCTATTATTGGCTTCCGCCGCGATTTCGTTGATCGCGGCTGAGATTGGCGTTCGTAGCTTGCTCGACCCGGTGACGGCGATGGCTATTTGGTTCGAGCCCGACCGCAGCCAGAAGGCCTACGAATGGCAGTTTCTGCGCAATACGCCGAGACACAACGACTCCTCTCCTTCGTTCGACCCCGACCTCGGCTGGGATACGCACCAATCCGGCATTCGGAGTATCGCAACGAGCGACGCCGTCGATCTGCCGGCGCCGATCAGGGTTCTCTTCATTGGCGATCCCTTCGTTTTCGGCAGCGAGGTTCATCCTGAAGAGGCCATTTCCAGCCAATTCGCAAGGAATACCCGGAACGTCATCGCCGCGAACATGGGCGTGCCGGGATACGGCATCGGCCAGTCATTCTCCAAGCTCCTCAAGAAGGGACTCGCATGGTCACCGGACATTGTCGTGTTTGGCATCCACCCCCCCAACTACGAGAGAACGGTGTTGCGCTTCTTTAGCCGACCAAAGCCTCGGTATGGGATTTCCGCCGACGGCGGCCAACTCACGATCGAAAAGCCGGCCCCGGAGACCGCCTTACCTGCGTTCCGCGACGAACTAGAGAGGAAACGAATGACCGATTTCTTTCTGCTCGGGTTGATACGCAAGGCGTTCTATCGGCTTGTCCCCGCCGCACGGGAGCAGAAGGTCGCTGAGTATTTTGAAAGCAATGATCCGGTCATTCGGAAGATACTCGACGACACACGTAAGGCCGTCGCAGAGGCCGGCGCCAAACTGTTCGTCTTGCAGATTCCGCATGGCAGCAAGTTCGCCAGCAAGGAAGCGCTCGAACGTTACGCTTCGAGGTATCCTGTTCCGGCACGATTACTAAAGATTTACGACGAGTTACGTTTGAATTTCGCGGATCTCGAATCGGCATTTCTTGCGTCTGACGAAGTATCCGCTATCCGTCGGACCTACTATACGCATCCGGACGGCCCTGACAGCACTGGACATCTCAGCGTCGAAGGCAACCTCTTCGCTGCGCTTTTCTTGAAGGAACGTATCTGCGCGACGTTTTATGCCGCATGTCCTTTGCGGTGACTTGTCGCCGAATTCAGACCACCGTTTGGCGCGCCCCCCAAACGATCACCGCCGCGCCGATCAGACAGAGCGCCGCGCCGCCGACGTCCCAACGGTCCGGCCGCATGCCCTCGACCGCCCACAGCCAGGTCAGGCTGGCGACGATGTAGACGCCGCCGTAGGCGGCGAAGGCGCGGCCCGCCACGATGCTGTCGACGAGGGTCAGCAGGAACGCGAACAGCGCCAGACTGGCCATGCCGGGCACCACCCACCAGACCGACGCGCCGAGCCTGAGCCAGGCCCAGAAGGCGAAACAACCGGCGATTTCGGCGAAGGCGGCGCCGACGTAGGCGAGCGTGGTCTTCATGGTGTTCTCCTGTCCTTGCCGCCCCATTTGACGGGTGGGGATGGCAGCGAGGCAAGTCCGAACGGAACCGTTCGAGCGATGGGATCAGGACGCCGCCTGCATGGCGAACACCGGCGTCATGGCGGCGAAGCTGTCGTCGTCGAGATGGCACAGCACTTCGTGACCGTCGGCGAGTCTGCGGCGTGGCGGCATCTCCGTGTCGCAGAGGCCGTCGATCCGTCGCGGACAGCGGGTCTGGAACGGGCAGCCGGGCGGCGGGTCGAGGGCGCTCGGAATTTCACCGGAGAGCACGATTTCCCGCTTTTCGACGGACGTATCGGCGATCGGCACCGCCGACAGCAGCGCTTCCGTGTAGGGATGATAGGGCGGATTGAAGACCTGATCGGTTGTCCCCTGCTCGACGATGTGGCCCAGGTACATGACGATCACCCGGTCGGCGAGATAGCGGACGACGGACAGATCGTGACTGATGAATAGGAGCGTCGTCCGCCGGGTCCGCTGGATTTCCGTCAGCAGCCCCGTCACGGCGGCCTGCACCGAAACGTCGAGGGCCGAGACCGGCTCGTCGGCGACGACGATGGCCGGGTTCCCGGCGAAGGCGCGGGCGATGCCGACCCGTTGCTTCTGGCCGCCGGACAACTGACGCGGACGGCGGTGCGCGAATTCCCGGGGCAGCTTCACGAGATCGAGCAATTCGTAGACCTTCTCCTGCACCTTGGCGGGATCGGTCTCGACGCCGAACTTCCGCACCACACGAGCGATCTGCGCGCCGACGCTGTGGCTCGGGTTGAGCGTATCGAACGGGTTCTGAAAGACCATCTGCAGCCGCCCGATGGTCCCGGCGCGGCGTTCGTTGACGGGCACCTGCGCCAGATCCTTGCCGTCCAGGCGCACGGCGCCGGCGCTCGCCTGTTCGAGGCCCATCAATACCTTGGCGAACGTGGACTTGCCGCAACCGGACTCGCCGACGATGGCGACGGTCTCCGCCTCGCGGGCCTGGAAGGTGATTTCCTCGTTCGCCTTCACGTAGCGCACGCTCTCGCCCTGTATCAGCGCCAGGAGCGAGCTGTCGCGCACCTCGTAATACTTGCGCATGCCCTCGACGTCGAGGACCACCCTGCCTGGTTGTATGGCCTCGGCCGCATCGGCCGGACCCGCCGCCGCCGACCAATCGATGTCGTCGACTCGCACGCAGCGGGCGGCATGCTCACGACTGTCGAGGGCGCGCATGGGAATGCGTTCCGCGTCGCAACGGCCCTCTGCCAAGAACGCGCAGCGCGGTCCGAAGTTACAGCCGGACGGACGGCGGTGCGGCAACGGCAACTGCCCCGGAATCGGCACCAGCGGCCGGGCGTGCCGGTCGGCGCCGGGCAGCGGGATCGAAGCGAACAGGCCGCGCGTGTAGGGATGGCGCATGCGCTCAAAAACGTCGCCGACGGCGCCGCTTTCGACGGCCTCGCCGGAATACATCACCGTCACCCGGTCGCAGGTTTCCAGGATCAGGCCGAGGTTGTGCGAGATATAGATCATCGCCGTGCCGTGCCGGCGCGCCAGGTCCTTCACCAGTTGCACGATGCCGGCTTCGACCGTCACGTCGAGGGCCGTCGTCGGCTCGTCGAGCAAAAGCAGCTCCGGCCGGCTCAGCAGCGCCATGGCGATGACGACGCGCTGCTGCTGACCGCCGGAAAGCTGATGCGGATAGGCGTCCATGATGCGTGCCGGGTCCGGCAACCGGACGTCCTCCAGCATGGCCATGGCCCGCTTTCGGGCGCCGTCGCGGCTCGCACCCTCGTGATAGATCGGCACTTCCATCAACTGTTCGCCGATGCGCATGGAGGGGTTCAGGGACGCCATCGGCTCCTGATAGACCATGGCGATCTTAGAGCCGCGAACCCGGCGCAGCTCATCCGCCGACATGTCCGCCATGTCGCGCCCGCGGAACCGGACCTCGCCACCGACGATGGCGCCGTTGACGCCGAGATAGCGCATGACGGCGAGGGCCACCGTCGACTTGCCGCAGCCGGATTCCCCCACCAGTCCGACCGCCTCGCCGGGCATGACGGTCATGTCGAAATCGGCGACGGCCGGCACCTCGCCGGCGCGCGTCCGGAAGGACACGCAGAGCCCCTTGCATTCGAGAACGGGTACGATGTCGCTGTCGGCCATGCCTCAGTCCCGAAGCGAAATTTCGCGGAGACCGTCCGCGAGCAGGTTGAAGCCGAGCACCAGCGACGAGATCGCCAGCGCCGGGATGACCGCCATGTGTCCGGCGAAACTGCCGAGCGGTTGCGTCTCGGCGATCATCTTGCCCCAGTCCGGATCGGGGGGCGGCAGTCCGAGACCGAGATAGCCGAGCATGGCGATGGTGATGGTGGTGTAACCGAGCCTGAGGCAGGCGTCGACGATCAGCGGTCCGCGCGCGTTCGGCAGCAATTCCACCAGCATGATATAGAGAGGCGCCTCACCCCGCGTCTGCGCCGCCAGGATATAGTCGCGCGTCTTCAAATCGAGCACCAGACCCCGCACGATGCGCATGATGCCGGGCGCCGACGCGAAGGTGACGGCGAGCACGATGTTGAAACCCGTCGAGCCCAGGTACGCGATGATGACGATGTAGAGCACCATGACCGGGAACGACAACAATACGTTGCCGAGGAACGACAGCACCTCGTCCCACCAGCCGCCGAGATATCCGGCGACGACGCCCATCATGATGCCGACGACGTAGGCGACGCTCGTCGCGAACGTCGCCCAGATCAACACCCGCCTGGCCCCGAAGATGACGCGGGCCAGCATGTCGCGGCCCTTGTGGTCGGTGCCGAGCCAATAAACGGCGCCGTCCTTCGCTTCCGCCAGCGGCTTCTTGAACGGCGCCACGGGCAGATTGGGGTCGTGCAACGGCAACACCGGCGCCAGAATGGCCAGCGCGACCCAGAAGGCGACCAGCGCCAAACCGGCCATGGCGATGGGGGACTCGCGGATCAGCGCGAGCGCGCCGGCGATGCGCCGGAGGCCGCTTGCTGTCGCGATGGTTCCGCCGTCCGCCATGCCCGTCACCCGAACCTGATGCGCGGATTGAGGAGCGTATAGCCGATGTCGGAGATGAACTGCGACGCCACGGCGACGAATACGGCCACCAGCGTGCAGGCCTCGATGACGTAGATGTCACCGAACAGCGACGCATCTAAAAGCAGCTTGCCGAAACCCTTGTAGGAGAAGAACACCTCGACGACGATGACGCCTGACAACAGCCAGTTCATCTGCAGGACGATGATGGTGAAGGGCGCGATCAGCGCGTTTCTGAGCGCGTGTCGCATGACGATCCGGGAATAGGGAATCCCTTTTAAGACGGCGGTGCGGATGTATTGCGACGTCATCACCTCGGCCATGGAGGCCCGCGTCATCCGCGTCACGTAGCCGAAGTCATAGAGCACCAGCACGGCGGCCGGCAGGATGATCTCCTTGAAGCTGAACCCGCCCGTCATCGCCGAGGTGCCGGGCAACCAGCCGAGCCAGAAGACGAAAACGGCGGTCAACAGCGTCGCCGAGGCGAATTCCGGGACCGAGGTCGTGACGACCGCCAACACGGATATGCTGCGGTCGCGGAGCGACGCCTCCTTGAGGCCGGCGAGCACCCCCAGCAGGAGCGACAGCGGGATCATCGCCGCGAAGACGACGCCGGCCAGGATCGCCGTATTGGCGAGGCGCGGCCACAACACGTCGGCGACCGGCGCCTTCAACTGCAGGGACTTTCCGAAATCGCCGGTGATCGCGTTGCCGGCCCAACTCAGATAGCGCAGCAGGAACGGCCGGTCGTAGCCGTTGTTCTCCAGCCAGATTTCCCGCTGCTCGATGGAGGAATACGGTCCGAGCACCTTGCCGGCGACGGCCAACTTGTCCGACTCGAACAACAGAAACAGCAGGAACGATACCACGGCCATGATCAGGAACATGGACGCGAACCTGCGGAGCGCGAGCATCAGCACGGACCGTGACCTCCCCGACAAAGGACAGGTGTCGGCTCATGATACCGCGCGCGCAATCGCAAGGCATCAGGCATGCCGGAATGCCCGGCTATGCGTCGATCCAGACGTCGTGGAACTGATGGTACTGCGTCGGATGCGCCTTCAAGTTCTTCACCTTCTTGCTGGCGGCAAAGAACTTCGGCAGCCAGACCGACTGCACCATGACGGCGTCGTCCTGCAGGATCTTCTCCACCTTTGCCATGGCCTCGGCGCGTTCCTTTGCATCGACCCGCGATTCCGCTTCGGTCAGGGCCTTGTCGAAGGCCGGATTGGCGTAGGCGGATTCGTTCCATGGCACGCCGGAACGGTAGCCGACGCTCAACACCATGGTCCCGAGCGGCCGGTGCGTCCATTGCGTCAGACCGAACGGCGTCTTATCCCAGACTTCCCAATACTTGGTGGCCGGCATGACGTTGATCCCGAGGCGGATGCCGGCCGGCGCGAGCTGTTCCTTGAGGATTTCGCAGGCCTGCTGCTGCCAGGGGCCGTTGGTGTTGCCGACGTCGATGCTGAGGTCGATGCCGTTCGAATGGCCGGCCTCGGCGAGCAGCTTCTTCGCCAAGGCGTGATCCTGCTTCAACGGCGGCAGCTTGAAATATTCCGGGTGGATCGGCGCCACGTGATGATTCTCGCCAACGTCGCCGCGGCCACCGAAAATCAGATCCCGGTGCTTGGCGTTGTCGGAACACGCGACGATCGCCTTGCGGATGCGCGGATCGTCGAACGGCTTTTCCGAGACCCGCATCCTGAGACAGCCGGTCTGCGCCGTCGTCGCCTCGTAGACGTCGACGTTCGGCAGGCTCGACGCCAATTCCAGGGACAGCATGTCGAATTCGAAGATCATATCGACCTGACCGGACGCCAGAGCGGCCAACTGCGACGGCGACGTGGAGCCGTGGTCGTAGTAGTGAATCTCGTCGAGAAAGACGTCGCCGCCCCAATAGGGCTTTCCGGTCCGCTTCAGGATCGCCTTCTCGCCGACGGCGAAGGCCGCCAGGGTATAGGGCCCGGTTCCCATCGGCGCCTTCGAGAGATCGCCCCGGAAGCCCCGGTGCACGATCATGGTGGGATAGTTGTAGAGATTTTCCGGGATCGCCAACGCCGGCGCGTTGAGATGGAGCCGCACGGTATGATCGTCGACCCGCTCGACGGCGCCCGGCGTCATCTTCTTCGCCTTGCCCTCGCCACTGGTCATGGCGGAGAACAGACCGATGTTCGAGGACCCCGTTGCCGGATCGAGCCAGCGCGTGAAATTGAAGACCACGTCGTCGGCGTTGAAGTCGTCGCCGTTATGCCACTTGATCCCCTTGCGGAGGTTCAGCGTCCAGGTCTTCAGATCGTCGGACGCCGACCATTTTTCCAGCAGGTACGGCCGCGTCACGTTGTCCGGCCCGGTGATGGTGAGGTATTCACAGATGTGCCGCGCGACGTTGGATTTCTGCGTCCAATCGAACAGCGCCGGATCGGTCATCTCCTGCACTTCCATGGAAATCTTGAAAATGCCGCCCTTCTTCGGCGTCGCCGCGTGCGCGCGCCCTCCCGACAACGCGCCGGCCATGGCGTAGGCCGCAGTGGCGGAAACGCCGAGAAGCGTTGCCGTTCTCAGGAATTCGCGCCGGCCGATGCGGCCCCGCAGGAACTGGTCGTGCACTTCCGGGACGAGTGGATGCACCCGTCCTTCGCGTTCGTGGTTCATCAATGTCTTGATGGCCTGGGGAATCTTGGGCATGTGAACTCGCCTCCCTTCCGGTTGTGAGCCTGACGGGCCGCGTCCGCGACCTGGCGAAGAATGCCGGTTCGCATGCCGACTTGAGTGGATTGCGTTCAACCTAACCGATGCGTGCCGGAATGTCCAAATTCCGACATCCGCCGGTTGTGGATAACCCGCCTAGAGCTCGCCACCCGGACGTTCGATGGCGTGCCTGGTGAGCTCCTTGGTGACGAACTGAAAGGCCTCGTCGACCGTATCGACGGTGTGGAAAAGCTCCAGGTCGTCCGCCTTGATGGTGCCGAAATGCACGAGCGCGTCGAGGTTCAGCGCCGTCTCCCAGAACTTCCGTCCGTAGAGAACGATCGGCATCGGCTTTCTGAGTTTCTTCGTCTGCACGAGGGTCAGCGTCTCGAAGAACTCGTCGAGCGTGCCGAAACCGCCCGGGAAGGCGACCAGCGCCTTGGCGAGATACATGAACCAGAACTTCCGCATGAAGAAGTAGTGGAACTCGAAGTTGAGCTCGCGCGTGACGTAGGGGTTCGGCGCCTGCTCGTGCGGCAGCGAGATGTTGAGGCCGACGTTGATGCCGGCCGCTTCCGACGCGCCGCGATTGGCCGCCTCCATGATGCCGGGGCCGCCGCCGGTACAGACGACGAAGCGGCGGGACGATCCTTCCAATGACTTCGACCACGACGTCAGGCGCGCCGCCAGATCACGGGCCGCCTCGTAGTATGCCGACATCTCGAGCGCCATCTTCGCCGCCGGCACGTCACCGCCGTGCTTCTCGGCGGCGCGGAGCGCCTCCTCGCAGGCTTCCCGCGAGCGCACCCGCGCCGAGCCGAAGAAGACGATGGTGTCGGAGATGTCGTGCTTTTCGAACCGGTGCGCCGGCTCCAGGAATTCCGAAAGTATGCGCATCGGCCGTCCGGCCCGGCCGAACAGGAAACGGTCGTTCTTGTAGGCCTTGATGGGCCACGGTCCTTCCGGATCGTCCTCGCGTTTCGCCATGGCCTACTCCGCCGCGTCGTCCGGCCGCCGCCAACGGTCGGCCGCCGTGTCGTCGCTGTCGCGGGCATCGACCCAGGCGGCGCCGGCGCCCGTGTCCTCGAGCTTCCAGAACGGCGCCTTCGTCTTCAGATAGTCGATCAGGAAATGGCAGGCCTCGAATGCGGCTTCCCGGTGCGGCGACGCCGCCGCCACCAGAACGATGCGGTCGCCCGGCTCAAGCCGGCCATAGCGGTGGATGATCAGACTCGCTTCCAAGGGCCAGCGGGATTGCGCCTCCGCCTCGATGTCGGCGAGCGCCTTTTCCGTCATGCCGGGATAGTGTTCCAGCGTCATGGCGGAAATCTTGCCTTCCGGCGCCATGTCGCGGACGAGCCCGACGAAGGAACAGAGGCCGCCGACCGCGTGGTTCCCCTCCGTCAGCCGTGCCAGTTCGGCGCCGACGTCGAAGTCGTCCAATTGCACCCTGATCACGGCGCGCCGCCCGTCACCGGCGGAAAGAACGCCACCTCGTCGCCCTCGGCGACCGGATGCGACTTTCCGACGTGCGTCTGATTGACGGCGACGCGGATCGCCTTGTCGTCGCCGAAGGCGTCGGCGTAGCCGCCGCCCCGTCCCCGCTGCCACTCGATCAGATCGGCGACGGTGGCGACGCCCGCCGGCAGGTCCATGTCCTCGACGGCACGGCCTGTCTTTTCCCGGACCCAGGCGAAATAGAGAACCTTCATGCCGTCAATCCCGTGAACGGAAGGAACGTCACCGGCATGCCGGGTTCGATCCGCTCCACGTCCTCTCCGAGTTCCACAAGGCCGTCGGCGTCGACCATCGACGTCAGGATACCGGCGCCGCTGGAATGGTGCTTGCGGGCGACCATGGTGCCCGCGTCGTTCCGTTCGAGCCGGACGCGCACCCACTCGCGCCGGCCGCTCTTCTTCTTATACTTGAAATCGGCCGGGACGGAAAACTCGGCGGGCGGCGCTACGTTCTCGCCGGCGAGGCGCCGCAACATCGGCTGCGCCACCATCAGGAACGTCACCATCGCCGCCACCGGGTTGCCGGGCAGCCCGACGAAGGCGGCGCCGCCGACCTGGCCGAGCGCGATGGGCCGGCCCGGCTTAATGGCGAGGCGCCAGAAATGAATGCTGCCGAGGCTGTCGACCGCCGTCTTCACGTGGTCCTCCTCGCCGGCGGAAACGCCGCCGGACGTGATCAGAAGATCTTGATCCGGTGCGGCCCGGCCGAGCGCGTCGGCGATGGCGTCGGCCTTGTCGGGCAGGATGCCGAGATCGGTGACGGCGCAGCCGTAACGCCCCAAGAGCGCCATGACGGCGAAGCGGTTGGCGTCGTAGATGCTGCCAGCTGGCGCGTCGCCGCCCGGATCGCGCACCTCGTCGCCGGTCGAGAAGACGCCGACGCGAAGCCGCTGAAAGACGGCGACTGTATCCCGGCCCACCGAGGCGGCGAGGCCGATCTCCTGCGGCCTCAGCCTGACCCCCGTCCGGATGATGACCGTGCCCTGCTTAACGTCCTCGCCGGCGAAACGCCGGTTCGATCCCTGCTTGAGGCCGGCGGGCAGGATAACCGCGTCGCCGTCGGCGCGGCAGTCCTCTTCCATGAAGACCGTGTCCATGCCGTCCGGCATCGGCGCGCCGGTGAAGATGCGGACCGCCTCGCCCGGCTTGCCGGCCCGGCCCAGCGGATGGCCGGCGGCGACCCGGCCCGTCACGGGGAGGCGGGTCTCGCCGGACGGATCGAGATCGGCGAATTGGACCGCGTAGCCGTCGACGGCGGAATTATCGTGCGGCGGCACGTTGCGGTCGGCGACGATGTCTTCCGCCAGCACCCGGCCGGCGGCCCCGGCGAGCGGCGTCCGCTCGACACCGACCACCGGCTCGATCCGGGTTGTCAGATCGGCGAGCGCGTCGGCCAGCGGCGTCAGGGCGCCGCCGAAGGCGAAGCAATCGTCCTTAAGCTGCGCCATGCGCGCGCACTTTCTCGAGACCGAGATAGCGGACAATGAAATCGGCGACGCCGTCGACGTCGTCGAGCGCCAGCAGCGGCACCGCGAGGTCCGGCACCGCCTCGTCCGACGCCACGGCGACGACGCTCTTGTCGTCATGACTGAGCAACGGCTTGCCGATGGACGGACGGTGCACCTCGATCTTCGGATGCGGGTACCGCTTGAAGCCCTCGATCAGAACCAGATCGACCGCCGTCATGTGCCCGAGCAGGGTCTCGATATCCGGCTCGCCCGCGCCCCGGTTCTCGTGCAGCAGTGCCCAGCGGTGCGAACTGGTGATCAGCACCTCGTGCGCGCCGGCGACCCGGTGCTCGTAGGAATCCTTGCCCGGCTTGTCGATGTCGACGTTATGGTGCGTGTGCTTCATGGTCGAGACGCGGAGCCCGCGCTCGATCAGCGCCGGGATCACCTTGACCAGCAAGGTGGTCTTGCCGCTTCCGCTCCATCCCGCGAAACCGAATACTTTCATCGTCTTCCCAATCCCCACAGGCCATCGCCTGGCCGGTCTAACGCCGGTCTTCCTTTATGAGTGGAGTTTGATATTGCCTGCCCAGCCCGGGAATTCAACCGATTGGCGTTCAACCGACGTGGCGGGCCTGATCGGCGGCCGGCGACTTGGTCTTTTCGGCCGCCGCCGCCGTGTCCTGGGCGACGATCTGGCGCATGCCGGCGACGAAATAGTCGTACCCGGTGACGAGGGTCAGCAGCGCCGCGCCCCAGAGCCCGTAGACGCCGATGGCGGTCGTCGGCACCGGCCCGAAGTCGGGACCGTTCGGGCCGAGCAGGAGGAAACCGAGGGCCAGCATCTGGATCGTCGTCTTCCACTTGGCGAGCGTCGTCACCGGCACCGAGACGCGGACCTGCGCCAGATACTCCCGCAGGCCGGAAACGAGAATTTCCCGGCATAGGATGACGGCCGCCGGCAGCACGGTCAGGCCGCCAATCCGGTCGATGCCGACCAGGACCAGCAGCACCGACGCCACCAGCAGCTTGTCGGCGATGGGATCCAGGAACCGCCCGAAGGCCGACTGCTGATGCCAGGCGCGGGCCAGGTAGCCGTCGAAGAAATCGGTGATGCAGGCGGCGGTATAGAGACCGAAGGCGAGCCAGCTCGCCAGCGGGTCCTTGAGGAACACCAGCGCACAGACCAGCAGCGGGATCGCGATGATCCGTCCGAGGGTCAGTTGGTTCGGGATTTTCCTCAGCACGTCGCGGTCCACCCACTTCGACGGGAGCCTCGGCTCCGATACGCCGCTGTTTTTAGCAGAGTTGCCGGCCGGTTGAAACCGCACCGGCCATCACAATTCGGGGAAAATCCCGCGGCCGGGCTCAGTCGCCGGCCCGACGCGACGCTTCGGCGCCGTCGATCACCGCCACGATTTCGAACGAGACCAGATCGCGCCAGTTATCGGCCCAGGTCTCCAGGAGCGCCGGATCGTCGCATTCCATGATCTGGAAACACCGTTCCATGTCGTCGCTGATCCAGCTATCGACGTATCGGAGCCCGTCCGGCAACATCCGCCCCTTGTCCCGGAACCGCGCATAGACGGCGGCGACGGCGCCCGGCCGGAAGGTCTCGATCACCATGAAACGCACGCCTCGCCTCCTCCGCCGCGACCCGGCGGCTCAGGTATCGGGGTGGAACCAGTCGTAAATCTTCTTGGCGGTGGCGCGGCTGATCCCCTCCACCGCCTCCAGGTCCTTGACGCCGGCCTCGGCGACCGCCTGGGCGGCGCCGAAATGATGCAGCAGCGCCTTCTTGCGCTTGCCGCCGATGCCGGGCACCTCGTCCAGCATCGAGCGGTGCGCCTGCTGGCCGCGCCGGTTGCGGTGCGTACCGATGGCGAAGCGGTGCGCCTCGTCGCGGATGCGCTGCAGGAAATAGAGGACCGGGTCCTTCGGATCGAGAATGATCGGCTCGGCCCGGCCGGTCTGGAAAATCCGCTCCCGCCCGGCGTTGCGGTCCGGCCCCTTGGCGATGGCGGCCAGCGCCACGTCCTCGATGCCGAGGTCCTCGAACACTTGGCGCACCAAGCCGAGCTGTCCCTTGCCGCCGTCGACCAGCACCAGATCCGGCCAGCCGCCGCGCGTCCGCTCCGGGTCTTCCTTGAGGGCGCGGGAGAACCGCCGTTCCAGGACTTCCCGCATCATGTCGTAGTCGTCCCCGGCCGACGCCGCGCCGGCGCCGGCGCGGCGGATGTTGAACTTGCGATAGGCGGCGCGGTTGAAGCCCTCGGTGCCGGCGACGATCATGCCGCCGACGGCGTTGGTGCCGGAAACGTGCGAGTTGTCATAGACCTCGATCCGTTCCGGCGGCTGGTCGAGACCGAGGATATCCGCCAACCCCTCCAGGAGCCGCATCTGCGAGGCGCTTTCCGACATGCGGCGTGCCAGCGCGTCGCGGGCGTTCTCGACCGCATGATCGACGGCCCGCTTCTTCTCGCCGCGGGTCGGCGTCCGGACCTCGACCTTCTGCCCGGCGCGGACGCGGAGCGCGGCCTCGATCAGACCCCGGTTCGGCACGTCGTGGCTGGCCAGGATCAGGGCCGGCGGCGGCGTGCGGGCGTAGAACTGGCCGAGGAAGGCTTCCAGCACGTCCTCCGGCCCGTCTTCCTTGGCGTGCGACGGATAGTAGGCGCGGTTGCCGTAACTGCGGCCGCCTCGGACGAAGAATATCTGCACGCAGCTCTGGCCGCCGCTCTGGTGCACAGCGATGACGTCGGCGTCGTCGAGCCCGGCGGAAAACGTCTCGTGGCGCGACTGCACGCGGGTCAGCGCCCGGATGCGGTCCCTGTACTGGGCCGCCAACTCGAATTCCAGCCCGTCCGAGGCCGCTTGCATGCGCGCCGCCAGCTCGCGCTGGATGCGCTGGCTGTCCCCGGTCAGGAAAGCCCGCGCCTCGGCCACCAGTTCGCCGTAGCCCTTTTCGTCGATGCGGCCGACGCAGGGCGCGGCGCACCGTTTGATCTGGTGCAGCAGGCATGGGCGGGTGCGGTTGGCGAAGACGTTGTCGGAGCAGGTGCGGAGCAGGAACGCGCGCTGCAGCAGCGCCAGGGTGTCGTTGACCGCCCAGACCGAGGCAAACGGCCCGAAATATTCGCCGGCGCGGCTGCGCGCCCCACGGTACTTGACGATCTGCGGGAACGGATGGTCGCCGGTCACGAGGATCATCGGGAAGGATTTGTCGTCCCGGAGCAGGATGTTATAGCGCGGCGCGTACCGCTTGATGAGGTCGGCCTCGAGCAGCAGGGCCTCGGCCTCGGTCTCCGTGCGGACGATCTCGAGGGACACCGTCTGCTGGATCATGCGGCGGATACGCATGGATTGCCGGGCCGGATTGGTATAGCTGGTGACGCGCTTGCGGACGTTCTTGGCCTTGCCGACGTACAGCACGTCGCCGCCGGTGTTCAGCATCCGGTAGACGCCGGGCGTGGTCGGCAACCCCGGCAGACGGGCGCGGATGGCCTCGGCGCCGATAGCGGCGCCGTTTTCGTCGGCCTCTACCGGCCCCTCAGCATCGATTTCGGGCGTCTCGTCCATGGCTCTTTGTTGCGCGGCCCCGCACCCCAGTCAACCGACCGCGCGGACGGCGTCGTAACGCCGGAACGGAGATTTTCATAAAATTTACCTATCCACGAAAGCTGTGGATAAGGTTGTTGAAAAACCTGCAGGCGAGACAAAATCCGTTGATTCCAATGGGGTTTGAACTCTTTGCCTAAAATATAGGCGACAACATAACGTATTGATAAATATAATTTTATCGAATTTTTCACGCCGCCCGTGACGGTAGGGCAACGATTCTGTCATTTCGGCGCAACGTTGGTCCGAATGTGCAAAACGCCGGGCGCGCCGGACCGAAGCGGCTAAATGCCTGCAAAAATTATAGTAAATCGGTAACGGCTCAGACTTCGAAATTAAATCTTTCGATCTCGACGCCGACGCTTTCGACATGATTGAAGATGTCGAGTTTCTCGACCCGCACCCGGGCCGAGCGGACTCGCGTATCGACGAGGCACATGCGGGCGATTTCCTCGGCCAGGGTTTCGACCAGACCGATGTGTCCCTTCTCCAGGATCGCGCCGACCCCGGCCACCAGTTTCTCGTAACAGACGACGTTGGCGATATTGTCGCCGAGGCCCGCGTCGCCCTCGCGCACGGCGAGATCGAGGTTGAAACGGACCCGCTGCGGCGTCTTCCGCTCGTGCGGGTGGATGCCGACCAGCGCCTCGATGACGAGATCGCGCACGAAGACATGCCGGACACGCTGGCGCGCGTCAGCGATCTTCAACGGTTCGAGGAGTTCTCTCGGTTCCATGCGGCGGTCCATTCCCGTCCCAGGCGTCACTCGCTGGCGGTATTGCCGGCCGTCTCCGGCGCCCAATTGAGGTGCTGACCGGCGTCGACCGCGATCATCTGCCCGGTCACCGACGGAGCGTCAAGGAGAAACGCCACCGCGGCGGCGATCTCGGCCGGATCGACGGGCCTGGAAAGCGGCTGTGCGCGCCATTGTGCCTCGAAATCGGCGGCGCTCTGCCGCGCGCTCGGCAGCACCGGCCCCGGCCCGACGGCGTTGACCCGGATGGCGGGGGCGAGGCTCCGGGCCAGCAATTGCGTGAGGTCCCAAAGCGCCATTTTCGAGAGCGTATAGCTCGTGAAGCGCGGCGACGGGTTCCAGACCCGCTGGTCGATGACGTTGACGACGGCGCCGGCCGCATTCGCCGGCAAGCCCGACGCCAGACATTGTGCCAGCACGAAGGGTGCCCGCACGTGCACCGCCATGTGCCGGTCCCAGAGCGTGCGGTCCTCGGTGGCGGGGTCGTCGTCCTCAAACACGGACGCGTTGTTGACGACGGCGGAAATCGGCCCGATTTCCTGGGCTGCCGACCGGAACGCCGCCCGGGTCGCCGCCTCGTCCGTCAGATCGGCGACGACCACGCAGGACGAACCGCCGCCGGCCCGGAGTCCCGCCGCCAACGCGTCGGCGTCGGCGCGCGCGTCGTGGCAATGCACGGCCACGCGCCAGCCGTCGCCGGCGAGGCGGGTGGAAATTGCGCGGCCGATCCGTTTGGCGCCGCCGGTGACGATGACCGATTTCGTGCCCATGTCGGCCGGCATCCTACTAAGCCGCCGCCCGGCTCGCCAGCATGTATGACCTGACAAATCGCACCTTTACGCTATACTCGGGTCCTGAAAGGCGCATTCGAGACCACTCGAAGTTGCGCGGGGTGTCGACCGCAATGCGGGACGATACCCATGCTTGGTCCATTGTCGCCAATGTCCTCGCTGACTTCCGTTCCCGTCGGTTTGGCGGAAGTGCTGGAGTCCGACTGCCACTACGTTTTCGATCTATGGGACAGTCTTCGCGGCGAGCGGTTCGCGCCGACGTGGCGCGAGTACGACCTGTTGCGTCTCCCGTCGATCGTCATCGGACACGTGCGGGTCGTCGACGTCCGCACGGACCCGTTCGACCTCGTCTATCGCTTCTGGGGAACCGGATTGGTATCGGTGCTGGGCAGCGAACGATCGGGCAAATCCCTCCTCGACGTGTCCTCGGCACGGGTAGCGGAAGCGGTCGACGAATACCGTAAGGTCATCGAGACGCGCGCACCGTATTGCTTCGTCTACGACGCAAAGACGACGCTGCAATCCGCCCCGCTATTCGCGCCGGCGATCCGCCTGCCGTTCTCCGACGACGGCGATACCGTCAGCAACGTGCTCGGTTACGCCGACTTCAGGGCGTCGTCGGAAAAATGGCGGGAGGTATTCAGGAAAGGCGATGATCTCCGGGACGCCGTATTATGATTCGCCCAACGAAACAGTGTGCTCACGCCTCAACAGGCGCTTCGTAGAACATCCGGCAATGAGCCGAACCCCTCGGCGACGGCCGCATAGATGTCGCGCTTGAATGGCACCGCCAACGCCGGCAGGCGCTCCAAAGGCACCCAATCCCAGGCCGAGAATTCCGGCTTCGGCCCGGCGTTCAGGTCGATTTCGGCGAGATCGCCGAGGAATCGGTAGGCGAACCATTTCTGGGTCTGTCCGCGGTATTTCTTGAACCGGACGCCGAGGATTTCGGGCGGAAAATCGTAGCTGAGCCAGCCGGGCAGCTCCGCCAGAAGCGAGATCGACCGGATGTTCGTTTCCTCGGCGAGTTCGCGTCTTGCCGCCGGCTCCGGGGCCTCACCCGCGTCGATCCCGCCCTGCGGCAGTTGCCAGGCGTGCGGGTCGAGCGGCGCCACGTCGATCCGCCGGGCGACGAACACCAGCCCGGCGCCGTCCAGCACCACGGCGCCGGCGCACGGCCGATATCCGTCGGGCGGGTTGCCGCCGGCCATCAGTTGCCGCCGGCGCCCTGCGCCAGGGCCGAAACCGGCACCAGCTTCACGTCCTTGTCCTTGAGGGTCTTTTCCCAGTCCAGGATGGTTTTAATCGTCACCGGAAACGGCCGCGCCGTCGCGATGGCGAAGCCCTTGTCCTTGGCGATGCTTTCCAGCCGGTCCAGGCTTTCGCGGATCGGCTGAATCCGGGGCTCCTCGTCGATGTAGACCTCGCTCTCGGCGCGCGGCAAGGCGAGCTCGGCGGCGATGGAGGGCGCGTCGGTGCGCTTCTTCTCGCCGCCGATGACGAACATCAGGCCGCGCGTCTTCAAGGGCTGCAGCACCTTGCGCATCTGCCCCTCCGCCTTCATGAAGCGCGATCCCATCATGGTGACGACGCCGACGTAGCCGCCGACGCTGGACAGCACCAGATCGAAGCGCTTCTCGTTTTCCGCCGCCTGGATGCGGGTATCGAGACCGAGCGGACCGGGGTCCTCCATCGGGAAGTTCTCGCTTTCCATCGGCAAGGACACGAACACCTCGTGGCCGGCCAAACGCGAGCGGAACATCCAGTCGTTCAAGTCGCTGCCGTAGGGACTGAGAATCAGCGAAATCTCCGGCGGCAGCTTGTTGATCGCGGCCATCGAGGCGCTGCGGCTGAGGCCGATATTCTCGATCATGATCGCGATCCTCGGACCGGTGATGCCCGGATCGGATGGACGCGCATAGGACTGCCACGGCAGTGCGCCGTTCGCGCCGATCTTCGGCAACTGCCCTTTGAGGCCTTCCTTTTCCTCGAGCAGCGCCCGCACCGGTGCCCGCGACAGGGCTTGCGACTGATCGGCCGAACCGGCGTGGTCGGGAATGGTCGCGAGCAGGGTGTTGCCGACCGCAGGTACGACCACGCCGCCGCCCGGCGACGTCGACGCGTTCAGGCTGTTGAGCGAATTGAGCGACGTCGGCGCTTCGTTCAGCGCCGCCGGCTGCGCCAAGGGCGCTTCCGCGTCGGCGGCCGATGAGGGCGCGGCGGCCGCCGGCGCCTCGCTCGGTTGCGCCGGCATCGGTTGCCCTGGCACCGGCTGTTCCGGCGCGACCGCGCCGCCCGCCATCTGATTGAGCGACAGTCCACCACCGGCCCGGGAATTGAGGCTTCCCGCCTTCGGCGGCATCGCCATGGCGATACTGCCGTCTTCCTGCTTGGCCGGCTGGCCGGGACGAACGGCCGCGGCTTTCGGCGGCACGCTATCGCCGGAGAAATACCACCAGCCGACGCCGCCAAGGGCGCTCAAGAGGACGACGGCGCCGCCGACGGCGGCGAACAGGATCGCCTTCTTCTTGGCGCCGGCGTCGGCCGCCTCGTCTTCGTCGTCGTTGTCGTCGTCGTCGTCGCCGTGTCCGCCTTCCGGAGAGCCCCCACCGACCTCCATGTCCTCGTCGATATCGGCATGCGGATTTTCCTCGGGCGGCTCATCGGCGGCCTCGTCTTCGCCCTCGAAATCCTCGGGGTCGAAGTCGTCCTCTTCCTCTTCGTCTTTCTTCTTGCCGAAAAGTTTCGGAAATTTCACGCCAATCTCCGGTCGCGGCCGGCGTCGCCGCCGGCCGCCAAGGGTTCGTCCGCTACTTCGCCTGAGCCGTCGGGCGTTGCAGAAGCGCCAGCCCGCGAATGAGGTCGAGCGCCCTGGTCAACTGGTAGTCCTGCGGCTTTTCCTTGCCGTCGGCGGCTTCCGGATCGCCGTCCTTCTTCTCCGGTTTGTCCGCCGGCTTCGTACCCTGCTTGTTCTCGGGCTTGGCCGGCTTCTCGTCGGCCTTCGTCGGCGTGGAGCCGTTTTCGTTCTGCAATGCGCCGCGCAGATCGGCCTCGCTGCGGCGCGCCACCGGCTTGATGGTCTCCACCTTCGCCTGCTCGACCAGAATGTCCGGCTCGATGCCGAGCGCCTGGATCGAGCGGCCGGACGGCGTGTAATAGCGCGCCGTCGTCAGCTTCATGGCGCCGTTGCCGGCGAGCGGCATGATGGTCTGCACCGACCCCTTGCCGAACGACTTGGTGCCGAGAAGAACGGCGCGGCGGTGATCCTGCAACGCACCGGCGACGATTTCCGACGCCGACGCCGAGCCGCCGTTGATCAGCACGACGATCGGCAGTCCGTCGACAAGATCGCCGGGCCGGGCGTTGTAGCGTTGCGTGTCCTCGGCCTTGCGCGACCGGGTCGAGACGATCTCGCCCCGCTCCATGAAGGCGTCGGAGACATTGATCGCCTGCTCCAGCAGACCGCCCGGATTGTTGCGCAGATCCAGCACCAGACCCTGCAGATCCTTGCCGATTTCTTCCTTCAGCTTGCCGACCGCCTTCTTCAGACCGTCGTCGGTCTGTTCGTTGAACGACGTGATGCGGACGTAGGCGACCTTGCCTTCGGCGCGCGAGCGCACGGACGCGACCTTGATGACCGCGCGGGTGATGGTGACCTCGAACGGCTCGCGGCCCTCGCGGACGATGGTGATGCGGATGTCGGAGCCGACCTTGCCGCGCATCTTCTCGACGGCGTCGTTGAGGGTCAGGCCCTGCACCGATTCACCGTCGAGATGCGTGATGAAGTCCCCCGCCTCGATGCCGGCGCGGTGCGCCGGCGTGTCGTCGATGGGCGAGATCACCTTGACCACGCCCTTCTCCATCGTCACCTGGATGCCGAGCCCGCCGAATTCGCCGCGGGTGTTGACCTGCATGTCCTGGAAGCTCTTGGCGTTCAGGAAACTGGAATGCGGGTCGAGCGCGGCCAGCATGCCGGTGATGGCGGCCTCGATCATTTCCTGCTCGCTCGGCGGCTCTACGTATTCCGCCCGCACCCGTTCGAACACGTCGCCGAAAAGGTTCAGCAACCGGTAGGTGTCGTCGTCGTTCTTCTTGGCATCGACGGCCTGGGCCGGCGCGCTGCCGAACACGAGTGTCGTCGCAAGGGCGATACCGCCGAGCGCGAAAATATGCCGTCGAATCATCCGTTTACCTCACCTTTTCCAGCGGCAAGCCATGGCAGGGGATTGATGGGCTGGCCGTCGCGACGCAATTCAACATAAAGAACGGGCTGTCCGCGTTCGCCATCTTCCATGACGCCGACCGGCTCGCCGGCGACCAGGGTCTGCCCCTGTTCGGCGTCCAGACGCGCCATGCCGGCGAGAAGCGTATGATATCCTTCGCCGTGTTCTATGATCAAGAGTAGCCCGTAGCCCCGGAACTTGCCGGCGTAGACCACGGTCCCGTCGTAGGTGGCGATCACCTGCGCGGCGCCGTTGGTGGACATGGTGATGCCCTTGCGGGTCAGCCCGGCGTCGGTCTTTTCGCCGTACCGGCCCGTGATCCGGCCGACGACGGGAACCGCCAGGCGGCCCTGCGCCTTGCTGATCGGGCCGAGCGCGCGGCGCGTCACGTTGGCGGCCGCCTTCGGTTGCTTGGCCGGTTTCGCCGGCTTTGCCGCCTCGCGTTCGCGGGTGCGGGCGCGTTCCTTCTCGATTCCCTGTAACAGGTCGCGGAGCGTTTCCGCTTCGCCGGCGAGCTTGGCGAGGCGCTTTTCCGCTTCCTGCGCGTCCTGGTCGGCGCGCCGCTTGAGGGTGTTCTTGCGGGACATCAGGGCGCCCAGGCGCCGGCGTTCGCGGTCCAGGAGTTCGGTCGTCTCCGCCAGCAGCCGTTGCCGCTCGGCGATCTCCGTCCGGGCCTTTTCGATGAATTCGATCTCGTCGCGGACGGCGACGGCCTTGCGCTCGATCTCGCCGCTGGCGGCCCGCATCATGATGGCGGTACGCACCGTGTCGGCGGGCTTGGTCGGCTGCGCGATCATCGCCTCCGGCGGATAGAGGGCGATCCGCTGCATCGCCGACAGCAGCCGGCCGAACTTCTCGCGTCCGCTCTTGAGGTCTTCCGTCTTCCGCTCCCGCAAGCGCGCGAGAGCGGTGAGCCGGTTGTTCAACCCCAGCACCTGGCGTTCGTGTTCCTGCACGGCGCGCGCCGCCACGACGAGTTCGTCGTTGAGCCGGCCGATGTCTTCCGCCATGGCCTCGGCGCGCCGGCGCGCGTCCTCGGCTTCCTTCTTCTTGCTTTCGATTTCCTTTTCGATGGCCTGCAGCTTCTCGCCGGTCTTGCCGGCGTCCCGCGCGGCGCCGGGAACGGGGGCGAGAGAAAGGCACAAGGCCGCACCGGCGGCGGCGGCGGCCGCGCGAAAAAGGCGGGTTCCCGCCCTATTCGGCGGCGGCGCTATCGGCAAGGGTTTCCTCGATCAGGCTGTGCCCGGTCATTTCCGCCGGCTGCGGTAGGCCGAGCAGCTTGAGCAGCGTCGGCGCCACGTCGGCGAGCCGTCCCGCCGACAGGCCCGACACCCACTTCGGCGCGTTGACCATGACGAACGGTACCGGGTTCATGGTGTGCTGCGTGTGCGCGTCGTGGTTCTCGGCATCGAACATCTGCTCGCAATTGCCGTGATCGGCCGTCACCAGCATGACGCCGCCAGCCGCCACGACCGCCTGCTGCAAGCGGCCCAAGCAGCGGTCCAGCGTTTCCGCCGCCTGCATGGCGGCGGCGAGCACGCCCGTGTGGCCGACCATGTCGCCGTTGGCGAAATTGACGACGATGAGATCGAACGAACCGGCCTCGATGGCAGCGACCAGATTGTCCGTCACCTCGGGGGCCGACATTTCCGGTTGCAGATCGTAAGTGGCGACCTTGGGCGACGGCACCAGGATGCGTTCCTCGCCCGGGAAGACGTCCTCGCGGCCGCCGTTCAGGAAGAAGGTGACGTGCGCGTACTTCTCCGTCTCGGCGATGCGGAGTTGCTTCATGCCGGCGTCGGCAACGACTTGGCCGAGGATGTTGTCGAGGGTCGTCGGCGGGAACATGGCGTCCATGTAGGCGACATGCTTCGACGAATACTCGACCATGCCGAGACGTGCCGCGAACGCGACGGTCCGGCCGCGCGGGTAGGTGTCGAATTCGGGGGCGCAGAGCACGGCCAGGATCTCCCGGGCCCGGTCGGCGCGGAAATTGGCCATCAGAATGCCGTCGCCGTCCGCCATGCCGGCGTATCCGCCGACGATCGACGCCGGCACGAATTCGTCGGTCTTGTCGATGGCGTAAGCGGCGTCCACGGCGGCGAGCGCCGTCGGCACCTGGACGCCCTTGCCGTCGCGCATGGCGTTCACGGCCTGCTCGACCCGGTCCCAGCGGTTGTCGCGGTCGAGCGCGAAATAGCGCCCCGTCACCGTCGCGATCCGGCAATCCGGAGCCCCGGCGATGTCGGCCTCGAACTTGGAAACGTGGTCCTTGGCGCTTCTGGGCGGCGTATCGCGGCCGTCCAGGAAGGCGTGCACGCGCACCGGCACGCCGGCCGCGGCGACGATGCGGGCCAGCGCCGCCATATGGTCCTGATGCGAATGCACGCCGCCCGGCGACAGCAATCCCATCAGGTGGCACGCGCCGCCGCTCTGCTTCAGGGCGGCGATCAACTTCAGAAGGCCCGGATTGCGCGCGATCCCGCCGTCGGCAATGGCCTTGTCGATCTTCGGCAGTTCCTGCATGACGACCCGGCCGGCGCCGAGGTTCATGTGACCCACCTCCGAGTTGCCGAATTGCCCTTCCGGCAGACCGACCTCGAGCGCCGAGGCGTTCAGGCGCGACCGCGGCCATTGGGCGAGCATCTTGTCCCAGACCGGCGTGTTGGCGAGCGCGATAGCGTTGTCGGGCGCGGCGGCGCGCTCCCCCCATCCGTCGAGGATGCAGAGAACGACCGGTTTCGGCCGGGTATGCGTCTCACTTGTCACGGGCTCAACTCTCCGTCCGCCGCGAATCACATTATATATGGGGAACGCCCCCGGCGTCAGCCAACCCTCGCGGGCGGTGTTTCAGCCGATATCCGCCGTCAGGCCGACCGATTCGATGCCGGCGACGGCGCAGGCTTCGTCGTTTTCCGAGCGGTCGCCGGTGATGCCGACGGCGCCGATGATGTCCCCCGCCGCGTCCCGGATCAGCACGCCGCCCGGCACCGGCACCAGCGAGCCCTTGGCGAGCGTCGTCATGGCGTTGATGAAGTACGGCTGTTCCTGCACCCGCTTGTAGAGGGCGCGGGAGCCGAGACCCATGGCGATGGCGCCGTTCGCCTTGCCGACGGCGATGTCCGGCCGCATGGTGCTGCTGCCGTCTTCCCGCATCAGGGCCTTGAGGTGCCCGCCGGCATCCAGCACCGCGACGGTCAACGGTTTCAGCTTCAGTTCGTGACCCTTGGCAATGGCGGCGCGGACGATCTTGTCGGCGGCGTCCAGGCTGATATTTCCCATCCCGGTCTCCAGTTGGCGTTAACGGTTACCGGACTATACACGCCGGCGCCCGGCCCGAAAAACCCCGTCATTCGGCAACGGGGTAGACCGCCTCGATCAGTTTGCAGCCCTGGTAGGCGGCCGAAAGCGCCTCTCGGTCGAGCGTCCTGGCCCTTACCAGCGCGAGATCCCTGACGATCGGCTTCTCGAACCAGGACTCCATGGTCGCGCGGGACTTGCCGACGATGGCGGCGATGTCGGCGTCCGTCGGCAGCTTGCCGTCCTTGAGACGCGCCCAGGTCGCGTCCAGCATGGCCGCGGAAATCTTCGGCGCGAGGCGGCAGAACGTCTCTTCCTCGTCGGGATTGGTCAAGCGGAGGACGGGGACCAGGGCGATGGCGCCGCGCCGGCCCTTGTCGTCGGCGAGGCGGAGCGACAGCGGCTTCATGACGACGAACTTGCTGAGCTTCGGCTTCGGCTCCTCGGGCTTGGCGATCGCCGCGTCGCGGGATTTCGGCTTTTCGCCAGGTTTCAGCGGCGCCGGCTTCTCGGCGGCCGGCTTCTGCGGCGCGGGTTGCGGCGGGGCGGCGGGCGGCTGGGCGGCGGG
>JAYOFL010000007.1:0-82563 GCA_038117205.1 Rhodospirillales bacterium | reverse complement strand
CGACTCATGCAATAGACTAACAATCAACCCGGTACAAAATGTCGATCAGGTCACCGGCGATCATGAATTCGCTTTAACTATTAAACAGTTCAGAAGTGTAGTATTATCGCTGCACGAGGGACGACGCGTTCCGTGAAGCGTCCCCGCGATTGGGAGGTTATAAAGATGAAAAAGTGGTTGGCGGCCGCATGCGCGGTCGCGCTCTGTTCAACCGCCGGCACGGCCGACGCCGACATGGCGCCGGCGGAGGTGTTGGCGAATACGTGCTTCTCGTGTCACGGCACCGACGGCGTCAGCGTCGGGCCGATGCCGACGCTCGCCACCAAGGACGGCCGGTACATCGCATCGAACTTGAAGGCGTTCCGCGATGGCAAGAAGCAGGCGACGATCATGAACCGGATCGCCAAGGGCTTCACCGACGCCGAGATCGACGCCATCGCCAGCTACTTCGACAAATTGCACAAGTGACGGGAGGACGGACATGACGAAATATTCAAGGCGTTCGTTCGCCAAACTCGCCGGCGCTTCGGCGCTCGCCGCCGCCGGCAGCATTCCCACCTTCAACATCGCGTCCGGCGCCACCGCCAAGGTGGTCGTGGTCGGCGGCGGTTTCGGCGGCGCCACGGCGGCCCGCTACCTGAAGCGTTTCGACAAGACCATCGACGTGACGATGGTGGAACCGTCGAAGAGCTTCATCACCTGCCCGTTCTCGAACACGGTGCTGGGCGGCATGCACGACATGAAGTTCCTGACGCACGGCTACGACGGCCTGAAGGCGGCCGGCGTCACGATCGTGCACGACATGGCGACCAACGTCGACGGCGGCAAGGTGACGCTCGCCAGCGGCAAGACCCTCGCCTACGACCGCGCCGTCGTCTCGCCCGGCATCGACTTCAAGTGGGGCGCCGTCGAGGGATACACCGAAGCGGCCGCGGAGAAGATCCCGCACGCCTGGAAGGCCGGCCCGCAGACGCTGCTTCTGAAGAAGCAACTGGAGGCCATGCCGGACGGCGGCGTCTTCATCATCTCGCCACCGCCCGATCCGTTCCGCTGCCCGCCGGGGCCGGGCGAGCGCATCAGCATGATCGCGCACTACATGAAGACGCATAAGCCGAAGTCGAAGATCATCGCGCTCGATCCGAAGGAGAACTTCTCCAAGGCCGGCCTCTTCAAGCAGGGCTGGGAGCGTCTCTACAAGGGCATGATCGACTACAAAAGCGTCAAGGACGATGGCCGCGTGATCCGCGTCGACGCCGACAAGAAGATGCTCTTCACCGACTTCGGTGAGCACAAGGCCGACGTCATCAACTTCATCCCGGCGCAGCAGGCGGGGGCCATCGCGCAAGCGGCCGGCCTCGCCGACAAGTCCGGCTGGTGCCCGGTGCACCAGCAGACCTTCGAGTCGACGCTGAAGAAGAACGTGCACGTCATCGGCGATGCGTCCATCGCCAACCCGATGCCGAAGTCGGGCTTCTCGGCGAGCACGCAGGCGAAGGTGGCGGCGGCGGCCATCGCGACCATGCTCAAGGGTGGAACGCCCGGCACGCCGAAGTTCGTCAACACCTGCTACAGCCTCGTGGCCCCGAACTACGGCATCTCCATCGCCGCCGTCTACGGCTACGAGGAGGGCAAGATCGTCTCGATCAAGGGCTCGGGCGGTCTGACGCCGATGGACGCGGACGAATTCCACCACGAACAGGAAGCCGCGTTCGCCGAGGGTTGGTATCGGTCCATCGCCGCCGACATCTGGGGCTGACGAAAAGCGCCGCCGCTTGCCCCGCCGCCCCGCGAATGGAATGATCGCGGGAAACGAGGGGGGCAGGCGGCGATGCGCCATGCCGAGGGGAACAGGGAACCGAGCCTTGCCGCGCGTCTTCGCGGAGACGTACTTGTCGCGTTGTCTTCCGCCATCCTCACGCTCCCCGTCGCCATCGCCTGCGGCGTCATCGCCTTTTCGCCCCTGGGCGGCGGCTACGCGCCGGTCGCGGCGCTTGCCGGCCTGACGGCGGCCGGCGTCGCCGCCATCGTCGGCGGTATCGCCGGCGGGTCGCGCTACCAGATCACCGGGCCGGTCGGCTCGCTCGCCATCATCCTGGCGACGACCCTGGCGGCGTTCCTGGTCGACCCGTCGCTCGGCGGCTCGCCGCAGGAGCGCGCGCCCGCCGCCGTCGTCCTCGTCTTCATGTGCGTGGCGCTGGCCGGCCTCATTCAGGTGGCGCTCGGCCTGTTGCGCCTCGGCGATCTCGTCAAATTCATCCCGCATTCCGTGGTCGCCGGTTTCATGGGCGGCGTCGCGCTGCGCATCCTGATGAGCCAGGCGCCGTTGTTCGCCGACATCCCGAAGGGCGGCTTGCCGGCGTTGCTCGCCGAAGGCATTACCCTGCAGCCGGTCGGACTTATGATCGCCGGCGCCGTCGCCGCCGTCATGCTGCTGGCCGGTGTCCTCCTGAAGCGCCGCGGCGACGCGCTGGTGGCGCTGGTCGCCGGCACCGCCGCCGTCCTCGTTCTCGAAGGCACGACAGGCCTGCAACCGCCGGGCGGCCATATCGGCGCCATCGCCAACCAGATCCCGCTGCCGCATCAGGCCGAGAACGCTTGGATCGTTCTTTCGCAACCGGGCGCGGCGTATCTGCTTTTGAAGCTGGCGGTGCCGGCCGGCGTCATCGCCATCCTCGGCGGCCTGCAGTCGCTGCTCGCCGCCGCTGCCATGGACGCCCGCACCGACACCCGGCACGCCAGCAATCGCGAGTTGATCGGCCAGGGCCTCGCCAACATCGCCGCCGGGGCCTTCGGCGGCGTCGCCGTCGCCGGTTCGGCGCCGCGCAGCCTCGCGAGCTATCTCGCCGGCAGCCGCAGCCGACTCGCCGGCATCCTGCACGGCGCGTTGTTCCTGGGGTTGGCGGCGTTCGGCGCCGGCATCGTCGGTTCGATCCCGCTCGCCGTCATCGCCGGAATCCTGGTCGTCTATTCGTTCCGCATCGGCGAGGGCTGGCTGACGGCGTTCGTCGCCAAGCTGAAGCACGCGCACCCCGGCCGCGAGCGGCGCGACGCGCTGTTCGATTTGGTCGTCGTGCTGGTGGTCGGGGGCCTGACCGCCTTCGGCGAGCTGTTGCCGGCGGTCGGGGTCGGTGTCGCCGTGGCGTCGTTCCTGTTCGTCGTGCAGTCGGGCCGCGATCCGATCCACCGGGAGCGCGACGCGACGCACGCGCATTCCCGCACGCACCGGCCGCTCGGCGAGATGTCGTTCCTCTCCGAGCACGGCCGCGCCATCGCCATCGCCGAGGCCGAGGGACACATCTTCTTCGGTTCGGCGGAACGCCTGGCCGACCGCCTGACCGAGATCGCCGCCGACGCCCGTTACGTGATCCTCGATATCCGCCGCGTCGGCGAGATCGATTCCACCGGCGCCGCCATTCTCAGACGCCTACGCGGTCAATTCGAACGGGACGGCAAGACGCTCCTGTTCGCCTATCTGACGCCGACGGACCGGCGCTGGCCGTTCCTGGCCGAGATGGGCGTCGTCGAGGAAGACGGCGAGCGGTTCTTCACCGATACCGACGCGGCGCTGGCGTGGGCGGAGGACCGGCTTCTCGAGACACGCGAGGCGCCGGCGATGGAAACCGAACTCGCCCTCGCCGAAATGGAAATTCTTACCGGTCTCGACGCCGACGGATTGGCGGCGCTCGCCGGCATCCTGGTCCGCCGCGAATACGCCGCCGGCGACGTGCTGTTCGAGGAAGGCGACACCGGCGACGTGATCTGCATCCTGGCCAAGGGCTGGGTGACGGCGCAGGGCCTGATCGACGGCGATCCGGAAAGGCCGGTGCGTCTGGCCGGCATGGGCCGGGCGTGCTGTTCGGCGAGATCGCGCTGCTCACCGGCACCGCCCGCACGGCGCGCGCCATCGCCGAAACCGACGCCGTCTGCTGGCTTCTCGACAACAGGGGATTCCAGCGTCTGCAGACGGAAGCGCCGGTGGCGACGATCCGTTTCCTCATCAATCTCGCCAAGCAATCGGCGTTCCGCCTCGACGCGGCGTCGCGCCACATCCGCGCCCTGGAAAGCTGAACTAAGGCTTTTCGTCTTCCGGCACGAAGGACCAGATGCGGGCGTGCCCGCCGTCCTCGTCCGAGCGCGGCACGACGCGGATGCGCTCGTGGATGCCGTCTTCCGTCATCTCGCGTTCGATGGCGAGCAGCGTGCCGGCCGGATGATCGCAGAGCGACGACGCATGCTGGAACTCGCCCCTGGCCGCCTCGACGGCGGCCAGCATGTCGGGCGCGCCGTAACGGTCGTGAAGCTGCCCGGCGAGGGTGCGGATCGCCCCCTCTGCGTCGTCCTCCGGCGCGACGGTCACTTGCACGAAGGTCGAATGACCTAAGCTCTCGACGCCGAGCCAGCCGGACTTGAAGGCGAGCTGCGTCTTCGCATCCATGTCCTCCGACGAGCGGTCGACGAAGACGAAGGTGCCGGCGACGGCCCATTCGCCGGACTGGGCGGCGGTCTCGAAGACCCGCTCGTCGGACGGATCGAGGCGGATGGTGCGCGGCAGCTTCATGCGGCGGTCCCGTCCCGCCAGAGGTGTGCGTAGGCGAACAGGCCCGGCGTGCCGCCGGTGTGCACGAAAACGACCGCGCCCTCACGCGGCAGAACGCCGTCCCGCGCCAGGCCGACGAAGCCGTCGAAGACCTTGCCGGTATAGACCGGATCGAGGATCAGGGTTTCCTGCCGCGCCGCCATCTCGATGGCGGCGATGGTGCCGGCGGATGCCTTGCCGTAGCCCTCGCCGAGATAGGCGTCGCTGGTCCAGACGTCGCCGTCGGCGACGACTTGCCCGCAACCGAGCATGCTTTCGAGATCGCGGCAGCGCTTGAGCACGCGCGGTGTCTGCACGGCGGAAGCGCGCCGCACGCAGATGCCGAAGACCGGCGCGGCGCTGCCGAACAGCCGGAGGCCGGTGAGCAGGCCGGTGTGCGTGACGGCGCTGCCGCTGGCGCAGACGACGGCGCCGAGCTGCAACCCGAGCGCCTCGACGTCGGCGAGGATTTCCCGCGCCGCCTCGACGTAGCCGACGGAGCCGAGCGGCGGATGCGTGGCGCCGAGGTGAATGACGTAAGGCTTGCCGCCGCGCGCCCGGATGCCGTCGGCGATCTTTTCAAGATTGGCGTCCGCCGCCGCCTCGTCCTCTCCGACGGGGAAGTGATGCACCGGCACGCCGAGCAGGCGGTCGAGCAGATAGTTTCCGGTCTTCTCCTGTCCCTCCGGCATGCCGCCGACGCGGTTTTCCAACTGCACCTCGCAGGCGAGGCCGAGGGCGCGCGCCGCCGCCGCGCATTGCCGGACGAAGTTGGACTGCACGGCCCCGGTGATCAGAACCGTGTCCGCGCCCAATGCCTGCGCTTCGCCGATATAGTATTCGAGCTGACGCGCTTTGTTGCCGCCCATGCCGAGGCCGGTCAGGTCGTCGCGCTTGACGTAGAGGTTGCCGCATCCCGTCTCGCGGCCGAGGTTCTCCATCCGCATGAGCGGCGTCGGCAGGTGCGAAAAGCGGGCGCGCGGGAAGGCGGCAAGGATCTCGGCGGCGTCGGTCATCGGCGGTTCCTCCATGTGGGAGTTTACGCATCGACGCCGACGCGTCATGATGATTCTCATGAAAAGACGTCTCGCCCTGTTCGCCGCCGCCGCGATCGCGCTTTCGGTTCCGCTCTCAGTTCCGCCGGCCGCCGCCTTCGATCCCGCTGTCATGGACGGCGTGGTCCGCGTCAAGCCGGATTGGCCGCAAGCGGCGCGGGGCGTCGGCGCGACCGGCGCGCCGCGCGATCCGGAAGGCGCCGGCGTCGCCGTTCTGGACGGCGGCTACATCGCCACCAACGTGCACGTGCTGGGAGAGGCGAAGAACGTCGACATCGTGCTCACCGACGGGCGGGTGTTGGCGGCGGAAATCGTCGGCCGCGAAGCCGCCACCGACATCGCGCTCCTGAAGGCGCCGGTGCCGCTGCCGGTGACGCCGTCGGCCGCGCCGCCGGGGCTCGGCCGGCCGGTCTGCGCGGTCGGCAATCCGTTCGGCCTCGGACTCTCCGTCACCTGCGGCGTCGTCTCCGCGACGGGGCGCGCCGGCACCGGTTTCAACGAGATCGAGGATTTCATCCAGACCGACGCCAGCGTCAATCCGGGCGGCTCGGGCGGCGGGTTGTTCGACGCGGAGGGCCGCTTCGTCGGCCTCGTCTCCGCCATCTTCACGAAGCGGAGCGACGCCGACATCGGTGTCAATTTCGCGGCGTCGGCGGAGCTTGTGCGCCGCGTCGTCACGGACCTCCGGGATTTTGGCGCCGTCAGGCGCGCCGACGCCGGTCTCGACGTGGCGGCCTTGCCGCCGCGATTGGCCCGCGACGGCGCCGGCGTCATGGTGTCCCGGGTCGCCAAGGACGGCCCGGCGTTCCAGGCCGGTATCGACGCCGGCGACGTGATCCGCAGGATCGCCGGCCGGCCGGTGACGGGGCCGGAAGCGTTCCGCGCGCGTCTCTATATGCAGAGACCCGGCGATGAGATCGAGATCGCCTATCGCCGTAGTGGCACGGACAGCACGGCGCGGCTGGTCCTGCGTCAGTTGCCCTGATTAGGGGCCCGGGCGGCCAAGTCTTCCGGCTTGACGGAAACAGGTTCATCGACTGACCTATATCAATGAGTGCAGACGGCTCGCCCCCTATTGGAGATGCTGGGAGGGATGCGATGCTGGGCGACGCTGTTTCCGTTTCGCCGCCGCAGTTGCAGACGCTGCCGCGCCGCCGGCTTCTGGCGATGCGCGCCGCCGGGCAACGCGTGCTGGAAAGCTATCGGGCGCTGGAAAAGAGCGGCACCAACGTCGTCGCCGAAGTCCTGCGCGGGCAGGGCGAATTCTACGAGTGGGATCACTATCCCGCCGGCGACGTCTACGACTGGGATACCCATTCGCAGTATTACTATCACGCCCATCCGCCGGAACGCCGCGGCAGCCGCCGCTATGCCGAGCATGGGCATTTCCATACGTTCCTGCGACCGCGCGGATTTCCGAAGAACGTGCGCCCGGCGAAGGTGGCGGCGCCCTGTCTGCCCGCCGATCCGAACGATGCGCTCTCGCATCTGATCGCGATTTCCATGGATCATGCCGGCTATCCGTGCCGGCTGTTCACGACGAACCGGTGGGTGACGGGGGAAACCTGGTACGACGCGCCGACGGTGTCGCGCCTCGTGAAGCGGTTCCGCGTCGATCAGGCCCTGCCGTCGCAGACGGTCAACGACTGGATCTCCTCGATGCTGGTGCTGTTCGGCCCCAGCATCGACGCTTTGCTCGCCGCCCGCGATCAGGCGCTGGCCGCCGCCGCGGCCAAGAATCCGGGCGCCAACGTCTTCGAATACCGGGGCGCGGAGGTGCTGTCGGCGGCGGAGATCTCCGTCGACGGGCAGGTGGCGGCCGTCGAGGCGGCCCTCGCCGGGTAGGGCGGACTTGACGGGCGGGAATTTTTACGGCATGTCTTGAAAGCGCTTACATCAAGCGCCCAAGCCAAAAAATATGAATGTCGCACGGCGGCCGGAGGAGGAAACATGAGCATCGAGTATCTCAAGAAGGCGAGCAAGACCTCGGCCACCGGCGAGGACGACACGCGCCGCATCGTCAACGACATGCTGGCGAAGATCGAGCGCGAAGGGGAAGCGGCGGCGCTCGCCTACGGCCGCGAGCTCGACAAGTTCACCGGCGACGTCGTGGTATCACGCGAAACCATCGAGGCGGCGGCCAAGAAGGTGCCGGATCGCCTGAAGGACGACATCCGCTGGGCCCGCGACCGGGTCGTCGGTTTCGCCGAGCGGCAGCGCGCCGCCGTCACGGATTTCGAGGTCGAATTGTCGCCGGGCGTGTTCGCCGGCCAGAAGTCGATCCCCGTCAACACGGCGGGCTGCTATGTGCCCGGCGGCCGTTACGCGCACGTCGCGTCCGCCATCATGTCGATCGGCACCGCCAAGGTCGCCGGCGTCAAGAACGTCATCGCGTGTTCCGCGCCGCATGGCTCGGAAGGCATCAACCCCGGCATTCTCTATACGATGGACGCCTGCGGCGCCGACCACATCCTCGCCATGGGCGGCGTGCAGGGCGTGGCGTCGATGGCGTTCGGCCTCTTCACCGGGCACAAGGCCGACATCCTGGTCGGTCCCGGCAACCGCTTCGTCGCGGAAGCCAAGCGCATTCTCTACGGCCGCGTCGGCATCGACCTGTTCGCCGGGCCGACGGAAATCCTCGTCATCGCCGACAAGGACGCCGATCCGGAAATCGTCGCCGTCGATCTGGTCGGTCAGGCCGAGCACGGTCCGGACTCTCCGGCGTGGCTGGTGACGGATTCCCGCGAGCTCGCCGAAAAGGTGATGGCGCGCATGCAGCCGCTGATCGACGATCTGCCGGAAACGCAGCGGAACGCCGCCACCGCCGCCTGGCGGGATTACGGCGAGGTCGTGCTGTGCTCGACCCGTGAGGAAGTGGTGAAAGTCTCCGACGACTACGCGCCGGAACATCTGGAAGTGCAGGCCGCCGACCTCGACTGGTGGCTCGACAAGCTCACCAACTACGGCTCGCTGTTCCTGGGCGAGGAAACGACGGTGGCGTTCGGCGACAAGTGCTCCGGCACCAACCACATCCTGCCGACCAAGGGGGTTGGGCGTTATACGGGCGGTCTCTACGTCGGCAAGTTCATCAAGACCGTCACCTATCAGCGCGCGACACAGGCCGGCAACCGCGACATGGCACAGGTCTGCGCCCGCATCTCGCGGCTCGAAGGCATGGAGGCGCACGCCCGCACCGCCGACGTCCGGCTCGCCAAGTACTTCCCCGGCGACAACTTCGATCTGAGCGCCAAGGCGTGAACGCCCCCGACGTCACGGCGCTGTTCGACCTTTCCGGCAAGGTCGCCTTCGTCACGGGTGGATCGTCCGGCATCGGCCGGCGCATGGCGCTGGCCCTCGCCGCCGCCGGCGCCGACGTGGTGATCGGCGGCCGCGAACCGGCGGGTCTCGCGGAAGCGGAAGCGGAAATCAAGGCGACCGGCCGGCGCGCCGCCAGTATCAAGGCGGATATTGACAGCATCGAAAAGGTCGCCGGCATCGCCGCGGATGCGCGCGGGCCCTTCGGCGATCCGCATATCCTCGTCAACGCGGCGGGCATCAACCTCCGCGAGCCGCCCGACAAGATCACGCCGGAAAGCTGGCGCAAAACCATCGACATCAATCTGAACGTGCCGTTCTTCATGGGGCGCGAACTGGTCGGCGGCATGATCAAGGCGGGCTACGGCCGCATCCTCAACATCGCGTCGTTGCAGACCTACCGGGCGTTTCCGAATTCCGCACCCTACGGCGCGTCGAAGGGCGGCGTCGCGCAGTTGACTCGCGCCATGGCGGAGGCCTGGTCGAAGGACGGCGTGACGGTCAACGCCATCGCGCCCGGCTTCTTCAAGACGAAACTGTCGGCCGCCGTGTTCGCCGACCCGGCGATCCGCGACGCCAACGCGGCGAAGACCATGATGGGCAGGAACGGCGAACTGGAAGACCTGGACGGCGCGACGATCTTCCTCTGCGCGCCGGCGTCCGCCTACATCACCGGGCAGGTACTCGCCGTCGACGGCGGGTTCACCGCGAAATGAAGGCGCTCGTCTACACCGGTCCCGACAGCGTCGAGTTCAGGGACGCCGACGATCCCGTCGCCGGCCCCGGCGACGCGCTTCTCGAAATCGCCGCCGTCGGCATCTGTGGCTCCGACATGCACGCCTACCACGGTCACGACGACCGCCGCCCGGCGCCGTTGATCTTGGGACACGAGGCCGTCGGCCGCGTCGTCAAGGGCAAGGGCGAAGGCCAATATGTCGCGGTCAATCCGCTCGTCACCTGCGGCGTCTGCGATGCGTGCCTATCGGGGCGCTCGAACCTCTGCGCCAAACGTCAGATCATTTCCATGCCGCCGCGCCAAGGCGCGTTCGCCCAGCTGCTCGCCATGCCGGAACGGAACCTTGTGCCATTGCCGCAAGGCATAGACCCGGTGAAGGCGGCGCTGACGGAACCGCTCGCGACCTCCTATCACGCGGCGCACCTGGCGGCGCGCACGCACGGCCGGCCGCTGGCGAACGCCAAGGCCCTCGTCGTCGGCGCCGGGTCCATCGGCATCGGCGCGGTGCTGGCGCTCCGCATGCAGGGCGCGAGGGACATACAACTCGCGGAAACCAATCCATTGCGCCGGCAGACGGCGATCAATACCGGCGCCGCTCGCGTCTTCGATCCCATGTCGGAACAGGGTGCCACCGAGAACTCCATCGACGTCGTCATCGACGCCGTCGGCATGGACGCGACCCGCGCCGCTGCCTTCAAGGCGGTCAGGCCCGGCGGCGTCATCGTGCACATCGGGCTCGCCGGTGGCTCCGGCGGCATGGACATCCGCAAGGCGACGCTGCAGGAGGTGACGTTCATCGGCACCTACACGTACTCGATGACGGATTTCCGCGAGACGCTCACCGCCATTCATAACGGCGGCTTCGGCGATCTCGACTGGTTCGAGGAGCGTCCGCTCTCGGCGGGCGCGGCGGCGTTCCAGGATCTGGCGGCCGGGCGCAGCGCGGCGGCGAAGATCATCCTTCGGCCTTAATAATATCCGTCATCCCCGCGCAAGCGGTGACCCAGTCCAATCGCCCTGGAATCCGTCGCGCACTCCCGCCTGAGCGGAGTCCACATGGTCCCCGGGTCTAGCCCGGGGTGACGATTGTGATTTTTGCAGGCGCCGAATTCACCCCCAACCGTCACCCCGGATTTAATCCGGGGTCCAGTTACTGCGTAACGCCGGTTGTCTAAGCATGGAGCCCGGAGTGACGATCGGGGCGGTGATTACGCCACCGCGCCTTCGGCGTAGAGGGCGTCGATCTCGTCGGCGAAGCCGTGCTCCGTCAGCACTTCGCGCGTGTGCTGCCCGAAGATCGGCGCGGCGGCGGCGACCTTGCCGGGCGTTTCCGAGAACTTGATCGGCAGGCCCAGCGTCTTCACCGGGCCGAGGCGCGCGTGCTCGACCGTCGTCACCATCTCGCGGGCGATGGCCTGCGGGTCCTCGTGCATCTGGCAGACGTCGAGCACGGGGCCCGCCGGCAGGCCGGCCTTATCGAGAATGTCGAGCCATTCCGCCTGCGTCTTGGTCTTGAAGATGTCGGTGAGCGCCGCTTCCAGCGCCGGCAAATTCGCCATCCGCTTCGAGTTGTCGGAAAACCGCGGATCGTCGTTGAGATCGGGCCTTCCGAGCGCGCCCAGCAGGATCAGCCAGTTCTTCTGGTTCGCCGCGCCGATGGTGATGTAGCCGTCCTTGGTCTCGAACGCCTGATAGGGCGCGTTCAAGGGATGTGCCGAGCCCATGGCGTCCGGCGCGATGCCGGTGGCGAGGCCGATGGCGGATTGCCAGTAGGTATGGATGATGCCGGCCTCGAACAGCGACGTGTCGATGACTTGTCCCTCGCCGGTCTTCAGCTTGTGCGCGTAGGCGGAAACGATGCCGAGCGCGGAAAGCAGTCCCGCCGTCACGTCGGTGACGGGCGCGCCCATCTTGCAGGGCGCGCGTCCCGGTCCTTCGCCGGTCATGTCCATGAGGCCGCTCATGCCCTGCGCGATCAGATCGAAGCCGCCGCGCTCCGCATACGGGCCGGAGCGCCCGAAGCCGGAGATGGCGCAATAGATGAGGCCCGGATTGACCTTGCGGAGATCCTCGTAGCCGAGGCCGAGCCGCTTCAGCGTTCCGGGGCGGAAATTCTCCAGCACCACGTCGGCGGTCTCCAACAGCTTCGACACCACACGCTTGCCGCCCGGCGTCTTCAAATCGACGGCGATGCCGCGCTTGTTGCGGTTCACCATCATGAAAGCGGCGGGTTCGCCATCGATGTCGGGCGGCAGGAAGCGGCGGGAATCGTCGCCGCCCGGAATCTTCTCCACCTTGATCACGTCGGCGCCCATGTCAGCGAGCATCAGCCCGCAGACCGGCCCCGCCATGATGTGCGATAGCTCGATCACCTTCATGCCCGCGAGCGGGCCGAACTTCCTAACAGTCATCGTCGAGTCCTTGGATGTGTCCGATTGGCTTTCTTCTTGTCGTTCATGGGGCCGGGCGCTTCGCTAAAAGGAGGCCGACGCCGAGCGTGATCATCGCCGCTCCCGACGTCTGGCGCAAACGGCCGATCAGCTTTGGGCGCGCCGAGGCGCCGTCGCGGATGGCGCTTGCCGCGAAGGCGACGACGATGTCCGCGAGCGTGTTGAGGGCGACGGAAACGGAGCCGAGCACCACGAACTGCAGCGCGACATTGCCGGCGGCGGCGTTGACGAACTGCGGAATGAAGGCGAGGAAGAACGCCGCCGTCTTCGGGTTCAGGGCTTCGACGAGAACGCCTTCGCGGAACGCCCGGCCGAATCCGTGTTTAGTGCCTGTCGGTGGACCGGCGTTTTCGGGAAACCCGGCGGACGCCTCCATGCGGGCGGAACGGAAGGTCCGGATGCCGAGCCAGATCAGATAGGCGGCGCCGATCAGCTTCAGCGCGGCGAACGCCTCGGCGCTCGCCAGCACGAGAGCGGAGACACCGAGGCCACCCGCCAGCACGTGCGCCATGCCGCCGAGCCCGGTGCCGAAGCTCGACGCCACCCCTTCCGAACGGCCGCCGGAAAGTGTCCGCGCCGCAACATAGAAGATGCCGGGGCCGGGCGTGACCGCGAGCACGAAGGCGGCGGCGAAGAAGAGCGCGAAACTGGAAACGTCGGGCATGGGGGCGAGCCTATATCGCGAGGCTACCCCGAGGCCAGGACGCAATCGACCGCAACGTCAGCGACCCTTGAAGTCGGGCGTCTTCTTCTCGAGGAAGGATTTGTACCCCTCCTTGAAGTCCTCGGTATCGTAGCAGGCGCAGCTTTCCGCCATCTCTTCTTCGGAGACGGGCGCGGGATCGGCGAGCCGGCGCAGGAACTTCTTGTGCCAGCGGTGCACCAGCGGCGCGCCGGTGGCAATGCGGGCCGCCGTTTCCATGGCTTCATTCTCGACGTCCGCGTCGGCGACGACGCGGCTGACGATGCCGAGACGGAGCGCCTCGGCTGAGTCCATGATCTTGCCTTCGAGGAGGATTTCCAGCGCCCGGCCAGGACCGACCAGGGCGCGGAGCGCGCCGATTTCCGAATAGCCCATGACCAGGCCGAGCCTGGCAATGGGCGCGCCGAAGCGGGACTTTTCGCCGCAGACGCGGACGTCGCAGAGCCCGGCGATCTCCAACCCGCCGCCGACGCAGATGCCCTTGATCATGGCGACGGTCGGATGCGGGCAGTCCTTCAGGGCGACGATGGTCTCGTGCATCAATTGGCCGTAGGCGGCGGCGAGTTTCGAGTTCGAGCGGTCGGTCTCGAATTCCGAGATGTCGTTGCCGGGGCTGAACGACTTGTCGCCGGCCCCCGCGATGACGATGCAGCGCACGCCGTCGTCCGCCGACAGTTCGCGGAACACCTGGCCCAGGCGCCCCCACATGGACTTGGTCAGCGCGTTGAGCTTTTCCGGCCGGTTGAGCGTGACCGTGACGATACCGGCGTCAGAGCGCTGGACGAGAACGTGTTCGTCCGACATCACGCGGTCTCGGCGAGGTAGTCCATCGCCGCCTGCGCGCCGCCCTTCTTGATCGGCACGCCGGCGAGCGCCAGACCCATCTCGACGCCGCCGAGCGTACCGACGAGGGTAAGGTCGTTGATGTCGCCCAGGTGCCCGATGCGGAACACCTTGCCCTTCACCTTGCCGAGGCCGGTGCCCAAGGACATGTTGAACTTGTCGAGGATGACTTTCCGTACCTTGTCGGCGTCATGGCCATCGGGGAGCAGCACGGCGGTCAGCACCGGCGAGTGTTCGTCCTCGTTCTGGCAGAGCACTTCCAGGCCCCAGTGTTCGACGGCGAGGCGCGTCGCCTTGGCGTGCCGCTTGTGACGCGCGAAGACGTTTTCCAGCCCTTCGTCGTCGAGCAGCATCTTCAGCGACTCTTCCAGGCCGTACAGCATGTTGGTCGCCGGCGTATACGGGAAGAAGCCGCTGGCGTTGTTGCCGAGCATCGGCCCCCAATCCCAATAGGACTTGGTGAACTTGCTGTGCTCGGCAGCGTCCAGCGCCTTCTTGGAGACGCAGTTGAAACCGAGGCCCGGCGGCAGCATCAGGCCCTTCTGCGAGCAGCTTACCGACACGTCGACCTTCCATTCGTCGTGCCGGAAGTCGGCCGACGCGAGGCCGGAAATGGTGTCGACCATGAACAGCGCCGGATGGCCGGCGCGGTCGATGGCCTTCCGCACCTCGCCGATGCGCGACGTGACGCCGGTCGACGTCTCGTTGTGCACGCAGCAGACCGCCTTGTATTCGTGCTTCGTGTCGGCCTTCAGGCGCTTTTCCACTTCCGACGGATCGACGCCGTGCCGCCAGTCGCCGGAAACGAACGTGACGTCGAGGCCGATGCGGTTCGCCATCTCCTGCCACAGCGTCGCGAACTGGCCGGTCTCGAACATAAGGACCTTGTCGCCGGGGGACAGCGTGTTGACGAGCGCCGCTTCCCAGGCGCCGGTGCCCGACGACGGGAACACGATCACCGGCTGTTCGGTCTTGAAGACCTCCTTGCAGCGTTCCAGCACGCGGCTGCCCAGCTCGCCGAATTCGGGACCTCGATGGTCGATGGTCGGGTTGTCCATGGCGCGCAGCACGCGGTCGGGAACCGGGCTCGGCCCCGGGATCTGCAGGAAATGACGGCCGCTCCGATGCGCCATGATGATGTCCTCCGTTCCGGCGGTTCGACCGCCCGGTTAATGGTCGGCGCATAATGAATACAATTTTCTGCGCCGGCAACCCCTATTTTCCGCCATTCGACGATACATCTTGAAAAATGAATACAATTTGCTACGCTATCGACCGATCAACGAGGGAGACCGCGATGCCCCGCGAAAACTATGGACTGCGACCGACGGGCCGCATCGGCGACGGCAAGCTGGCGCAGCGCCTGATGGGCGCCGTCGAGGGCCAGGTGCTGTTCGATCCCTTCACGCGCGGCCGCTATTCCACCGACGCGTCGCACTATCAGATCGAGCCGGTCGGCGTCGTCGTCGCCAGGCATGCCGCCGATGTCCGCGCCGTCATCGACGTGGCCCGCGCGGAAGGCGTGCCGGTGCTGCCGAGGGGCGGCGGCACGTCGCAGTGCGGCCAGACCATCGGCGAGGCCATCGTCGTCGATCTCTCCAAGCACATGAACAAGGTGCTGGCCTTCGATCCGGAAAAGCGCACCTGCCGGGTCGAGCCGGGCATCGTGCTCGATCACCTGAACGCCTTTTTGAAACCGCACGTGCTGTGGTTCCCGGTCGACGTCTCGACCTCGTCGCGCGCCACCATCGGCGGCATGACCGGCAACAACTCCTGCGGCTCGCGTTCGATCCGCTACGGCACCATGCGGGACAACGTCGCCGGCGTGGACGCCTTTCTCGCCGACGGCGGCGCCATGCACTTCGGCGCGGTTTCCGACAACGCCGGCATGGCCGGGCTCTCGGACGGACAGCGCGATCTGGTGGCGCGGCTGCTCGACATCGGCCGGCGCGAAGAGGACGAGATCAAGGCGCGTTTCCCCGATCTGATGCGCCGCGTCGGCGGCTACAACATCGACGCTGTCATGCCCGAGGGGCCGGCGCGCGGCGGCTGGGACAACGCCACCGTGCACGACGTGGTGGGCGAGCCGAACCTGGCGCACCTTTTGGTCGGCTCGGAAGGAACGCTCGCGTTCTCGACGGCGGTGGACCTCAAGCTGCAGCCGCTGCCGAAATCGAAGACCCTCGGCATCTGCCACTTCCCGAAATTCTACGCCGCCATGGACGCGGCGCAGCACATCGTCAAGCTGGGTCCAGTTGCCGTCGAGCTGGTCGACCGCACGATGATCGAGCTCAGCCGCGCCATCCCGATGTTCCGAGCGACCGTCGACAAATTCGTCAGGGGGGAACCGGATGCATTGCTGCTGGTCGAATTCGCCGAAGAGGATCAGGGCGAAAACCTGCGCCGCTTGAAGGAACTCGGCGGCGTCATGGCCGATCTCGGTTTCCCGGGCGCCGTCGTCGAGGCGACGGAACCGGAATTCCAGAAGGCCGTCTGGGAAGTGCGGAAATCCGGCCTCAACATCATGATGTCGATGAAGGGGGACGGGAAGCCGATCTCCTTCGTCGAGGACTGCGCCGTGCGCCTAGAGGACCTCGCCGAATACACGGACCGCCTGACGCAGGTGTTCCATAAGCACGGCACCGAGGGCACGTGGTACGCGCACGCCTCCGTCGGCACGCTGCACGTCCGCCCGGTGATCAACCTCAAGCAGGAACTGGGCGCCAAGCAGATGCGGGCCATCGCCGAAGAAGCCTTCGAGATGGTGCGGGAATACAAGGGCTCGCATTCCGGCGAGCACGGCGACGGGCTGGTCCGTTCGGAATTCCACGAGCCCATGTTCGGCGCCCGCATGGTCGCCGCCTTCAAGGACGTGAAGCGAGCCTTCGACCCGGACGGCCTGATGAACCCAGGGAAGATCGTCGACGGTCCGAAGATGGACGACCGGACGCTGTTCCGCTTCAAGCCCGGCCACAAGTGGATCGACATCGACCCGGCCCTCGACTGGTCGGAGTGGGGCGGCTTCGCGGCGGCCGCCGAGATGTGCAACAACAACGGCGCCTGCCGGAAATCCGACCCGGGCGTCATGTGCCCGTCGTTCCGCGTCACCAAGGACGAGCAGCACCTGACGCGCGGCCGCGCCAACACGCTTCGTCTCGCGCTCTCCGGTCACCTCGGCCCGGACGCGCTGACGTCGGACGCCATGAAGGAGACCATGCGGCTTTGCGTCGGCTGCAAGGGCTGCAAGCGGGAATGCCCGACCGGCGTCGACATGGCGAAGATGAAGATCGAGTTCCTGCACCAGTACACGAAGCGGCACGGGCTTTCGCTCAAAGACAGGCTGATCGCGTATCTGCCGCGCTACGCCGAAATGGCGTCGAAGGCGGCGCCGCTGCTCAATCTCCGCGACAAGCTGCCGGGCCTGGCGTGGCTGTCGGAAAAGCTCTTGGGCTTCAGCGCCAGGCGCACGCTGCCTCAGTGGCGGGGCGACCGTTTCGATCCGGCCGACGTCGGCGTCGATCCCAATTGCTGCCCGGCCGGCAAGCCCGTGGTGCTGTTCGGCGATACCTTCAATACCTACTTCGAGCCGGAGAATTTGCGTGCCGCCAAGCGCGTGCTGGACGCGGCGGGCTACCGCGTCGTCGCCGCCAAGGCCGCCGACGGGGAGCGTTCGCTCTGCTGCGGCCGCACCTTCCTCGCCGCCGGTCTGGTCGACGAAGCGAAGGTCGAAGCGCGCCGCACGCTCGCCGCGCTCCTCCCCTATGTCAGGGCGGGCGTCCCCGTCGTCGGGTTGGAGCCGTCGTGCCTGCTGACGCTCCGCGACGAGTTCAAGGCGATGCTGCCTGGCGAGGAAGCGAACCTGCTCGCCGACAACGCGCTGCTGTTGGAGGAATTCATCGCCCGTGAAATCGACGCCGGCGAGTTCAAACTCGACATGAAGCCGCTCGCCGAAACGAAAGCGCTGCTGCACGGGCATTGCCACCAGAAGGCCTTCGCCGTCATGGGCAGCGTCGAGAAGGTGTTGCGCGCGGTGCCCGGTCTCGACGTGAAGACTATCGAGAGCAGTTGCTGCGGCATGGCCGGCGCCTTCGGCTATGAGGCGGAGAATTTCGACGTCTCCATGAAGATGGCGGAACTGTCGCTGCTGCCGAAGGTGCGGGACGCCGGCGCCGACACGCTGATCGTCGCCGACGGCACCAGTTGCCGGCACCAGATTCACGACGGCGCGGCCAGGGACGCGGTGCACGTCGCCCGCGTGCTCGAACGCGCGCTGCCGGAGAAGGGGGCATGAACCAGATCGCCGCCCCGGTCCGCGCGCCGCTGCACGAGGAACTGACGGCGCGTATCCGCGAGATGATCTTCTCCGGCGAGCTGGTCGGCGGCGAGCGGGTGCCGGAACAGAAACTCTGCGACCGCTTCGGCATTTCCCGGACACCGCTCCGCGAAGCCCTCAAGGTGCTCGGCAACGAGGGACTACTCGATCTGTTGCCGAACCGGGGTGCGCGCGTCGCCGTGCTCAAGCCGGAAGATGTGGACGAAATCTTCCCGGTGATGGGGGCGCTGGAGGCGCTCGCCGGTGAGCTCGCCTGCCGTCGCCTGACCGAAACCGAGTTCGCGGAAATCCGCGCGCTGCACTATCAGATGGCCGTGCACCACGCGAAGCGGGAACTCACCCCCTACTTCCGCCTGAACCAGCAGATCCACGAGATGATCCTGGATGCCGCCGCCAACCCGACGCTCGCCAACCAGATGCGGAGCCTGTCGGGCCGTATCCGGCTGGCCCGCTTCCGCGCCAACATGACGCAGGCCCGTTGGGATCAGGCCATGAAGGAACACGAGGACATGCTGGCGGCATTGGAGGCGCGCGACGGGGCGCGCCTCGCCGATGTCCTCAAGCGGCATCTGGAAAACAAGCGCCTGACCGTGAAGCAGGCGATCGCGGAAGGCGTCGCCGAGCGCGGCGGCGAACCGGCGGTCTACGACTGAAAAAGATGGACCCCGGATCAAGTCCGGGGTGAGAAAATTTGTTCGGCCTGCCTGCCCCGGGCTTGACCCGGGGTCACCCCGGGCTCGTCCCGGGGTCCACATTCTGATGCACGTGCCATGTCGAAGAGTGGACCCCGGAACCCCCGGTCGAGCCGGGGGCAGGTAAATCCGGGGTGACGAGGGTAGGAGAGTGTCGACAGCAGCCGCGCACACAGCCGTCACCCCGGGCTCGACCCGGGGTCCATGTGGACGACCAAGCAAATGTTTGGGTCACTGATTCCAGGGTGCTTTGGAATCGGCGTTGCACCCATCGGCGTCATGCGAAAATGGACCCCGGATCAAGTCCGGGGTGACGGTTTATGATGAGAGGCGAAGAGCGATACTAGGAAACTCGACAACCGATAGTGCGCGCCGGTCACAACAATCTGTGCGTCCGGAATCCGCCGCCACAACATCTGCCGAATATTGCGCCACACACGGAAATCTTGCCGCGACGCGAACCCGAAAATTTTTCCTAAAACACTGATTTCCTTCATAAATTTATATGTAGTAGTTCAGACCTGATCTGACACCGCTTCGTTGAAGGAGCGAGGGTTACCGGTTTTGATGACGGTGCAAACGACACCATCAAAACCATATTGGAGGTAACCCTCATGTTGCAGAGTAGTCAAAAAATCATCCGTCACAAAGTCGGTCTTCTAAACTTGGCCGAGGAACTGGGCAATGTCTCGAAGGCTTGCCAGGTGATGGGGCTGTCACGGGACACGTTCTATCGTTATCGCGATGCGGTCGAGCAAGGAGGTGTCGAGGCACTTTTGGAGAAGCATCGTCGCGTGCCAAACCTAAAGAACCGGGTCGATGAGAAAACCGAACAGGCTGTTGTGTCCTACGCCATCGAGCAACCAGCCCATGGCCAGGTCCGGGTCAGCAATGAGCTGCGTAAGCGTGGCGTCTTTGTCTCCGCCAGTGGTGTCCGTTCGATCTGGCTGCGTCACGATCTGGCGAACTTCAAAGTCCGCCTGAAAGCCTTGGAGGCGAAAGTCGCCGAAGACGGCATTGTGCTGACCGAGGCCCAAGTCCAGGCATTGGAAAAGAAGAAGCTCGACGACGAAGCCTGGGGCGAGATCGAGACCGCGCACCCCGGTTATCTCGGCGCCCAGGACACCTTCTATGTCGGCACCTTGAAAGGCGTTGGCCGGGTCTATCAGCAGACCTACATCGACACCTATGCCAAGGTCGCCCAGACCAAGCTGTATACGACCAAGACGCCGATCACTGCGGCTGACATGCTCAACGACAAAGTGTTGCCGTTCTACGACGAACACGATCTGCCGGTGCTGCGCATTCTGACGGATCGCGGAACCGAGTATTGCGGTCGCGCCGATCAGCATGATTATCAGTTGTTCCTGGCCATCAACGACATCGGCCATACCAAAACCAAAGTCAAATCACCGCAGACCAACGGCATCTGTGAGCGGTTCCACAAAACCGTCTTGCAGGAGTTCTATCAGGTGGCGTTCCGAAAGAAGGTCTATGACAGCATCGACATGCTGCAAAAAGACCTCGACGAATGGATCGATCACTACAACAATGATCGCACGCATCAGGGAAAAATCTGCGAAGGGCGTACACCCATGCAGACCTTGGTCGACGGCAAACAAATCTGGAAGGAAAAGTTCATAGGCTGAATATGACCTGACAGATACCGCGTCAAAACCGGTGACTGTCAGATCGGGTCGGAACTACTACAATTTATAACCAGGAAACGGTGATGATCGTCACAGCGCGACTCCCGCGCGACGTGCATGAATTGCCGAAACTTCACACGAGCCAGAAGGGCCCTGGGGACATGAAACTACCGATCGACCGTTGGCGCCGCGACGCGCACCTCTTCATCCGGGACGTCGCCGGATTGCTCGGCTTCCGCCGCTATCGCCGCCCCATCGTCTATCGCATCCCGCCGTCGGCGCGCTGACGCCCTTATGACCACGCGTTAGCGCCTTATCGTTTTCGCCCGGCGCACCGCCGCACTAAGATGCGGCCGGCGCAACCCGGACGGACACATGTCGATCTTCAACCACTGCTCCGAACTGATCTGCGGCGAAGCCGTCGGCGCCAGCCTGCCGGCGCGTGTCCGCGACGCTATCCAGTTCCGCCAGGATCAGGCGGAGCGGCTGATCTCCTGGGTGCAGTTCATTCTGATCGTGCTGTTCGGCGCGTTGTGGCTAGCGGCGCCGCTCCCCGACAACATGACCATGTTTCAGCCGGTGCCTTGGGCGCTGGCGATTTACTTCACCTTCACGTTGGCGCGCCTGATCGCGTCCCATCGGACCCGCCTCGCGCCCTGGTTCCTTTATCTCTCCATCGCCGCCGACGTGGCGCTGCTGATGGTGCTGATCTGGAGTTTTCACATTCAATATCATCAGCCGGCGAGCTTCTATCTCAAGGCGCCGACGGTGATGTACGTCTTCATCTTCATCGCGCTGCGCGCGCTCCGCTTCGAGCCCCGCTTCGTCGTCGCCACCGGCGCGGCAGCGATCCTCGGCTGGCTGGTCCTCATGTTTTACGTGCTGTTCGCGGTGCCGGAAGACCCGATGATCACGCGCGACTACGTCCATTACATGACGTCCAACGCCATCCTGATCGGCGCCGAGATCGACAAGATGGTCTCCATCGCGCTGGTGACGACGGTGCTCGCCATCGCCGTCGCCCGCGCCCAGCGGGCGTTCCAGCGCGCCGTCCTGGAACGGACGGCGGCGGAGGACCTGTCGCGCTTCGTCTCCAAGGAAGTGGCGGCGCGGATCACGTCGGCGGACCGTCAGATCCAGCCGGGCGACGGCGAATCCCGCATCGCCACGGTGCTGTTCACCGATATCGAGGGCTTCTCGACGGTCTCGGAAAAGATGTCGGCGCAGGACCTCGCCACGACGCTCTACGAATACTTCGGCGCCATGGGCGAGGTGATCGACGCCAACGGCGGCGTCGTCACGTTGTTCGAGGGCGATCTGATGCTGATCACCTTCAACGCCGTGCTCGACGACCCCGAGCACGCCATGAACGCGGTCAGGACGGCGCTCGCCATCCAGAAGGTGGCGAACGAACGTACCTTCAACGGCGTCCGGCTGCCGACCCGCTGCGGCATCAATACCGGCGAGATCGCCATCGGCGCCGTCGGCGCCAAGGACCGTCTCGTCTTCACCGTGCACGGCGACAACGTGAGTCTGGCGGCGCGGTTGGAGCAGCTCAACAAGCAGTACGGCACATACGTGATGCTGGCGGAGGCGACGCACGCCGCCGTCGACGGCGCGTTCCCCTGCGCCTTCATCTGCGAAACGACGGTGAAGGGCCGCGAGACGCCGGTGAAGGTCTATACGATAAATTGATTTCGCCCGTATCGTCGCCCCAGACTTGATCCGGGGCCCATGTGTGCGACCAAGCATATTCCTGGGCCACCAATTCCAGGGCGCCCTGGAATCGATATAGCACCGATCGGCGCCGTGCGGACATGGACCCCGGATCAAGTCCGGGGTGACGCCCTGAAATTCAGCCGCGCAGCACGCCGCCCGTGGCCTTGCCGACGGCGGCGACGATCTTCGCCGACACCGCCTCGATCTCGGCGTCGGTGAGCGTCTTCTCCGTCGGTTGCAGCCGCACCGTGATGGCGAGCGACTTCTTGCCCTCGCCGAGGGCCGGACCTTGGAACACGTCGAACAGTCTGACGTCGACGATCAGCGCCTTGTCGGCGCCGGCGGCCGCCGCCATCAACGCGCCGGCGGCGACGCCCGCGTCGACGACGAAGGCGAAGTCGCGCTCCACCGGTTGATAGGTGGCGAGGTTCAGCATCGGGCGGGCAGTCCCCTTGGCCTTCGGCGTCGGCACCGCGTCCGGAAACACCTCGAAGGCGGCGGCCGGGCCGTCCACGCCGAGCGCCTTCAGGACGCGCGGGTTGATCTCACCGAAGCGGGCCAGCGTCGTCTTCGGACCCAGGCGCAATTCGCCGGAACGTCCGGGATGATAGTAGCCGGGGGTGTCGGTGTAGACCTGCAACCTATCCACCGGCGCGCCGACGGCGGCCAGCACCGCTTCCGCGTCCGCCTTCGCGGCGAGCGCGTCGGCCGGTTGCGGTTTGGCGGACCAGTGCTTCGGCCCGCTCATGCCGTAGCGGATGCCGGCGCAGACGATGCGCTGGCCGTCCGGTCCGTCGCCGAAGTATTCCGGCCCGACCTCGAACAGCTTGGCGTCGGCGACGCCGCGGTCGTCGTTACGGCCGGCGGCGAGCAGCAGGTTGCCGAGCGGGCTCGGCCGCATCACGGAAAGATCGGCGCTGATCGGATTGACGACGCGGAGCTTTTCCGTGTCGCCGCCGAAGAGCGCGGCGTGCGCTTCCGCCATGAAGCTGAAGGTGACGGCCTCGACCAGACCGCGCGCGGCGAGCGTGCGCCTGGCCAGTGCGCGCCGCTTCTGGTTCACGTTCAAGGCCGGCTTCGGCAGATAGCTGTCGCGGACCGGCGGCACCATGGGAATCTTGTCGTAGCCGTTGATGCGGACAACTTCCTCGACCAGGCACGCTTCGCCGACGATGTCGCCGCGCCAGGACGGCACGCGCACCGTCCAGGCGTCGCCGTCGCCGTCGACGGAGAACCCCAGGATCATGAGGATGCGCTGGATCTCGTCCCTGGATATCTCGACGCCGCAAAGGCCCTTCACCCGGTCCGGGCGGAAGGCGATGTCGCGGGCTGTGTCGGGACGGCCGCCGGCGATCACCAGTTCCGAAGGCTCGCCGCCGCAGAGGTCCATGATGAGGCGCGTCGCGATTTCCATGCCGTCGACCAGGAACGCCGGGTCGATGCCGCGCTCGAAGCGGTAGCGGGCGTCGGATTGCAGCATCAGCTTGCGGCCGGTGGTCGCCGTGCGGCGCGGATCGAACAGCGCGCTTTCGACGAAGACGTTGACTGTCGCGCCGGTGACGCCGGAAATCTCGCCACCCATGACGCCGCCGAGACCTTCCGCCCCGGCGTCATCGGAAATCACCGTCATGGCGTCGTCGAGCTCGTACTCCTTGCCGTTCAGCGCCAGCATCTTCTCGCCCGGCTTCCCGAGCCGGACGCGGATGTCGCCCTTCACCTTGTCGGCGTCGAAGACGTGCAGCGGCCGGTTGACGTCCAGCGTCATCAGGTTGGTGATATCGACCAGCGCCGAGATCGGCCGCAGCCCGATGGCGGTCAGCTTGTCCTTCAGCCACTTCGGGCTCTCGCCGTTCGAGACGCCGCGGATGTAGCGGCCGACGAAGTACGGGCAGGCGTCCTTGGTCTCGTCCGTGAAGTCGAGGTGCGCCTTGATCGGGCTCTCGAAGGCGCCGGGCACCGGGCCGTTGGTGAGCGGCTTCAGGGAGCCGAGGCCGGCGGCGGCAAGATCGCGGGCGATGCCGCGCACGCCCAGGCAGTCGCCCCGGTTCGGCGTGATGGCGATCTCGATCACCGGATCGTCGAGGCCCATGATCTTGACGGCGGGCACGCCGATCGGCGTCGAAGCCGGCAACTCGACGATGCCGTCGTGGTCGTCGGAAAGGCCCATCTCACGTTCGGACAGCAGCATGCCGTTCGACGACACGCCCCGGATTTCCGTCGGCTTCAGCGTGATGCCGGTGCCGGGAATGAAGCTGCCGCCGCTGGCGAAGACGCCGATCAGGCCGGTCCGCGCGTTCGGCGCGCCGCAGACGACCTGGGTCTCGCCGTTGCCGGCGTCGACGCGGCAGACGCGGAGCCGGTCCGCGTTCGGATGCTGCGTCGCTTCGACGACGCGGGCCGTCACGAAGGTCTCGAGACCTTCCGCCGGATTGCGCGCACCCTCGACCTCGAGCCCGACCATGGTCAGCGTGTCGAGGATCTGCTGCAGCGAGGCCTGGGTGTCCAGGTGCTCCTTCAGCCAGGAGAGGGTGAACTTCATCGGGCCAGCCCTCCCACCATGCCCGGTACTTCCAAGGCGCGGAAGCCGTAGTGGCGGAGCCAGCGGAGATCGCTCTCATAGAAGGTGCGCAAATCCGGGATGCCGTACTTCAGCATGGCGATGCGCTCGATCCCCATGCCGAAGGCGAAGCCCTGGTACTCGGTCGGGTCGATGCCGCAGTTGGCGAGCACGTTCGGATTGACCATGCCGCAGCCGAGGATTTCCAGCCAGCCCTCGCCGTGGCCGATGCGGAACTCGCCGCCGGCGCGCGTGCAGCCGATGTCGACCTCGGCGGACGGCTCCGTGAACGGGAAGTAGCTCGGCCGGAACCGCACCGGCAGGTCGTCGACCTCGAAGAAGGCGCGGCAGAATTCGATCAGGCAGCCCTTGAGGTGCCCCATGTGGCTGGTCCTGTCGACCAGCAGGCCCTCGACCTGATGGAACATCGGCGAGTGCGTCGCGTCGTGGTCGCTCCGGAACGTGCGGCCGGGGACGATGATGCGGATCGGCGGCTTCTCGGCCGTCATGGTGCGGATCTGCACCGGGCTGGTGTGCGTGCGCAGCACCTTCCGGGTTTCGTAATCGCCCGGCAGATAGAAGGTGTCGTGTTCCTGGCGCGCCGGATGGTCGGGCGGAATGTTGAGGGCGGTGAAGTTGTGCCAGTCGTCCTCGATGTCCGGACCCTCGGCGACGGTGAAGCCCATTTCGCCGAAGATGGCGACGACCTCGTCGATGGTCTGGCTGATCGGATGGATGTAGCCCTCGGCGGCGGGCGCCGTCGGCAGGGTGACGTCGATCTTCTCCGTCATCAGGCGGCGGTCGAGATCGGCGTCGGCCATTTCCGCCTTCTTGCTGTCGATGGCGGCGGCAACCTTGTCCTTCAGGACGTTGAGCGCCTGGCCGGCGGCCTTGCGTTCGTCCGGCGCCATCTGGCCCAGGCCCTTCATCATCTCGGTGATGCGGCCTTTCTTGCCGAGCTCGCCGACGCGGAGCGCCTCCAACGCGTCCATGTCGGCGGCGGCGGCCACCTTCGCGAGCACGTCATCCAACAGCTTGTCGGGATTGTCCATCTTCCCCTCCGGAGCGACCGTCTTTAAAGGCAAACGGGAGCAACGCCCTAGGCGCTACTCCCGTTCCAAAACCTCGTTCGGCGTTTTCGTTAGGCGTTTTGGGAGAGAGCGGCCTGGGCCTGTTCCACCAAAACCTTAAACGCGTCCGGCTGGTTCATCGCCAGGTCGGCGAGAACCTTGCGGTCGAGCTCGACGCCGGCCTTCATCAGGCCGTTCATCAGCTGCGAATACGTCAGGCCGCATTCGCGGGCACCGGCGTTGATGCGCTGAATCCAGAGCCGGCGAAACTGCCGCTTCTTGGCGCGGCGGTCGCGATAGGCGTATTGCAGCCCTTTCTCGACCTTCTCGATCGCGATCCGGAAATTCGTGCTGTTGCGGCCGCGGTAGCCCTTGGCGAGTTTCAGGACCTTACCGTGGCGGGCGTGCGACGTTACGCCGCGTTTCGTGCGTGCCATTGTTCTGTCCTCCGGCTCAAGCGTAAGGCATGTAGGATTTGACGATCCGCGTATCGGCTTCCGTCAGGATCATCGTGCGGCGGGCCTGCCGCTTCATCTTCTGCGAACGCTTACGGAGGTTGTGGCGCTTGAAGGCAACGCCGGCTTTCACCTTGCCGCTGCCCGTCACCCGGAAGCGCTTCTTGGCTCCGGACTTGGTCTTCAGCTTGGGCATTTCCCTTTTCCTATCTTCTGTGGCGCATGGCGCCGTTTCACGGGTTCGAGCGGCCAGGCATGCCCTTTCAGCCATACCGCTCGGCGCCGGACGGGCTTCCCCGATCCAGCGGACGGCGGGTTATAACGGCCCCGGGCCCGGGTTGCAAGGGGGAGAGGGCCGCGCATCCTCGCGGAGGGTATGGGATTCGAACCCACGATAGCTGGGGTTGCAGGGGGGCGGGGGCGAGCACCCTCAGGACACCCCGAACGCCTTGAAAAACCCGGAAAACCCGGGATTTATCGTTTGTTAAGCGCCGCCGGGCAGGGTTAGCCTGACAAATCCCCGTCCGGACGGAGTTCCGATGGCCGCCACCGACCACCCGACAACCCCGAACATGAAGGCGCCGCCGCCCGCAGCCAAGGCCGTCGCGGTCGCCCTCAAGGCGGAATGGGACGACCGGGCGCCCAAGGTGATCGCCGCCGGGCGCGGCAGCGTCGCCGAGCAGATCCTGGAAATCGCCTTCGCCAAGGGCGTCAAGGTGCGCGAGGACGCCGATCTGGCCGAATTGCTGTCGGCCATCGACATCGACAGCGATATTCCGCTGGAAGCCTTCGCGGCGGTGGCGGAAATCCTCACCTACGTCTATCGTGCCAACGCCGAATCGCCGGAGACGGCGCGGCCGGCGCCGGATCCGGCGGCGTGGGCGGGCGACAACCAAGCAGACGGAGAACCGAGATGAGCGAAGAAACGACCGACGGCCCGCTGGACTACATGGCGGAAATCTCGGCCCTGTCGGCCTTGGTCGATAAGGGGCGCGGCCTCGTCGACGCCAACAACGCGATCAATCTCGCCAGCCTGGAGGGCGAGATCGCCGATCTCTGCCGCCGCATGGCGGCGGAACCGCCGGACAACCCGGAGGAAGTCACCGTCGCCATCCGGGAACTGGTCGAGCGCCTGAGCGAGCTCGGCGAGGCGCTTCGCAAGCAGCAAGACCGCGCTGGCGGCTGAACGCCTCTCCCATGGGTCCGGAAGGCTACCTCAGGTTCCTGCTGGCGCTGATCTTCGTGATCGCGCTGATCGGCGTCGCCGCCATGCTGGCGCGCCGCATGGGGCTCGGCTTTCCCATCCAGGCCAGCAAGGGCCGGGGCGAGCGGCGCATCGGCGTCGTCGAAGTGGCGCCCCTGGACGGCCGGCGCCGGCTGGTGCTGGTCAGGCGCGACGACGTCGAGCACCTCCTGGTCGTCAGCCCCAATTCGGAAACCGTGATCGAGACCGGCATCAAGGCGGGCGAAGGCCGGCCCACGGACTTTCAGGCGGCGCTGGCCGCCGCCGGCGCCCGCGACCCGGAGACGCGGGAATGACCGCCACGCTCCGCCGCGCTCTGGCGCTCGCCATCCCGACGGCGGCGCTCGCCACCCTGTTGCTGACGCTTTCCGGCGACGGCGCGCTGGCGCAGACGCTGAGCCTCAACCTCGGCGAGGAAGGCGGTGAGGCGACGGCCAGGCTGGTTCAGCTCGTCGCCCTGATCACGGTCCTGAGCCTGGCGCCCTCGATCCTGATCATGGTGACGTCGTTCGTGCGCGTCGCCGTGGTGCTGTCGTTCCTCAGAACCGCCATGGGCACGCAGCAGACGCCGCCGAACCAGGTGCTGATGAGCCTGGCGCTGTTCATCACCGCCTTCATCATGATGCCGACCTTCGAGCAGGCCTACGACACCGGCATCAAGCCGCTGATCGCCGGCGAGATCAACGAGCAGCAGGCGTTCGACCGCTCGATCGTGCCGTTCCGCGATTTCATGAAGCGGCACGTGCGCGAGCAGGACCTGGAACTGTTCGTCGACATCGGCAAGGTGCCGGAGGCGGAAGCCCGGGATAACACGCCGATGCGGGTTCTGATTCCGGCCTTCATGATCTCGGAGCTGCGCCGCGCCTTCGAGATCGGCTTTCTGATCTTCATCCCGTTCCTGATCATCGACATGGTGGTGTCGTCGGTGCTGATGGCGATGGGCATGATGATGCTGCCGCCGATCATCATCGCGCTGCCGTTCAAGATCATCTTCTTCGTGCTGGTGGACGGCTGGTATCTGGTGGTCGGCTCGCTGGTCCGAAGCTTCGGCGGCTAGCGGCCGGCACTCCATCCCCTGCCGTCATTCCGGGCCGAGCATAGCGAGGTCCCGGAATCCACTGTCGAGAGAGTGGACCCCGGGACGAGCCCGGGGTGACGGAATTGGATTGTTTCGATTGGAGGCTTGAGGCCGCTCAGCGCGGCGCGATGACCATGGTCATCATGCGTCCCTCGGGACGCGGCGACTGCTCGACCTTGGCGATTTCGGTGACTTCGGCCTGCACCCGTTCCAAAACCTTGAGCCCCAGGTCCTGGTGCGCCATTTCACGGCCGCGGAAGCGGATCGTCATCTTGACCTTGTCGCCGTCGTCGAGGAAGCGGCGCACGCTCCGCATCTTGACCTCGTAATCGTGGTCGTCGATGCCCGGGCGCATCTTGATCTCCTTGACCTCGATGACCTTCTGCTTCTTGCGCGCCTCGTTCGCCTTCTTCTGCGCCTCGTACTTGTACTTGCCGTAGTCGAGGATCTTGCAGACAGGCGGATCCGCGTTCGGGGACACCTCGACCAGATCGAGGTTCACTTCGAACGCCATTTCGATCGCTTCTTGAGTATTGAGGACACCGATCATGTTTCCGTCGGCGTCGATCACGCGGACCTTGTCCACGCTAATTTCATCATTCGCGCGCGGCCCGTCCTTGGGCGGCGGCGCGGGCATTCCCGGTCGGCGTGCTATGGTCGTCTCCTTCGTCAGTTACACCTGTTGGCCGGCCCCGGCGTTCGCATCCGCGCTCACGCGCCGAAAGGGCCTGCCGCTTCAACGCGCAGTCTATCCACTGCCTCTTCCAGCGCAAGGATTTCTTGGTCCTTGCCGCCAAGGCGCCGGATCGCGACCGTGCCTTCCGCCGCCTCGCGCGAGCCGACGACGAGCATCGCCGGCACCTTGGCGAGCGAGTGCTCGCGCACCTTAAAGTTGATTTTCTCGTTCCTGACGTCGACGACGGCGCGGATGCCGGCGGCGGCGAGGGTGGCCTGAACCTTCTCCGCATACGGATCGGCGTCGGACACGATGGTGGCGACGACCGCCTGCACCGGGGCCAGCCACATCGGGAAGCGCCCGGCGTAGTTCTCGATCAGGATGCCGATGAACCGCTCGAAGGACCCGAGGATCGCCCGGTGCAGCATGACCGGGCGGTGCTTGTTCCCGTCCTCGCCGACGTACTGCGCATCGAGCCGTTCCGGCAGCACGAAGTCCACCTGCAGCGTGCCGCACTGCCAGTCGCGGCCGATGGCGTCCCTGAGCACGAATTCCAGCTTCGGACCGTAGAACGCGCCCTCGCCCGGATTGAGGATGACGTCGACGCCGGCCGATTTGGTGGCGCTCATCAGCGCCGCTTCCGCCTTGTCCCAGACGGCGTCGGACCCGGCCCGCGTCGCCGGCCGGTCGGAGAACTTGACGACGAAGGCGTCGAAGCCGAAGTCGCGATAGACCGATGCCAACAGCTCGATGAACACCTTCGTCTCGCTGGCGATCTGGTCTTCCGTGCAGAAGATGTGCGCGTCGTCCTGCGTGAAGGCGCGGACCCGCATGATGCCGTGCAGCGCGCCGGACGGCTCGTAGCGATGGCACGATCCGAATTCCGCCATGCGCAGCGGCAGATCGCGGTAGCTCTTGATGCCCTGGCGGAAGATCTGCACGTGACCGGGGCAGTTCATCGGCTTCAGCGCCAGATGCCGCGTCGTCCCGCCGGGCTTCTCGCCGTGCCCGTGCCCATGATCGTGTCCATGCCCTTGCTCGTCGTTGGCATGCGACGAGCCCTCGTCCACCTCGGCGACGAACATGTGCTCGCGGAATTTCTCCCAGTGGCCAGACCGCTCCCAGAGATCGCGGTCGACCAGCTGCGGCGTCTTCACCTCGACGTAGCCGGCGTCTTCCAGGCGCATCCGCATGTAGCGTTCGCAGGTCCGGTAGAGCGACCAGCCCTTCGGGTGCCAGAAGACGGCGCCGCGCGCCTCGTCCTGCAGATGGAAGAGATCCATCTCGCGGCCGATGCGGCGGTGGTCGCGCTTTTCCGCTTCCTCGATCCGCGTCAGATAGGCGCCGAGCTCCTTGTCGTTCCGCCAGCAGGTGCCGTAGATGCGCTGCAACTGCGGCCGCGACGAATCGCCGCGCCAATAGGCGCCGGCCAGCTTGGTCAGCTTGAAGGCCTTGCCGAGCCGGCCCGTCGTCGGCAGGTGCGGGCCGCGGCAGAGATCGACCCAGTCGCCCTGCCGGTACATGCTGATTTCCTCGCCTTCCGGCAGTTCCCAGACCCACTCGGCCTTGAACGTCTCGCCCTTCTCCTCGAAGAACTTGGCGACCTGGTCGCGCGTCCAGACCTCGCGGACGATCGGGATGTTGCGGTCCACGATCTCTTTCATCTTTGCTTCGATGGCCGGGAAGTCCTCGGTCGAGAACGGCTGCTCGCGGTGGAAGTCGTAGTAGAAGCCGTCCTCGATGGCCGGGCCGAAGGTGATCTGCGTGCCGGGGAAAAGCTCCTGCACGGCCATGGCCAGCACGTGCGCGCAGTCGTGCCGCAGCACTTCCAGCGCCGCCGCCTCGTCCTTGTCGGTGACGATGGCGAGCTGCACGTCGTTGGCGATGGGCCGGTCGAGATCGAGAAGCTCGCCGTCGACGCGCACGACCATCGCCGCCTTGGCGAGGCCGGCGCCGATGGACGCCGCCACCTCGCCGCCCGTCACGGGCTTGTCGAATTCGCGAACGCTGCCGTCCGGCAATGTGATACGGGGCATTTCATGCTCCCTGGTCTGAAAATCGGTTGAAACCTAGGCTGATCGCTTGACCTGTCAAGTTCTCCCGGCGCGGCCGCCGAACGCGGCGGGCCGGGCGAAACGGGCGAAGGCGGACGGGATGGAGGTGGCGCCGGAAAGCGTCAGACAGCCGAAACCCCGCCCGCGCCGGTAGTTCGGCGGGGGGTTCCGGTGGTCGTCGCGGTGGCGAATGGCGTCTTCATGCGGCTGCTCATATCATGGGGATTCCGGGGCTGTCGAGGCCGTTAAGGGTGGGGCAGGGCGTCCATCACCTCGGCCGGCGTGAGGTCGGCAAGCCGCTCGCGGCGGAGGATCGTGACCTTCGGCCCCCGTTGCGCGCAGAGCGCCGGGTCGGAGGCATTGGAATAAAGCACTACAGTCGGCACGCCGGCGACGGCGGCGATGTGCATGGGGCCGGTGTCGTTGCCGAGCGCCAGCGAAGCACCCCGCGCCAGGCCGACGAGCTCGATCAGGCTGGTTTCGCCGGCGAGGTTTCTGGCACCCGGCACGCCGGCCAAGGCCTCTTCGCAAAGGGTGCGTTCCGCCGCGCCGCCGATGGCGACCGGCGTCACGCCTGTGGCGGCGAGAGACCGGGCGATTTCCCGGAAATTTTCCGCCGGCCAGCGTTTTTCCGGGCGGTGCGGCGCGCCGCCGGGCGCGATCAACGCATAGGGCGCGGCGAGGGCAAATTTCGAAACGTCGCTTTCGATGTCCGCCAGGCTGGGCGCCGGCACGTCGGCAATGCCCGCCACGGCGAGCTGTTCCGCCTGGCGCTCGACGGTGTGCATGAAATCCCTGTTCGGATTCGCATGTGGATGCGAGCAGCCCTTGGCGATGCCGGACCACGCCGGATAGGGGCCGGGCCAGAACAGGCGGAAGTAGCCGCTGGAGCGGTCGGACGTCTGCAGATCGTAGACCCGCGTGAAATTACCGCCGCGGAGCCGCCGCCTGAGGGAGAGCCAGCCGCCGAGATCGAGCGCCCTCGGCCGGGTGTCGGTCCAGACCGCGTCGGCGACGCCGGCGACCGTCAGGAGTTCGGCGAAGGGCGCCGTCGTCAGGATCGTGATCTCGGCGTCGGCATGATGGTCGCGGATCGCCCGCATGGGGCCCAGCGCCTGCACGACGTCGCCGAGCGCGCCCAACTTGATGACGAGGATGCGGGGACGGTCCTTGCCGGAACCGGACACGGGATCAACCGCGCCCGCGGGCCGCGAGCACCTCGTCATAGACGGCGAGCGTCTTGTCGCACATGAGGGTCGTCGAGAAGGTGGCGCGGATGCGCCGGATGGCGGCGTCGGCGAGCCGCTGGCGCGCCCCCTCGTCGAGGGCGAGGGCGGTCGCGATCTTTTCCGCCAGCGCCGCCGGATCGCCGGACGGCGTCAGCCAACCCGTCACGCCGGCGTCGACGATCTCGCGCGCGCCGCCGTGATCGGTGGCGATGACGGGCCGGCCCATGGCCTGACCCTCGGCGATGACGCGGCCGAACGCTTCCGGATCGGTGGAGGCGGAAACCACCACGTCGGTCAGCATGTACGCCGCCGGCATGTCGTCGCAATGATCGACGATGCGCACGACCGAGGAGAGGCCGCGGCTTTCGATTAGTTTTTCAAGCTCGTCCCGGTAATCGATGCGTCCCTGGTCGGAGCCGACCAGCACGCACCGCACGTCGCGGCGTTCCAAAAGCGCCATGGCCTCGATCAGGACCGTCTGGCCCTTCCAGCGCGTCAGCCGGCCCGGCAGCATGACGACCGGCAGGCCGTCGGTCATGCGCCAGTCGGTGGCGAGCTTGATGACGCGCTCCGCCGATACCCGCGCCGGATCGAAGCGTTGCAGATCGACGCCCCGGTGGATGACGCGGATGCGGTCGACCGGCACGCCGTAGTGCCGGCGCACGTGGCCGCCGATGAATTCGGAAATGGCGATCACCCGCTCGCCCCGCGTCATGATCGCGTTGTAGCGGCGCTTGATCCAGTTGCCGATGGAATACGTGCCGTGGAACGTGGTGACGAACGGCACCTTGGCGCGGCGGCAGGCGAAATAGGCGCTCCATGCCGGCGCGCGCGAGCGCACGTGTACCAGATCGACGTTGTGGCCGCGGATCACGTCGATGATCCGTTCGATGTTCCTGTACATGACGACGGGATTCTTGGAGGCGACGGGGAGCGTGATGTGCTCGGCGCCGACGCGCCCGAGATCGTGCACCAGCGGTCCGCCCTCCGACGCCACCAGCGCCCGCCCGCCGGCGGCGACGATGGCGCCGGCAATCTCGACCGTGCCGCGCTCGACGCCGCCCGACCCGCCGAGCGCGGGCAGAATCTGCAGCACGCACGGCCCCTTCGCCTCGGGTGACGGGCGTTCCATCGTGGCGGACGCGGTGCTAACGTCGGCGTTCTCAGTCATGGCATTTCAGAGATGGGTGCACGGCCGCGATATGTCCATTCAAGCCCAAGATTCCAACACGCTCGCCGGCAAGGACGGTTCGATGATCGCCTACCGGCACACCGGTGGCAAGTCTCCCGGCGTCATGTTCCTGACCGGATTCAAGTCCGACATGCAGGGCGGCAAGGCGCTGGCCTTGGAAGCATTCTGTCTGGCCGAGGGTCGCGCCTTTACGCGCTTCGACTATTTCGGACACGGCGAGTCCGACGGCGCCTTCGAGGACGGCACCATCGGCCGCTGGGCCGACGACGCGGTCCGCGTCCTGGACGCGGTACCGGCGGGACCGCAGATACTGGTCGGCTCCAGCATGGGCGGCTGGATCATGCTGCTCACGGCACTGGCCCGCCCGGAACGCATCGCCGGGCTGATCGGCATCGCCGCCGCGCCCGACTTCACGGAAGACCTGATCCCGTCGGCCTTGAACGCGCACCAGCACAATGACCTCGCGGAAAAGGGCTTCTGCGAGATTCCCAACTGCTACGACGACCAGGAACCTTACCGCATCCGCGCCGATCTGCTGACGGAGGGCAAGAACCACCTGCTGCTGCGGGGCGAGATCGCCATCGACGCGCCGGTCAGGCTGATCCACGGCATGAAGGACGCGGACGTTCCCTGGGAGACGGCGCTGCGGCTCTCCGAGAAACTCAGGACGCCGGACGTGGAAATCCAGTTCGTGAAGGAAGGCGATCATCGTCTCTCGACGCCGGCCGATCTCGACCGGCTGACGGCGACGCTGGCGTCCCTCGTGCGCCATCTCGACGCGTCCGTCGCCTAGGTTTCCTGCTCCAGGATCGCATGCAGGCCGGCGCGGTAGGTCGGATACGACAGCTTCACGCCGAGTTCCTTGCGGATGCGCGAATTGTCGATGCGGCGGTTGCCGTTCCAGAAACTGAGCGCCATCGGCGACATGCGGGTCCGCGCCGTTTCGAAATCCTCGATCGGCGGCGGCTCCTTGTCGAGCAGATGGCAGGCATACGCCATCACCTCGGCCGGCGGCGCCGGCTCGTCGTCGCAGACGTTGTAGATCGCGCCGGGCGACGGCTTGGCGATCGAGGCGCGCAGCACGTTGGCGATGTCGTCGACGTGGATGCGCGAGAAGGCGTGTCCGGGCCGGTCGATCCGCTTCGCCGTGCCGGCGCGGATCTGGTCGAACACCGAGCGGCCGGGGCCGTAGATGCCTGCAAGCCGGAACACGTGCACCGGCAGGCCGTGTTCCCGATGCAGCGCCAGCCAGGCGTTCTCGGCCTCGACGCGGCGCCGGCTCCGCTCGCTCGACGGATTGGTCTCGGCGGTCTCGCTGACGACGGCGCCGCCGGTGTCGCCGTAGACGCCGGTCGTCGACAGATAGCCGATCCAGCGCAGGCCCTTGAGGGCCGCGATGTCGTTTCCGTGCATGCCGAGCACCGGATCGCCGGCGTCGTTCGGCGGCGCGGACGTCAAGAGATGCGTCGTCTTGGCGAGGGCCGCCGTGACCAGCTCGTTCGGACGGTTGCCGTCGAAATAGAATGTCTCGATCCCCTGGCCGCGCAGCGCCGCCGCCCGGTCGATGTCGCGGACGGTGCCGGCCGCGTGCCAATCGGAAACGCGCAGGCTGCGGATCAGCGCGAGCGCCGAATAGCCGAGGCCGAAACAAAACAGGCGCGGTTCGTCTCTCCGCGTCACGCTCGGATTTCCTTTCGCCGGGGCGCTGCCGGACGTATCGTCCGCCGGATCCGCCCTCTTGTCGGAAGCGGTCACACGCCATAGGTCTAGCGCGAGATGCGAAAACTTGGAAGCCTCCTTGCCGTTTCCGCCGTTCTCGCCTTGGCGGCGCAGTCGGTCCCCGGCGCCGCCGTGGCGGAAGAGGTCAACCACGCCCGCGAGTACGCGCGCTGCCTCGAGCTGGCGAGATCCGATCCTTCCGACGGCTTCGAAACGGCGCTGGCGTGGAAGGCCATGGGCGGCGGCGACGCCGCCGAGCATTGCGCGGCGCTGGCGCTGCTGCACGCCGGACAGCCCGAATACGCGGCGCGCCGGCTCGAGGTGTTGGCTCAGACCATGCGCCGCGAGCCGGCCTTCAAGGCGAGCGTGCTGGCGCAGGCCGGGCAGGCCTGGCTGGTCAAGGGGGACGCGGCCCGCGCCGAGGCGGCGTTCACGTCGGCCCTCGGCCTGACGCCGGGCGAGCCGGAAACCCTGATCGACCGGGCCCAGGCGCGCGGCCAGCTCGGCGACTATCGGGCCGCCGCCGAGGATTTGACCAACGCCATCGCGGCGCAGCCGGACCGGGTCGACGCCTACGTCTTCCGCGCCAGCGCGTACAGGTATCTGGACGAACTCGGCCCGGCGCGGAGCGACGCCGACCGGGCGCTCGCCCTCGATCCCACGAACGTCGCGGCGCTTCTCGAGCGCGGCATCGTGCGGCGCCTCGCCGACGACAAGGCGGGCGCGCGCAAGGACTGGATGCGGGTACTGGAACTGGAACCGGACGGCGAAGCGGCCCGCATGGCGCGCGCCAACATCGAGAAGATGGACGTTAAGCAGAAGTAATCGCCGCGCTCATCCTGAGGAGCGAGCGTATGCGAGCTTCTCGAAGGATGAGGGGGCGATCGGCCCTCGGAAAACCGGCTCTCAGAAATCCAGATCGGCGTAGTGCTTCGGCGGCGGCGCGTTCGGGATGTGATCGGCCAGGATGGCGCGGAAACTCGGCCGCGACTTGATGCGGGCGTACCAGTCCTTGGCGACTTCGTGGTCGGCCCACGGCACGTCGCCCAGATAGTCGATGGTCGAGAGGTGCGCCGCCGCGGCGATGTCGGCCAAGGAGAACGCGTCGCCGGCGAGCCATCTCCGGCGCTCCACCAGATAGGTGATGTAGTCGAGGTGCGTGTGCATGTTCTGATGCCCGGCGCGGATCTTCGCCGAATCCGGCTCGCCGAGCGCCAGGAACCGCTTCATGAACTTCTCGCCGACCAGCTTTTCCGTGACCTCGCGGTCGAACTTGCGGTCGAACCAGTCGACGAGGCGCCTGACCTCGGCACGGTGCAGCGGCTGGCGGCCGAGCAGCGGCGGTTCCGGATGCATCTCGTCCAGGAATTCGCAGATGACGAGGCTGCCCGAGAGCGCCGTGCCGTCCGGTTCCACCAGAACCGGCACTTCGCCGGCCGGGTTGATGGCGAGGAACTCGTCGCGCCGCTTCCAGACGTTTTCCGCCTTCAATTCGAAATCGACCCGCTTTTCGGCGAGCGCGATGCGGACCTTGCGGCAGAAGGGGGACAGCCAGAGATGGTAGAGAACGCGCATGTTTGGTCTTTTCCTCGGCGTCGCCGCAATCATAGCACCCACCGCGGCACCCGTCATCGAAACAGCATGACGAAAACGTGAGGGGGTGTTTATTGGCGGTTTCGTCCCCGAATACGTTATTCAATGCCGGGTAATGTCAATATCCGCCAACGGCCTGCCGTGCTAGCATGCCGCCGCGGACGCCAAGGGCGCCCAGCGCCGCCGAAGGGAAACGCCGATGCTGATCAAGTTCAAGAAGGCTTCCGACGTATTGGGTTCGGAAATCACGCCGAAATCCGTATTCGACCGCCGCCGCGATTTCCTGAAGACCGCCGCCGTCGCCGGCGCCGGCCTGGCGCTGGGCGCGTTGCCGACGCTGCCGGCGCTCGCCGCCCGCGAAAAGCTGGAAGGCGTGAAGAAGACCAAATGGACGGCGGAGAGCCTCGGCGAGAAGGACAAGCCGAACGATTACGACGTCATCGCCGGCTACAACAACTTCTACGAATTCGGCACCGGCAAGAAGGACCCGTCCGAGAACGCCAAGAAATTCAAGCCGCTTCCGTGGACGGTCGAGGTCGGCGGCCTCTGCGCCAAGCCCGGCAAGATCGGCTTCGAGGATCTGATCAAGCCGCACATGTTGGAAGAGCGCGTCTACCGCTTCCGTTGCGTCGAGGCCTGGTCGATGGTGGTGCCGTGGGTCGGCGTGCCGCTCGGCGACGTCCTCAAGCGGTTCGAACCCAATGGCGACGCCAAGTACGTCTACTTCGAAACGCTGTTCGATCCAGAGCGCATGCCGGGTCAGCGCGGCCCGATTCTCGATTGGCCGTACAAGGAAGGGCTCCGCATCGACGAGGCCATGAACCCGCTGTCGCTCCTGGTGGTCGGTCTCTACGGCGAAGTGCTGCCGAACCAGAACGGCGCGCCGCTCCGCCTGATGGTACCTTGGAAGTACGGCTTCAAGTCGATCAAGTCGATCGTCAGCATCAAGTTCGTGAGCGAGATGCCGAAGACGAGTTGGGCCGACTACGCGCCCCGCGAATACGGCTTCTACTCGAACGTCAATCCGAAGGTCAGCCACCCGCGCTGGAGCCAGGCTTCGGAGCGCCGCATCGGTGAGCTGTTCCGCCGCGAGACGTTGATGTTCAACGGCTACGAGGAAGAAGTCGCGCACCTCTACAAGGACATGAACCTGCAGAAGTGGTTCTGATCCAGGCGGCGCGAGGATAGGGACATGAACGCAATGACGCGGACGGCCGGCGCCGCACCTGACGGCATGACGGCGGCGCGGCCCCGCCGCGACCCGGTCGTCTGGGTGTGGAAGCCGCTGGTCTGGGCGGCGTGCCTGGCGCCGCTCGGCTGGATGGTCTGGCTCGGCTTCACCGGCGGGCTCGGCGCCAACCCGATCGAGTTCATCAACCGCTATCTCGGCGACTGGGCGCTGCGGATCCTGCTGGTCTCGCTCGCCATCACGCCGCTCCGGATGATCACCGGCCTGAAGCAACTGGTCCGGCTGCGCCGCCTCGTCGGTCTGTTCGCGTTCTTCTACGTCGTCCTGCACATCACGAATTACGTCGCCGTCGACCACTTCTTCGACTGGCGGGTGATTCTGGAGGACATCGTCAAGCTTTGGTACATCACCGTCGGCATGGTCGGTCTGGCGGCGCTGATCCCGCTGGCGGTCACGTCGACCAAGGGATGGGTGAAGCGGATCGGCGGTCGCAACTGGACCCGCCTGCACAAGCTGGTCTATCTGGCCGGCGCCGCCGCGTGCCTGCACTTCTTCATGATGCGCAAGGGCTTCCAGATCGAACCGCTGATCTATGCCGGCGTGTTCGCGCTGCTGATGGCGGCGCGTCTCATCGAACCCCTGAAGCGCCGCTTCAAGGCCTAGTTCTCCAGCCGGCCGTCCTTCGGCAGCGACACCGTGACCGTGGTGCCGACGCCCTCCGTGCTGTCGATCGCCATCTCGCCGCCGTGCAGATCGACCAGGGATTTCACGATATGCAGCCCGAGGCCGGTTCCCTCGGCGGCGATGTGCGGATTGCTCTGCGAGCGGGTGAACGGGTCGGTGACGGTCGGCAGCACGTCGGCCGGAATGCCGATGCCGGTGTCGGCGACGCGGATCGCCACCTGTCCGTCGCTGGCCGCCGCCGTGACGGTGACGGCGCCGCCGGCGTCGGTGAACTTGACCGCGTTCGACAGCAGATTGAGGACGATCTGCCGGAGCCCCCGGTCGTGGGCGACGATGCTGGCGGGCCCCTCGTCGGTTACGAGACGAAGCTGGATGTTCCGGTTGGCGGCCACGGGCTCGACGTTGCGCAGGCAGTCGGCGAGGAGCGGTCGCAGTTCCAGGACCGCCGGTTCGAGCGTGCGTTTACCGGCCTCGATGGTCGAGAGATCGAGAATGTCGTTGATCAGCGCCAGCAGGTGCTTGCCGCTGGCGTTGATGTCGCGGGCGTACTCGGCTCGCTTCTCGGGCGTCAGGTGCGCGGCGACGGCGCCGCACAGCACGTCGCTGAACCCCAGGATGGCGTTCAGGGGCGTGCGCAACTCGTGGCTCATGGTGGCCAGGAATTCCGACTTGGCGCGGTTGACGCGCTGCAATTCGCGAAGCGCCGACTGACGCACCAGTTCCGTCTCGGTGCGGGTCTTCTCGATGCTGCGCCGACGCTCTTCCCGCGCCAGCAGCAACCCGCCCAGGAAGATGCCGAGAAAGACCGCCGTGCCGTAGGGAACGGCGACCGCCTTCAGGAGTGCCAGTCCGGCCTCGAAGTCGCCGAGCACCAGGAACCCCGGCAGGATGGCGACGGTCGACACCACGGCGCCCAGCGCGATCAGGCGCGGATGCTGCCGTCCCCTGAGCCAATGATGGAAAACGGTGCCGGCGAAGGCGGCAAGACAGACGCCGACGATGCCGCCGATGACGCCCGCGCCGCCGAGATAGTACCGGAACATGCCCGCCAGCGCGGCGCTGAGAACCGCCGACAGCGGTCCGCCGAAGGCGCTGCTCAGCACGACGACCGCATTGCGCTGATCGACGATGACGCCGTCGGCGACCGGAATCTTGGCGTACATGCAGCCGACCGCGAACAGCCCGAAGGACAGCCCGAGGATCAGTTGCCGGCGCATCCCGTCAACGTTGTCGATATGTCCGATCAAGGTCCCGTAGACGGCAACCAGCGCGATGAAGATCGCGAGATTGTTGACCAGGCCCAGGAACAGTTCCGTCCCGGTTACCATCGCACCCCCAAGTAGCACCCCAGCGATTCGCCGATTGTCTCTCGGAAAGGTAAACTTTTCCCTTCCGTCCGGCATTTCGCGGCCTGACGGGCGGGTTCAGGTTTTCCGGGCCTGCCGCTCGCGATGGAAGATGTATAGCCCGCTGCCGGCGATGATCAGGGCGCCGACGACGGTATAGCCGTCCGGCAGATTGGCGAACAGCAAGAAGCCGAACAGCGTCGCCCATACCAGGCCCGAGTAGGCGAACGGCATCAGGGCGGAGGGCGGCGCCGACTGGAAGGCGCGGATCAGCGTGAAGTGGCCGAGCGCGCCGCAGGCGCCCATGAGGATCATGATCCCCCAGTCGAAGGCCGTGGGCGCCGTCCATTCGAAGGGCGCGACGGCGGACGCCAGCACCGCGCCGACCAGCGCTGAATAAAAGAGCGTCGTGTGAGCATCGTCGGCTTCCCGGAGCATGCGCGTCGTCAACTGATAGAGCGCGTTGGTGACGGCGGCGGCGACGAAGTAGAGCGCCGAGACCGGCACCTCGCCGAGGCCCGGGCGGACGATGATCAGCGCGCCGATCAGGCCGGCGACGACGCCGAGCACGCGCCTTAGTCCGATCCGCTCGCCGAGCAGCGGCACGGATAGGGCGGTCACGAGGATCGGCGACAGGAACATGATGGAGCTCGCCATGGCGAGATCGATTTCCCGGATGCCGATGAAGAACAGATAGGTGGTGGTGAACAGGAGCGCCGAGCGGAACATCTGCAACACCGGCCGGTTGGCACGCACGTGGTTGAGCGTCCGGGTTCCGAGCAGCGCGACGACGGCGAGGAAGTGGAAGAAGAACCGCGCCCAGACGACTTCGGCGACCGGCATGGTCTGCGACAGGTGCTTGGCCGATGCGTCAATCATGATGAAGAAGAGGGTCGTCGTCAGCATCAGGACGATGCCGCGCGGCACGTTCTCTTCTTCGAGCTTGGCCGGCCGGGATACGGGAAGCGCCATCGGGAACCCGCTATTCGGTCATGGACACGGACTAGTGCGCCTCGTCCCAATTGGCGCCCTGGCCGACGTCGACGATGAGGGGCACGCTCAATTCCGCCGCGCCCTCCATGACGGCGCGGACGACCTCCTTGGTCGCGTCCAGTTCCGCCGCCGGCACTTCGAACACCAGTTCGTCGTGCACCTGCAAAAGCATCTTCGCCGAGAGCTTCGCCTTGTCGAGGGCCGCCGGCAGCTTTGCCATGGCGCGCTTGATGATGTCGGCCGCGCCGCCTTGGATCGGCGCGTTGATGGCGGCGCGCTCGGCGTTGCCGCGGATGTTCTGATTCTTCTCGTTGATGCCGCGCACGTGGCACTTGCGGCCGAACGGCGTCTCGACGTAGCCGAGCGTCTTCGCCTGTTCCTTGGTGCGCTCCATGTAGTCGCGGATGCCGGGGTAGCGCTCGAAGTAGGCGTCGATATAGCGTTGCGCGTCGCCGCGCGGGATCGACAGTTGGCGGGCGAGGCCGAAGCCGGAAATGCCGTAGATGATGCCGAAGTTGATGGCCTTGGCCTGACGACGGATCATCGGGTCCATGCCCTCGACCGGCACGCCGAACACCTGGCTCGCCGTGATGGCGTGGATGTCCTGGCCGTCCCTGAAGGCGTCTTTCAGGGACTGAATGTCGGCGACATGCGCGAGCAGGCGAAGCTCGATCTGCGAATAGTCCGCCGACATCAGGATCATGCCCTTGTCCGGCACGAAGGCGCGGCGGATCTTCCGCCCTTCCTCGGTGCGGACCGGGATGTTCTGCAAATTCGGGTCGTTCGACGACAGCCGCCCGGTCGAGGTGACGGCCTGCGAATAGGACGTGTGCACGCGGCCGGTCGCGGGATTGATGGTTTCGATCAGCGCGTCCGTGTAGGTGCTCTTCAGCTTCTGCAACTGCCGCCAATCCAGCACGCGGGCCGGCAGGTCGTGGCCCTGCGCCGCAAGGTCCTCCAGCACTTCCGCGTTGGTCGAATAGGCGCCGGTCTTTCCTTTATTGCCGCCCGGCAGGCTCATCTCGTCGAACAGGATTTCGCCCAACTGCTTCGGCGAGCCGACGTTGAACTCGTGCCCGGCGAGGCGGTGGATTTCCGTCTCCAGTTCCGCCATGCGCTTGGCGAAGTCATCGGAGAGAACGCGCAATGCTTCAGCGTCGACGCGGATGCCGGTCCGTTCCATCTTTTCCAGGATCGCGATCAGCGGCCGTTCCAACGTCTCGTAGACCGTCACCATGTGCTCGCGCACCAGTCTCGGCTTCAGGTGTTGGAAGAGCCGCAGCGTCACGTCCGCGTCCTCGGCGGCGTATTCGCACGCCTTGTCGAGCGGCACCTCGGCGAAGCTCACCTGCGCCTTGCCGGTGCCGGCGACGTCGCCGAACTTGATGGTGGAAATGCCGAGCATGTCGCGCGCCAGCTCGTCCATGCCGTGCCCGTGCAGGCCGCCTTCCAGCACGTAGGACAGCAGCATGGTGTCGTCGACGGGCGTGACCTCGACGCTGTAGCGGGCCAGCACCTGCATATCGTACTTGATGTTCTGGCCGACCTTGAGGATGCCCGGGTCTTCCAGCATCGGTTTAAGCCGTTCGATCACCTTCTTCAGCGGCAACTGGTCGGGGGCTTCTTCCGCCGTGGCCCCGCCGTCGCCGAGATCGAAACTGCCCTGTCCGGCCGGTCCCCGGTGTCCGACCGGGACGTAACACGCCTTGCCCGGCTCGACGGAGAGCGACAGCCCGACCAGATCGGCCCGCATGGAGGACAGCATGGAGGTTTCCGTGTCCACCGCGACGATGCCCGCCTTTTCGGCGGCGGCGATCCAGGCATCGAGAGCGTCCATGCTCTGCACGAGTTCGTAGTCGCGTGGGACGTCCTTCGGTGCCGGCGCGGGGGCCGGATCGGCAGCCGGATCGGAACCCGCCTCGACGTCCGCCACCGTCGCCGCGGCCGCGTTGGCGCCGGTCTCCGCCGGCACGCCCAGCTTGCCGGCGACGGACTGCACCAGCGACTTGAACTCCTGCTTGTGCAGATAGGCGAGCAGCTTTTCCGGGTCCGGCTTCCGCTTGCGGAAGTCGTCGATGGAATACTTCACCGGCACGTCGGCCTTCAGCGTCACGAGCTGGCGGGAAATGCGCGCCATGTCGGCCTGTTCGATCAGCTTCTCGCGGCGCTTCGGCTGCTTGATCTCTTCGGCGCGCGCCAGCAGCGTATCGAGATCGCCGTATGTGTTGATCAGCTCGGCGGCGGTCTTGATGCCGATCCCCTGAATGCCCGGCACGTTGTCGGTGCTGTCGCCGGCAAGTGACTGCACGTCGACCACCTTGTCCGGGCCGACGCCGAATTTCTCGATCACTTCCTTCTCGCCGATCGTCTGTTCCTTCATGCCGTCCCAGAGCTGCACCCGGTCGTTGACCAGTTGCATCAGGTCCTTGTCGGAGGAGACGATGGTGACGTCCATGCCGCGCTCCGCACCCTGGCGGGCGTAGGTCGCGATCAGGTCGTCGGCCTCGTAATTCTCCATGTCGACGGCCGGCACGTTCATGGCCTCGGTGGCGTCGCGCACCAATTGGAACTGCGGGATCAGGTCTTCCGGCGGGTCGGGCCGGTGCGCCTTGTAGTCGGGATAGATCTCGTTGCGGAACGTGCGCCGCGCCCGGTCGAAGATGACGGCGACGTAATCCGCCTCCGTGTCCTCGATCAGCTTCAGGAGCATCCGCGTATAGATGTAGGCGGCGTTGGTCGGCGTGCGGTCGGAGCGCGTCATCGGCCGGCGCTGCGCCACGCCCGCGAAATAGGCCCGGAAGATGAATCCCGAACCGTCGATCAGGAAGAGGTGTTCTCTGTCCGCCGTGTCCCCTGGTCCCGGCACGTCAATGACCGGCGGCGACCTTGGCCCCTTCGCGGAGCTTGAAGCGGCGCGAGCAGTACGGGCACGTCACCTCGTGGCTGTGCTCGTCCAGATGCAGATAGACGTTCGGATGGCCGAGCGCGCCGCCGCCGCCGTCACAGGCGACCGTCATGGTTTCGACTTCGATGGTTTCTTCGTCCATGGGTATCCTCCGCGCGGCTGGGCGGTCTCGATGGTTCCAGTATATTGACGCCGCCGCCGCTGCCAAGCGCGGAAGGCGGGATTCTTACGCCTCGACGAAACGGCCGAGCCGAACCGCCGTCGCGCCCTTGCCGAGACGCCGGGACGGCATGATCAGGACGCAGTTGTCGTAGGGCGTCTTGACCTCCTCGTCGCCGTCGTAGCCGAGCACCGTGCCGGCCTTCTCGATCACTTCCAGGCCGCGGTAGTCGACGGCGAAGCGGAAGCTGTCGGTCTTGATCGTGACCGGGCCGGAGACCTCGACGAAGGACTGTTTCGGCTGGTCCGGGTTCAGGTGCGGCTTGACGTCGTCGGCGCTGAGCGCGCCGGTGTGCGCCAGGAAGCGCAGCATGGTTTCCTTGGCCATGGTCTCGCTCGACTTCTCCCAGTGCTGGCCGCACTCGACGAGAAGCGAGTTCTTCGGGCTCGCCGGATTGATGAAGTCGACGTAGTCGCGCATGCGCTTGCCGGCGGCGTGGCCGTGGTCGCTCACGACCATGCGCGGCACGCCGACCGCCTTGGCCAGCGCCCGGCCCTTCGGCAGCGGCCCGGCCAGCATCAGGGCCTCGGTCATTTGCTGCATGGAGTGGATATCGAGCAGGAAGTCGGCGTCGGCGACGAACGGCCGGATTTCCCGCGCCCGCGCCAGTTCCAGGGATTTCCGGGGACCGTCCAGGACGTCCTCCGACCACAGCCGGTTGAAGTCCTCGTCGACGAAGCGCGACACCGTCGGGTTCGTCGGATCGAAGGAGAGGTAGGCGGCGACGTTGCAGAAGGCCAGCGTCAGCTTGCCCTGGCGCGGCTTAAAGCCCTGCTTGAAGAAGAAGTCCAAGGCGATGGCACCGCACAGCTCGTTGCCATGCACGACCGCCGTCACCATGACGTTCGGGCCGGGCTTGCCGGAATCCAGGATCGTCACGTACTCGGTGCCGGTATTGCCCTTGCGGTAGGCGCTGATGTCGACGGCTTTCAGATCGACGGGATATTCGTTCTTCACGGCTTGAGCCACGGCGTTGTCCTTCCTTGTTTCGACCTGATCCAGTTCGGCAACCGTTAGCGCCGAACCGGGGCCGGATCAACAGCGCCGGCCGCCCATTCGCGGAGATCGGCGACGAAAATGCGCGCCAGCCGGCTCGGCGGGCGGGTCGTCGGCAGCAGCGCCGAGACGACGTAGCGGAAGGCCGGCACGAACGGCACGAAGACGATGTCGTTCATCAGCCACGGCGGCACCGGGAACGGATTGACGACGGCGACGCCGATCCCGGCGGCGACCAACTGGCAGGCGGATATGGCGGTCGCCGTCTCGGCGACGACGTCGCGCTCGACGCCGGCCTTGTCGAACAGCCGGTCTAGCTCGACCCGCACCGGCAGCCGTTTCGAGTAGGCGACGAACCGCTCGCCGTTCAAATCCTGCACCCGGACGGACCGGCGGCCCACCAGCCGATGTCCCTTCGGCATGGCGCAGACGGCGTCGGTTTCGCGGAGCGTGACGGACCTGACGCCAGGATGCTTGGCGCCGAAACCGGTGACGGCGAGGTCGGCCTGATCGGCGGAAACCAGCCGCGCCGCGTCTTCCGACGGGCAGGTTTCGAGATGGATGCGCACGCCCGGATGGGTCTCGACGAAGCGCGCGACCTGGCGGTCGATGACGCCGATCGAAAAGCTGGTGGACGCCGCGATGCGAAGCCGGCCGGCGCGCGCCCGCCGGCCGGCGAAGGAGCGCCTCGCCACGTTGTCCAGCCCCTCGAAGACGACGGCCAGTTCCTCGTTCAAGGCCAGCGCCTCGTCGGTCGGGCGCAGCCGGCCTTCCTCGCGCCGGAACAGGACGACGTCGAGCCGGCCTTCCAGTTGCGCCAGCGCCCGGCTGACGGCCGGTTGAGAGATGGCGAGGCGCCGGGCCGCGCCGGTCGCCGAACCGGCCTCGACAGTGGCGCGGAAGGCTTCCAGCTCGCGCAGGCTGGGGAGGGTGCCGGGATCTGCCATGCGGGGCTCCGTCAGGCTATGACATCATAACTATATCGTATGGACTGTAAGGTGTCCGATTACAAAAGAATACGCTTTGTCGTCGGCCTCGGGGGATGGCCGGCGCGTCGGACCCGACTTGCGGGCTTGTTCCGCTTCGTCGAATCCGGCTACAAATTCAGGGTTCTCGCCGGTCGCAAAACAAGGACGGGCGGGTGGGGCGCTAACAGGGAGTTCAAAATCATGCATATCCGTAAACTTGCCGTAGCGGCGGCGGTGTCCGTCCTCGCTGGCATGCCGATGGCGGCGGCCGCGCAGACGTTGACGATCGGCCTCGGCGCCGAGCCGTCGGCCATCGACCCGCACTACCACAACCTGACGCCCAACAACGCCACGTCGGCGCACCTCTTCTCGCAGTTGGTCGAGCAGGACGAGAAGCAGCGTCTGGTTCCGGGCCTCGCCGAGTCGTGGAAGCCGATCAACGACCTGACGTGGGAATTCAAGCTTCGCAAGGGCGTGAAGTTCCACGACGGTTCCGATTTCAATGCTGATGACGTGCTCGCCACCGTCGCCCGCGCGCCGAACGTGCCGAACTCGCCGTCGAGCTTCTCGATCTATCTGAAGGGCAAGACCTTCAAGAAGGTCGACGACTACACCATCCAGGTGTCGACGGAGAAGCCGTATCCGCTGATGGCGAACGACATCTCCACCATCCACATCATTTCCGACAAGGCCGAGAAGGCGACGACGGAAGACTTCAACTCCGGCAAGGCGACCGCCGGCACCGGCCCCTACAAATTCGTCGAGTGGGTGCCCGGCGACCGACTGGTCATGGAGCGGAACGAAGGCTACTGGGGCAAGAAGCCCATATGGAAGAAGGTCGTCTTCAAGCCGATCAAGTCCGGTCCGGCCCGCGTCGCGGCGCTTCTGGCCGGCGACGTCGACATGATCGACGACGTGCCGACCGTCGACATCGCGAACCTGAAGAAGAACGCGAAGCTGGCGGTCAGCCAGGGCGTGTCGAACCGGGTCATCTACCTCGCCGTCGACCAGTTCCGCGAGGACAGCCCGCACATCACCGCCAAGGACGGCTCGAAGATCCGCAACCCGTTCCTCGACGTGAAGGTCCGCCGCGCGGTCTCCAAGGCGATCAACCGCGAACTGATCATCTCGCGCGTCATGGAAGGCGTGGCGCTGCCAGCCGGCCAGTTGCTGCCCGAAGGCTTCTTCGGCGTCAGCCCCAACCTGAAGCCGGAAAAGTACGACGCGAAGTACGCCAAGAAGCTTCTCGCCGAGGCCGGCTATCCGGACGGCTGGAAGATGAAGGTGCACGGTCCGAACGACCGCTACCTGAACGACGCCAAGATCCTCGAAGCCGTGGCGCAGATGCTGAGCCGCATCGGCATTGAGACGTCGGTCGAAACCATGACCAAGTCGGTGTTCTTCAAGCGCGCTTCCGCCGGTTCGCCGGACAAGACGCCTGAGTTCAGCTTCATCCTGGTCGGCTGGGGTTCCGGCACCGGTGAAGCATCCTCGCCGCTGAAGTCGCTGCTCGCGACCTACAGCAAGGAAAAGGGCATGGGTCCGTCCAACCGCGGCCGCTTCTCGAACGCGGAAGTCGACAAGCTGATCGACGTGGCTCTGGCGACGGTCGACGACGACAAGCGCGCCGCGGCGCTGGCCAAGGCGACCGATGTCGCGCTCGGCGATCTGCAGGGGATCATCCCGCTGCACTACCAGGTCAACACCTGGGCGGCGAAGAAGGGTCTCAAGTACATCGCCCGCACCGACGAGCGCACTTACGCCATGGGCGTCGTCAAGCAGTAAGCGAAAGACCAGGGGCCGGCAGGAAGAAAGCTTCCGCCGGCCCCGAACTTTTCAACCGCGCTTCAGGGGGGCGGGTCGTTGTCGGCTTTCATTATTCGCCGGCTGTTGCAGAGCGTCGTCGTCGTCGCTGTCATGTCGCTGCTGGTCTTCGTCGGCGTCAACGTCGTCGGCGATCCGGTGCACATGCTGGTCAGCCCCGAGGCGCCGCAGGAAGAGATCGAGCGCATCATCCGCGACTTCGGTCTCGACCGGCCGCTCTACGAGCAATATTGGCTGTTCGTGAAGAACGCGTTGCAGGGCGATCTCGGCCGTTCCTTCGTGTTCGGCGAGCCGGCCCTGAAGCTGATCGTGCAGCGAATGCCGGCGACCTTCGAGCTGGCCCTGGTGGCGCTCATGATGGCGATCGTCTTCGGCATCCCCTTGGGCGTCTACGCCGGCATCTTCCCGAACCGGGTCTCCTCGAAGGCGATCATGGCCGGCTCGATCTTCGGCTTCTCGCTGCCGACGTTCTGGGTCGGTCTGATGATGATCATGGTGTTCGCCGTCATGCTCGGCTGGCTGCCGTCGACCGGGCGCGGCGACACGGTCGCCATCCTCGGCCTGCGCGTCAGCTTCCTGACGTTGGACGGGCTTTCGCATATCTTCATGCCGGCCCTCAATCTGGCGCTGCTCAAGATTTCCCTGGTGATCAGGCTGTCGCGCGCCGGCGCGCGCGAAGCCATGCATCAGGACTACGTCAAGTTCGCCCGCGCCAAGGGCCTGAGCGAGGCCAGGGTCGTCCTCGTGCACATCATGAAGAACATCCTGATCCCGGTCGTCACCGTGCTCGGCCTCGAATTCGGCAGCCTGATCGCGTTTTCCGTCGTCACGGAAACAGTGTTCGCGTGGCCGGGCATGGGCAAGCTGCTGATCGAGGCGCTGCACAACCTGGACCGCCCGCTGATCGTCGCCTACCTGATGATCATCGTGTTGGTCTTCGTCATCATCAACCTGCTGGTCGACATCCTCTATTCGGTGCTCGATCCCCGGGTTCGCATTCAGGACGCCGGCCGATGACGGAAATCGTGGACACCACCGAGGTTGCCGTCCGCGTCGAGACGCCGCTGCAGCGTTTCGTCGCCGACTTCCTGGAGAACCGAATCGCCACCGGCGCCCTCGTCGTCCTGGCGATCATCATCTTCATCGCCATCTTCGCGCCGCTGATATCGCCGACCGATCCCTACGATCTGGCCACCGTCAGCATCCTCGACGCGCGGATGCCGCCGGGTGAAGTCAACTTGGACGGCGTGCCATTCCTGCTCGGCACCGACGGCGCCGGCCGCGACCTGCTGAGCTCCATCTTCTACGGGCTCCGCATCAGCCTCGGCGTCGGCGTCACGAGCGGCATGATCGCGCTCTGTCTCGGCGCCGCCATCGGTCTCACCGCCGCCTATTACGGCGGCCGGGTCGACACGGTCATCATGCGCCTCGTCGACATCCAGCTTTCGTTCCCGGCGATCCTGGTGGCGCTGGTCCTGATTTCGGCGCTCGGCAAGGGCATCGACAAGATCATCATCGCCCTGGTGCTGGTGCAGTGGGCCTACTACGCGCGGACGGTGCGCGGCTCGGCGCTGGTCGAACGCTCCAAGGAATACGTCGAGGCCGCGACCTGCTTGGCGCTGCCGCCCAGGCGCATCCTGTTCCGGCATCTGCTGCCGAACTGCCTGCCGCCCCTGATCGTCGTCGGCACGGTGCAGACGGCGCACGCCATTTCCCTGGAAGCGACGCTCAGCTTCCTCGGCGTCGGCCTGCCGATCACCGAACCGTCGCTCGGCCTGCTGATCGCCAACGGCTTCGAATACATGCTGAGCGGCGCCTATTGGATCAGCTTCTTCCCGGGACTGGCGCTCTTGATCACCATCGTCTCGATCAACCTGGTCGGCGACCAGTTGCGCGACGTCCTGAACCCGAGGTTGCAGAAATGACCGCCCAGGGACCGTCGTCTCCGACCCTCGAGGTGCGCGATCTCAAGACGCACTTCTTCACCAAGGCCGGCGTCGCCAAGGCCGTCGACGGCGTCAGCTTCACCGTCGGCCGGGGCGAGGTGATGGGCCTCGTCGGCGAATCCGGCTCCGGCAAGTCGGTGACGGGTTTCTCGATCATCGGTCTCGTCGATCCGCCGGGCCGCGTCGTCGGCGGCGAGGTGCTGTTCCAGGGCAAGAACTTGGTCGGTCTCGATCCGGCGGCCATGCGCAAGCTCCGCGGCAACCGCATCGCCATGATCTTCCAGGACCCGATGATGACGCTGAACCCGGTGCTCCGCGTCGACACGCAGATGGTCGAGACGATCCACGCGCACCACCCCGACATGCCGATGGCGGATGCCCTGGCGCGCGCCCGCGATGCCTTGGGCGAGGTCGGCATTCCGTCGCCGGACGAGCGGCTGAAATCTTATCCGCACCAGTTCTCCGGCGGCATGCGCCAGCGCGTCGCCATCGCCATCGCGCTTCTCAACAAGCCGGACCTGATCATCGCCGACGAGCCGACGACGGCCCTCGACGTCACCATCCAGGGGCAGATTCTCTATCAGGCGCAGAAGCTCTGCCGTGAAACCGGCACCTCGCTGATCTGGATCACGCACGACCTCGCCGTCATCGCCGGCCTCGCCGACCATATCTGCGTCATGTACGGCGGCCGCGTCGTCGAACAGGGCCCCATCGACGACGTGCTCGACCATCCGGTGCACCCCTACACGCGCGGCCTCCTGGGCTCGGTGCCCGGTCACAACAAGCGCGGCAGCAAGCTCTATCAGATTCCCGGTATGGCGCCGTCGCTCCTGCATATGCCGGAAGGTTGCGCGTTCTCGCCGCGCTGTCCGCGTGCCGACGCCGCCTGCGCGGTCGCGCCCATGATCGCCGAGCCGGTGCCCGACCGCCAGGTGCGCTGCCAGCACCCGCACCTCGAGGAAGCGGAAGGCGCCGGCGCATGAGCGAGACGATGCTGGAAGTCCGCAATCTGACTAAGAACTTCGTGAAGTCCCTCGACCTCGCGGAACGCCTGGCGCAGAAGCTCGGCTCGAACATCCGCGAAGAAGTGGTGCATGCGGTGGACGACGTCTCGATGGCGGTGCCGAAGGGAAGCGTCGTCGGCCTGGTCGGCGAATCCGGCTGCGGCAAGTCGACGCTGGGCCGCATGGTCGCCGGCATCCTGACGCCGACGGCGGGCGAAGTGGTCTACAAGGGCAAGCCGACCGGCGCCATGTCGCCGGCCGAGCGCAAGCAGGCGACGCTGCAGATCCAGATGATCTTCCAGGATCCGTTCGCGTCGCTGAACCCGCGCATGCGGGTGAAGGACATCATCGGCGAGGCGCCCGTGCTGCACGGCATGGTCGCGGCCGCCGACGCCGACGACTACGTCTCGGAAACCATGCGCCGTGTCGGCCTCGATCCCGACTACCGGCGGCGCTATCCGCATCAGTTCTCCGGCGGCCAGCGCCAGCGCATCGGCATCGCCCGCGCGCTGGCGGTGAAGCCGGAGTTCCTGGTCTGCGACGAGGCCATCGCGGCGCTCGACGTCTCCATCCAGGCGCAGGTCATCAACCTCTTCATGGACCTCCGCGCCGAGCTGGATCTGACGTATCTCTTCATCAGCCACGACCTCTCGGTGGTCGAGCACATCTCCGACCGGGTGGTGATCATGTATCTCGGCCGCGTCGTCGAGACGGCGGCGACGGAGGAGCTCTTCCATGCGCCGAACCATCCCTATACGCAGGCGCTGCTGAACGAAGTGCCGCGCCTCGACGCGCGGGGCCGCGACTACAAGCCCGTCGAGGGGGAAATTCCCTCGCCGCTCGATCCGCCGCCCGGCTGCCATTTCCATCCGCGCTGTCCGCACGCGACGGAGCGCTGCCGCGTCGAAGTGCCGAAGCTCCGCGAGATCGTGCCCGGCCGCACGTCGGCCTGCCACCTCAACGACGGAACCTGAGCATGAGCGAACCCGTGATCGTGACGCGGCCCGACCCGGCCCGCGCCCTGCCGCTGCTGTTCGACAGTCCGCACAGCGGCAACGTATTTCCCGCCGACATGCGCCCGGCGATCGCCACCCATGAGTTGCGTCAGGGCGAGGACGCATTCATCGACGAGATGTACGCGCACGCGGTGGACGCCGGCGCGGTGCTCGTTGCCGCCACGTTCCCGCGCACCTACATCGACGCAAACCGTTCCGAGTTCGATATCCAGGAAGACGCCCTCGACGGCCCCTGGCCGGGCAAGGTCGCCAACTCCGCCAAGATCGGGCGCGGCTCCGGCCTCTGCTGGACCAAGCTGAAGGGCGAGATTCACATCTACGACCGCAAGCTGACCGTCGCGGAAATCCAGAACCGGATCGAGACTTACTGGCGGCCGTACCACGCCGCCGTCCGCGCCGAATACGAACGGCTGCACGCGATGGCCGGCTGCATCTATCACATCGACTGCCATTCGATGCCCCGGCGCGGCAACGCGCACACCGAGGACGGACCGGTGGAGCGCGCCGATTTCGTGCTCGGCGACCGTGACGGCACGACGTCCGGTCCCGAATTCGTCGAACTGGTGCGCGCGTTCCTGGCCGGGCGCGGCTACAAGGTGACGGTGAACGATCCCATGAAGGGTCTGGAGCTGGTCGAGAAATACGGCGTGCCGTCGCAGGGCCGGCACTCCTTGCAGATCGAGATCAACCGCAAGCTCTACATGGACGAACAGGCCATCGAGAAGAACGGCCTCTACCCCGAGACCGTGGCGACGTTGGACGCCATGATCGACCATCTCGCCGGGTACGTCCGCGCCAAGATCGGGCGCTGATCGGCGTTTGCGGCGACGGGCCCAGCCCCTTATGCTGCCGGCAAATTCGAGGAGGGCGGAACCGCCATGCAGAAGATCGACTTCACCGTGCACGAGTTCATGGCCATCATGGGCGCGCTCGACGAAAAGGCCGCGTCGCTGCCGCGCGAATCCGTCTACCACGCCTGGAAGGGCCGCTACGGTCAGTTGGACCGGCACCTGGAAGAACTGCCGATGATGGAGCGCGCCGACATGCTGTTCGACGGCAAGGTCGCGTTCGAGGGCTTGGGCGAGCCGCAGCTTCGCGAAGTGCTGGGCGCCGTCAGGGCGCAGGAAGCCTTCGAGACCAAGTTGATCGAGGACGGCGACGAGGACGGCGACGAGGACGAGTTCGAGATCTGGACGGCGCTCAGAAAGCGCGTGCAGTCTCTTCTCGACGCCGAGACGAAGGGCCGCTGAGGCGGTCCCCCACGGGAAAAATTCCCTACTGAACAATCCGTCACCCCGGACTTGATCCGGGGTCCACGTTCGCACGGCGCCGCTGAGCGCGGATTGATTCCAGGAACCCTGGAATCCTGCTTCTTCATTCCAAGTTCCGAGTACACATGGGTCCCGGATCAAGTCCGGGGCGACGATCGGGGATGTGTCGGTGAAGCGGCGAACTCGTCCGCTTCCTCAGAGTGATCCTCGGACGCTTCGTGCCCGGAATGGCGAGCAAGATCAGCCCTTCACCGCGGCGGTGATCGCCGCCGTGTCGATGCCGTATTCCCGATAGAGCGCCGCCAGATCGCCGGTCTGCCCGAAGTGGTCGACGCCGAGCGCATGCACGCGCCGGCCGTCGACGCTGCCGAGCCAGGCGAGGGCGGCGGGATGTCCGTCCAGTACGGTGACCAACGGCGTGCCCGCCGGAATGTCTGCCATCATGTGTGCGATGTGCGCAGCACCCCCGTCCCGGCTCCAATCGGCGAACAGCCGGTCGGCGGACGTGATCGCCATCAGGCCGCCGCCGATCTTCGCCGCCGCCGCTTCCGCTTCCGGCGCGATGGCGCCGGCGTAGACGACGACCGGCTTCTTCGACTTCGCCGCCGGCTCGATCCGCCAGTAGGCGCCCTTGCGGACGCCGTCCCGGAGCGCCGCGTCCATTTGCCGCGCCGGCTGTTTGAGCGAGCGGGTCGAGAGACGCAGATAGACCGAGCCGCCGTCCTTCGCCTGTATGTGCGCGAACGACCAGGCCATGATCTCCGCCAGCTCGTCGGCGAAGGCCGGCTCGAAGGACGTGAGGCCCGGCTGGCCCATGCCGATCAGCGGCGTCGAGACCGACTGATGCGCGCCGCCTTCGGGGGCCAGCGTCAGGCCGGACGGCGTCGCCACCAGCATGAAGCGGGCGTTCTGGTAACAGGCGTAGTTGAGCGCGTCGAGCCCGCGCGAGATGAACGGATCGTAGAGCGTGCCGATCGGCAGCAGCCGCTCGCCGAACAGTTCCGACGTCAGTCCCAGCGCCGCCAGCATGATGAACAGGTTGTTCTCGGCGATGCCGAGCTCCATGTGCTGTCCTTCCTCGCCGAATTCCCAGCGCTGCGCCGAGGGCACCTGCTGGGCGCGGAAGGTGTCCGGCTTCTCGCGCCTGGAAAAGACGCCGCGCCGGTTCACCCAGCCGCCGAGGTTGGTCGACTGCGTCACGTCCGGCGAGGTGGTGACGATGCGGGGCGCCAGCGGCGACTTCGCGTCGCCGGCGATCTCGTAGAGGATCTTGCCGAAGGCCTCCTGCGTGCTCATGGCCTCGCCCTTCGGCGCCGGCAGCGTCGCCGGCACCGGCACGGGGGCGGCCTCGTAGCGGCGCCGGCCGTCGCGGTTGAACGGCACCGCGTCGAGGAAGCGCTTGAGCGCCGGCGCGCGTTCTTCCATGCCGGCGAAGGGTTCCCATTCGTCGCCGGCGTCGATGCCGAGCCGGTCGCGGAACCCCGCCACCTGCTCGGCGTTCATGATGCCGGCGTGGTTGTCCTTGTGACCCTGCAGCGGCAGGCCCCAACCCTTGATGGTGTAGGCGATGAAGCAGGTCGGCGTCTCGTCCTGGTCGGCTTGCGCGAAGGCCTCCAGCAGCGTCTCGATGCAGTGCCCGCCGAGGTTCGTCATCAGCGCCTGCAACTCGTCGTCGGAATAGGAGCGGATCAGTTCTGCTGCGTCCGGATCATGGCCGATGTCGGCGTTGATGCGGTCGCGCCACGCGGCGCCACCCCGGAAGGTCAGTGCCGAATAGAGTTCATTCGGACACTCGTTGATCCACTTCTTCAAGAGCTTGCCGCCCGGCTGCTTGAAGGCGTGCATCATGCGCTTGCCGTACTTGACGGTGATGACGCGCCAGCCGGTGGTGCGGAACAAGCGGTCAATCAGTCGGAACAGGTGATCGGACACCACGCCGTCCAGGCTCTGCCGGTTGTAGTCGATGATCCACCAGCAATTTCTGAGGCCGTGCTTCCAGCCTTCCCACAGCGCCTCGTACATGTTGCCTTCGTCCATCTCGGCGTCGCCGACGACGGCGATCATGCGGCCGGGGCGCTTCGCCTCGATGGTCTCGAAATGCCGGCGCATGTAGTCCTGCACCATCGACGTGAAGACGGCCATGGCCGGGCCGAGGCCGACGGAGCCGGTGGAGATGTCGACGTCGTCCGTGTCCTTGGTGCGCGACGGATAGCTCTGGGCGCCGCCGAAGGCGCGGAAGTTCTCGAGCTTCTCCAGCGTCTGGTGCCCGAACAGGTATTGGATGGCGTGGAACACCGGGCTCGCGTGCGGCTTCACCGCCACCCGGTCTTCGGGACGGAGCGCCGCCATGTAGAGCGCCGTCATGATCGAGACCACCGACGCGCAGGACGCCTGATGCCCGCCGACCTTGAGCCCGTCCGGATGCGGCCGGTTGTGGTTGGCGTTGTGGATGGTCCACGTCGCGAGCCAGAGAATCTTGCGCTCGAGATCCTCCAGGCACTGCATGCGGGTGCGCATGGCGCCGGCGGCTTCGGCGATGGGTTCGTGCGGATCGAAGGGGCTCATGGCGGTCTCCGGCGTCTCGGCAAGGTGGTCGATGGCGGAAATTATAGGCCGGAACCGGTGGAAGTGTCCTTGCGATTTGCGTCTCCGAACGGGATGCTTTAGCAATAAGTGAATTAATTTTTCGATCAAAAGGGTTGAAAATGGCGCAAATCGTCTTGGATGCGATCGATCAGCGAATTCTTGCCCACCTGCAGGCGAACGCCCGGCTTTCCAACGTCGAATTGGCGGCGAAGGCCGGACTGTCGGCGTCGCCGTGCCTGCGCCGGGTCCGCGCCCTCGAGGAAGAGGGCGTCATCAAGGGCTATGCGGCGCTGGTCGATCAGCAGGCGGTCGGCCTGCCGGTCAGCGTCTTCGTGATGGTGTCGCTGGAAAAGCAGGTGGAGCGGGCGCTCGAGGTTTTCGAGGCGCGCATCCGCGCTCTCCCGGAAGTGATGGAGTGTTATTTGATGACGGGGGACAGCGACTATCTACTCCGCGTCGTGGCGGCCGACCTGTTCGCCTACGAGCGGTTCCTGATGACGCAGTTGACGACGTTCCCGGGCGTCAGTTCCATCAAGTCCAGCTTCGCGCTGAAGCAGGTCGTCTACCGCACGGCGCTGCCGATCGCCGGCGCGCCGGCCTGATTTTTCTCGAACGCCGAAGGACCGCCTGGGGACCATGCTCCGTCGATTTTTCCTAGCCGCCCTCTTGCTCGCGATGTCCGCCGCCGCCCAGGCAGCGCCGAAGGCGGAGCCCTGGCCCCGCTGGCAGCCCTTCGACGCGTCCTCGACCCGCGCCGTCGATCACGCGCCGTGGGACACCTTTTTGATGCGCTACGTCACCGTCGATCAGGCCGGCGTCGACAGACTCGCCTATGGGCAGGTCGCCGACGCCGACAGGAAGGCGCTTTCCGATTACATCGCGGCGCTGGGCCGGGAAAAGGTGACCGCGCTGGCGCGGTCCGAACAGCTCGCCTTATGGATCAACCTCTACAACGCCCTGACGGTGCGCGTCGTCCTCGAGCATTATCCGGTCAAGAGCATCCGCGACATCGATATCTCGCCCGGCATTTTCTCGGACGGTCCCTGGGGCAAGAAATTGACCGAGGTCGAAGGCGAGCCGCTCAGCCTCGACGACATCGAGCACCGCATCCTGCGCCCGATCTGGAAGGACCCGCGCGTCCATTACGCCGTCAACTGTGCGTCGGTCGGCTGTCCGGATCTTCGCGCGTCGGCCTATCGCGCCGCCGACATCGACGCGGTCCTCGACGCGGCGGCCAGGAGCTACGTCAACGATCCGCGCGGCGTCGCCGTCAAGGACGGCCGCGTCACGGCGTCCTCCATCTACGACTGGTTCCAATCGGATTTCGGCGGCTCGGAGGCGGGCGTGCTCGATCATCTCCGCCGTTACGCGGCGCCGGTGCTGGTGGAGAAACTCAAGACCGCGCGCGGCATCGACGGCTACGCCTACGACTGGCGCCTCAACGAATGATCAATCGCCCATGAAGCGGAGGCCGCGCAGCAGACCGCGGCAATCCGCGCCGGTCTCGTCGCAGTCGCCGGAGACGCCGACGTGCGTCACCATCGGCGCCTTGCCGCCGAAGGCGCGGCGATAGTCGGCGTCGACGTCGACGTTTTCGGCGAGCCAGACCATCTTCGGCGCGTCGGCCGGGCGCTTGACGATCATCCAGGCGCGTTCCGGCAGGTGCGGGTGCGGAAAGCCCGTTTCGTCCTTTTGCAGGCCGCCGAAGACATAGGTGATGAAGCGGCCGCGCGAGAACGGCGACATGGCGATGGCGGCGCTGCCGAGGAACGACGTGTCGCCCTTGTCGGCGAAGCGGACGTGCACGGCCAGCACCCGGTCGTCGCCCTCGGATTGACGGACGTCGGATCGCGGCGCCGCGCCCGCCGATTGCCAGTCCCAGAGCAGATGCGACGCCGGCATGTCGACGGACCGATAGAGGATGCTGGCGCCGTCCTTGGACGCGACCTCGATGACGCCGTCCGAGGAGCCGGTAAACCGGGCTTCCGGAATGCCGCTGAAGGATATCGTCCGCCAGCCGGCGGCGGCGAGATCTTCGCCGACCGGCATCGCCGAGGCCCACGCCCCGGCGGCGGCGAGTGAGAGGAGGGCGGAGAGCGCAACCTTGCGGATCATCCTATTATTTTAGGATGTCCGCCGAGTTCGCGCGAGACGGGAAGGGCGTTCTCGCCGGCTATTCGTTATCCGCCTGTACGGCATTGATGACCGCATCCGTCACTTGGCGGGTCGTCGCGGTGCCGCCGAGATCGCGCGGCACCGCCTTCCGCTCGCCGGTCACGCGCTCGATGGCCCGCATCAGGCGCTTGCCGGCGTCAGCCTCGCCGAGATGATCGAGCATCATGGCCGCGCTCCAGAACGAGCCGATGGGATTGGCGACGCCCTTGCCCATGATGTCGAAGGCGGAGCCATGGATCGGCTCGAACATGGAGGGGCGGTCCTTCTCGGGACGGAGGTTGCCGGTCGGCGCGATGCCGAGCGAGCCGGTCAGCGCGGCGGCCAAGTCGCTCAGCACGTCGGCGTGCAGGTTCGTCGCGACGACGGTGTCGATGCTTTCCGGCTTCAGGACCATGCGCGTCGTCATGGCGTCGACCAGCATCTTGTCGGTCTCGACGTCCGGATAGTCCTCCTTCACCTCCTCGAACACCTTGTCCCAGAAGACCATGCCGTGCCGCTGCGCGTTCGACTTGGTGACGAGGGTGAGTTTCTTCCTGGGCCGCGAGCGCGCCAGTTCGAGGGCGAAGCGCTGGATGCGCTCGACGCCGGCCCGCGTGAAGACGGAAACGTCGAGGCCCACTTCCTCGGCGTAACCCTGGTGCACGCGGCCGCCGGCGCCGGCGTATTCGCCTTCCGAGTTTTCGCGGACGATCACCCAGTCGAGCTCCTTCGGCCCGACGCCGCGGAGCGGCCCCTCGATACCCGGCAAAAGCCGTGTCGGGCGCACGTTGGCGTACTGGTCGAGGCCCTGGCAGATCGGCAGGCGCAAGCCCCAGAGCGTGATGTGGTCCGGCACGCGCGGATCGCCGGCGGACCCGAAGTAGATGGCGTCGAACGTCTTGACCGTGTCCAGGCCGTCCTTCGGCATCATTTCGCCGGTCTTCAGGTACCGTTCCGAGCCCCAGTCGAAGAACGTGTCCGCCACGTCGAACCCGCCGTCCCGCTCGGCCACCGCCTTCAACACCTCGACGCCGGCGCCGATCACTTCCTGGCCGATTCCGTCGCCGGGAATGGCGGCGATCTTCAACGTTTTCTTGGACATAGGTTCCTCCGGTTGACGTCGAGTGTGGGGGCGCTACCCTAGTCAGCCGTTTACGGCTTGAAAACGGAGATTTCCGGTGGCCGAGACGCCGCGAGAAGAGGTTTGGGACGATTTCGTCGACTGGTGCCAGCCGCGCGGCCTGACGCCGGTGCCGGCCAATCCGTGGACGCTGGCGGCGTATCTGCGCTATTGCGAGCGGGTGCACCGGCCGACGGCGATCCAGAAGCGCATGCGCCAGATCGGCGCCGTGCTGTTCGAAAAGTCCCGCAAACGGCCGGATCGGCATCCGACCGTCATGCGCACCATGGACCGCATCAAGGAAAGCCACACCCGCAAGAAGCAGAAGGCGCCGCCGCCGCTGTTCAGCGAAGACGATTTCACGTCCGCCGAGAAACCGAAGAAGACCGAGCCGAAGAAGGCCGCGCCGAAGAAGGCGGCCAAGGCGAAGACGCCGGCCAAATCCGCGAAGCCGGCGAAAGTCGTCCGTTCATTGCGCGGCACGCCGAAGCTGGTCCGCAAGCGGAAGCCTTGAGGGCCTAGCGGACGTCGAGTTTTTCCGTCTTCACCGTATCGGCGTCGCCGCGCCTGACGACGACGGCGCCATCGTAGATGCCCGCGGGCCAGGCCGTGCCCGGCCGCTTTCGTCCGACATAGCCGAACCAGATGGCCTGCGGCCGGTCGATGGCGTGCGAGCGCTCGGCGACGACGGTGCCGTCTGGCTGCGCCAGCCTGAGCGTGACCGTGTCCCCCGCCCTGAGGCCGTAGATGTCAGCCCAGAAGACGAGAGCGGGGGAATCCGCCGGCAACTGCCGTGCCTTGAGCCCGCCGGCCCTGGCCTCTTCCTTGGCCGGAACCGCCGCCGAGAAGCCCGCCGAATACGGTTGCGGTCCCGGATAGGCGAGGGCGGCGCGGGCCTTCGGCGACCATAGGCCGGCCGTCCGGGCGTTCGGATCGCACTTGGCGACCTCGCTGGTGCCGGAGAACGGGTCGACGATGGTGCCGCCGTGCCGGACCGTGATGTGGATGTGCGGGAACTCGGTCCGACCCGAGAGCCCGACCAGTCCGATCGGCTGGCCCCGGCTCACCCGGCTTCCCTTTTCGACGGCGAGGCTGCCGCGCCGCATATGGCAGTATTGCGTCGTCCAGCCGCCGCCGTGGTCGATCATGGCGCCGTTGCCGCACTCGCGGCCCTCGACCGAGGTGTCGTCGGCGCCGGAAATCCCCGTGTCCCGCATGCCGTCCCGGGTGGCGAGAACGACGCCGTCCGCCGCCGCCAGGACGTCGACGCCCTGGCGTATGCGGCCGAGATCGCCGATGGAGATGTCGGTGCCCTTATGGCCGTCGTAGCTGAGCGCGCCGCACCGGAAATCGGCCCGGCCTGGCCCCGGATCGCGGTCGACGAAATTGACCAGCCAGCAATCGGCGCCGACCCGGCAGGCGACCGGCAGGTCGAGGACCGGCTCCTGGGCCGCCGCGCCGGCCGCCCACGCCGCCAGCGCGACGACGGCCGCGAGACCGAAAATCCCGGATTTCCGCCCTTTCCGATGACTCATCATTTTGCAATGCACATAGCAGAAAACCGCAACTTGCCGGGGGTTTTTCGAAGGGGTATATTGCAATGCAGAAAATTTCGCAGCCGCGAAATCGCCCTTTGTTGGCATGAGGATACGCCGGATGGACCAAATGACCAATCCCATGGACAAGCTTCATGGCTATTATTTCGAGGACCTCGAAGAAGGCATGCACGACGTCTTCGCCAAGACGATCACGGATGCCGACATCATCGTCTTCGCAGGCATTTCCGGCGACACCAACCCGGTGCACCTGAACCACGAGTTCGCGTCGGAAACCATGTTCCAGGGCCGTATCGCGCACGGCATGCTGACGGCGGCCTTCATTTCCACCGTCATCGGCACCAAGCTGCCGGGGCCGGGCTGCATCTACGTCTCGCAGACGCTGCGCTTCAAGGCGCCGGTGAAAAGCGGCGACACCGTGCAGGCGCACTGCACGATCACCAAGATGATCCCGGAAAAGAAGTTCATCGAGCTCAAGACCCAGTGCATGGTGAACGGCAAGGTGGTCGTCGACGGCGAAGCCACCATTATGGTGCCGACCCGCGCGAAGTAAGCACCCCGCAAGGGTTCCGCGAGGAATACGGACGGGCGCCCACGCGGCGCCCGTTTCCGTTTCGGATACCAATGCCGGCCCTTCAACAATCTTGACCCGTTCCGGGCCTGCTGACAGGTTCCCCCGATGCAGCTTTACCGCCACGTCAGATCGCTGGCCGACCGGCACCGCCGGGGCGTCGTCGCCGTCGGCAATTTCGACGGCGTGCACCTCGGGCACAGGACCGTCATCGGCGAGGCCGGACGCATCGCGGAAGCCGTCAAGGCGCCGTGGGGCGTGCTGACCTTCGAGCCGCATCCGCGCGCCATCTTCCAGCCCGGCCACGAGCCGTTCCGCCTGACGCCGTTCCGCGACAAGGCGCAGGCGATCCGGGGTCTCGGCGTCGAGTTTCTGATCGCGCGCCGCTTCGACGTGGCGCTGTCGCAGTGCTCGGCGGAAGCCTTCGTCACCGACTTTCTGATCGGCGCGCTCGGCGTCCGGCACGTGGTCGCCGGCTACGACTTCCGCTTCGGCCACAAGCGCCAAGGCAGTTGCGAGACCCTGCTGGCCATGGGCCGCAAGCTCGGCTTCGACTTCACCGCCGTCAGCGCCGCGTCGGACGACGGCGGCGGGCTCTATTCCTCGTCGCGTGCCCGCGAGCTCCTCTCCGACGGCAAGGTCGAAGAGGCCGCCAAGGTGCTCGGCCGGCCGTTCGCCATCTCGGGGCGCGTCATGGGCGGCGACCGGCGCGGCCGTCAGCTCGGTTTCCCGACCGCCAACGTCGGGCTCGGCGCCTATCAGCGCCCGGCGTTCGGCGTCTATGCCGTCCGGGCGCGGCTGCCGGACGGCGCCAAGGTGGCCGGCGTCGCCAACATCGGCAGCCGGCCGACGGTCGCCGGCAACGCGCCGCGGCTGGAGGCGCACCTGTTCGATTTCTCGGGCGATCTTTACGGCAAGCGCATCGCCGTCGAACTGATCCGGCATATCCGGCCGGAAAAGAAATTTGACGGATTGGACGCTTTGCAGGCACAAATCGCCCGCGATTGCGCCGATGCGCGCCAAATCCTGCAAGCCTGAACGGATACCCCGGAAGATGAGCGTCGATTACAAATCCACCGTGTTCCTGCCGAAGACCGACTTCCCCATGAAGGCCGGTCTGCCGGAGCGCGAGCCGGAACTGCTGAAGCACTGGAAGGACACCGACTTCGAGGGCGAGCGCCGGCGCATTTCCAAGGGCCGCGAGAAGTTCATCCTGCACGACGGTCCGCCCTATGCGAACGGCCACCTGCACATCGGCCACGCGCTCAATAAGATTCTCAAGGACGTCATCAACCGCACGCAGCAGATGCTCGGCAAGGACGCCGACTACGTGCCGGGCTGGGACTGCCACGGTCTTCCCATCGAGTGGAAGATCGAGGAAATGTACCGCGCCAAGAAGATGGACAAGGACGACGTGCCGATCGTCGAGTTGCGCAAGGAGTGCCGCGAGTTCGCCGAGCACTGGATCGACGTGCAGCGCGAGGAATTCAAGCGCTTGGGCGTCATGGGCGATTGGGACCATCCCTACACGACCATGAGCTTCGCCGCCGAGGCGCGGATCGCGCGCGAGCTCGGCAAGTTCCTGATGGACGGCTCGCTCTATCGCGGCTCCAAGCCGGTCATGTGGTCGCCGGTGGAAAAGACGGCGCTGGCGGAAGCGGAAGTCGAATACTACGACCACACGTCGACCACCATCTACGTGCGCTTTGCGGTCACCAAGGCGTCGACGCTGGAGATCGAGGGGGCTTCCATCGTCATCTGGACGACGACGCCCTGGACCATGCCCGGCAACCGCGCCGTCGCCTACGGCCCCGGCATCGACTACGTGACGCTCGAAGTGACCGAGGCCGACGAGAAGAGCCTCGCCGTCGTCGGCGAGAAGCTGGTCGTCGCCAAGGCGCTCGTCGAGGCGTTCTGCGCCGTGACGCACGTCACCGGCCACAAGGTGCTGGCCGAATTCAAGGGCGCCAAGCTGGAAGGCACGATCTGCCGGCATCCGCTGCGCGGTCAAGGTTTCGATTTCGACGTGCCGGCGCTCGCCGCCGACTTCGCGACCACCGATGAAGGTACGGGCATCGTGCATATCGCGCCCGGGCACGGCGCCGACGACTGGGTGCTCGGCATGAAGAACGGCATCGAGGTGCCGCATACGGTCGGCGAGGACGGGACCTATTTCCCGCACGTGCCGATCTTCGCGGGCGAGCACGTCTATAAGTGCAACGACCACGTGGCCGACGTCATCCGGGAGGCCGGCGGGCTGCTCGGCAAGGGCAAGCTCAAGCACCGCTATCCGCATTCCTGGCGCTCCAAGCAGCCGCTGATCTTCCGCAACACGGCGCAGTGGTTCATCTCGATGGAGAAGAACGGTCTGCGCGCGACGGCGCTCGCGGCCATCGACGCCACCCGCTTCGTGCCGGCGTCGGGGCAGAACCGGCTGCGCGGCATGATCGCCGAACGGCCCGACTGGGTGGTGTCGCGCCAGCGCGCCTGGGGCGTGCCGATCACCGTCTTCGTCGACAAGAATTCCGACGAACCGTTGCGCGACCAGAAGGTGCTCGACCGCATCTTCGAAGCCTTCGAGGCGGAAGGGGCGGACGCCTGGTTCGCGTCGCCGCCGTCGCGCTTCCTCGGCAACGACTACAATCCGGACGACTACGAGCAGGTGACGGACATTCTGGACGTCTGGTTCGATTCCGGCTCCACGCACGCCTTCGTGCTCGAGGACGGGCCGTGGGAAGACCAGCGTTGGCCGGCGTCCATCTATCTCGAAGGGACCGACCAGCATCGCGGCTGGTTCCATTCGTCTTTGCTGGAAAGCTGCGGCACGCGGGGCCGGGCACCCTATGACGCGGTGCTGACGCACGGCTTCGTCATGGCCGAGGACGGTCAGAAGATGTCGAAGTCCTTGGGCAACATCGTGTCGCCGCAGGACGTGTACGCCAAGATGGGCGCCGACATCCTGCGCCTCTGGGTCATCAACTCGGATTATTCGGAAGACCTGCGAATCGGGCCGGAAATCCTGAAGCAGCAGTCCGACATCTACCGCCGCTTCCGTAACACGCTCCGCTATATCCTCGGCAACCTGGACGGTTTCTCGGACGCCGAGCGCGTGCGGCCGGCCGACATGCCGGAACTGGAACGCTGGGTGCTGCACCGGATGCGGGCCATGGACGACGCGCTCAGGACCGCCTGCGACGGCTTCGAATTCCACGGCTTCTTCGCCGAGCTGCACAACTTCTGCGCCGTCGATCTGTCGGCGTTCTATTTCGATGTCCGCAAGGACACGCTCTACTGCGGCCGGACGGATTCCTTGGAGCGCCGCGCCGCGCGGACGGTCCTCGACATCCTGTTCGATCACCTGACGGCCTGGTTGGCGCCGTTCCTCTGCTTCACCGCCGAGGAAGCGTGGCTGGCCCGCCATCCCGACCGGACCAAGGGCAACTCGGTGCATCTCCGCACGTTCCCGGCCGTGCCGGCGAATTGGCGCGACGACGCCCTCGCCGACAAGTGGACGGCGCTCCGGCGCCTGCGCCGCGCCGTCACCGGCGCGCTCGAAGTGGCGCGCGCCGAAAAACTGATCGGTTCCAGCCTGCAGGCGCACCCGGTGGTCTATGCGCCGGACGCGGACCGGGCGGCCACGCAGGGTGTCGATCTGGCCGAGCTCTGCATCACGTCGGGCTTCACGTTCGGCGACGGCGCCGCGCCCGAGGGCGCGCGCCGGACCGAGGACGTGCCGGACATCGCCGTCGTCGTCGAGCGCGCCAGCGGCGAGAAGTGCGAACGCTGCTGGAAGGTGCTGGACGAGGTCGGCTCGGTCGCCGAGCACCCGACGCTCTGCCACCGCTGCGCCGACGCCGTCGATCACGCGTCTCCCGCCGCCGCATGACGCAAGGCTGGCACGCGCCCCTCGCGCGCGGCGCCGCGCTTCGGCTGGCCGGTCTGCTGGCGGTCCTCGTCGGCATCGTCGACCAGGTGAGCAAGGCCTGGATTCTCGGCGTCATGCAGCCGCCCCGCGTCATCGAGATGACGCCGTTCTTCAATCTGGTGCTGGGCTGGAACCGGGGCGTCAGCTTCGGCCTGTTCAATTCCGACAACCCCTGGGGGCGTTACGTCTTTGTCGCCGTCGCCGCCGTCGTCGTCGCGGCCCTGCTCTATTGGCTGTGGCGCGAGGCGACCCGTTGGAGCACCTTCGCCGTCGGCCTGATCGTCGGCGGCGCCGTCGGCAACGTCGTCGACCGGGTGCAGTTCGGCGCCGTCGTCGACTTTCTGGATTTTCACGTCGCCGGATACCATTGGCCGGCTTTCAACGCGGCGGATTCCGGCATTTGCATCGGCGCCGCCATGCTGGTCGTGGAATCCCTGTTCACTCCGGCGAAAAAGCCGTAAACTTAAAGATATCGCCCATGCCTTATTTCCGGGGACGGAACATGCGCCGACCGATAGCCATTGCCGTTTTGGCCGCCATGACGGTCACGCTCGCCGGATGCGAATCGGCGCGCAAGGTGATCGGCCGCTCCAAGGACGCGCCGGACGAATTCGTCGTCTACGAACGGCCGCCGCTGAGCCTGCCGCCGGAATTCGGGCTGCGTCCGCCGGAGCCGGGTTCGTCCCGTCCGCAGGCGATCACGCCCACCGACCAGGCGCAGGCGGCGCTGCTGCAGCGTTCGGCGTCGGTCAGCCGCCAGCAGCCCAAGGACCCGACGGTTTCCGACGGCCTCAACGTCATCCTGCGCGAGACCGGCGGCAACCAGTCCGATCCGTCGATCCGCGAAGTGGTCAACCAGGAGACGTCGATCCTGACCAAGGAAGACCAGCGCCTCGTCGACAAGATGATCTTCTGGATCGATCAGAAGCCGTATCAGGGGACCATCGTCGATTCGGCGGCCGAGCAGAAGCGAATCCAGGAAAACCAGGCGCTCGGCAAGACCGTCACCGAGGGCGAGACGCCGCAGATCAAGCTCAAGCGGGAACGCAAGGGCATACTCGATTTCTGATCGCATCCTCGTGATGCGATGTGCCTTGAAGGCGGCAAGCCGCCGCGCCATATCGGTGCCATGATGAAATCCGCGAGAATGCCGCTATCCGCCGTCGCCGCCCTGGTGGCGATGATGTTGTGCGCCGGCCCGGCCTGGGCGCGCATCTTCGATCCGGAAACCTTCACCCTCGAGAACGGCATGCAGGTGGTGCTGATCTCGAACCACCGGGCGCCGGTGGTGAAGCACATGGTGTGGTACAAGGCCGGTTCCGCCGACGAGGCGCCGGGCGAGTCCGGCATCGCGCATTTCCTCGAGCACCTGATGTTCAAGGGCACCAAGACTCTGAAGCCGGGCGAGTTCTCGGCCCGGGTCGCCCGTAACGGCGGTCAGGAAAACGCTTTCACCTCCTACGATTACACCTCCTATCACCAGACCATCGCCCGCGACCGTCTCGAAATGGTCATGACGATGGAAGCGGATCGGATGACCAATCTCGTCATCACGCCGAAGGAGGTCGATCCGGAACGCCAGGTGGTTCTGGAAGAGCGCCGCATGCGCACCGACAACGAGCCCGCCGCCCAGCTCGGCGAGCAGGTCAACGCCGCGCTCTATCTCAACTATCCCTATCGCCGGCCGATCATCGGCTGGGAGCACGAGATTCAAGGCCTCGACATCGACCGCATCCTCGCCTTCTACCGTCGCCATTACGCCCCCAACAACGCGATCCTGGTGGTCGAGGGCGACGTCGAAATGGCCGAGTTGAAGACGCTCGCCGAGCGCACCTACGGCAAGGTGCCGCGCGTCGCCGATATGGCGCGCACGCGCACCGTCGAGCCGCCGGCCCGCGCCGACCGCCGTCTCGTCATGACGCACGAGCGGGTGCGCCAGCCGAGCTGGGGCCGCATCTTCCTGGCGCCGAGCTACATGAGCGGCGCCTCCGAGCACGCCTACGCGCTGCAGGTGCTGTCAGAAATCATCGGCGGCGGCGCTTCGAGCCGCCTCAACCGCGCCCTCGTCGTCGATTCCGGCATCGCGCTCTCCGCCGGCGCCTATTACGGGCCGGACGACATCGGCCCATCCACGTTCGGATTCTACGCGTCGCCGAAGCCCGGTACGTCGATGGAAGCCCTGGAAGCGGCCGTGGAGAAGGAAATCTCGCGCCTACTGCAATCGGGCGTCACCGACACCGAAGTCGCCGAGGCGATCAAGCGCATGACCGACGCCGCGATCCTGGCCCGCGACAGTTTCGGCACGGCGGCCCGCATCTTCGGCACGGCGCTTTCCATCGGCCGCACGGTCGCCGACGTCGAGGCGTGGCCGGACCGCCTCGCCGCCGTCACGCCGGAGGCCGTCAACGCCGCCGCCAAGCTGGTGTTCGGCAATAGCCGCAGCGTCACCTCGGAACTTCGCGCCAAGCCGGCAGGATGATGTCCATGCGTCGCGTCGCTCTTCTCGCCGTCCTCTTCGTTCTCCTGTTCGCGCCGTCGGCCGGCGCCGTCAACGTCGAGCAGGTGACCAGCGCCAAGGGCGTCACCGCCTGGCTGGTTCGCGACACCTCGAACCCGATCACGTCGATGCGCTTCGCGTTCCGGGGCGGCAGCGCCCTCGATCCCGCCGGCAAGGAAGGGCTCGCCACGTTCGTCGCCAGCGTCATGGACGAAGGGGCGGGCGATCTCGACAGCAAGACGTTCCAGAAGACCCTGGAAGACCTCTCCATCTCGCTCCGCTTCGATGCCGGCCTCGACAGTTTCCGCGGCCGGCTCCGCATGCTGAACAAATACCGCGACCGGGGCGCTGACCTGCTGCGCCTGGCATTGACGCAACCGCGCTTCGACGACGAGCCCGTCGAACGGCTGCGCGCGCAGTTGATGTCGGGGCTCCGCCAGTCGGCGGAAGACCCCGAGACGAAATCCAGCCATGCTCTCTTCGAGGCCATGTTTCCGAACCATCCGTATGCCCGCCCGGGCAGCGGGACGTTGGACGGCCTCAAGGCGATCACCCGCGACGATTTCCGCAAGTTCGTCGCCACCCGGCTCGGCCGCGACAACCTGATGGTCGGCGTCGTCGGCGACATTTCCGTCGACGAGTTGAAGGCTCTGCTCGACAAGGTGTTCGGCGATCTGCCGGCGCATGCCGCCAAGTGGGACGTGCCGGTGGTGACGCCGGCGACCAAGGCCGGCGTCAAGGTCGTCGACATCGACGTCGCGCAAAGTTCCATCCAATGGGCGCAGCCCGGACCGCTCCGGGGCGACAAGGACTTCTACGCCGCATACGTGCTCAACTACATCCTCGGCGGTGGCGGATTCGTGTCGCGCCTCTACAGCGAAGTCCGCGAGAAGCGGGGCCTCTCCTATTCGGTCTACTCCTACCTGATGCCGCTGGAATATGCGGGCGCCTGGGTCGGCGCCGCCGGCACCGCCAACGCGCGGGTCGGCGAGACGCTGGAGACCGTTAAGGCGGTCTGGGCCAAGCTCGCCGCCGAGGGTCCGACGGAAGCCGAACTCACCGACGCCAAGACGTATCTGACGGGGAATTTTCCGCTCCGCTTCACGGCGTCCGACCGCATCGCCAACATGCTGGTCGGCATGCAGGAGGACAAGCTCGGCGTCGACTACATCGACAAGCGGAATTCCTACATAGATGCCGTGACCCTCGACGACGTGCGCCGGGTCGCCAAGACCATGCTCGATCCGTCCCGACTGCTGTTCGTCGTCGCCGGCCGCCCGGAAGGGGTGAAGGCGAGCAACTGAGCGGCGTCCGCGGTGCCGGCTATGGCACACCGCGCGGTCATCTGGTATTGAGGCGCATGTCCAAGTCGTCGGAAAACCCCGCCTGGAAGTCCCTCGCCGCGCACGCCCTGCGCATGTCGGAACGGCACCTCCGCGACCTCTTCGTCGAGAACCCCAAGCGGTCGGCTGTGTTCTCCGTCGATCTCGGCGACATCTACGTCGATTTTTCCCGCGAGCGCATAGATACCGACGTTCTGGCCGGCTTGCTGGCCCTCGCCGAGGCGGCGGACGTGCCGGCGTTCCTCGGCCGCATGTTGTCGGGCGGCATGGTCAACGAATCGGAGCGGCGGTCCGCCCTGCACGCGGCCTTGCGCGGCTCCGGCCCGAAGGAGCTCAACGTCGACGGCCACAACATCCGGGGCGAGATCGCCCGCGTCGACGCGCGTGTCCGCAATCTCATCGAGCGGATCGCCGCCGGTGAGATCAAAGGCTACGGCGGCAAGATCGATACCGTCCTGGTGCTCGGAATCGGCGGTTCCGAATACGGACCGGCCTTCGTCCTCGACGCCCTGCAGGAAAGCATCACCGGTCCCCGCGTCCGCTTCGTCGGCAACATCGACGGCGTCACGCTGGACCGCGCGCTCGCCGGCGTCGATCCGTCGCGCACGCTCGCCGTCTTGATCTCGAAATCCTTCGAGACGACGGAAACCAAGCTCAATTGGGCAGCCCTCAAGGCCCGCCATCCGAAGCTGCCGGCGCTGGCCGTCACCGCCAACATCCTGGCGGCGCGCCAGGCCGGCTTCGCCGACGGCGACGTCTTCCCGATCTGGGATTGGGTCGGCGGCCGCTATTCGCTGTGGTCGGCGGTCGGTCTGCCGATCGCGCTGGCCCTCGGCTGGCCGGCGTTCGAGGCCCTCCGCGCCGGCGCCGCCGAGATGGACCGGCACCTGCTGACCGCGCCGGTGCGCGAGAACGCGCCGCTGCTGATGGGACTGATCGGCGTCTGGAACGCGACCTTTCTGGGGGCGCGGTCGCGGGCCGTGATCCCTTACGATTCCCGGCTCTCCGCCTTCATCCCGTACCTGCAGCAACTCGAGATGGAGAGCAACGGCAAGAACGTGACGCAGGAAGGCGAAACCGTCGGCTACCCGACCGCGCCGGTGCGGTTCGGCGCCGTCGGCACCAACGCCCAGCACACGTTCTTCCAGATGCTGCACCAGGGCACCGACATGATCCCGGTCGACTTCCTGGTGCCCGCGGTCGCCGCGACCAACGACGCCGGCCTGCATCCGACGCTCCTCGTAAACGCGCTGGCGCAGGCGGACGCGCTCATGGCCGGCCGTCCGGATGTGCCCAAGGACCAGCCGTACCGCGCCTTCGGCGGCAACCGGCCCAGCACCGTCGTTCTCTACGGCAAGCTCGACGCCCGCGTGCTCGGCAAGCTGATCGCGCTCTATGAACACCGCACGGCGGTCGAGGGCGCGCTCTGGGACGTGAATTCCTTCGACCAGTGGGGCGTCGAACTCGGCAAGAAGATGGCGGTCGAGATCGAGCCCATGCTGAAGGGCGAGAAGAAGCCGACGCCGTCCCTCGCCGCGCTGATCGCCCGGCTCGGCGCCTTCGGAAAAGACGCCGGATGATCGTCCGCCGGCTGCCGGAAACGCTCGTCAACCGGATCGCCGCCGGCGAGGTGGTGGAGCGCCCGGCCAGCGCCGTCAAGGAACTGGTGGAAAACGCCATCGACGCCGGGGCGACGCGCATCGACGTCACGGTCCGCGACGGCGGCCGCGCGCAGTTGACCGTCACGGACGACGGCGTCGGCATGAGCGCCGAGGATCTCGCCGTCGCCGTCGAGCGGCACGCGACCTCGAAGCTGCCGGACGACGATCTCACCGACATCCGCACCCTCGGCTTCCGGGGCGAGGCGCTGCCCTCCATCGGCGCCGTCAGCCGCATGACCATCGCCAGCCGCGCCAAGGGCGCCGACGCGGCGTGGGCGATCCATATCGAGGGCGGGCGCGTGTCGCCGGTGGAACCCGCCGCGCAGCCGACGGGGACGCGCGTCGATGTGCGCGATCTCTTCTTCGCGACGCCGGCCAGGCTCAAGTTCCTCAAGACCGACCGCACCGAACAGGGGCGCATCAACGAGACCTTGCAGCGGCTCGCCATGGCGCATCCGGAAATCGGCTTCACGCTCAGCGACGGCAGCCGTGACGTTCTCAAGCTGCCGGCCTGCTCCGGTGATCTCTTCGATGCGCGCCTCGACCGCCTCGCCGCCATCATGGGCCGTGACTTCAGGGACAACGCCTTCCGGATCGACGCGGAGCGGGACGGCATGCGGCTCACGGGCTACGCCGGCCTGCCGACCTTCAACCGCGCCAACGCCGCCATGCAGTTCCTGTTCGTGAACGGACGGCCGGTGCGCGACAAGCTCCTGGTCGGCGCGGTGCGGGGCGCCTACCGCGAATTCCTTGCCGGAGACCGGCATCCGGTGCTGGCGCTTTTCCTCGATATCCCGGCGCACGACGTCGACGTCAACGTGCATCCGGCGAAAACCGAAGTGCGTTTCCGCGACGGCGCCACCGTGCGCGGTCTTATCGTCGGCGCGCTTCGGCACGGGCTCGCGGGGGCCGGACACCGGGCGTCGACCGGCACGGCGGACGCGGCGCTGGGTTCGTTCCGGCCGGGTGGACTCCCCATGGGTGGTGGCGGGGGCGGCGGCAATGCCTATGCCTACCGGTCCGACGCCCCGTCGCCCGGCCTCGCCACCCGCGCGCAAAGCTTCTACGCACCCTTGCCGGGCGCCGACCTCGTCCCCGCCGCGCCGATGGCGGCAGCATCGCAGACGGCGGAACCGCCGCCGGCCGCCGACTTTCCGTTGGGCGCGGCCCGGGCGCAACTGCACCGCACCTACATCGTCGCCGAAACCGAGGACGGGTTGGTCATCGTCGACCAGCACGCGGCGCACGAGCGCCTGACGCAGGAAAAGATCAAGCAGGCGATGGCGGCGGGCGGCGTCAAACGGCAGATCCTCCTGATCCCGGAAGTGGTCGAGATGGATGACGCCGATTGCGAACGCATCGTCGCCCGCGCGCCGGAGTTGGAGGCCCTCGGTCTCGTCGTCGAGCCGTTCGGCCAGGGCGCCGTCGTGGTGCGCGAGACGCCGGCCATGCTGGGCGAGGCCGACGTGCGCGGGCTCGTCCGCGATCTGGCCGACGAACTGGCGGAACTCGACACCGCCGTCGCGTTGGATCAGCGCATCGACGAAGTGTGCGCGTCGATGGCGTGCCACGGCAGCGTCCGCGCCGGCCGGCGCCTCGGCGCCGACGAGATGAACGCGCTGTTGCGCGAAATGGAAGCGACGCCGCACTCCGGCCAGTGCAGTCACGGCCGTCCGACCTACGTGACGCTCCGTCTCGCCGACATCGAGCGGCTGTTCGGGCGAAGATAGTCTTCGTCATTCCGGGCGCGAAGCGTCCCGGAATCCACTGCCCGACGAGTGGACCCCGGGACAAGCCCGGGGTGACGGGGAGGTTTGCTACGCGCTCACTTTCAAGAAACTGACCATCGCCGCGCCGTAGCGCCGCTGATCGACCAGCGTGTAGCCGCGCGGCGGCTCGAAGGTGTCCGCCGAAGAAGTTTCCAGCACGATCAGGCTTTCCGGTCCGGCCCAGCCGCGCCCGGAAAGCGACAGCAGGATCGGCGCCGCGATGCCGGCGCCGTAGGGCGGATCGACGAAAAGGATGGCGGCCGGACATTCGGCGATGCGCGGCGGCGGCGGCAGCTTGCTGGCGTCGAGGCGGAGCATGGTGACGGCGAGCGCCTGACCGAGCGTGCCGGCGTTCTTGCGGACGACGCCGAGGGCCGCCGGGTCCATGTCGACGAAGGTGACTTTCCTGGCGCCCCGGCTCAGCGCCTCCAGCCCCATGGCGCCGGTGCCGGCGCAGACATCGACGACGGCGGCGCCTTCCAGCGGCGGCGAAAAGGACGCGTGTTCGAGGACGTTGAAGAGAGCCTGCCGCGCCCGGTCGGAGGTCGGCCGGACGTCTCCGCCCTCCGGCGCCAGCAGGCGGCGGCCCTTGTACTTGCCGGCGACGATCCTCACCGGAGGATGTCTCCCAACTGGTCGCGCAGCACCTTCGGCGGAATTTCCTCGACGTCGCCGGGCTTCAGGTGGCCGAGCTGGAAGGGGCCGTAGGACACCCGGATCAGCCGGTTCACGGTGACGCCCAGGTGTTCCATCACCTTGCGGACTTCGCGGTTCTTGCCTTCCTGGATCGACACCGCGACCCAGGCGTTGGCGCCGGTGCGGTTCTCCATCTGCGCCTTGATCGGCCCGTACTTGACGCCGTCGATGGTGACGCCGCCGGCGATCTTCTTGAGCGCGTCCGGCGTGATGTTGCCGTGAATGCGGGCGCGGTAGCGCCGGGTCCAGCCGGTCGCCGGCAGCTCGAGCTTCCTCGCCAGCGCGCCGTCGTTGGTGAGCAGCAGCAGACCTTCCGACGTCAAATCCAGCCGGCCGATGGAGATGACGCGGGGCAGGTATTTGGGCAGCGCGTCGAAGACCGTCTTGCGGCCCTCCGGATCCTTGTGCGACGTGACCAGTCCGGCCGGCTTGTGGAACCGCCACAGCCGCGCCGGCTGGCGGTCCGGCAACGGCTTCCCGTCCACCGTGACGATGTCGTCCGGTCCGACGACGACGGCCGGTGTCGTCAAGACGGTGCCGCCGACGGCGACCCGGCCCTCGGCGATCCAGCGTTCCGCCTCGCGGCGCGAACAGAGTCCGGCCCGGGCCATGATCTTGGCGATGCGCTCGCCCTTTTCGGTATCTTCGCTCATGCCTCCTCGTGGGCCGGGCGGCCCCCTTTGTCAAGTTGCGCCCCGCTTGACCGGCGGGCCGGTCGCGGGCACGGTCCCGCCATGCGAAGCCGGGATGCGGAAATGATGGCGGTGGCGCTGGCCGAAGCGCGGCTGGCCGCGGAACGGGGCGAGGTGCCGGTCGGCGCCGTCGTCGTGAAGGACGGCGTCGTCATCGCCCGCGCCGGCAACCGCACCGAAGCCGACAACGACCCGACGGCGCACGCCGAAATGCTGGCGATCCGGGCGGCGGCCAAGGCGCTCGGCTCGCCCAGGCTCACGGATTGCGAGCTTTACGTGACACTGGAGCCTTGCGCCATGTGCGCGCAGGCGATCTCGCACGCCCGCGTCCGCCGGCTGGTGTTTGCCGCCTACGATCCGAAGGGCGGCGGCGTCGAGCACGGGGCGCGGGTGTTCTCGCACGCCACCTGCCATCACGCGCCGGAAATCGTCGGCGGTCTCGCCGAGAGCGCGGCGGCGGGGCTCCTCAAGGATTTCTTCCGCGACCGGCGCTGAGCCAGTCCTAAATAAGCTTGATCCACATCAAGGAATGCACCGTGCGCGCGGCGTAGAGTCGCGACCGTGGCGGGCGAGGCGTTCGCCCGCACCAGTGAAATGGAGTGTGTCATGACGGCGAAGAAGATTGCCTTGGCGGCCGGTCTCGCCTGTTCGTTGGCCGGCGCGTTGCTTGTTGCGGGTGCGGACGTTGCATCCGCTGACGATCAGGGATGTCCATATGGGCCCGGTATGGGCTACGGCATGATGGGGCAAGGTTACGGCCCCGGCATGATGGGGTACGGAATGATGGGCCCTGGTATGATGGGTCAAGGATATGGTCCGGGCATGATGGGTCCGGGCTTCGGCCAGGGCACGGGCCCCGGCATGATGAACCGCGAGCAGGCCGCGCTGACCGTCGACGACGTGCGCAAGCGGCTCGAACGGCATCTCGCCATGCAGGGAAATCCGAACCTCAAGCTCGGCAAGGTCGAGAAGGCGAAGGACGGCAAGATCACCGCCGAGATCGTCACCAAGGACGGATCGCTGGTCGACAAGTACGAGGTCGACAACGGCACCGGGTGGATGAGGCCGGTCCGCTAGGGGCGTATCCGGGTGGTTTGAGAGTGGACCCCGGGACAAGCCCGGGGTGACGGGTGAGTGTAAATCGGCGCCAATCCTGCTCTCTTCCGTCACCCCGGGCTCGTCCCGGGGTCCACAGCATCGACGGAGTATCTCCTGACGCGGAGACGACGAAGTGGCGCTACGCTTCCGGCGCCAGCGGCAGGTTGACCAGGATGTTCTGCGGCTTGAGGCGCAGCCGCTTCCGCTCGTTCATGGCGAGGCCCATGTAGACCGGCCGGCCGGCAATGTCGGACCGCATCAGGGACGGGTCCTTGAATTCGAGTCGGAAGAGGGAAATCAGCCGGCCGCGCCGCTCGTCGTCGACGTCCTCGCTGTTGTAGAGATCGTTCAGAATGGCGGAGGCGTCGGCATCCAGGCCGATGTGCCAGACCCACTTCTCGTCGGTGATCTGCTGCACCGGCTGGATCGACACCTCGGCGCCGGTGAAGTGGCGCACCCAGCCTTCCAACACGCGGCAGAGCGCGTCGAGGCCCGGCCGTGTGAAGGAGAGATCGAGCACCATGTCGTGCCGGGTTTCGCGCTGCCAATAGACGAAGGCGGTTTCCGGCTGCAACACGTCGAGATCGACTTCCTTCGGCTTGACGCCGCCTTCCACCAGCAGCTTTCCGATGGAGCCCATGCCGCCGGTGGTCGCCAGCATTTCGACCGTCTCCGCGTCGCCGGCGAGCATCGCGCCCTCGTGCACGGTGACGGTCTGTTCGCGGAAGAACAACTCGCCCGCCCGGGCCCGGAACGGATCGTCCGTGCCGTCCAAGATCGAGCGCACGACGACGTGCGCCATCTGATCGACGAACAGCGGCGGAATCTTCACCTGGCCTTCCCGGAAGACGTCGAGATAGCAGGCCTCGATGGTGCCGGCCTTGATCATGCGGTCGCGGAAGTCGAGGAAGACGCGGTAGTTGTCGCGGGCGTCCGGATCGGCGAAGGCGGCGATCTCGGCGGGCTTCACGGGGCGCGTCGGCGACGCCAGCAACTGCTCGTAAAGCGCGCGCTCCTTCGGGCAGGATTCCTCGACCGGCGCGATCTCCGGCCGCCCCAGGTAGGCGCGGAGATAGTCGTCGGTGATCGACAGATGCCCGCCCGTGTCACGGGCCAGGAGATCGAACCCGGAGGCGCGCCAGAAATTCGGGCGCTTGGCGGCGATTGGCGGCGGTAGGTCGGCCACGGGGCGGCTCAGTTGTGGCCGCTGATTTCGGCGTGCAGCGGCTTCGTTTCCTCGAACAGTTTCTGCTGTTCGTCGGAGGCCTTCGCCTGATGCTTCGTCTTCCATTCGTCGTAGGGCATGCCGTAGATCATCTCGCGCGCGGCCGCGTCCGACAACTCGACGCCGCGTTCCTTGGCCGCCGCCGCCAGCCACTTGGACAGGCAGTTCCGGCAGAAGCCGGCCAGGTTCATGATGTCGATGTTCTGCACGTCAGTGCGCTTCTGCAGGTGCTTGATGAGGCCGCGAAAGGCGTCGGCCTGAATTTCGTTCAAGGTCTTCTCGTCCATGATGCTTCCCCGTGTTGAATTCTTGCCCGCCTCGCCCTTCGAGACGCCTCGGAGAATTTCCGAGGCTCCTCAGGGTGAGGCGAGGATATACCCATCGACCTCATGCCCGGGAGCGTAGCGTCTCGAAGCATGGGGTCAAATACGCTTGCATCCCATATGGGGTTTCCCGGGGCGCGATACCAGCGTCCGCAGTCAGCGCCCCACCGCCCGCCAGCCGATGTCGCGGCGGCAGAAGCCTCCCGGCCACTCGATCTTGTCGACGGCGGCGTAGGCTTTCTTCTGCGCGTCGGCGACGGTGTCGCCAAGCGCGGTGACGCCCAGCACCCGGCCGCCGGTGGCGATCAGCCGGCCTTCCTCGTCCCGCGCCGTGCCGGCGTGAAAGACGATGGCGTCCGGCACCTTCGCCGCCGCGTCGGCGCCGCCGATGACACTGCCCTTGGCGTAGTGGCCCGGATAGCCGTTCGCCGCCATGACGACGGTGAGCGCCGGGCGGGGATCGAACGACAGCTTGATCTTGTCGAGCCGCCCCTCGGCGGCTGCCAGCAGCATGTCCAGCGCGTCGGATTTGAGCCGCGCCATGATCGGCTGGCATTCCGGATCGCCGAAGCGGCAGTTGAACTCGATGACCTTCGGACCCTGCTGGCCGATCATCAGACCGGCGAACAGCACGCCCTTATAGGGACGGCCTTCCTTGGCCATGGCTTCGACGGTCGGCGTGACGATCTCGCGCATGACGCGCTCGGTCATGGCGTCGTCGAGGATCGGCGCCGGCGAATACGCCCCCATGCCGCCCGTGTTTGGGCCGTGGTCGCCGTCGTGCACGCGCTTGTGGTCCTGCGCGCCGGCGAGCGCGATCGCCCGTTCGCCGTCGCAAAGCGCGAAGAAACTCGCTTCCTCGCCCTCCAGAAACTCCTCGATGACGATTTCGGCGCCGGCCTCGCCGAACGCTTCCTCGATCATGATCTGGTCGACGGCGGCATAGGCCTCGGTGACGGAATGGCTCAGGATCACGCCCTTGCCGGCGGCGAGCCCGTCCGCCTTGACGACCAGCGGCTTGTTCTTGACGCGGATAAATTCCTTGGCGGCGTCCGGCTCGTCGAAGCGTTCGTATTCGGCGGTCGGGATGTCGTACTTGGCGAGAATGTCCTTCATCAGGCCCTTCGAGCCCTCGATGGCGGCGGCCGCCGCGGACGGACCGAACACCGGCACGCCCATGTCGGCGATTTTGTCGGCGAGGCCGGCGACCAGCGGCCCCTCGGGGCCGACGACGACGAAGTCGATCTTCAGTTCGGAAACCAGCCCGCAGATGCCCGGAATGTCGTCCGCCGCCACATCCAGGCATTCCGCCACGTCGGCGATGCCGGCGTTGCCCGGCGCGCAGTAGAGCTTCGTCAGTTTCTTCGATTTGGCGATGGCCCACGCGAGGGCGTGTTCGCGCCCTCCACCGCCGACGACCAGTACCTTCATTCCCACACTCCCCGTCCACGGTTGTCATCGCCGCATGGTTCGGACATACAGTCTATCCATGGAACCGCACGCGTCCACCCGTAACGACAGCTCTTTTGACGATCCGGGCGCCGATCACGGCGCCGGGGATAACCGCCCGGTCTTTTCCGTCAGCGAGATTTCCGGTCTCGTCAAACAGGTGATGGAGCAGAGCTTCGACCACGTGCGCATCCGGGGCGAAATCTCCGGCTTCAAGCGCGCCGCGTCGGGGCATCTTTATTTCTCGCTCAAGGACGAGACCGCCGTCATCGACGGGGTGTGCTGGCGCAGCGCCGCCGGCCGGCTCGGGATTCGCCCGGAAGACGGCATGGAGGTGGTGGCGACGGGCCGCATCACCACCTATGCCGGCCGCTCGAAATATCAGGTCGTGATCGAAAGCCTCGAACTGGCCGGCGAGGGCGCGCTCCTGAAACTGCTGGAGGACCGCAAGCGCAAGCTGGCCGCCGAGGGATTGCTCGACGAGAGCCGCAAGCGCGACCTGCCGTACCTGCCGGAAATCATCGGCGTCGTCACGTCGCCGACCGGCGCCGTCATCCGCGACATTCTGCACAGGCTGGCCGACCGCTTCCCGCGCCGCGTCCTGGTCTGGCCGGTGCTGGTGCAGGGCGACGGCGCGGCGGCGCAGGTGGCGGCCGCCATCCGGGGCTTCAACACGCTCGCCCCGGACGGCAAGGTGCCGCGCCCGGACGTGCTGATCGTCGCCCGGGGCGGCGGGTCCCTGGAAGACCTCTGGGCCTTCAACGAGGAAATCGTCGTCCGCGCCGCCGCCGAGAGCGACATTCCGCTGATTTCCGCCGTCGGGCACGAGACCGACTGGACGCTGATCGACCTCGCCGCCGACGTGCGGGCGCCGACGCCGACGGCGGCCGCCGAAATGGCGGTGCCGGTGCGCCTCGACATCCTGGCGCGGATCGCCGAGCTGGACGCCCGTCAGGTGCGCGGGCTGCGCCGCCGCGTCGACGGGGCGAAGCAAACGCTGTCCGCCCTCGGCCGCGCGCTCCCCAATCTCGGCCGGGTTCTGGAAGGCGCCGGCCAGCGGCTCGACGACTGGTCGGAGCGGCTGGGGAACGCCTTGAACGTCGGCATGGGCCGCCGCCGTCAGCGCCTGCCGGCCCGCCTGCCGAGGCCGGATCGCATCGTCCGCGACGGAAAGCGCGCGCTGGAGCGCGAAGCGTCGCGTCTCGACCGCGCCCTGCCGCGCCTGACCGGATCGAAGCGCGACCGGCTGCGCCAGATGGGGCAGTTGCTGGAAAGCTATTCCTTCGAGCGCGTGCTGGAGAGGGGATTCGCCCTGGTGGAAACGGCGGCCGGCAAGCCGGTGTTCGCGGCGGCCGATCTGACACCGGGCGAGGACATCGCCATCCGCATGAAGGACGGCCGCGTCGGAGCGCGCGTCGCCGGCGCGGCACCCGCGAAACCGGCGGCGCGGAAACCGGCGAAGAAGACACCCGGCGACGACGGCGGGCAGGGATCGCTGCTTTGATCATCCGCGCCCTCGCAGTCGCCGTCGCTGCAATGTGCGCCGGGAGCGCCTTTGCCTCGGCCACCTCCGCTTCTGATGGGCCTGTTCTTTCCGGCGACGTCGCCGAAGGCGGGCTCGTCATCGGCAAGACGGAACCGGGCGCGATCGTGACGCTGGACGGCAAGGCCGTGGCGACCGACCCGGACGGCAACTTCCTGCTTGGGTTCGGGCGGGATGCCGCCGGCGCCGTCTCCCTCGACGTGACGCTGCCGGACGGCCGGCGCCAGCACGTGAGCCTCGCCGTCCGGGACCGGGAATTCCAAATCGAGCGCATCGACGGCCTGCCCGAGCGCAAGGTGACGCCGAAGCCGGAAGACGTCGCCCGCATCAAGGCCGAGCGGGAAGAACTCAACGCGGCCCGCGCCGTCGCCGATCCCATGCCGGCGTTCCTCGGCGGCTTCGTCTGGCCGGCGAAGGGGCGCATATCCGGCGTCTACGGCTCGCAGCGCATCCTCAACGGCAAGCCGCGCAACCCGCACTACGGCACCGACATCGCCGCGCCGGAAGGAACCCGGGTCCGCGCCATGGCGGCGGGCCGGGTCGCCTTCACGCACCCCGGCATGTTCTTCAACGGCAAGACCGTCCTGGTCGACCACGGCCTCGGGCTGCGCTCCATCTACATCCACATGAGCGACGTCAGCGTGAAGCCCGGTCAGATGGTGGCGGCGGGCCAGGACATCGGCGCCGTCGGCAAGACGGGCCGGGCGACCGGCGCGCATCTGCATTTCGGCGTCACGCTGGACACGACGCCGCTCGATCCGGAACTGATCCTGAAGGACGCGCCGCGCTGACCGGTCGGTCATGCGTAGACGGCAAAATCGGATTTCGCTATACTGGCGCCACCAGGACATAAGGAGACGGTCATGCGTTATGGACTTCTCGCACTTGCGGTTCTCGGTTTTGTCGCCTTCTCGGCGGCGCCCTCGCTGGCGGAATGCGTCGACGGTCATAAGAAGATGACCGAGATTCCGACCACCAGCACTGTCGCGCAGACGGAACAGTCTAAGCCGAAGAGCGGTAGCTGACGAAAACGCCCCCGGCGAAACCCCGGGGGCGGACTTCGGTCTAATCGGGCCAGCGGTTGTGCAGCCACAGCCACTGGGACGGGTTTTCGCGTATCCAATCCTCGATCTGGCTATTCACCCGCGTCGTCATGTCGAGGACGTCGGCGGCCTTGTCGTCGCTTCGCTGGGCCCGGATCGGCGCCGTCAGCCTGATCTTGAAGCGTGCACCCCGCTTGCGGATCACCTGCACGCCGGAGACCGGACAATCGAAGTGCCGGGCGAATTCGCCGAGCGCCGGCGCCGTCATGGCGTCTCGGCCGAAGAACGGCGCGGCGATGCCGTCGTTCATTTTCTGGTCGACCATCAGGGCGACGTGCCGGCCCCGTTTCAGCGACGTCAGAACGGCGCGCGCGCCGCTGGCACCCTTCGGGATCAACGCGCCGGAAAAGACCCGCCGGCCGCGCATATAAAGGCGCTCCACCAGACGGTTGTTGGCTTCCCGGTAGATCATGTCGAGCTCGAGCCCGTTGAAGGCGGCGAAGGCCGGACCGAGCTCCCAATTGGCGAGATGCGACGAGAAGAAGATGCCGCCGACGCCGTCGTCGCGGAGCGCCGCGAAATTCTCGAACCCCTCGACCTCGACGCGGGCTTCCGGGCCGCCGAAATCGAACGCGCCGAGATGCGGAAACTCGCCGACGGTGCGGCCGAGGTTGTCCCACATGCCGCGGATCACCTGTTCGACCCCCCCGTCGTCCAGATCGGGAAAAGCGAGCCGCACGTTGCGGCGGGCCCGGTCGGTTAGGCCGAGGCGCGGGCCGAGCGCGCGGCCGATCCAGCCGCCGACCGCCGATGCGGCGTCCAGCGGCAGTATCCGAAACGCCGCATAGAAGGCGAACGCCGCCGCCGCCTGCAGCGGATGCCAAAGGAATTTCTCGAGCGGTCGGGCCGGACGCAGCATGCGGGCAGTCTAGGCGCCGACGGCGTCGGAGAGAAGCCGCGCCAACGCCGCCTCGTCCTGCCAGACGAGACCGACCGGCAGGCACATGACGTCGGCGTGGACGTCGGCGGGTAGGCGCACGTGGTCCTTTTCCGTCGTCGCCAGCCGGCAACCGGCCGCCGTTGCTTCGTCGAGGAGCGCGCGAAGCTCCCCCGCGTCGAACGGATGATGGTCCGGGAACGCGACGGTGCGGACGATACGCGCCCCCGTACCGGCGAGCGTCTCGAAGAACTTTTCCGGCCGGCCGATGCCGGCGAAGGCGAACACCCGCCGGCCGACGAAGGCGGACGTGTCGCCGGCGGGCGCGATGCGGGCCCGCAGCACACCGACGCCCTTGAGCGCCGCCGCCGCGTCCGACGTGTCGTCGCCGATCAGGACGACGGCCTGGGTGCGCCGAAGCGCGGCGGCCACCGGCTCGCGGAGCGGACCGGCCGGGATCTGCCGGCCGTTGCCGAAGCCGAAGCCGCCGTCGACGGCCAGGATCGAGAGCGTCTTCGCCAGGGCCGGGTTCTGGAAGCCGTCGTCCATGATCAGGACGTCGGCGCCGGCGGCGACGGCGGCCCTGGCGCTGGCGATCCGGTCGGCGCCGACCCATGTCGGCGCGACACGGGCGAGGAGCAACGCCTCGTCGCCGACTTCATGGGCGGTGTGCAGGTTGGCGTCGACGATCATCGGCCCGCTGGCGCTGCCGCCGTAGCCGCGCGACAGCACGTGCGGCGACCGGCCGGCCCGGGTCAGGCGTCGGGCGAGGTCGAGGACGATGAGGGTCTTGCCGGCGCCGCCGGAGGTGACGTTGCCGACGCAGATGACCGGTACCGGCGCCCGCCAATAGGGCCGCCGCGCCGCGCGCCAGGCGACGACGGCGCCGTAGAGCGCGCCGAAGGGCGACAGCAGGACGCCGGCGAGCGCGTCGCGGTCGCGCCAGAAATCAGGCGGACGCATGGGCGGCGTTCCGTTGCCGGGCGTCGGCAAGCAGCGGCTCGATCCGCGCCATGAAGGCATCGAGGACGCCGGCCGCCGTCAGGGCCGAGTACTCGCCGAGGCTGTGCCCGGCG